>NZ_JAFNMG010000007.1:0-2018 GCF_026537405.1 Apibacter sp. B3919 | reverse complement strand
GAATTCTGGCTACAATCTAAAAATTTTAAATTAATATTCTTTGATACATCTAATGAAGTTAAATTATTTTTTCTAGAAACAAATTTTGTTAAATTTAAATTCTTAGATAAATCAATTGAAGTTAATTGTGTTGAATTTATATACAATTCTTTTAAATTTTTAAAATATTTTCCATCAAATTCTCCATAAAATTTATTTTTACTTAAACTATCGTAATTACTCAAATCTAAAAAAGTTAAAACTTTAACTCCATTTTTATCTTCCCACTCAAATCTGCGAAATAATTTTAAAATGACACTGCTAGTCTTACCATTTATGGCATCAACCATATCTTTCCAGGTCAATCCTAACTGCTCATAATTCCATTCGTTATCCTCTTCAGAATATTGCATTAAAAAATTCAAAATTCCTAAAACATCCCTTGGATCATAAACAGAGATTTTTGAAACATCAAAATTACTTACTAAATAATGTCTTTTTTCCAAAACAGGATCTTTAGCCATCATTGTTACGCTTAATAAGACGCATAACAACATAAAAAATAAATTTTTTTTCATAATATTATTATTTTATAAATTTTAATATGCTAATATATCAATAATAATTTAAATAATTAGCTATTAAAAATAAAATATTTTTTTTTGTAGATTCTAATATGGATTCTGTTTAATTTTAAGAATCAATTAATTACATATTTATCTATATAATATGGCACAGATAATTTCTAGCAAAAAAAAACATACGTAATAAGCAGGGAATTATATAAGCAATTGAACTATAAACTTTATTTAAATCGGTCTTTAATGAAGTGTTGTTTTATTAAAAATATCTAATTTTATCAACTTATAAATAAAAAACCTGCACTTTATGCAGGTTCTTTAATTATTATAATTTACTTTTTAATAATTTTCTTAGAAAGTATTCCCTGATCAGTTGCAAGATTCACGATATAAATTCCCGCAGGCAAATCTTGCAAATCCAATTCGTTATTTATTACCTTTGGATATCTTTTAACTACTTTTCCTGCATAATTGTAAACACTTGCTGATGTTACCTTAGCTGCAGTATTTATTTTTAATATATCTATTACCGGATTAGGAAATAGTTGTATTGATTCTGTTTCATTTTTTTGTGGACCTACCCATACAAATCCTTCCGGTATGTTTTCATTTATATTTCTTGAAGCAAATGATACGGTATTTTTTATCGTTACTTCATATTCTAAAACAAAGTCTGGAATTAATTCATTTTTCATTTTACAAATTAAAGTTTTGCCTGCATTTTCCGGACCGGCATAAAATTTACCTTTTAGCGCATAGACGCCGACTTCTTGTTGAGTTGTTTTATCATACCAGGTATAGGTGGTATATTTTCCATCAATAGCATATTCTGATGATAAATCCAACACTTCAAAAATTCCTTTAACTCCTCCTTGAAGCGTTGCTTGTGGGTTTAATGTTAAAGATTTAATTGTAAGAAAATTCCCTTTTAAACTGGATAGCTTTAGATTGTTATAATCCCCAATTAATTCACTTATCTTATGAACTTTCGGAATAATCAATTGAGCTATTTTATTGTTATTAAAATAAAAGTATATTAAATTGAAATTTTTAGAGACATCTAAGAAGGTTAATTGATTGAAAGAACAATTTAAATATATTAAATTAACATTTTTAGATACATCAAAGACTGATAATTTATTCTTATTACAATCTAAAGATGTCAAATTAATATTTTTTGAGATATCCAAGTTTGTTAATTGATTCGAATTACAATATAAATTATTCAAATTAACATTTTTAGATATATCCAAGGTTGTTAACTGATTGTATGAACAATTTAAATTAGTCAAATTAACATTTTTAGAGACATCCAAGGTTGTTAACTGATTGGAACTACAATATAAATTTGTTAAATTAACATTTTTAGATATATCCAAGGTTGTTAACTGATTGGAACTACAATATAAATTTGTTAAATTAACATTTTTAGATATATCCAAGGTTGTTAACTGATTG
>NZ_JAFNMG010000002.1:0-641774 GCF_026537405.1 Apibacter sp. B3919 | reverse complement strand
TAACATTTTTAGATATATCCAAGGTTGTTAACTGATTGGATGAACAATTTAAATAAGTCAAATTAACATTTTTAGATACATCCAAGGTTGTTAACTGATTGGATGAACAACTTAAATAAGTCAAATTAACATTTTTAGAAACACCCAAAGCCTTTAGCTTATTGTAGTGACATCTTAATTGTTTCAAATTAACATTTTTAGATATATCCAAGGTTGTTAACTGATTGGATGAACAATTTAAATAAGTCAAATTAACATTTTTAGATACATCCAAAGCTGTTAAGTTATTCCCATCACAATATAAAGATTCTAAATTCTTAAAAAATTTTCCATCAAAAACTCCATTAAATTTTTTGTAGCTTAAGTTTAATCGAGTTAAAACTTTAAAATTATTGCTAGTTTTCCATGTTAATATTCCGGATAATTTTGTAAAAATAACCTCAGGATTACCATTAATAGCCTTAGCCATTTCTTCCCAGGTTAACCCCACCAGTTCATAATTCCATTTTTTTTCACTTTCCGAATATTGCATAAAAAAATTCAATATTCCATATACATCCATCGCATCATAATTGGTGGTGGATGATTCAAAATGCTCCCTCAAGTAATTTTCTTGTTTAGAAATATCAACGGTTGCCAACAGTGGTGTGGTTATAAAACACCACAACAAAATAAAAAGTAGATTTTTTTTCATAACATTTTTTTATTATTTATTATTTACATATGCTAATTTAATATATTTATTTATATTTTAATTTTATTTAAAAATAAATAGTTAATTATTTATTCTATATATTATTTTACTAAATCCTATTTTTAATAATAAATTTATCGCTTTCAATATCAAACCCACTATTTTTCACATAAAAAAAACCTGCTCTTTAGCAGGTTTTTTTTACTTTATTTTAGTTTAAATTATTTTTTTATAATTTTTTTGGATAATGTTCCTATTTCGGTATCTATATTTACGATATAAATTCCTGAAGGCAAATCTTGCAAATCCAATTCGTTATTTATTACCCTTGGATATCTTTTAACTTCTTTTCCTGCATAATTGTAAACACTCACTGATGTTACTTTTGCTGCTGTATTTATTTTTAATATATCTATTACCGGATTAGGAGTTAGTTGTATTGATTCTGTTTCATTTTCTAACCCTCCTATGAGTTTAAAATTTTCCGGTATGGTACTTATTAAACTTTTGGCTGAAAAAGGTAAAATTTTTTGTATCGTTACTTCATATTCTAATTCAAAAGTCCCGAATCTGGGACCTCCTCTCATCTTACATATCAATGTTTTTCCCGCATTCTTCGAACCCGCTATAAATCGCCCATTATAGGCATACATAGTTACCGGCAAACCGGTTGCTTTATCATACCAGGAATAATAGGTTTGCCCCCCATTTTTAGACTTGAAGTCCGAAGATAAATCTATAATCTCATAAAAACTTTTACTTCCTCCTTGGGTTGTTTCCTGAGGTGATATTTTAAGATATATTAAGCCTTTAGTATTAATATCAAAAGTTGAATACTTCAATAGATTATGAGAACAAGATACTTTTTTTATATTATCCATTGTTACATCTAAACTAGTTAATTTATTATAAGAGCAATTTAAATCTCTTAAACGATAATTATTGAATAAATCTAGTTTAGGCAATTGATTGTTATCACAGCTTAATTCATATAAATTTGAATTATTAGATAAATCCAAAGTTGATATACTATTGTTGGAACAATATAATCTAGATAAATAAAAATTTTTAGATACATCTATTGAAGTTAATTGATTTTCATTACAATTAAGTACACCTAAATTTAAACAATCGGACACATCTAAAGCTTTTAAATTATTTTCGTGACAATATAAATATTGTAATCCTTTTGTGTTTGATAAATTTAAATTGGTAAGTTTATTATTATAGCAGTGTAATGTTGATAAATTTTTATTATTAGATACATCTAAAAATGTAAGTTTATTATTATTACAATCAATATAACTTAGTTTACCATTATTACATACTTTTAACGTATTAATTTGATTATATCCACAATTTAAAACTATAAGAAATGGATTTTTTGATACATCTAAGGAGGTTAATTTATTACCCCCAACAAACAAATACTCTAGATACTTAAAATATTTTCCGTTAAAATCTCCTGTTAATTTCTTTTCTTCATAAACAATATCTATATAAATTTTAGTTACAACTTTATGACCATTGCGCTCTTCCCATATGAATTTTGATGATAATTTATTAATCAAAATTTCAGGTCTACCCATTAAAGTGTTATAAATATCTTTCCAGTTCAACCCTAGTTTCTCATAATTCCATTTTTTTGTTTCTTGAGAATATTGCATTAGAAAATTTAATATTCCATAGACATCTATTGGATTATATTTTGTAACTGAAGAAACCATATTGTTATTTACAATATAATCTTTTTTATCCAAAAATAATTCTTTAGCCGGTATAGTGGCACTTACAAACATGAACGCCAAAATAAATAATAGATTTTTTTTCATAATATTATTAATTTTAATATTTTATGCTAATATAGTATATTTAAATGAATATATAATTTATTAAAAAATAAAATATTATTTTTTTACAATAAACTATTACAATTATTTAAACATTAAAAAATCTATTTATCCCATGATTATTCATTGAATCAAAATATGAATATTGCATAGTATAGCTGTTAAAGATAGATTCATAAAAAAACTTTCAACTGATTGGAGAAAATTATAATATAGTTTTTTTTATATAAATGATACTTTTATTCGGACAAAAAAAACCTGCTCTTAAGCAGGTTCTTTTATTATTTTAATTTACTTTTTAATAATTTTCTTAGAAAGTATTCCCTGATCGGTTGCAAGATTCACTATATAAATTCCCGCAGATAAATTTTGTAAATCCAATTCATTATTTATTACTCTTGGATATCTTTTAACTTCTTTTCCTGCATAATTGTAAACACTTGCCGAGGTTACTTTTGCTGCAGTATTTATTTTTAATATATCTATTACCGGATTTGGTGTTAGTTGTATTGATTCTGTTTCATTTTCTTGCCCTCCTATGAGTTTAAAATTTTCCGGTAGGGTACTTATTAAACTTTTGGCAGAAAAAGGTAAAATTTTTTGTATAGTTACTTCATACTCTAATTCAAAACCTCTGAATCTGGGACCTCCACTCATCTTACAAATCAATGTTTTTCCCGCATTTTTCGAACCCGCTATAAATCGCCCATTATAGGCATACATAGTTACCGGCAAACCGGTTGCTTTATCATACCAGGAATAATAGGTTTGTCCCCCATTTTTAGACTTGAAGTCCGAAGATAAATCTATAATCTCATAAAAACTTTTACTTCCTCCTTGGGTTGTTTCCTGAGGTGATACTCTAAGATATATTAAGCCTTTAGTATTAATATCAAAAGTTGAATACTTCAATAGATTATGAGAACAAATTACACTTGCTATATTATCCATTGTTACATCTAAACTAGCTAATTTATTATAAGAGCATCTTAATTCTCTTAATCTATAATTATTGGATAAATCTAATTTAGGCAATTGATTGTTATCACAGCTTAATTCATATAAATAATAATTTTTAGATAAATCTAGTTTAGACAATTGATTATAATCACAGCTTAATTTATATAAAATTAAATTATTAGATAAATCCAAAGTTGATATACTATTGTTGGAACAATCTAATCTAGTTAATTTTAAATTTTTAGTTACATCTATTGAAGTTAATTGATTTTCATTACAATTAAGTACATCTAAATTTGAACAATCGGATACATCTAAAGCTTTTAAATTATTTCCGTTACAATGTAAAAATCCTAATCTTTTTGTGTTTGATAAATTTAAATTGGTAAGTTGATTATTATCACAGATTAA
This sequence comes from Apibacter sp. B3919, assembly GCF_026537405.1. Taxonomy (NCBI): domain Bacteria; kingdom Pseudomonadati; phylum Bacteroidota; class Flavobacteriia; order Flavobacteriales; family Weeksellaceae; genus Apibacter; species Apibacter sp. B3919. The sequence goes on along the minus strand of NZ_JAFNMG010000002.1, from coordinate 637,859 downwards.
CTTTTGTAAATATATATTATTAGATACATCTAAAAATGTAAGTTTATTATTATTACATTCAATAGACTTTAGTTTACCATTATTAGATATTTTTAATGTATTAATTTGATTATATTCACAATTTAAAACTACAAGAAATGGATTTTTTGATACATCTATGGAGGTTAATTCATTACCCTGAATATACAAATACTCTAAATGTATAAAATATTTTCCGTTAAAATTTCCGGTTAATTTCTTTTCTTCATCAATATTTTTTAATTTAATACTGGTTAAGACTTTAAAACCATTGCGCTCTTCCCATATGAAATTTGATGATAATTTATCAATCAAATTATCGGATCTACCCAATAAAGCGTTATAAATATCATTCCAGTTCAATCCTAGTTTCTCATAATTCCATTTTTTTGTTTCTTGAGAATATTGCATTAGAAAATTTAATATTCCATAGACATCCATTGGATTATATTTTGAAACTGAAGAAACCACATTATAATTTACAATGTAATCTTTTTTATCCAGAATTAATTCTTTAGCCGGCATAGTGGCACTTACAGACATGAACGCCAAAATAAATAATAGATTTTTTTTCATAATATTATTAATTTTTATATTTTATGCTAATATAGTATATTTAAATGAATATATGATTTATTTAAAAATAAAATATTATTTTTTTTACAATAAACTATTACAATTATTTAAACGTTAAAAATCTATTTATCCCATAATTATTCATTGAATCAAAATATGAATATTGCATAGTATAACTGTTAAAGTTAGATTCATAAAAAAAACTTTCAACTGATTGGAGCAAATTTGAATATAGTTTTTTTTATATAAATGATACTTTTATTCGGACAAAAAAAAACCTGCTCTTTAGCAGGTTTTTTTACTTTATTTTAGTTTAAATTATTTTTTTATAATTTTTTTGGATAATGTTCCTATTTCGGTATCTATATTCACGATATAAATTCCTGAAGGCAAATCTTGTAAATCCAATTCATTATTTATTACCCTTGGATATCTTTTAACTTCTTTTCCTGCATAATTGTAAACACTCACTGATGTTACTTTTGCTGCTGTATTTATTTTTAATATATCTATTACCGGATTTGGAAATAGTTGTATTGATTCTGGTTCATTTTCTAGCCCTCCTATGAGTTTAAAATTTTCCGGTATGGTACTTAATGAACTTTTGGCTGAAAAAGGTGAAATTTTTTGTATCGTTACTTCATATTCTAATTCAAAAGTCCCGAATCTGGGACCTCCTATCATCTTACATATCAATGTTTTTCCCGCATTTTTCGAACCCGCTATAAATCGCCCATTATAGGCATACATAGTTACCGGCAAACCGGTTGCTTTATCATACCAGGAATAATAGGTTTGTCCCCCATTTTTAGACTTGAAGTCCGAAGATAAATCTATAATCTCATAAAAACTTTTACTTCCTCCTTGGGTTGTTTCCTGAGGTGTTAAATTAAGATATATTAAGCCTTTAGTATTAATATCAAAAGTTGAATACTTCAATAGATTATGAGAACAAGATACTCTTTCTATATCATCCATTGTTACATCTAAACTAGTTAATTTATTATAAGAGCAATTTAAATCTCTTAAATTATAATTATTGAATAAATCTAGTTTAGGCAATTGATTGTTATCACAGCTTAATTCATATAAAATTGAATTATTAGATAAATCCAAAGTTGATATACTATTGTTGGAACAATATAATCTAAATAAATGAAAATTTTTAGATACATCTATTGAAGTTAATTGATTTTCATTACAATTAAGTATACTTAAATTTAAACAATCGGACACATCTAAAGCTTTTAAATTATTTTCGTGACAATATAAATATTGTAATCCTTTTGTGTTTGATAAATTTAAATTGGTAAGTTTATTATTATTACAGAACAACTCTTGTAAATATATATTATTAGATACATCTAAAAATGTAAGTTTATTATTATTACAATTAATAGAAATTATTTTACTGTTATTAGATATTTTTAACGTATTAATTTGATTATATCCACAATTTAAAACTATAAGAAATGGATTTTTTGATACATCTAAGGAGGTTAATTTATTACCCTGAATGTATAAAAACTTTAGATACATAAAATATTTTCCGTTAAAATTTCCGGTTAATTTCTTTTCTTCATCAACATTATTATCTAAATGAATTCTAGTTACAACTTTAAGACCATTGCGCTCTTCCCATTCGAAATATGATGATAATTTATTAATCAAAATTTCGGGTCTACCCATTAAAGTGTTATAAATATCTTTCCAGTTCAACCCTAGTTTCTCATAATTCCATTTTTTTGTTTCTTCAGAATATTGCATTAGAAAATTTAATATTCCATAGACATCTCTTGGATTATATTTTGAAACCGAGGAGACCACATTGTTATTTACAATGTAATCTTTTTTATCCAAAATTAATTCTTTAGCCGGTATAGTGGCACTTACAAACATGAACGCCAAAATAAATAATAGATTTTTTTTCATAATATTGTTAATTTTTATATTTTATGCTAATATAATATATTTAAATGAATTTACAATTTATTAAAAAATAAAATATTATTTTTTTACAATAAACTATTACAATTATTTAAACGTTAAAAATCAATTTATCCCATAATTATTCATTGAATCAAAATATGAATAACGCATAGCATAACTGTTAATATTAGATTCATAAAAAAAACTTTCAACTGATTGGAGCAAATTTGAATATAGTTTTTTTTATATAAATGATATTTTAATTCGTACAAAAAAAAACCTGCTAAAAAAGCAGGTTTTTTTACTTTATTTTTGTTTAAATTATTTTTTTATAATTTTTTTGGATAATGTTCCTATTTCGGTATCTATATTTACGATATAAATTCCCGCAGATAAATCTTGTAAATCCAATTCATTATTTATTATCCTTGGATATCTTTTAACTTCTTTTCCTGCATAATTGTAAACACTTGCCGAGGTTACTTTTGCTGTAGTTTCTATTTTTAATCTATCTATTACCGGATTTGGAAATAGTTGTATTGATTCTGTTTCATTTTCTTGAGGACCTACCCATACAAATTCTTCCGGTAAGTTTTCTTTTATATTTCTTGATGCAAATGATACGGTATTTTTTATCTTTACTTCATATTCTAAAACAAAGTTTGGAAATAATTCATTTTTCATCTTACAGATCAAAGTTTTGCCTGCATTTTCCGGACCGGCATAAAATTTACCTTTTAGTGCATAGGCGCCGACTTCTTGTTGAGTTGTTTTATCATACCAGGTATAAGTAGTATATTTTCCATCGATAGTATATTCTGATGATAAATCCAACACTTCAAAAATACCTTTAACTCCTCCTTGAAGCGTTGCTTGTGGGTTTAATGTTAAAGATTTAATTGTAAGAAAATTTCCTTTTAAGGTGGATAACTTTAAATTGTTATTAATTCCACTTAATTCACTTATCTTATGAACTTTTGGAACCAGCAATTGAGCTATCTTATTATCACTAAAATATAAGTATATTAAATTAACATTTTTAGAGACATCTAAATTTGTAAATTGATTCGAATAACAATTTAATGTTGTTAAATTAACATTTTTAGATACATCTAAGGTTGTTAATTGATTCAAATTACAATTTAAAATTTTTAAATTAACATTTTTAGAGACATCCAAGGTGGTTAATTGATTGGAATTACAATATAATTCTGTCAAATTAACATTTTTAGAAACATCTAAGGCTTTTAGCTTATTGGAATAACAATCTAAAAATGTTAGTTTACTATTTTTAGATACATCTAAAGTTGTTAATTGATTGGAATTACAATTTAAACTATACAAATTAACATTTTTAGAGACATCCAAGGTGGTTAATTGATTCGAAAAACACTTTAAAACAAATAAATTAACATTTTTAGATACATCCAAGGTGGTTAGTTGATTGGAATAAATATTTAAAAGCATTAAATTAACATTTTTAGACACATCCAAGGTCTTTAGCTTATTGGAATAACCATATAATTCTTTCAAATTAACGTTTTTAGATATATCCAAGGTTATTAGCTGATTGGATGAACAATTTAAATAAATTAAATTAAGATTTTTGGATAGATCTAAGATTTTTAATTGATTCGAATTACAATATAAACCCTTCAAATTAACATTTTTAGTTACATCTATTGTTGTTAATCGATTGCCAGTACAATATAATGTTTCTAAGTTCTTAAAATAATTGCCATTGAAAACTCCATTATAATTTTTGTAGTTTAAATTTAATTGAGTTAAAACTTTTAAACTATTGATATTTTTCCAACCAAATTTTCCGGATAATTTTGTAAAAATAACCTCCGGATTTCCATTAATAGCCTTAGCCATTTCTTCCCAGGTTAACCCCGCCAGTTCATAATTCCATTTTTTTTCACTTTCCGAATATTGCATAAAAAAATTCAATATTCCATATACATCCATCGCGTCGTAATTGGTGGTTGTGGATATTACAAAATGTCCTCTCAAGTAATTTTCTTGTTTTGAAATATCAACGGTTGCCAACAGTGGTGTAGTTATGATACACCAAAATAAAATAAAAAGTAGATTTTTTTTCATAACATTTTTAATTATTTTATATTAATTATGCTAATTTAGTATATTTATTTTTATTTTAACCTTATTTAAAAATAAATATTTATCCTATTAATTATTTTACCCTCTATTTTGAATTAAAAAAATTTATCACTTTTGAAATAAATTAAATTAAATAAAAATGAAACTTGCTATTGATGTTTATTACTATCTGAACCGAGCAAAAGTTGTGGGTATACTATTTAAAAACTGGGATCAACCCATTCCTAATGACTTAATTACTACTTATATTTATGAAGTATCTGAATATGAATAGGGAATGTTTTATAAAAGAGAGCTTCCTTGTATTTTAGAGTTATTGAAGCAAATAAATTTAAAAGATATGAGTCAGATTATAGTTGACGGCTTCGTTTATTTAGATGACACCCATCGGCCGGGATTGGGTAAATACTTATTTGATGCATTGGAAGAGAAAATTCCAATTATAGGGGTAGCTAAAAATCCTTTTTCTACCGGCAAATCTATTGTTCAGGAAATAACAAGAGGAGAAAGTAAAAAGCCCTTATATATTAGTTCTGTCGGAATTTCACTTAATGAAGCTTCTCAATGTATTCAAAATATGCATGGTAATTATAGAATTCCCACCCTCCTTAAATTATTAGATCAAGAAACCAGAAGATAATTCAAACAATAAATTTTTACAATATAAAGTTAAATTTTTAGATAATAGTAAGACAAAAATTTTTGCACAAAAACTTCCAACAATATTTTTAATAACTTATTAGCCGTTAATTTAAAAAAATATTGAAATAGTATAAATGAATAAAATAAATACTAGAACTGAAGTCGAACTTTTTTTTCTGTTGTTGTTTCTAGTTTGTTTACGTATGTGAAATAAAAAGAGCTACAAAAAATTTGTAACTCATTGATTTTTAAGTGACCCCGGAGAGGCTCGAACTCTCGACCCATTGATTAAGAGTCAATTGCTCTACCAACTGAGCTACGGAGTCATAAACAAGAAAAGCTTGAGAATCTCAAGCGCGAATTTTCAAAATGTGACCTGGCTGGGGCTCGAACCCAGGACCCCAACATTAAAAGTGTTGTGCTCTACCAACTGAGCTACCAGGTCTCCCTAAATGTATATATAATCTATTCTTTGAATAGATTGTGACCTGGCTGGGGCTCGAACCCAGGACCCCAACATTAAAAGTGTTGTGCTCTACCAACTGAGCTACCAGGTCTTTATTTAGTGTTTGCTAAGCATTTTCGTTTAGCGAGTGCAAATATAATGACTTTTTTTGGGTATGCAAATATATTTGATAAAAAAATATGATATTTGTAAAAAATCTGATCGTATGATAATTTCTTTATTGGGTTATATGGGAAGTGGTAAATCTACTGTTGGCAAATATCTTGCGAAATCTCTCAACATAACTTTTATTGATTTAGATGAGTATATTTCAGCTCAAGAAAATAAGTCTATTCAAGAAATTTTTTCAATCCATGGAGAAATTTATTTTCGTAAAAAAGAAAATTTTTATCTGAATGAATTATTGAACGGTGACAATATAGTGTTGAGTTTAGGAGGAGGTACTCCTATTTATCATCGCAACATGGATAAAATCAAAGAAAAAAGCTACTCTTTCTATTTAAAAATGAATGTCTCAGAATTAGCAAAAAGGTTAAGTAAAGAAAAAGAACACCGCCCTCTTATTGCGCATTTAGAAGACGAATCTTTACCGGAATTTATTGCCAAGCATTTATTTGAACGTTCAACATTTTATGAGTCGGCTGCTTATAAGATAGCGGTTAACCAAAAAACTCCGGAAGAAATAAGCAATGAAATCATTGCCGTTCTAAAAAATACTAATTAAACATTTAGTGTATTTATTCATCCTCCCATTCCAGAGTATAATCGTCTAATTCTCTCCTATCTTTTTTGGTGGGCCTGCCTAATCCTTTTTGCCTGTAATAGTTTTGCGTTTGTGTTCTTGATTTCATCATTTCAATCTGCTCAGGATCTGTCAGGTCTTTTATATATAAAGGAACCAATTTTGCTCCTACCCGATTGGGAGGAATTTGTATAACTTGGATCGTATAGTCAATCTGATTTTTTCTAATTTTATACGTTTCACCAACTAATATTTCTTTTGAAGGTTTCAAGGGAGCATCATCTAAAAATACTCGATTTTTTTTACATTCTTCGGTAGCAATTGCCCGCGTTTTATAGAAACGCACACACCATAAAAATTTATCTATTCTCATTGGTTGAAAAAATTGGTCTTTAAAATTAAATTTAATCGTAAATTAGCAACTAAATTAACATATTTTATTTACATGATTAAAAAATCCCTTTTAGCCGCCTGTATCTTTTCACTTTTATTTTTTGTTTCGTGTGGGAGCGATGATAATAACGCCTCAACCTTATCCGTTGACGAGCAAAATACAGCTGATGATATGGCTATTGTTAATTTTTTAAATAACTATTATTTCGATGATCTTGGGAAAGTAACCAAATTTTCTGATTCGGTTACTCCAAATGATAAAGAGCCTTTGAGCAAAAATGCAATAAAATCTCCTTTAGGATACTGGGTCGTTAAAAATCCGAAGGCAGATCAGGGTATAAACACCTCCAATATAGCTGACGGTAAAAACAATATACTTATTCATTATTCTTTAAAATATTTTGTTGCAACTGAAGGAGGTAATGGATATTCAACCTTGAATACTTCATCAAGCACAATTGATAATTCAGGGGTTGCACAAGAAGACCCTTTCTTTTATAAAAAGCCCAAAAACGATACGATTCAAAGTGAAAACTATTATGTAATTAAAGGTATTGTTGACGGTTTAAAGGATTTCAAGCCAACTAATAAATCTAAAAATGACCTTTACCATGTATTACAAGGTTTAATTATCGTGCCTTCTCGATTGGCATACGGTAGAGAATCCAATTACATAAACAGTAAAGATGCTACGTTCATTTTAAATTTTGAATTGTATAAAGTTTGTCCTCAAGATCAAACGTGTAATTAAATTTATATATTGTTTGAATGTATTGTTCAGACAATCGTATAATTATTGTCATCAACAATTAAGCTCTGTTGATTATTGGTAGGGACAATTCTATGTTATCCTCTAAACATCATATAGATTTGCTGGACAAAATCATTAAAAGGTTCTTTTATATAATGCGGAAGGACATTGAAATTAATAACTTTTAATGCGGTGCAATTATCCAGATCATGAGTCTTATTACGATCATCCATAACGTTGATATATGTTATATATCCATCAAAATTACAGGCAATAGTTATAAACAGAATATTCTTGTCGGAATTCTGATTTTACAAATATAATCTGAAAGTTGCCGACTTGCTCCGCAATATAAGAAGTCAAAAAAATATTTTTAATGTCTAAGAATTTAGATAATCTAATTTAATAAATCTTAGGATTATAGTTTTCAGGAAATTTAGCCATTTCCGGTTTATAAAAGTCTTCTATTTGATCAAATATCTCTTCAATCGTTTGATTGCCGATATAAATTAATTTGGAAACACCGGTTACTTTATTTTTATAATCGGCATAGGCTAGAGCAATAGGAACATTCGCTTGTTTGGCTATATAGTAAAAACCTTTTTTCCATCGTAAGGCACGGGAACGAGTGGCTTCCGGAGTATTTATTAAAGCCATCGAATCGGAATTTTTAATTAGTTCCGATGAATATTGAACCAAATTATTCCATTGACTTCGATCGACTCCTAAACATCCGAGTGCTTTGAAAAAGAATCCATACCAAGGTTTGGTATAAGCATCTTTAATCATTACTTTATAAGGAATTTTTAAACACCAAAAACTGGCTAAACAATAATATAAATCCCAATTAGAGGTATGGGGAGCACAAATTAATACGCATTTTCTTAATTCATTAACAGGCACTTCATTTTTAAATCTCCATCCCATAACGAACAGCATTAACCTTCCTAGTAATTTTTTCATAATTTGATTACTTATTAAAAATAATTAAAAAGTTCAGTTAATTGACATTAACTGAACTTTTCACATGTATATAATTTTCTAATTAACTTAACATTGACATTATGTAATCCATAATAACTAACACCATCTTAAAGAGAATTTGTACCATGATCTATTTATTTTTTTCTGAATTAATTAAAACACTAAACTAAAAAAAGTTATATTCAGGTGCTCTACATACTGTTATAAAAACCTGAGCTTTAATTATCAGAATCTCTACTATATATATGAACGCCCTAAATTTTTTGCTAAATTAAAAATTTTCTTTGAATTTAACTCAAATTAATTATAAATATCTTAATGGAATTTTATTTATATTTTTAATTACTCCCATACATTTTTTCGTTACGGATACCTGTAAGTTGACGTAAGAATCACTTCCTAAAATTTTTTATCTTAAAAAAAGCCGCTTTACACGGATTAATTAAAAATATTTTACTTTTGTATTTATATATCTTACTTATGACTCCCTTGGTATCGGTTATTATGGCTGCTTACAATGCAGAAAAACATATATCTGCATCAATTGAATCGGTAATCAATCAAACGTATGCTAATTTTGAATTGCTGGTTATTAATGATGGCTCATCCGATAGAACTCAATCAATTATAGAAGAATTTTGTAAAAGAGATTCCCGAATCAAGCTTATTAACAACGATAAAAACTTATTTGTTATAAAATCCCGTAATATCGGAATTGAAAATGCTAAAGGTAAATATTTGGCCATATTAGATGCTGATGATCTTGCATTACCCATACGATTGGAAAAACAAGTTGAATTTCTGGAGAATAATCCGGATGTATTTTTAATAGGCAGCAGTGCTCATATAATTGATGAAAACAATACTATTTGTAATAATTTTATAGCTTTAACCGATTATCATGAATTAAAAAGAAATATTCTCAAAAACAATTTATTCTATCATTCTTCTGTACTATTTAGAAATGAAAAAGTTTTTTATCGAGAAAAAATGATTTATTCGGAAGACTATGATCTCATTTTACGGTTATTTTCAGAAGGTAAAAAAATTGTAAATCTACCTGATACTTTAATCTCATACAGACAAACCAACCATTCACTTTCAAAAACCAAAAACAGACTAGTGCAATGGTTGTTTATCAATAAAGCCCGTGAATTTTATAAAGAAAGGCTTGGTAATGGTAAAGACAGTTATGATGCATTTAATCCACAATCATTTATTAATATAGAAGATATTCATTACCCAATTAGTAAAAAAGATTTGTTATATGCCATGAAAATTTGTTTTTACAGAAAAGATGCAAATCAATTAAAATTTTTAGTAAAAAAATATCGTAACTATTATCCTATATCATTAGATTATATACTTTATTCTCTATTTTCCAAAAATAGAAATACTTTTAATCTCATTTGTAAAATTTATTCTAAACTTTAAACTATGGATATTTTAATTAAATCTTTTAACCGCCCCTTTTATTTGGACAGATGCTTAGCCAGTATCCAAAAATATGTAGTGGGTACTTATTCAATTAAAGTTTTAGATGATGGAACTCCTGAAAAATATCTAAATAAAATTAAATTAAAATACCCGTCCATTAAAATTATAAAATCTGAAAATTATATAGAAAAGGAAGAAGCAATTAAAGATAATTTAAAGTCAGGAAAAGATATTAATGGCTTTAAAATTCCTACTCAACTTTGGGTCAATTCAGTAAAAGAAGCTTCAGATTATTTCATTATAACGGAAGATGATGTTTGGTTTACGAGAAAAATTAATGTGAATGAAATCAATGAAGTAATGAAAAAAGAAAATATATCCTTACTCAAATTAGGTTGGTCAGGAAATAATAATTTTGTTGATCAGTTTAAACATGATAAAATCAATTCCGATATAATTTCCATTTATCCGGATCTTTTTACTGCCCCTCCTTTCATTCTGAAATGTTTTTTTTATAATAAATATAAGTTTTTTAGTATTTTATATAAATTGGGTTTGGTATCTAACACTACTAAAACTAAATATTGGATATTAATTTCAATACTTATGGGTGTTCATAAAAAAGAATTTTGGCTTAAAACCTGGGAAAATATTAATGGAAAAGTTGATGAAAAAAAACAATTATACAATGCAACCCTGTATTTTAGAAAACATAAACACAAAAACATGATCGCTCAATTAAATCATGAAGTTATGAAAACTACGTTTAATTCTTCTGCTACCAATTCCTATCATAATTATGGATTTGATTTTGATGTTAATCAACTTAATTATTTAATTAATGAAAAATGGTATAATGATGCATTTGATCCCATGCAAAATTTTCCTAAGGATTTCTCAGAAGATTACATTCTATCATTTTTGAAAAATGAAAATAACAAAAAAATAAAACCGGAAGAATGGAAAAAATGGTCAGAAAAATTTAAAAATCAATATAGAATTCAAGGGTGTGCTGTTGATGATTAAAAAAAATATATCATTTATTAAATTAATCCCATCGAATCAAAGAGCAAAAAAATAAGCAGTGATTTACTGCTTACTTTTTTAATATCATAATAAATCTAAGAGGTCATTACTCCTCATCATCTTCAATATTTTTCGATTTCAGAATCGCAAAAATCGAATGCTTGTTGAACCAATGTAATTACTTCATTATCAACTTTTTCCTCGTCTCCTTCCAATTCATCAAACCATTCAACATCCTCTTCTTTTACATTTAATATAAATCTAGGATACTCTGTGTGCACAACAAATAAATCTTCAGGAAAATCTGAATTGTCTGCCATTAAAAACTTAGGTAATTTCATATTGTCTTTATTTAAATTTTTATTCGTCTAATAATTCTTTTAACTTAATTAATTCTGTCTTAACTAACTCTAAACGAGCAATGATTTCAACTTTTTTGGATAAATTTTTTTGTGATTGTAAAACAACTTTTGCTCCTTCTAAGGTATATCCTTTTTCTTTTACTAAATAAAAAATTATTTTTAAATTTTCAATATCTTTTGGGGTAAAAAAACGGTCTCCTTTTTTATTCTTTTTGGGTGAAATACTATCAAATTCTTTTTCCCAAAACCTTATAAGTGAAGTATTAACATTAAAAGCCTGCGCTACTTCGCCTATAGAATAATATAATTTTTCAGGAAGTTGTACGTTCATTATTCAAATCTAATGATTTTTTAATTCAACTTACTATTGTTCGTTTAAAAAATTAATCTTTTTTTAGAATTATTAGTACGACCCAAATAATCAATACAGATGCCCTAAAAATATTTATTTATATTTGCCTAAATTTGGTGATTGCTATTTACCGGTAAATATGCAATCTTAAAAGGGAATTCGGTGAAAATCCGAAACAGGCCCGCTGCTGTAATCTTCTAGTACGTTTTAAGAGATATACCACTGAGGAGTTGCTTTCTTGGGAAGGTTCTTAAAATGAAGTAAGTCAGAATACCTGCCAAATTTAACTATAGTTTTACAAGCTTTCGTGGAACAAGGCTGAAACATTAAAAGCATTTCATATTCACTTTTCCTGTTTACTTTTCCGGAAACTAGTTTACTATATCTGTAATTTAAGATATTCGACTCCATGATGATGAACATCAATCATAAATATAGTGTATTTGCTTGTTTTATAAGCCTGATGAGTCCATTATCTTATTCCCAAGAAAAAAAAGACAGCATTACTGTAACAGAATTACAGGAAATACTGGCAACGGGAAAAAGAAATGATAAAGGAATAATTCCTTTCCAAGAATTGAAAGGAAAAGAATTAGAAAATCGAAACAGCTCTTCGGTAGCTGATGCCGTACGATTATTTTCAGGAATTCAACTTAAAGATTATGGAGGTGTTGGAGGAATGAAAACAGTTAATATTCGAGGAATGGGAAGCGAACACGTGGGGGTATTTTATGATGGAATAGCCATAGGAAATGCTCAAAATGGTATGGTTGATTTAGGAAAATTTTCCATGGATAATTTAGAATCAATATCAGTATACAACGGACAAAAAAGTCAAATATTCCAACCCGCTAAAGATTTCGGCTCTGCCGGAGGTATCTATTTAACTACCAAACGTCCTGTTTTTACGGGTGAAAAAAAAACTAATATAGGTGCCACCTATCGTTCCGGATCATTTCATTTAATTAACCCCTTCCTCCTATGGGAACAAAAATTATCCTCATTAATTTCATCTTCTCTTACTATGGAATATATTAATTCAGATGGAAAATATAAATTTCAACAAAAGAAAGGTAATTGGGATACTATCGCTGTAAGACAAAATGGTAACATAAGTGCTTTTAGAACAGAAGGAAATTTATTTGGCATCCTACCTCATGGTAAATGGAATCTGAAAGGATATTATTATAATTCAAGCAGAGGAATACCCGGTGCCGTTTTAAAGAATTCGTATAAAAGGTATCAATTTGCTCAACAATGGGATCGTAATTTCTTTTTGCAGGGATCTTTTGAAAAAATAATCAGCACAAAATACAGAATAGCATTAAATGCTAAATATGCTCATGATTTTACCCATTATAAAAATTTAGAAGTTTTTAATGACTCTATTTGGGGAAATAAATTTTCCAACCGTATTAACAATACTTATAAGCAAGATGAACTATATATTTCATCCTCACAACTGGTTACTTTATTTTCTTTTTGGGATATTTCTTTATCTGCAGATTACCAACATAACGGAATGAATGCCGATTTAAAAAATTTCTCTTCTCCTTCGAGAAATACAGAAATGATCGCTTTAGCTACTGCTTTTCATTGGGATAAAATTAAAATTCAAACAAGTGTTTTAGGTACATTTGTGCAAGAAAAAACGAAACATACGAACAGTATGGGTACAGCTTCAGACAGAAATGAATTTACTCCTGCTGTTTTCTTAAATTACCAACCTTTACATTCTAAAGATATTAGCATTCATGGTTTTTATAAGAGAATTTTTAGAATGCCAACATTTAATGATTTATACTATACGGATTTTGGAAATTCAAACTTAAAACCTGAATATACTAATCAGTTCGATGCAGGTATTCGTATAAATAAAAACTTTACTTCCGGTAATTTTACTCATTTTGATTTTACTATTGATGCCTATTATAATACGGTCAAAGATAAAATCATAGCTTATCCCAAAGGACAACAATTTCGTTGGACCATGTTAAATTTTGGTAAAGCACGAATAAAAGGATTAGATTTATCTTCTAAGACTTCAATAGTAATAAAAAACGTTTTAGTTTCAACCTTTATAACCTATACGTATGAAGATGCACAAAATTTATCTTCTCCTATTTTAAATTATAAAAATCAACTTCCTTATATACCTTGGCATAGTGGGACACTTACTCTAGAAGCTGCTTACAGAGATTGGAATCTAAATTATAGCTTTATGTATACGGGAGAACGGTACAATTCTCCTTCTAATAATCCTGATAATCATGTAAAAGCTGGGTATACTCATGATATACAACTTTCAAGAGAATTATTTTTCACTCATATCAAATGCAAAGCATCCTTACAAATCAATAATATTTTTAATAAATATTACGACATAGTAGCCAATTATCCCATGCCGGGTAGAAACTATACGATCATCATTAAATTAAACATATGAAAAAACTAGAAACTATGGTAGCAAGGAAATTTTTAGTACCAATTTTAGTAATTATTACAGGGTTCATTGTTTCTTGTAGTAATGACGATTCATGGTCTGAAGATGATTCAAACATTATATCCCAACCGGATGCCAAAAAAGGGTTATATATTTTGAATGAAGGTAATTATCAACAAAACAACTCTTCTCTATCCTATTTTGATTATGACACAGCTGATTTTTTTAATAACTATTTTACTAAAATCAACCCTGATCAAGGTGGATTGGGCGATACAGGTAATGATTTAAAAATTTATAAAGATAAAATGTATGCCGTAATCAACGGTTCTAATTATGTTGAAATTATGGAAGCTAAAACAGCCAAGCATATAGGAAAAATAACTATTCCAAATTGCAGATACATTACATTTAACGGCGACTATGCGTATGTGTCTTCATATGCCGGTTCTACTCCCAACGGACAAGGATATGTTGCCAAAGTTGATCTTACTAACGGCACCATTGTAAATGAAGTTACTGTCGGACGCAATCCGGAAGAAATGACTATTGTAAATAATAAGCTTTATGTTGCTAATTCAGGAGGATATTATTCTCCGGATTATGACACAACGGTTTCTGTAATTGACATGAACAGTTTTACAAAAATTAACGATATCGAAGTCGGTAAGAACTTACATAGAATACGAAAAGATAAGAATAATCATATTTGGGTTACTTCAAGAGGCGATTATGCTAATTTAAAACCTTTCGTTGCTGTTATTGATCCATCGACTGATCAAGTCATTAATAAACTGAATTTAGCGGTTTCTGACTTCACTTTTTATAAAGATAAACTTTATTTTTATGGATCGGAATATTCTTCAGGAAAAACTATAAATAATTATGGTATTATAAATATAGATACGCAAAAAGTGATAAGTTCCGAATTAATCAAAGAGGGTTCAAAGTCTGAAATTATGTCTCCATATGGGATAATTACCGATCCTGAAGATGGCAGCTTTTATATTGGAGATGCTATGGATTTTGTTTCCAATGGAAAAATATATTATTTCTCAAAAAATGGCGACTTACTATGGTGGAAATCAACCGGCGTATCTCCCGGACATTTTGCCTTAGTAAGTAAATAAATTTTTTAAACTACTATAGCTTTAAAAAAAGTAAAAAGATTGTTTTTCAACAATCTTTTTACTTTTTGGTACTATATCTTAATATCCTACCTATTATATAGCATAAAAATATTGTCGGAAAATTGATGAAAAATGGATTAATAAATAATACTATTACTAAATGTTAAGATAAAATCTATAAATTGGCAAGGCATCTGAAATTTAAAACAACTTATTATATTTCATAAATTTATCAAATATATAGGCGTTATTATAATACGATACTATTTTCATTTTTTAATTTCACAGTTTAATCAAAAATTGTAACTTTGGCAGCAAAACTTTACAAAAAATACTAAAAATATAATGAGCATCATCATCATTATTTTCGCAGCAGCCATTCTGAGTTTATATTCAGGTGTTTTCGGGCAAGGAAAATACTCTCAACCATTTGCAATTTTAGGATTACTTATCGCTTTGGTCGTCTCTTTTTACGGAGATAGTCCTTTTTTCACACGATATGCGTCCATGTTTGCTTTTGATCAAACAGCCAAAATATTTACTCAAATATCTATTTTGACCACTTTGCTAATCGTATTCTTAGGAAAATATGCGTTTCGTCTCATAGATCATCATCAAGCAGAGGTATATAGCTTAATGCTTTTTGCACTTTGTGGCGGTATAGTCCTTTTCTCCTATCAAAATTTAATTACTTTATTTCTAGGTATTGAAATTTTATCAATTCCTTTATATGTATTAGCAGGAAGCAATAAGAATGACTTACGTTCCAATGAAGCTTCCATCAAATATTTCCTATTAGGAGCATTTGCAACCGGATTTTTACTTTTCGGAATTGCATTAATATACGGTATAACCGGATCTTTTGATTTACAAACTATACGTTTATACAGCATACAAGCGACTCACTACCCTACTATGTACATAACCGGAATAATTTTATTGTTAGTCGGGTTATTGTTTAAAATATCCATAGTTCCTTTTCATTTTTGGGCTCCGGACGTATACGAAGGCTCTCCTTCCCTAATCACAGCTTTTATGGCTTCTGTGGTAAAAATATCAGGTTTTGTTGCTTTATATAAATTGGTTGAAACAGCTTTTATCGGTCAACTAAACCAATGGCAATATATAATTTTCTATGCAGCAATTTTAACATTACTATCTGCCAATATTGTAGGTGTATTGCAAAAAAATGCTAAAAGAATGTTGGCATATTCCAGTATTTCGCATGCCGGTTATTTATTGC
The DNA here is from genome assembly GCF_026537405.1 of Apibacter sp. B3919. Classification (NCBI taxonomy): domain Bacteria; kingdom Pseudomonadati; phylum Bacteroidota; class Flavobacteriia; order Flavobacteriales; family Weeksellaceae; genus Apibacter; species Apibacter sp. B3919. Next base: position 621,241 of record NZ_JAFNMG010000002.1, on the reverse strand, counting down.
TAATTTATTTTAATACAGATGCTAATTCTATCTATACATTAGCATTCTATTTATTAGCTTATTCACTTTCAACTATAGGTGCTTTTATCAGCCTTATTTACATCGAAAGAATTTCAAATGGTATTACCGATATAAATGCTTTCAACGGATTGGCCAAGAAACAACCCATCTTAGCTTTGGTAACTACAATCTCTCTATTATCTATGGCAGGTATTCCGTTAACTTCCGGATTCATTGCTAAATTTACGTTGTTTTCACAAGCATTATATACTCAACCGATATTAGTCATTATAGCTATTATAGGATCTGCAATCAGTATTGGATACTATCTTAAGCTTATCATTGCCATGTATTTTAAACCGGGTTATAAAGAATTAAATGAAGCTAAAAAAGCTCCAATTATTTACAATGTTATAGCTGTTATATTGGTAATTTTAATAATCCTTTTGGGAGTTTATCCTGAACCTGTTTTTTCTTGTTTAGCTTTGGCTAATTAAGAAATAAACAGTTTTTAATGTTGAGCATTATAAGATTAGTTCAACAATATCATTTAAAAGAGATACGTATAATAATATATCATATAAATAAAAAAAGTCGCAATATAATTGCGACTTTTTTATTTACTTAAATTTGTTAGAAACTAGTATTTTTTATCTCTTCATTTGTAAATTACAAAGTGTTCTTTGTTTCAGATAATTTGGGTTCAAATTAAATCGTTAAAAAATCCATTCCAATTTTTTTAATTGATAGCTATTATATCGCCGGTTCCTGTTGACTCAAACAATGGAAACTACCTAATCCCCAAATGATATCAGTGGAATCTATTCCTATTACATTTCTATTCGGAAAACATTTTTTTATGATATCCAACGCTCGTTTATCATTTTCACCATTAAAAATTGGTACAATCACTGATTTATTAGCTATGTAAAAATTTGCATAAGAAGCAGGTAAACGACATCCATCGTAATATACCGGTTCGGGCATAGGTAATTCTAAAACTTGTAAAGGAGAACCATCGGGAAGTTTCATGGCTTTTAATTGTTTTAGATTTTGTTGTAATATGTGATAGTTTTCATCATTTTTATTATCTTCTACCACAGCAAGTACGGTATTTTCATTTATAAAACGTACGGTATCATCTATATGACCATCTGTATCATCGCCAACAATTCCCTCATCGATCCATAGGACTTGATTTACTCCATAATAATTTTTCAGATATTCTTCGATTTGACTTTGATTTAAATGAGGATTTCTGTTTTTATTAAGTAGACATGACTTAGATGTTAGTACCGTTCCTTTACCGTTAAACTCAACGGAACCACCTTCCATCACTATGCCCGGATTAAAAACAGGTAATCTTTCTTCTTTGGCTATATGAAGAGGTATTTCATTATCCAAATCATAGGGAGGATATTTATCACCCCAGGCATTATAATTCCAATTTACAATGGCTTTTTTATGTTCTAATGAATGGGGATTAATTACAAACGCAGGACCATGGTCGCGACACCAAGCATCATTAGTCGGATGAATATAAAAATTGATCATATCCAAATTAGCATTTGTTTTTTCTATATAATTCATGGCAAAGTCTTTCATCTCAACACTAACCACATTTATATTAACTTCTTCCCCTTTAGATACCTCTGCTATAAATTGCGCATATGGGGCATAGATTTTTTCAATTTTACCCGGCCATGATAATTCTTTGTGCGGCCAAGATAACCAAGTAGATTTATGAGGATAAAATTCAGCCGGAAAAAAGAATCCTAATTCTTTAGGAGTTTTATTTAAAAATTCTTGCGGAGTATATTTCATATAATCTTTGCTTGACATATTCAGTCTATGTTTTAAATTATTATTTATTTAATCCAAAATTACAGAAATAAAAAAAATTAATCTATTTTTGTAAAAATTTTTAATAATTTCTATTAAGTGATCACTTCCATAAATAAGCACAAAAAACAATTAGTTTTGTTTTTTCTAGCAGGAGCCTTAAGTGCCGTAATTGAAATTTTTTGTATGAAATTACTAAGCTTGCCTAATATGCTGCCTCATTTTTTTTCTTTTGAAAACAAGTCCAACGCCTACCCATTATCCAATCTTTTATCTACCGGAGCGGGTATTTTGAGCAATTATTTTTTTAGCATTCGCTATGTTTTTGAACGAGGTAAACATTCCAGAAGAAAGGAATTTGTATTATTTTTTAGCCTTTCTATAATTACTATGTTTATGAGCTGGGGAGCATTTGCGTTTTTTCATTTTTTCGTTAACAAACCCATTAATTTTTACTTTTATACTATAGGAGACATAGTATTTTGTAAAGCTGCCGCTATTTTCGCAGTATCTATAATCAATTATATCGCAAAAAAGAAAATAGTATTTTCTAATTAATAAAAATTTATAATCTTATAATCTAAATACAGTATAATATTTACTGTATTTAGGATTTTCATGCCTTGCGGTAAGTTTTAAGCTTACAGATGGTATTTCCTTTATATAGTGAAAAAAAGATCGTAATTCGATCTGATATATTTATTTTCTATTAACTATATCTATTGATTAAATTGTATTTCTAAGAAAAACCTTATCTTTTTGTATATCTAGAATTATGTTTCCTCCCATCATTAAGGCGCGTGTATCGAAAATATGTCCCCCGGGAAAACCAAATGCCATGGGAATATTGTATTTTTGAAATCGTAAAGAAATAATTTTATAGGCTTCTTGATCAAACGGTTCATCATAGAATTTATTTTCATCTTTTGAATCCATTTTCGTAAAAGCTCCTACCAGTAATCCTTTAATTTTATTAAGTACTCCCGCTCTTTTCAATCCGATCAGCATTCGATCAATATGATAATAATTCTCATACCAATCCTCCATAAATATAATTTTATCTTCCCAATGATCTAAGGATCTACTTCCTAACAGACTGTATAAAATGGATAGGTTGCCTCCTGTCAAAATTCCTTCAACTTTTCCTGTTTTATTAAAAGAAGTGATTTCTATTTCATATTCAAGTTTTCTATTCTCTAAGGCATCCACAAGGGTTGTATAGGTTTCATTTGACTGTCCTTGCGGTAATGATTTACAAACGGTTGCATGTAAAGTAGGAATTCCTCTTCTATTAAAATGCTGATGAAAAACCGTATTATCCGAATATCCGATTAACCATTTAGGGTTTTCTTTAAATTTATTCAATTTTAAAAAATCCACTAGTTGCACTCCTCCGTAGCCGCCTCGAGCGAACCATATAGCCTTAGCATGGGGATGATCTAATGCCCATTGCAAATCTTCCAACCTTTCTTTTACTGTTCCCGAATAATTATATCCGAAATAATAATGATTGAATGTATTTTTACCTATTTCATACTTCCAGCCTAGTTTAATAATTAAATCAATTGCCGGTTGAATGTCCTCTTTTTTAACTGCTCCTGCCGGTGCTACAATTAAAATAGTATCTCCTTTTTTAATAGGTTTCATAAAATTATGATATAGACTCATTACTATCCTGTTCTATTGATTGATTTAATTTTCCTTTTACATTTTCCATCTAACAGGTATCTACAAAATGTATGCATTTTTAATTTTTTATGCTACATTGTGTCTGAAACCAATTGAGTAAAAGGATATAATCTTTTTCCGATAAATTTGCCTCTTTGTGCATCCAAAGATAACTGTTGAGGGGCATGGTTTTATTTTCAATTACTCGGTATAGGGATGAATTAATATGTTCTTTCTGATAACGATTATATTTTCCATATTCTGAAAAATTAACGTATTCTTTTCCTTGATTTACATGTTCTTTAATAAACCAAGATATAGGAGCAATGGAAGAATACCATGGATAATTTACTTCATTGGAATGACAATCGTAGCAGGCTTTTTTTAAAATTTTTTGTATTTCCGGAGATGCATGTGTTACCTGATTATAGTCTATTTTTTTGTCAACCGATGGATTTTCTTTATCTATTTGAATTAATTGGAAAGATAAAAAAATGATAATTCCATAAAGCAATATTTTCTTCATCAGTAATCAATTACCGTTTATAGTTTAAATATGGATATTGAATTTATAAAATCCAAACTTCATTAATATCCCATAAGGGTCTGACATCGATAACATTGGGATATAAATAGGTAGGTTCTGACGGTTTGAAATTTTCCAGATCTGCCGAATCCCAAATTCCGTTATTATTCTGATCTACCAATATACGAATCAAATATTTTCCCGGTTTCATGTTTTGAAATATAAAAGTATCTTGCGATCCATAAATACTTTCCAACACTTCGTATTTTTCATTTACCAGTTGAAAGAAAAATTTTGAATCAGGCTTATTTTGTAATCTGATACTTAAATTTCCAAATTCATTCTGCTTTTTGGTTTTAATAACATATGACAACGTATCTTTATTAGTTTGATTTAAAAAATCTTTAAATGATTGATCTTTAATGGTTACCTTGTATTCCGTATCATAAGCTACAGGAAATTTAATAGCAATATTTTTAGCATTTAAAGAATCTATTTCCGTATTAAAATTTATGGGTTCATTATTTTTACTTACTTCTATTCTGTTTTTGTCAATCCGATTAATGTAATTGGATGCTTTTAACATAAAACAGGTAGTGGGTGAAACTTCTTTTTCGATGGGTGTAATTGACAACTCAGACTTTAAGGTATTATCATATAATAAATTAAGCGTATCTACTTTTTGAAGGTATTTTAAAAGTAATTTTATTCTAAATTTCTTTTCTGTTTTTTTGAATTCTGCATTATTAAAATATACATATAAACTGTCGGCAAAAGGCTGATGTTCTATTTTATAAGAAGGAAAATCACGATCAACAGGAGTTATACTTAATTTATCGGGGTGTCCTTTAAATTTAACTTTTATTATGCCCTGACCCTCTTGTTCTGCTTTTAAAAATTTGTACGATTGCTTTACAGGAGACAATACTAATGAATAAGTTTCCGGATACAAGGGATTAATATCTTTTGCTGCAAATCCTACCATTTCTTTATCCGTGTCAGGAATTAAATTTGAATTTAGATCATTAAATGCCAATAATCTATACTTTCCTTCATGCAAATGTTTTAATTTGAAATTTCCTGCAGAATCTACTCTTGAAATGTAATAGGGTTTATTTTTTAAATTTACGGAATCTTTACCTGATTTATCTTTTTCAATCTTATACAAGGATACGATCGTCGGGTTTGCCAATTCTTTTTTTAAACTTTGCCTAACCGTACCATTAACTTGTAGACTATCAATTGTATTTCCCGTAGAAAATGTATAGGAAAAATTGTTTAATTTATTTCCTTCGTTATTATCTTGAATGCTCGATCCAAAATTGATAGTATAGGTAGTATTCGGAAGTAACGGTTCATAAAAACGAACGGTTACGTATTTCCTTGCTGTACCAACCGGAGAAATGGTTGGGGTAATTGCGGGAGGTGGTGAAATGATGACCTGCTGTGCTATGTCTCTCAAAATCACATATTCGTCAAAATTTAATACAATTTCCTTAGTATTAGGATTAACATTTGTAGCTAATGTATCCGGTTTAGAGCCTAAAAATTTAGGAGGTGTAATATCTTTAGGACCTCCGCTTGGACTCCCAACTCGTGCACATGAAATTATTAGGCTGCTTACTACAAGAATTTTAATTATTTTATACATATACAAAGTTTAGTATAGTGTTTACAAATATACTTATTGTGTCCCATTGTCAAGTATTTAATTCTTAATTTATCTTCATCGATGTAAATTTTTGTTTTATACTTGAAAATACCTGATTTTATTGATTCAATAAATCAGGATAATCTGATGTATGACCAGTCAATAAAGTAAAGGGATGAACCGGATATGATTCAACTATAACCGGTTGATTATATACAAAGTTTATGAGTTTAGTGAAGATAAAAATTTATATAACTATAAACTATTGCTTCTCTTAATTTTTATTTTACTGAACTAAAGGGTTTTCTTTTAAAAACAAGGAGGGATATTGTTTTTTGTAATAGCTGACAATCATTTGAGATACAAGATTATAAGCAATAATTCCTTCTTTTTGCGAATTTGATTTAAGGTATACATTATTCATATAAGAAAATACATCTGATCCTAACCCTGACATTCCCAGATAATATTTTTTTTCTTTTTCTCGATCCAATTTCATTCCTTCCGAATAATTTCTTAAAAGTAAATGCACAAATGCAGAATCATTTACATAGATTTCTCGCAATAGATAATTTAAAGCTTTATATTTAACACTATATTGGAAATCTTTATTGGGTGAAGATTCTCCCATATAAAAGGAATAAAAGTTTGCTTCATCTTCTCTCGCCACTCCTACCTGATGTCCCATTTCATGTGCTATGGTAAAGGGGATCGATGTATCGGGAATTCCTTTAGCAACTTGAGCTTCTCCTGTAAATGGATTATAATATCCCAGTATTCCCAATTTAATTAAAATGGGATTAAAGATTGATTTTTTAACGTTTTCACTTTGCCTCGGAATACCATAAAAAGCACTTTGTTCTTGATTAATTATTTGAATCATCTTTTCACGGTTGACCGTAAATTCTCCTTTTTTATTGTTGGAAACTTCTTCCTTTAGTTTAACACATTCATTTAACAAATGTCCCGCAACAATTTTATAATCAATTAGAAATAATTTTTCTTGAGAATTTTCATATTGGGAGAAATTTCTATAGTTGTATAAAAGCCCAAACGACAACATAAACCATCCGTATAAAATGTTTAAAAGAAGTAAGATCTTTATAAAACATGCTGTTATTTTTTCTTTCTTCTTTTTTATAAAAAAAATGAATGCTTGTATCAAACATGATAAGATAAATACGGCTAAAATTATATAAAATATATCTCCTATTGAAATTGAAATATTTCCGAATACTGAATTTAAAAAAAACTTTACTTTTATTACAAAACGATAATACCAACTATCCGTCGGATTTAAACTCAATTTTATAACTTGAAATATGAAAAATTGCAACAAAAGTGAAGATAATAAACCGCTTATACTTACTTTTATTTTCTTCTTATTTAACATATTTATTGAAATTTTATAGCTTTTATAGGAGATATTTTAGTTATTAAATAAGAAGGTAAAAGTAACACTATTCCGCTAATAACTAAAGAAACCAAAGATATAATAAAAATATAAAAGAAATTTATGTAAACCGGTACTGAACTTACATAGTAATTATCAGGATTCAATTTTATAACCTCAAAATACTTTTGAATATATAATAATGCAATAGCAATACAATTTCCTACCAACAATCCCGGAATCATTATGAAAAGAGTATAATTTATAAAAATTTTTCTAATTTGTTTATTTGATGCTCCCAACGTTTTTAACATTCCTATTGAATTGGTTCGCTCAATAATCAGAATAAGAAGCACCATGATAATATTTATGACAACTACAACCATCATAATCGACATGATTATGAAAATATTGGTATCAAAAATACGTATCCAATCATTGATTTGTGAAAATGTTGTTGTTGCCTTTTCTGCATAATTATTAAATCCGGCACATTCTTCAATTTTAGGGAAAACCGTGTCTAAATCTTCAATATCTTTTATAAAAATATCATATCCTCCTATATCATCTTCGTTCCAATGATTTAATTTTTGGATATGCTGTATATCTCCTATCAAAAATACATCATCAATTTGTTTTATGTCTGTTCTGAAAATCCCCTTCAACGTAAATCGTCTGTAAATAGGTGTTTGATTTTCTCTTACAAAAAACATGACAAAGGTTGAATCAATATCCAGCTTCATTTCTTTGGCAATTTTTTCGGACAAAATCACCTCATTACTTATCGAATTTTTAGAATAATTGGGAATTTCCCCTTTAATCATGAACTCTTTAAATCGTTTGCGGTCAAAATCTTCTGAAACTCCTTTTAAAATAACCCCGGCAAAACTTATATTTGTTCTAATTACGCCGCTTCGGGTAGCATATTCTTGAATATTGGAAACCTCAGGATTATTTTTTATTTTTTCAAGCTGTACATTTTTTCTATTTAGTTTGGAACTGTTGAATGAATTGTTACTGTCGTAACTTCTAATGGTGATATGACCGTTGAAATCGGCCATTTTTTGTTTAATGGCTTTTTTAGATCCAAGACCTATAGCCATAGTTAAAACAGACACTACGATACCTATTGCAATAGCCGTTTGACCGATACGAATGATGGTTTGCGAAAGATTATTTTTATTACTTTTTGATAAAGCTATTTTTTTGGATATAAACCAGGTAAAATTCAACTCGGAAATTTTTTTCAAATATAATTAATTGTTTACTATTTTAACCTTTTTTAGCCTATTTCGTTATATAATCGAGGATTTAAATTTATGTGTATATAGATTTTCTATAAATTAAATCGTTCCATATTATTTTAAGTTAGTATTTTTTGTAATCGTTAATGATTTAAAGGTTTAATCGTACCTAAACTAAAATATAGATAATACACTTAATTTTAGAAACATTCTATTAGATAAAAACAATTTAACAGATTAATTCTTATAAAATTTATACTATCCGACTTGAACGCCAAAAAGATGCCCAACGAAGGCTGCTAATCCCATCGAAAGAGTACCCCAAAAAGCAATTTTGAACATACCTTTTAGCATGCTATACCCTCCGGTCTTTGCAGATATGGCTCCAAGTATAATAAGAAAGATAATTGAAAACAAATATTGCATTAATACCATATGATTGAGAGGTGCAAAAATCGAAAGAAGTAATGGTAAAATTCCACCCGATAAAAAAGAAAATAAGGATGCTAAAGCTGCTTGCAAAGGACGAGCTTTAGATATTTCATTAATTCCCAACTCATCCCTTGCATGGGCTGCTAACGCATTATAATTCGTAAGTTGTTCAGCTACTTTAATTGATAATTCCTTATCTAATCCCCGTTTTTGATAAATTTTAGCTAGTTCTTGTAATTCAACCTCAGGTGTCGCATCTAACTCTCTTTGCTCTCTGATTAAATCCGATTTTTCAATGTCTTCCTGGGAACTTACCGAAACATATTCTCCTGAAGCCATAGACATGGCTCCGGCAATTATCCCCGATACGGCAGATAAAATAATAAATTCTCTATTGGTACTAGCTGCTGCAACTCCTATTACTAAACTGGTTGTAGAAAGTATACCGTCATTTGCTCCTAAAACTGCTGCACGCAACCAACCGATCTTATGAACATAATGTTTTTCTGAGGTATAAGATTTTTTTTCCATCATAATGAATTAATCATCAATCATTATACCTTTATTAGATTTATTCGTGTGCGAATTCTTCTAAAAATTCATAAATCGGATGCATAATTTTATATAGATTCGTAGTATATTCTATAAAGCTATTAGAAAATAATTTTTCTTGGGCGAAGGGTTTGATTACATAAAATCGTTTTAACTTCAAATATTCAACTGCCGGGCTTTCAATATCAAATCCTGCAGGTACTCTTTTTAAAACATCGGAATCTCTGGATAAATCGCCTATTTCTTTTTTGAATTTTCTTTCAGATAGAATCGATTTAAATTCTTCAAAATTTTCTTCAATACCTTTTCGAACATTCTTTACTTGTTTTGGAGTTAAGTCATAAAATCCGCAACTTAGAAAATTATTATTCGGTTGTATGTGTATATAAAATCCTGATCCTTTTTTTTCATTGAATACCGCTCCAAAATGAGTTTTATATGGAGTTTTGTCTTTTGAAAATCGTATATCTCTATAAATCCTGAATATACATTTTTTAGGGTTTAAATATCTAGTTTGGATATCAAATTGAGAAATTGATTGAAGCAACTCAGTCACTAATTGCTCAAAATCTTTACGTGAATTTTCATACCAATCTTTATTTTCAGCAAACCATTCTCTATTATTATTTTTAGTTAATTCTGATAGAAAATTTATAGATTCTTTATGCAACATGCCATTTTATTTACTATATACAAATATATCAATAAACATTATATTTAATTATAAAAATATGAACATTTAGTTATCTTGTCGTTTATGCATGAAATGTTAAAATAAAAAACGTCCTGAATTAAATTAATTCAGGACGTTTTTTTATATATTATTTTATTATTCCCATTCAATAGTAGCCGGTGGTTTAGAAGAAATATCATAGGCCACGCGATTTATACCTTTAACTTCATTGATAATACGATTAGAAACCAATTCTAAAAATTCGTAAGGGAATTTTGACCAAGTAGCCGTCATAAAGTCTACAGTATTGGCTGAGCGTATCACTGCTGTATATTCATAAGTTCTTTCATCTCCCATAACTCCAACCGATTTCACGGGCAAAAGAACTACAAATGCCTGACTTACTTTATCATATAAATCGTGTTTATTTAATTCCTCTATAAATATATCATCTGCTTCCTGTAAAATTTTTACTTTTTCTTCATCAACTTCACCTATCACACGTATTCCCAAACCGGGTCCGGGAAATGGATGACGGTATACCAATTCTTTTGGAATGCCTAATTCAATACCCACTTTTCTAACTTCATCTTTAAATAATTCTCGCAATGGTTCTAATAATTGGAGATTAAGCTCATCGGGTAGACCGCCTACATTATGATGTGATTTGATTACTGCTGAAGGTCCTTTTATAGATTTGGATTCTATTACATCGGGATATATAGTTCCTTGAGCAAGGAAATCTATATTTTCCATTTTAAAAGCTTCTTCTTCAAAAACTCGTATAAATTCATTGCCTATAATTTTTCTTTTTCTTTCCGGCTCATCTACACCTTTAAGTTTAAAGAAAAACCTTTCTTCTGCATTTACTCTTTTTATATTCATATGAAAATGCTCTCCGTACACTTTCATCACCTTGTCTCCTTCATTTTTACGCAATAAGCCCGTATCTACAAAAATACAGGTAAGCTGATTTCCTATGGCTTTATGTATTAAAACAGCTGCAACAGAAGAATCTACCCCTCCGGAAAGTCCGAGCATTACTTTTTTGCTGCCAACTTTCTCTCTGATCTTTCTGACTTCTGTTTCTATAAAATCAGAAATCTCCCAGTTTTTACTGCATTGACAAATATCAAAAACAAAATTTCTTAATATTTGCTCTCCATAGTCACTGTGGGAAACCTCAGGATGAAATTGAACAGCATATATTTTTTTATTTTCATGAGCAATACATGCTATAGAATTAGTGGATGTTCCAATAAGTTCAAAACCCTCGGGTAATTTAGTTACTTCATCAAAATGACTCATCCATACTGTAGAGTTTTCAGGTAAATTAGTCAGTAACGGAGTATTCTTAACAATTTTAAAATCAGACTTCCCATACTCTCCTTTTATTCCTTCCGATACTTCGCCTCCTAAAATTTTAGCCGTAACCTGCATACCGTAGCAAATTCCCAAAACCGGTATATTTTGCTCGTATAGTTCCTTTTCAACCAGATGAGCATCCTTTGAATTAACAGACGAAGGACCTCCGGAAAGTATAATTCCTTTAGGCCGGTGTGATAATATTTCTTCTAATGGAGTATAGTAGGGTAAAATTTCAGAGTATACACCAAATTCGCGGATTCGACGTCCAATCAATTGATTATATTGGGAACCGAAATCCAAAATGATAATTCCATTTTTCATTAAGTATCGTATAAATATATTTTTAATGCCACCGATGAACTTTATTAAAATAAAAACCTTATGATAGGTATGTGTGTACTTAAAATCAGTTTTTACTAAACTGATTTTAATGTATATATTTTTGAATCATTGGTTTAAATACTTCAAAATGAGTTCCGGCTGAATTTTAAATTAAACAGAGTTTTGTTTTTAAAATTTTGCAAATTTAAAAAATTTATAATAGATCTCTACATTCAGCATTTACGGCTTTATAACATATTTACTCCATATAATAAATATATGTTAAATTATGGTAAAATGCACTTAATTTATAGCACTATTGACTACAATTAATTAAAACCAAATAATTATTTAAAATAACATAAATAATTCAATATTTAGCCATATTAAATATATTTATATAAATATATTTTAATTTATATTATACAATTTAAAATTAGTAAAAGAAAATAAAATTATAGATTTTATAAAATAAAAGTCTTTTTAGCTTGATTAGTATTAACAAAAATTTATAACATCTTGTTTAGTGATTGTATCTCCTCCCAAAATAATTAATCTCTCCACAACATTCCTTAATTCTCGGATATTTCCGGTCCATTCAAAAGTTTTTAATAATTCAATAGCTTCTTTATCAAACTTTTTAACTTTAGAACCCTGTTCTTCTGCAATAATTCCTGAAAAATGTTCAATTAACAGAGGGATGTCTTCAATTCTGTCTTTCAATGCCGGAACTTTTAGTTCAATAACAGACAATCTATGATATAAATCTTCTCTGAATCTTCCTTGTTTAATTTCTTCTTTTAAATTTTTGTTCGTTGCAGCAATTACACGTACATCTACAGAAATTTCATTATCACTACCGACTCTGCTAACTTTTCCCTCTTGTAAAGCTCTTAAAACTTTTGCCTGAGCTGATAAACTCATATCACCTATTTCATCCAAAAACAGGGTTCCTTTGTCAGCTAATTCAAATTTACCTTGCTTATCTTTTACTGCTCCCGTAAAAGATCCTTTCATATGACCGAAAAGCTCGCTTTCAATTAATTCAGAAGGGATAGCAGCGCAATTTACTTCGACGATGGTCATTGCGGCTCGATCACTTTTTTCATGTATGGAATGAGCTACCAATTCTTTACCTGTACCATTGGGACCGGTAATTAATACCTTGGCATCTTTTGCAGCTATTTTATCAATTATTTCTTTAATTTCGTTTAGCTTTTTAGAATTTCCGATCATTTCATACTTCTTGCTTACTTTCTTCTTTAGTATTTTATTCTGAGAAAATAGCTTTTGGTTTTCAGTGATCAAATTTTTCTTATCCAATGCGTTTCTTACTGCACTTAATAACCTGCCTAAATCCGGGGGTTTGGAAATATAATCAAAAGCCCCTTTTTTAATACAATCAACTGCAATTTCAATAGTACCGTGTCCCGAAATCATAATAAAGGGCAATAAAGGTTTTTCTTTCATGACCTGACATAATAATTCCTCACCGTCCATCTTTGGCATTTTGATATCACAAATTACGAGGTCATATTCATTCTTGTCAATTAATTGCTTAGCTTCCAATCCATCTTTAGCTTCATCAATCTCAAATTTTTTATTTTCATCAAGCAGTATGTTTTTTAAAACTCTTCGTATAGTTTCCTCATCTTCAACAATTAAAATTTTTGTCATAAATTAATTTATTTGTACATACAAAGATACTGCTTTTAGGTTAAAAATTGATTGCTATATAGTTACTCATTTAGATTTATCCTAAATAAAGTTAATGAATACTGCCAATTTCACATATCAATAATTGTATTAATTTTGCTATTTGTAAATAATGAAGATGAAAAGACAAGCGGAAGCTAATTTACCCACCGAATGGGGAGAATTCGAAATAATAGCATATTCGGAAAATGAAAACGATTGGATGCCTCATCTGGCAATGATCAGTAAAAATACGGATTTAAGCAAAACCGTAAATATTCGTATACATTCTGAATGCATTACAGGGGACTTATTTCATTCGAAACGATGTGATTGTGGAAAGCAATTAGATGCGGCCATGAAATATATCCATGAAAATGGAGGGGTTCTCCTTTATTTAAGACAGGAAGGTAGAAATATCGGAATTATTAACAAACTTAAAGCATACAATCTTCAAGACAAAGGTCTCAATACTGCTGAAGCTAATATTGAATTAGGATTTCCAGCCGATGCAAGAGATTTTAAAATTGCCGTGGAAATTTTGGAGGACTTGGGTATCCAATCTGTAAATTTATTAACTAATAATCCGGAAAAGATATCGTTTATAAAAGATAGTTCGATTAAATTAATCCATAGAATCCCTCTTGAAATTAATCCGGAAAAAGAAAATTTGGAATATTTAAAAACTAAAAAGGATTTCTTCGGTCATTTTCTAAATAATATTTCTTAAAAAAATATATTTACTCCATTAAAGGAAAATTATTTTCAACGTGAGTATTTATATTATTTTTTATATTTTATACTAAATTTTAGGGAATATGGGTTTTCATTCAAATTAAAATCCAAAGATTTTAATTAAAAATGTAACTAATTAAATTATTTAATTCCATTAGACTCAATAAAAAGTTTAGAGTTCATCTATATCATTTATTAAATCTTTTAATAACAAATATATTTTTTTATAAATTTGATGAAATTATCACTATCTATTAAATAATGTCAACAAATTTAACCTCACAATGGGAAGATAAACTTCTTAATCGTTTTTTAAAATATGTTAGCTTTCATTCTACCAGCGAAGCAGGTATAGAAAAAATACCCAGTACTGAAAGACAATGGAATATAGCCAACTACATTTTCAATGAATTAAAATCCATAGGATTGGAAAATGTTTCCATTGATGAAAACGGTTATGTTATGGGTTTTATTCCTTCAAACAGTTCTCAAGAAATACCAACCGTGGGATTTATATCTCATTATGATACTTCACCTGATTTTTCAGGAGAAAACGTAAAACCTAAAATTTGGAAGAATTATGATGGTAATGATTTACTTTTAAATGAAGTCACCGGTTTTACATTAAAAGTTTCTGAATTTCCTGAGCTTAAAGATCACATGGGAGAAACTTTGATTACTACCGATGGAACCACCTTACTAGGAGCTGACGATAAAGCCGGAATTGCAGAAATAGTAACCGCTGCGGAATATTTATTACAGCATCCCGAAATTAAACATGGAAGAATAGCCATTGGATTTACTCCCGATGAAGAAGTTGGAAAGGGTGCCGATTTGTTCGATGTAAAAAAATTTGGTGCTAAATGGGCGTATACTGTAGATGGCGGTGAAGTTGGCGAGCTGGAATTTGAAAATTTTAATGCCGGAGGAGCTGTCATATCAATTATCGGTAAAAGTGTTCATCCCGGATCTGCTAAAGGAAAAATGATTAACGCGGGCTTACTGGCTGTTGAATTTGCAAGTGCCATGCCTTCAGATGAAACACCGGCAAATACCGATGGCTATGAAGGATTTTATCATTTGACAAAAATTACCGGTAACGTGGAAAAAGCTCAATTGCAATATATCATTCGAGATCATGACTTTAAAAAATATGAATTAAGAAAAGCCTTTATGAAGGATGTTAGCACGAAACTTAATTCCAAATACGGCGAGGGAACTTTTAAGATTGAAATAGAAGATCAATATTTCAATATGAAGGAAAAAATTGAAGATAAAATGTACATCATTGACATTGCAAAAACCTCAATGGAAAAGGTTGGAGTTACCCCTAACATTAAAGCAATCAGAGGTGGCACGGATGGTTCTAAACTTTCCTATATGGGATTGCCTTGTCCGAATATATTTGCCGGAGGTATTAATTTTCACGGACCTTATGAATTTGTACCTTTAGAATCTATGCTTAAAGCAACTCAAGTAATAATAGAGATTTCTCAAAATATAAAGTAAAAATTAAAATTCACTCCGTATGAAAAAAAAATATGCTGTTCTTTTTTACCTTTTTTCTCTACTTTTTATAAATGCTCAAACAGGTAACAAAATTATTGTTAAGCTGAAAGATAGTTCTCATGGAGAATTGAATCGCGCGAATAAAGTATCCGGCATAAATAGATTATTTTCGTCGAGTAAAGCAGAGAAAATTGTACTGAGCGAAAAAGATCATAATACCATTTACACCGTAGAATTTCCGGAACATTCTGATTTAAAAAAAATTATTGAAGAATATTATAAAACCGGAGAAATTGAATACGCCGAACCGGACTATATTTATACTACTCAAGTTCAATCTGCAACTGTTCACCCAAATGATCCGTATTATAAATATCAATGGGGATTACATAATGACGGATCGATTTCAACCGCTATAAATAATTATCCTTCCAAAATAGGAGTGGATATAAATATGGAAAAAGCATGGGAAATTGAAAAAGGGAGCGATTCTATAATTGTGGCAATAATTGATACAGGATTAAATGTAAATCATCCGGAACTTAAAAACCGATTCTGGTATAATATAGGTAAAAATTTTATCGAGAATCAAAACCCAAACGACTTATCTTCCACCAATGACCATGCAACCAATATAGCAGGTATTATCGCAGCAAATGCTAATGATGGTATGGGGTTTGCCGGAATTGATTGGAATTGTAAGCTTATGATTCTAAAAACTTTGGATAACGACGGTTCCGGGTATACAACTGCTATTTCCAATGCAATACATTACGCCGTTGATAATGGCGCAAGAGTAATTAATTTGTCATTGGGAAGTAGAAATTATTCCCAATTAATGAGTACGGCAATTGAAAAAGCCATAAAAAATAATGTGGTCGTAGTAGCAGCTATGGGAAATGAAAATAGCATTCAGGAGAATTATCCCGCAGCCTATCCCGGTGTTATTGCGGTTGGATCTATAAATGCTGAATCTAATCGTTCTAATCCATTTTTTCGCACATTAAATTCCGGAAGTAATTATGGAAATCATATTTCTGTAGTAGCTCCCGGAGATGTTATTTGCAGTATATATGATAATTCAATATTTAATCTAAATAATTGCTTAAGTGGCACTTCACAGGCTACTCCTCATGTTGTGGGATTAGCTTCTCTACTTTTGGCTCAAGATTCACGAAGAACTCCCGCCGATATTAAAGCTATTATTGAAAAAACAGCTGACGATCAAATGGGCAATCCTTTAGAGGATACCCCTGGTTGGGATAAGTATTACGGATATGGAAGAATCAATGCTTATCGTGCTCTTTCTGAAAAAATTATCGATGAAAATAATGATTTAAATAAAAAAAGCGTAAAAATATATCCCAATCCGGCTAAATATAAATTTACTTGTGATTTTCCTTCAAATACTACACAAATTACCATTTTTACTAATTTGGGACAGATTATTCAATCTAAAACGATTAACGGATTGACTAGTGATAGCTTTTATATTTCACAACCGGGAATATATTTTATACATTTTCAATTAGATGACGGTAAAAAAATTTCCAAGAAAATAAGTATTATAAAATAAAATCCTAAGAGATAATGGATTTAAAAACAACTTTCGGAAAATCACTGAAAGTTGTTTTTTTATTCTATCGGCAAGAAAAAACGAGCCGGATTTTTTATAAATAATTTTAATGCAGAATAAAGTATTTTTCCCATTTCTTTAGTCGGCACATTAACGGATTTCATAGCAACCCATAATGATAACGAAAAGCTTACCAGAAAGTTAAATAATCCTATCCCGAAAATTCCTACAAATCCTAAAATAAAGTCTCCGCATGAAATATCAAAGTTAAAAAATGATAAGGCCATTGCATAATTACCTCCTGAAAATGTAATATGGCGAATATCGAAAGGTACGCCTAAAAAGTTACCGATCAGAAATGCGCTGCCCAAACAAAAACCTAAAAAAACATTTCCCGAAATACCTCCTATTTTTTTATTATACCAATTGGCCCAGCTCCTTCTTCTTTTTTCTTTGACAAAACGTTTTAGTAAAGGATGATTATAAAGCCTTTCCGGTATATTGTGATAACGGGTATAATTTTCTGTGATTCCTGATATTAAGCCGGATATAAACAAAAATAGTCCGGCAATGGAAGCAAACCAAAAAATTCTAAAATCAAGGTGAACTACTTCATCTCTAAAATCGGTTGCTTTATGCAAGTTCAATAACTGAATTCCTGTAAAATACGACAAAAAGTAATATAAACCTACGCCAACAATAAAAGCTGCAAAAACATTACCTATAAAAGCGATAAATTGGCTTCTGAATATTCTTGAAAATAACAATCCGAACTCTGTATAATCATTGGCAGATTTTTCATCTTGATTTAAAGCATGAGCCAATGTAGCCGCTGTCATGGCGGGTTGTTTGGTTGCTAAGGCCCAATGAATTAAGTATATAGAAACAAATCCCCAGGAATAATTTAGACTGTACAATAAGGCTTGGATAAAAGGCGTATAAGTACGCATACCTATTTGAGCTTTTATAAAACACAAGATAGCCACCAAAAAACCTCCTCCCATTGCAGAATAAAGCATTTGGATGTATTCTTTTGATGTATTGGTTATGTATTTTTTACCCGCTTGTCTATTGTGCCATGTAACTAAAGAAGCGACTACATAAAGTGTACTTTGAAATGAGTTCGTAACACTACTTTTTGTTGAGTATATACCCAATAATTTTTTAGTAATGTTAGCCATTGCAAGGGATAAAGATTTATTATCCAGTAGATAGAGAGCATTTAAAAGTATAAGTATACGATCCAATTGTTGTCTTAAACAAGTTACTTTAATCGTAATCGGTAAAGATATACCTTTACTTTCTTTTTGATCAATGATATTATCTAAGTAAATTTTACATAATTTGATTTGATCGGATAAAGTATCTATTTTTTCTTGATTTATAATTTCATGATCTTGTAATATCTTTATAAGACTGCTGGTTAATTTTTGAAATGGGTTTTCTTCAATATTTCTTATGTAACTCATTTTAAAAACTTCAGTATCCGCAGCTCCTCCTATAACCCTGTCAATTAATATGAGTGCTCCTTCTCTGATTTGTTTAATTACATATCCCCTATTACAAATAATTACATCATCGTTAAATAAAACTTCATAAAATTTTTCCCATCGGTCCAGCGGAATCAATTTCATGAAATTATGGTTTACATTAGAATAAAGAACTTCATTAGCTAATGAGAGCAGCGTTTGGTCATCAGAAATTTGAGGTAAAATTTTATTACCTATTTGTCTGAAAAATAATGATATCAGTTTATCATTAGTAAATATTCCAAAATCCGTTAAAAATTTCTGCATGTATATATTCCTGAATAAAGGAATAAGACGCCCGATAAATTTTTCTTTTATGGAATCATTAGTATGTAATAAGTTGGTAATATAGTCTATAAAATCAATAGAATTATCAAAATTTTTTCTACCGTATTTTAGTAAACTCAGTAAAAAATTACGCTCTTCTCTATTATTTAAAATCTTAATTAATTTTTCTTCCATCTTTATCTTCCAACTAACTTTAATATCTCATTTTATATATTGTATTTTTATCAGTAAACTTTATGAACAAGTGCATATCGTCATAAATTAATTATAACGATATACAAGTAAAAATAAATATATTGAATTTATAAAGTTAATATATCTTTTCCAATAAAGCGGATATTTCTTTTAAACCTTGAATTTTTGCATGAATGGCCGGAGTATTTCCTCTTAAATCTGCGATCGATGGATCTGCCCCACTTTCTAATAATAATTTAACTATAGAAGGCCGATTAAACGATGCCGCATACATTAATGCAGTAGCTCCGCTATAATTAGTTTCATTAACGTTTGCGCCTGCATTTATTAATTTATCTGCAATGGTATCAAACCCCTTAAAACATACTCCCATTAATGCGGTATTACCCGAAGCATCTTTTTCATCTACCCTAGAATCAAATTCCAATAAATAATCAACGATTTCCTCATGACCATAATAAGTAGCTAAAAGTAAAGGATTATAACCGCGTCTGTCTTTATAGGTTAATAGAGATAAATCTTTTTTCAAAATTTCAGTTACAAGATCTAAATTGTTATCTCTTATTGCTTGAAATAATACTTCTGGATTTCCCATATAAAAAATATTAAAAAAAATCTGCCGAATAGTATTTCGGCAGAGTAAAAGTTTATTAGTGAATATTAATTTTTAGTGTATTTTTAAATTCCAAGTGCTTTTCTAACACCATTTCCGTATTCAGGATCTGCTTGATCAAATAATTTCAATTGTCTCTCAATTATTTCTCTGGATACTCCTTGCATAGCATCTTTGATATTGTTAAAAAGCCTCTGTTTTTCTTCATCCGTAAACAATCTAAATAAATCTCCGGGTTGCTTAAAATCACCATAAGTATCATTTTCTTCGTAACGATTTATATCACCATGTATTTTATAAGGCGGTTCTTGAAACGAGCGATCTTCAACCGGTCCATTTTTAGAATTTGGCTCATAATAGGCATCCGGATTTTCGTTTAAATTTTCAAAAAAACGCATTTGTCCGTCTTTATAATAGGGATTGTTCTCTGATAAAGGATGATTTGCCGGTAAAAACTCATAATGAGTTCCTAATCTATAACGGTGCGCATCAGCATAAGAGAAAATTCTGGCTTGTAAAACTTTGTCCGGTGAAAAGGATATTCCGGGAACTATATTAGATGGTGAAAATGCTGCATTTTCAATGTATTGAAAATAATTGCTCGGATTTTCATTTAATTCCATAACTCCAATTTCAATTAAAGGATAGTCTGAATGAGGCCATACTTTTGTTAAATCAAAAGGATTATAAGGAGTTTTTAAGGCATCTTCTTCCGGCATGATTTGAGCATAAACGGTCCATCTGGGAAAGTCTCCTTTTTCGATTGCCCCGAATAATTGTTCTTGATAATATTCTCTGGTTTTACCGGTAATATCTTGTGCTTCTTGATTGGTTAAGTTTTGTATCTCTTGTTGAGTTTTGAAATGAAGTTTAAACCAAAAACGTTCTCCATTATTATTCCAAAACGAAAAAGTATGTGAACTGAATCCATGCATATGCATCGGGCTTTTAGGTATACCTCGGTCTGACATTAATATGGTAACTTGATGTAAGCTTTCCGGAGTTAATGACCAGAAGTCCCACATGGCTTCACTTGATCTTAAATTTGTTTTAGGGTGTCTTTTTTGTGTGTGTATAAAATCAGGAAATTTATAACCGTCTCTAATAAAGAATACCGGTGTGTTATTTCCAACCATATCCCAATTTCCTTCTTCTGTATAAAATTTCAGTGCGAAACCTCTAACATCCCTATCTAAGTCTGATGCTCCTGATTCACCTGCAACCACAGAAAAACGTGCCAACATTCTGGTCTTTTTCCCGATTTCTGAAAAGATTTTTGCCCGTGTGTAGCGGGTAATGTCATGAGTCACCGTAAAGGTCCCGAAAGCCCCCCAACCTTTAGCGTGAACTACTCGCTCCGGTATACGTTCTCTATTTTGATTGGCTAATTTTTCAATTAGTTGATAATCTTGTATTAGAACCGGACCTCTTAAGCCTGCCGTCAATGATTTTTGATTATTAGCTATCGGATTTCCAGCAGTAGTAGTCAACTTCTCGTTGCTCATTTGAATTGCTCTTTAAGTGTTAATAAAGTTTTTTTTGAGTGTTTAATAAACCTTTACATCAAATCAATTGATTGATTTTAATATAGTATAAATATTCCTCATATTATAATATTTATATGCAATATAGCTATTACTATGCCAAATTACAAATTATTATCCAATATTATTTTCACTTTTAAATTTTAACATTGTGTATATAAAAAAATATTAACAGTATAATTAACATATTAAAACACATATAACAAATATTATATTGATTATAATAATAAAACATGATATTATAGTAATTAGTAAAAATTATATGATTTTTGTTAGTAATATAAAATTTTAACGTTTAAATTAATCAATTTTTCAATTTCCTTTAAAAATTAAAAAAATAATTTTTACAATCTTACCCATTTTTATATTAGGATATTTCATTTTTAATATTTTATAAAGGCATAAGAATAGGTAATTTGAATTATTTAGATATTAAATTTTAAAATTAGGTAAGTCAACATTCATAGATATTTTATTGAAATCCGCAACTTTAAATAGAGTGAAAATAATTCAAAACGATTAAACAAAAAAAAACGGTTTTATCAACCGTTTTCTTTAACTACATATTATTATTAATTTTTCTTTCTTTATGGTGTGATTTTTTTTGCAAAAAGATTAAATATATTTTTGAAAATAGTTATTTATTCTAAAACCTTGAGTTTAGCAAATTTTAACAATAATTTTTTATCTCCCTCATTTTCAAAATTTATAAGTGCTTTGGCATTTTCGGGATCTCCTTCAATTGATACTACAGTACCTTTTCCGAAACGGTCATGCAAGACATGATCTCCTATCTTTAAATTGGCTACCGAACCACCTACCGGATTTGCTAATTTTGCATTAGATATGGGCTTTAAATTTTGTGGTGATTTAATCGGATCTTTCGACTTCTGATAAACAGGATTGGGTCCTTTAGGATATCTAGGTACGAAATCATCGGCAAAGATATCCGAGTTCAACCCCGAATTATTTCTTATCGAATTCGTAAAACTGATATTTAAAACTTCCAAATGCTTTTCACTGATTTCTTCCAAAAATCTACTCGGCTCTCCATCCACTATTTTACCCCATCTGAAACGTGTGGTAGCGTACGTGAAATAGGCTTTTTCTTCAGCTCTGGTTAATGCTACATAAAATAATCTTCTTTCTTCTTCTAATTCCTGACGGGTGTTTAATGACATTTGAGAAGGAAATAAATTTTCTTCTAAACCAACTATAAAAACCACCGGAAATTCCAACCCTTTGGCTAGATGGATCGTCATTAATGAAACTTTATCATCATCTTCTTCACCTGAATCTAAATCTGAAGCTAAAGCTATATTTTCCAGGAAAAAATTTAAACTAGGATCTCCTTCATCCAGCTGTCTTTGTTCATCTACAAATCCTTGTAAACTGTTTAATAATTCTTGTATATTTTCTACTCTTGAAATTCCTTCAGGTGTGTCGTCTTCTTTTAATGTTTTTAGAATTCCTGAGGTAACGGCAACTTTCATGGCAACTTCATATACGTCTTCCGTCTTCAGTAAAACCTGAAAACTTTTAATCATAGTCCAAAAGTTGACTAATTTATCAATGGTTGGTTTGTTTAAACCTAAAGAATTTCCTAAAAACTCAATCTGTTCCAGAATTTCATCCAAAGACTTTTGCTGCTGATCTGCTCCTACAATTAGCTTATTGACAGTTGTATCTCCTATACCTCTGGCAGGATAATTTATAATTCTTAATAGGGCCTCCTGATCTTTTGGATTCACTAATATTCTTAAATAGGCTAAGAGATCCTTAATTTCTTTTCTTTGATAGAAGGAAAGCCCTCCAAATACTTTATAAGATATATTTTTCTTTCGTAAGGCTTCTTCTATAGCTCTTGATTGGGCATTGGTGCGATAAAGTACGGCAAAATTTTTATTTTTTTTCTGTTGAGACATTTTTAATGAAAATATCTCTGATGCTACATAATTTGCTTCATCTGCATCCGAAAGAGCTCTATAAACAGGAATTTTATCTCCTGAAGGGTTTTGCGTCCATACATTTTTTTCAAGTTGATCCCTATTTTTAGCAATCACCTCATTCGCTGCTTCCACAATAATTTGTGTGGATCGATAATTTTGTTCCAGAGGAATTATTTTGGCATCCGGATAATCTTTTTTGAAATTTAGGATATTTCTAATATTTGCTCCCCTAAATGCATATATAGATTGCGCATCATCTCCAACTACACATATATTTTCAAATCTGGATGCGAGTGCTTTTACAATTAAATATTGAGAATGATTCGTATCTTGATACTCATCCACCATAATATAGCGAAAACGGTCTTGGTATTTGGCTAAGGATTCCGGAAAACGGGTAAGCAATTCATTGGTTCGAAGCAAAAGGTCATCAAAATCCATCGCTCCCGATTTGAAACAACGATCTACATAGGCTTGATATATGTGACCAATTTTTGGTCGCATAGCGGCAGTATCTGCTTCAATTAATTCAGGGTTATTAAAATATGCCCGAACCGTGATTAAATTATTTTTGTAACTTGATATGCGTCCTAAAACCTGTTTGGGTTTATATATATCAGTATCAAGCTGTAGTTCATTTATTATTTTTTTTATAACATTAAGACAATCCTGTTGATCATAAATAGTAAAATTAGAAGGAAACCCTAATTTATTTGCTTCTGCACGTAAAATTCTCGCAAAAACGGAATGAAATGTTCCCATCCATAAATTTTTAGCTTCAGTTCCTCCAATCAATGCAGCTATTCTTTCTTTCATTTCTCGTGCTGCTTTATTCGTAAATGTAAGCGCAAGAATATTAAAGGAATCTACTCCTTTATCTATTAAATGGGCAATCCTGTAAGTTAAAACCCTGGTCTTTCCTGAACCTGCACCTGCTATAATCATTAAGGGGCCTTCTGTTGTACTAACTGCCTGTTTTTGAACTTCGTTTAAATCTGCAAATAAATCTTTCATACGAAGTCAAAGTTAGGAATTATTCATTAAATTTCTATATAGTGATTTTGATGGTAAATCAAATTTCAAAGTTTTTCAATTTATAGTGTTAACAATTTTAATTCAAAAAAAATTCTCTGATTTTAACTAATCAGAGAATTTAATAATGTGATTATGTTTGTTATTTATAATTTCGGTCCTGCTGCTACTAATTTTTTACCTTCTTCAGTATCCGTATATTGCTTAAAGTTTGCAATATATTTAGCTGCTAAGTCTTTAGCTTTTGTTTCCCATTCTGATACATTAGAATAGGTAGTTCTTGGGTCTAATATATCGGATACGTTTGGCAATTTAGTAGGGAAAGTAAGATTTAAATATGGAATTTTGTTAGTAGCTGCTTTCTCAATAGATCCATCGATTATGGCATCTACTATTGCACGAGTATCTTTTAAAGATATACGTTTTCCAGTTCCGTTCCATCCGGTATTTACTAAATATGCTTTAGCTCCATGTTTTTTCATTTTAGAAACCAATGTTTTTGAATACATGGTTGGGTGTAACGAAAGGAATGC
The DNA here is from genome assembly GCF_026537405.1 of Apibacter sp. B3919. NCBI lineage: Bacteria > Pseudomonadati > Bacteroidota > Flavobacteriia > Flavobacteriales > Weeksellaceae > Apibacter > Apibacter sp. B3919. Next base: position 596,373 of record NZ_JAFNMG010000002.1, on the reverse strand, counting down.
TTCACCAAAAGCCGGTGAGAAAGATGGTAGAGGTTCTGTAATTCCTCTTTCAGTTCCTGCTAATTTGGAAGTATACCCACATAGGAAGTGATATTGTGCTTGTTCTTCATCTAAAATGGAAACCGGAGGCAATACTCCAAAGGCATCTGCAGATAAATAAATTATTTTTTTAGCATGTCCTGCTTTAGATGGAAGAACAATCTTATTAATATAGTAAATAGGATAAGAAACACGGGTATTTTCTGTAATAGATTTATCTTTAAAATCTACTTCTCCATTTGATTTTACAACAACATTTTCTAATAAAGCATCTCGTCTGATAGCTCTCCAAATATCCGGTTCTTTTTCCTCGGAAAGGTCAATTACTTTTGCATAGCAACCTCCTTCATAGTTAAATACTCCGTTATCATCCCATCCGTGTTCATCATCACCGATTAGATAACGTTTCGGATCAGCAGATAGAGTAGTTTTTCCTGTACCTGATAAACCAAAGTAAATGGCTACATCTCCGGCTTCTCCAACGTTTGCTGAACAGTGCATAGAGGCCATTCCTTTTAAAGGTAAATAGTAATTCATCATGGAGAACATACCTTTTTTCATTTCTCCTCCATACCAAGTTCCTCCAATAATTTGAACTTTTTGGGTAAGATTAAACATAACAAAGTTTTCTGAATTCAACCCTTGTTCTTTCCAGTTTGGATTGGTAACCTTAGATCCGTTCATAATAAAGAAATCAGGCTCTCCATAGTGTTCAAGTTCGTATTGAGATGGACGTATAAACATATTGGTAACAAAATGTGCCTGCCATGCTACTTCCATAACAAATCTGACTTTCATTCTTGTATCTTTATTGGTTCCACAATAAGTATCAACCACGTACAATTTTTTATTAGAAAGTTGTTTAGCTACTAAACCTTTTAGATTATCGAAAGTTTGTGGAGTTGTTGGTACATTAATTTTACCATCCCACCATATAGTATTTTCGGTTACTGAATCTTTTACAATATATCGGTCTTTTGGCGAACGTCCGGTGAAAACTCCTGTTTTTACGGCTACGGCTCCTGAAGTAGTTAATTCTCCTTTTTCATACCCCTCATTTTTAGGATCCATTTCCGCTTGATATAGTTGTTCATAGGTTGGATTGTGAACAATTTCTTTAATACCTGAGATTCCATGTTTCTCTAGTGATTTTATTAAGTTTTCCATAATTTAAAATAAATTAATTTCTTTTTTTTTGTATATACAAATCTAACAATATAAATCTACATATTTTTTTCTCTTATATATGATATAACTCACTAGTCGAAAAAATGTAATTATTAAAAAATTAAAATTTATGGCAAATTATCAGAATATTAAAATAACAGATCCCTTCTTAATTTGAGTATTATGTTCTAAAGTGGCTTATTTTTATCTTATTTGCTTAAATTCACATAAGCTAATCTTTTTAATGTTAACGCAGCAATTACGAAATAAACCAGACACATGATCCACATTTGCAACCACAGTTCTTTTATTTCTATAAGTGAAGCTCCCGATTGGGTTATTTCTAAAAAGCCTTTTACGGCTAACGTTGTCGGAAATATATAGGATATTACTTTTATCCATTCAGGAAATGCCAGTGTAGGCCAAGATACCCCGCATAAAAATAATGAGGGAATGGAAAATATAGTGACGATCATAATGGCATCTTCTCGTTTTTTAAAAAAATTCATCAAAAATATTCCTAAAAATGTAACGGAGAAGATAAAGGGAATTAAAAATACAAATACCTCAAATGGATTACCCCGTTGTGGAAATTTAAAAAGTCCCATAACCAATCCTACTTGTATTACCATCAAGATCATTGATATTAACAAATAAGCACCTGATCTACCCAACAATACCGGAATAGTACCCAACGGCTTTTTAATAAAAGGGTATAATTTTGTATATGATTTTCGTTCTCTTTGTGTTCCTCCCAAAACTCCCATAGCAGAAATTTGCAGCGTTTGTATGGCAATTAAAAATACAACCGGCATAACAAAAGTTGCATATCCCGAATCTATGTTAAATAACGGAACAGATACCGTATCAATAGGTCTTCTTGAGGCAACTGCTTGTTTTTGAGGCGTTCCACCCGCCATCAATTTATTAACTTCAATTTGAGCACTATAAGTTCCTATAGAAGCGGTTACAGAAGTTAAAAACTGTTTGTAATAAAGCATGTATGATGCATCACAATATACAGAAATAGAAGGTACTTCCCCTCTTTGTATTTTTCTGGTAAAATCTTTAGGTAAAAGAATAATACCTTTAACCTTTCCTAAATTAAAAAGATTTTCAGCTTCTAATAAGCTGGTAGCAGAATGATCTATTTTTACCTGTTGAGATGAATTTAACATTCGTGTAATGGTATGAGTCATCTGTGACTGGTCCTGGTCTACAACAGCTATAGGTATTTTAGTAACTATTTCATTAGAATAAATATATGAATATAAAAAGCCAACTATTATGGGACTAATAAGATAGGATGATTTTACGGCTGCATCTGAAAATATAAGACGAATTTCTTTTACAAATGTTTTGCCTATTACCGATATATATTCTACTAGATCTTTAAACATAATATCCTCCTTTTTTTAATAATCTATTATAGCCGGGCATGGACGCAAATCCTATCAAACAAAATATCATAAAAGCTATTATATAACCGAAGTTAAGGCTACCTATCGCAATTCCTCTGACGGCATAATCAATAATAAACCGCAAATAAGAAGTAAATGGAAACGTATAACTCAAATATTGTATCACATCCGGTAATCCTTCCTTAGGAAAAGTATATCCGGTAAACGAAAATGCTATGGCTGAATAGGAACCGCCTAGGGTCAAGGCCGAACGCAAATCTTTATTAAAGCTGACGTAAAATAATCCAAATAACTGACAAACGATTACGAATACTATAAAATAAATATTCACAATAAGAAAATTACCTCTTAAAGGAATTCCTATTTTATAGTACAATAAACTATTCATAAAAAAACCGATTAAAGAAAACAAAAGGGTATACGGTAAAGTTTTGGCCCAAAATGAAACCCATACATTTCCTCTACTTTTTACATATAGTTCTCTACCTTTTCGGTCTTTCAGTACTGATCCTAACACATAGATTGATACTACCATCACTATTATTTGCAAGGCCATAGGCATTAAAGCAATAGTAAGATAATAGGAATAGTTTGTGTAAGGATTAAACAGTATATGTTGTTTTGAATTTATGGGAGATGTAGCTGCTAAAGCTTGTTTTTGAGTAAGTCCTTTTTGTGTTAAGCCACTGATGTGAGCTCCGGCAGCAAAAGATCCTACCGTTGATTGAAAGGCTTTATTAATCAATCCTCCGGCTAAGAGATAGTTATTATTGTAATAACAAGCTACCTGAGTATCGATGTTTCTATAAATATCATTTTCAAAATTTGCCGGAATAATTATTAAGGCAAAAGCCTTATCCGTTCGAATCATTTTTTCCCCATCTTGTTGATTCTCCACTTCAGCCACGATATCCATAGAAGATGTAGCATTGAGCATCCTTCCCAATTCTCTGGATGTATTCGATTTGTCTTGATCTAATAAAACAACGGGAAATTTTCGAGGTACTCCTTCCTGCAAAAGACTAGCATAATATAAAAACAATCCACAAGGCAAAATTACAGCCAAAAACATTAATCTTGGACTGGTTAAAAGCCTTTGAACCTCATTTAAAAATATGGAAAAAAAGCCTTTTTGCATTAATCTTTTTTCAATGATTTTTCATCAACTAATGCACTCATACCGGGTCTTAAGCCTTCCACTTTTTCCATGGGATACGCTTTAATCTCAAAGGTTTTCATATCAAAATCGCCTTGAGTTTTGGTAGCACTCCATGTAGCAAAGTCTCCTTGTGCTGCAATATATCGAACTTGTAATTTAATTTTTTTATTGTTTAACGCGGGAATTTGTGCTTCGAAAGTGGAACCTTTTTTAAAACTTGACATTAAATTCTCTTTGATGTTAAACACCACCCAAACATCATTTAAATCAACCAAATTTACAATTGGATATCCCGCACTCACAACCTCTCCTCTATTCGGAATTATTTTTAATACTTCGGCATTTGAAGGTGAAAGTACTTTAGCTTCTTTTTTATAAGCTAATACCTCTTCTATTGCTCCTTGTGCTTGGTTAACTTGTGCAGATGCTGCTTCTTTATCCTCACTTCTTGACCCATTTATTGCCATTTTATAATTTGCATAGGCTGCTTTCTCTAATTCTCTGGAAGCCTTACTTTGAGTGTACGCTTCATCTCTTTTTTGCGCAGATATTACTTTATCGTTATATAAATTCTGCATTCTTTCATAAGTCTTATCTGCCAGCTCTGCTGATGCTTTTGCTTGTTGCCATTGATTGTAAGCTCCTTGTATTTGTTCTGTTCGAGTTCCTTTTTTGGCTTTTTTATCTTGAGCTTCTGCTGCAGCTTTTGCAGATTCTGCTTGTACTAATTTAGCATCTAACTCCGGTGTACTTAAGACAGCCAACAAATCACCTTCTTTTACCATGTCTCCTTCCTTGATTAGTACCTGTTCGAGTCTTCCTGCAATTTTAGGTGATACATTAATTTGGGTAGCATCTACTTGACCTTGAATGGTTACTTGAGTCGGCTTATTCATAAACCATATAGAAAGGCCTATTATGGCTACAATTATTATGATACTTATGATGGAACTTATAAGTTTACTTTTCATATAAAATGATTATTGATTCGTATATTTTATAAAATCTTGACTTAATCCGCTATATTCTAATAAAGATGCTAAATCGACCACATAATTATAACTGGCTTGTATTTTTTGCAACTTTATACCCGATAAATTAACTTCAGCATCGACCACATCTGTTGAGGTTTGAACCCCTTCTGAAAATCCTTTTACTCTCACTCGAAGTAATTCTTCTGCTTGAACTATTTGAACATCTAAGTTTTGTATTTGTTCTTCTTGTTTTTGTATGTCTTGAAATATTTTTTCAATCAGAGTCCGAATGTCTTTTTTAGCTTTATCTTGAGAATATAATACACTTTCTTTGGTTGCTTTTGCTGATTTTATTTCATTTTTGTATTGCAGACCGTTAAAAATAGTATAGGTCATTCCCACTCCCAAAGACCAGGGTTTTCTATTTTTTTTCATACCTCCTATCGGGTTATTATGAATTAAAATTGAATTTCCTAAGGCTGATATGGTTGGATAATAGGTTGATTTTTTGGATTTAATTGATTGTTCGGTTAATTCAACTTGAAGTTGAAGCTTTTGTAATTCCGGATAATTTTCAACGGCGAAATCCTGGTAATAATCTAACGGATGTAAATAAGGAACAATAAAAAATGGAGTTGTTAATTCTTCATTAACTTGATCTATCCCTAAGGTATTTGCCAATGCTACCCTTGCCAATTCAGCATCTTTTTGAGCGGCAAGATATTGTCGATTAGCTTCTGATACGGCAACATCTGCTTGAAGTTTTTCAACAGGTGCTATCAACCCTTGTTGTTCCATTTTAGTTGCATTATACAAATGTTGATTCATTCCGTCCAACACTTGTTTTCTTACTAAAAGTGCATCTTCAGCTAGTTTAACTTGAAAATATCTTTCGGCTAATTCCGAAATCAGCTTATTTTTAGTACTTACTAACTCTTTATTTCCTATTTCTGCCTTTAATTTTGAAGCTTCAATTGCGGCATTAATTTTTCCTCCTGTGAACAATGGCCAAGTAAATTTAACTCCTCCTAAGGCTATATCTCTTTTGAGGAGATTTACATCCCAATTTCCTAATTCCTCAGGGTCAGAAATATTTAAAGCATCCGCAACTTCTGATCTGGCACCATTTAAATTGGTTCCAATTTTTTTATCTCGGTATATACCGGCTCCAAAAATGTCTAATTGAGGAAAACGTAATCCTTTGTAAGATTTTAAGTCAAATTGATAGGCTTCTTCTTGCTTCTCGGCTGCTTTAATCAGATTATTTTCTTTATACATAATAATCTGAGATTCTGAAAATGATAGTGATTGAGAACAGAGTCTTAAAGATATGCTAAAAGCTAACACTAATGTCAAGGAATTTCTGATATATCCTATCATACTTTTATAAATATTATAATTACAAAAATATAATATTTTTTAATATAATTTATTTTTAATTGGGGTATCCATTGTAAAGTTATTAACTTTGATTTGTATATATTTTAAAAACAACATCATAGTTATTATATATTATCTAAAAAAACAATAAAAACCTAAAAATAGTATGTCAAAATTATTTAAACCTTTACCTTTAGAAGGTAACACGCTAAAAAACAGGATCATAATGTCTCCCATGTGTCAATACTCTGCTCATGATGGTTTTGCCAATAATTGGCACTTAATACACTATGGAACCCGTGCGGTGGGAGGAGTTGCGGCAATTATTCAAGAGGCCACTGCCGTTTCCCCTCAAGGTAGAATTACCTATAAAGATTTGGGTATTTGGAAAGACGAACATATTCTTAAATTAAGTGAAATTGTACAATCAATTCACGATAATAACTGTTTAGCGGGTATCCAATTAGCTCATGCAGGACGAAAGGCCAGTACTCCTATTCCTTGGCTTCCTAATGAAAAACTGGATGAAGGATATAAGAAATGGGCTATAGTAGCGCCTTCTCCTGTTCCTTTCGACGGCAATTCACAAAAACCAAGAGAACTATCTATTGATGAAATAAATATCATTATCAATGATTTTAAAGAAGGAGCAGAAAGAGCTGTGAAAGCAGGTTATGATATTATTGAAATACACGCTGCTCATGGATATCTCATTCATGAATTTTTATCTCCTCTTAGTAATGTAAGGAAAGATGATTACGGAGGTAATTTTCAAAATAGAATTCGATTGTTGGTTAGAATTATAGAAGCAATTAAACAAATACTTCCTAAAAGAATTTCTCTATGGGTTAGAATTTCTGCTACCGATTGGATAGAAGGCGGTTGGAGTGTAGATGAATCTGTAGAATTGGCCGAAATAGTAAAAAATTTAGGTGTAGAGGTTTTAGATGTCTCATCCGGTGGTTTAACTCCCCATGCTAAAATACCCAATAAACCTAATTACCAAGTGCCTTTTGCCAATAAAATAAAAAATAATTCTGCCATAATAACCGGAACGGTTGGATTGATAACTCAAGCTGTTCAAGCAGAAGAAATACTCGAAAATAACGAAGCTGATTTAATTTTCCTGGGTAGAGAGCTGTTACGTAATCCATACTTTGCTTTAGAAGCCGCCCATATTTTAGAAAAAGACACCTTATGGCCCCTACCCTATGAAAGAGCTAAATTTAGATAAGACCTTCTGTTTATGATTTCAAAAAATTCATTTTTATTACCAATTATATTATTAGATGGTATTATTTTTGAAAATAAAATTAAGCTAAAGTGAATTTAAAATTTTATATCTTTACAAGTATGAAAAAAACTGCTATATTAGTTTTTCTCCTATTTTTAGGAAGTTTCATTTCCGCTCAATCTATAACATTCAGTCAAGATCAAATAGATTATGGAATAATTAAAAAAAATTCTGACGGTAATCAAATTTTCAAATTTACCAACACAGGTGACAAACCTTTGATTATTTCCAATGTTAAATCTTCATGTGATTGTTCTGTACCCTCATGGACCAGAACTCCTATTTTACCGGGTAAATCAGGTGAGATAAATGTTAAGTATAATACAAAGAATCTTGGTAAATTTTCCAAATCAATTGAGGTATTCAGTAATGATCCTAAAATTTCAAGAAAGCTTTTAAAAATTAAAGGGGAAGTTCAATAGTTAAAAAAATAGTTAAATATATATCAAACATGAAAAAGTTCGTTTTAAGTTCGGCATTCCTATTGGGAGCATTCATTTTCAGCAATGCTCAGGAAATTAAAATTACCAATTATGAAAATAATACGGTAGATTATGGGAATGTAAACAAAGGATCTAATGGCAAAAGAATTATAAAAATTCAAAATGTGGGAGATAAACCGTTAATTATTTCCAATATAAACACTTCTTGCGGATGTACGGTACCTCAATGGACTACAGAACCTATCGCTCCCGGAAAAAAAGGAGAAATTACGGTTACCTACAATACTTCTAATGTAGGAAGATTCAGCAGAACCATTACCATATCTTCTAATGATAAGAAAAAACCAAATTTACCGGTAAGAATAGAAGGTGTTGTTTTAGCTCCTGAAACCAATCCTGGCACCGATAAATAATTGTAATAATTTATAATACTTAAAGTAAGGACATTGCATAGTTCAGTGTCCTTTCTTTTTAAAATTAATAGTCTTTTTATACGTCTGTATATATGTTTTTTGTAGCTTTGTGTTTTCACACTAAATTCATTATTTACGTCTAATAACTTCTTATTTACATGAAAAAGATTGTTAATATTTTTCTTTTTTTAGTTTTTTTGATAATTGTTGCCGGATGCATAATGCCATCTTTTCTTCCCAAAAAAATAGAAATTATAGCTACTAAAGAATTTAACAATCCAATCAGTGAAGTCTTTGCGGAATTTAATGATCTTGAAAATTACGCTTCTTGGGGGTTATTAATTAATGAAGATTCTGTTAATACTCGGATAAATTACTTTGCCCCTTATAAAGGTACAGGAAGCAGTTTAACTTGGAATAATGCTAAGGACCATTCCATAGGTAAAGGAGAATATAAAATTTTAAAAAGCAAAGTAAACAACACCATAAAATCTCAAATAATTTTTGTTGAAAACGGTGTAGTTTGTATCGAGGATATAGATTTTCAATCAAATGGAGGAGTGACCGATGTAACCATCCACCTCACAACAGAAAATTTTACTTATTTTACTCGCATTTTTGCTTATTTATATTCTCATAAATTGGAAGAAAGCTTAATTAAAAGTCTTGATAAACTTTCTATACTATTACAGAATGGGCGATCCAATAAACAACTCCACGAAGGTGATGCTGAATATATTGATTTTAAAGGAATTCAAATGATAGCCATTAAAAATGAAACTTCCACAAATGCCGAGGAAGTTTATAAAGCTATGTATAAGTCTTTACATGAAATATCAAATTATTTGACAGATAGTTTAAAATATTCTTATAAAGATATTGAAAATCCTATTATTTATTACAGTACTTTTGACACATTGGCTAAAAGTACCATTTTTTATACAGGTTATCCCGTGGAATCTAATATAAACCCTCCTAATTCTGTTATGAGCTTGATAACTCTACCTGCCGGAAAAGCAATCACTACTCCTATAAATGAAAACGTTCATACCCTTTTTAAAACCCGTTACACTTTAGATAAATATGCTAAAGAAAATGGAGTTAAACTTAAAAATAGTTACTGGGAAGAATATCAGGATATCCCTCAATCTGTAGATGATGATGTAAAAGGAAAAGCCTTTTATTTAATTACCGAATAAATGTAAAATCATAGTAATGAAAAGAGCTTTAATAAGTGTTTCAGACAAAACCAATATAATTGATTTTTCAATTTTTTTACAATCTCAAGGGTATGAAATTATTTCAACCGGTGGAACTTATAAGCATCTTAAATCAAACGGCCTTAATGTCACCGAAGTTAGTGAATATACCGGTTTTCCTGAAATATTGGATGGAAGAGTTAAAACGTTACATCCTTCTATTCATGGGGGTATACTGGCTTCCAGAACAAAAGAAGAACATTTACAATCCATTCATGATCTTAATATAAAAACTATAGATCTGGTTATTGTGAACCTATATCCGTTTTTCGATAAATTAAATAAAGGATTATCAGAGCAGGAAATGATAGAATTTATTGATATAGGCGGACCTACTATGCTACGATCTGCAGCAAAAAATTTTCACTTTGTAACGGTTATATCTCAAATTGAAGATTATAGTTTAGTAATAGAAGAGTTAAAAAAAGATGGAAATACTTCTTTAGCTACACGAAAAAAATTGGCCGGTAAAGTGTTTAACCTGACATCTTCCTATGATGCAGCCATATCCGCATATCTTTTGCAGGATGATTATCCTAAGTATTTGAACACTTCTTTTGAAAAAGTTGAAAATCTAAGGTATGGAGAAAATCCCCATCAAAAAGCAGCATTTTATATAGATAAATCCAAAAACGGAGCTATGAAGGACTTTGAACAATTACAAGGCAAAGAACTTTCATTTAATAATTTCCGAGATATGGATATGGCATATAAAGTTGTTAATGAATTTTCAGAAATTTCCTGTTGTGCGGTAAAACATTCTACTCCCTGTGGAGTAGCACTGGGTAATACTATAGTTGAAGCTTATCAAAAAGCATTTGAATGTGATCCAATTTCAATTTTTGGGGGGATCATCGCTTTTAATCGAACAGTTGATGAGGAAACGGCTCGTTTGTTGATTACCGTTTTTTTGGAAATAGTTATTGCTCCATCATTTACGGGTGAAGCTTTACAAGTATTATCTTCTAAAAAAAGTTTGCGCGTTATAAAAGTAAACAACCCTGTATCGGATTCAGTTGAATTCGTTAAGGTCGATGGCGGTTTATTAGTTCAGGACGTGGATCATGCTTCAGCTACTGATTTTACTCAAGTAACAAATTCAGCTCCTGACAAAAAACAATTGGAAGATTTGATTTTTGCTCAAAAAATAGTTAAACATGCCAAATCCAATGCTATTGTGGTTGCTTCTGATTTCCAAGCCCTGGGTATTGGTTCGGGACAAACTAATAGAATATGGGCGGCTCAAGAAGCAATTGAACGCGCCAAAGAAAAAAGAACCGATCATTTGGTTTTGGCTTCTGATGCATTCTTTCCCTTTCGAGATGTAGTAGATACCGCCGCAAAGAATGGTATAACTGCTATTATTCAGCCCGGAGGTTCCATACGTGATAAAGAAAGCATTGAGGCTTGTAATGAATACAATATTCCTATGATATTTACGGGAATACGTCATTTTAAGCATTAGTATCATTGATTTTTATATCATGCAATTAATTTCAACCGGCCAATCCAAATAATTTTTTTATCTTTACTTGATGAAATTAATTCAGTCTATACTTTTGATTTGCTTAGTTTTATTTGCAAATCTTAATCTCTTCATATACCAAAATTGGTGTCACGGGGAAAATATTGGCTATACCATTAATTTCAAAAAATTTTCCAACGAATTAAAACATTCTGAGAAAAAGGATTATCCTTCTTTTGAAAGAGATTTTTGCTGTAAGGACGTTCTAATAAAATCGAACGAAAATAGTTTTTTTTCATTTGATTCCAATTTTCAACATTTAATTTTTACAGTTTTAGGAATTATTCCAAATGTAAATTGGAATCTATTTAATTGGGCATCTTCTCAACAAGAGGGTGTTGCACAACTTTATTGTAACCCTCCTCCCCCTGTTTATCAATTATATAAATTTTATTGTCGTTATACCTACTACGGATAATGTATATTTTTTCATAGTTCAGTTTATTCTATTTTATATAAGATAGGATAAGATGCATTATTGTATGTAATCCATGTTCAGTAATGCCGGTTTAAAAATCAATTTTTTATAACTAAATAACAAAAAATGAAAAAATATATAAGTATGTTTTTGCTCGTTTACGGTCTATTGGCTGTAGCCCAGCATAAAACATTAAAAGGTCGTATACTAACTACTTTGGAAAACGGAGAAAATATACCCGTTCGGGGAGCTGATGTAAATTGGAAAGAACACCCGATTATGAAAACTGTAACCGACAGCTTAGGCAATTTTGAGCTGATGTACCACGACGGTCTTTATACTATTGAAGCAGCAAAAGACGGCTTTATTTCTCAAGAAATTAAAATTGATGATGTTGATCATCCCCTAGATATTTTTTTAGAACCCAAACCTTCTTCTTCAGAGAAAGTATTGGATGAGGTTGTTGTCCGACAAAGAGCCAAGGCGGTAAGTATAAAAGCCAATTCTGCTGCTCTTACCTATACGATTAATAAAACGGAATTGTTGAAAGCCGCCTGTTGTAATTTGGCTGAAAGTTTTGAAACAAATCCTACTGTGGATATTTCTACAACCAATGCCGTAACGGGATCTAAACAAATTAAAATGTTAGGACTAGATCAAAAATATACTTCCTTAACCGTTGATAATATGCCGGAGGTAAGAGGATTGTCAACCGCCAGTGGAATAAATTTTATACCCGGAACATGGATAAACAGCATTCAACTTACTAAAGGAGGCAGCACTGTTACTAATGGCTACGAGGCTATAACCGGTCAAATAAATACTGAATTGATGAAGTATAAAGATAAAAATTTTACCACTATCAATTTTTTTGCAAATCAAAATGCTCGTTTGGAATTTAATGTTGTCAATGCATCTTCTATTTCCAATAATTGGAGTAATACCACATTAACTCATTTGAGCGGAAGGTTTGCTAAAGAAGATATGAATCATGACGGATATCTTGATAGTCCTCTTTCCAAACAACTAAATGTAATGGATATCATCCATTATGACGGTATTAAAAAAAACGGATGGGGTTCTCAAATAGGTATTCAGGCGCTTTATGATAAACAGATCGGAGGTCAAAAAAAATTTAGAGAATCAACTGACCGTTTGACTCAAAATCATTATGGACTAGGTATTGAAAATACACATTTTGAAATTTGGAATAAAACCGGATTTGTCTTTCTTACTAAACCTTATCAAAGCATAGGTTTACAAACTAAATTTATCCATCATACTATTGATAGTTATTTCGGTCAAAGAGTATATAATGGTAATGAAAATTCATTTTTCACCAATTTATTATTTGAGAGTATCATTGGTAACACAAATCACAAATATACCTTAGGTGCAAGTTATCTTCATGATGCTTTCAATGAGGATTTTGAAAATTCCAATTATAAAAGAACTGAAAATGTACCCGGGATTTTTGCCGAATATACCAATACTGCAATTAAAAATATAACTTTAGTATTGGGCGCCAGAACTGATTTTCATAATTTGGCGGGAAACCAGGTATTACCAAGAATTAATATTAAATATTCTTTCTTGCCTAAAACAACTCTTCGATTAGCTGCGGGAAAAGGTATGAGAACAGCCAATATATTTGCAGAAAATATGCAGTATTTTGCTTCGTCTCGTAAGGTATATATTCAATCAAACCATGGCGATATTTATGGTTTAAAACCTGAAATTGCATGGAACTATGGGGGGAGTTTAATCCAGGATTTTAAAATTGGAGCTATCAAGAATACATTTACTATTGATTTTTACCGAACGGATTTTAAAAAACAAGTTCTTATAGACTTGGATCGATCGTCTCAAGCGCTTTGGTTTTATAATTTAGATGGAAAATCTTTTTCAAATACTTTTCAGGCAGTATGGGATATTATTCCTATTTCCAATCTGGAATTACATTTTGCTTATAAATGGTATGATATTAAAGCCGATTATGTGGATGGCAGGCGACAAGTTCCCTTTACTTCTAAAAACAGAGGCTTATTTTCTATATCATATTCTACTCTAGAAACTGAAAACAAAAGTAAATGGGCATTGGACTTTACATTGCAATATATAGGAAAACAAAGACTTCCGGACACCTTTAAAAATCCGATAGAATATCAGCGAAAATCGTTTTCGCCTAATTATACTTTAATGAATGCTCAACTATCCAGATATTTTACAGATAAGTTTAGATCTTATCTAGGAGTGGAAAATTTGGGAGGCTATAAACAAAAAAATCCTATTATAAATCCGGAAAACCCTTTTGGTTCTTATTTCGATACATCTATAATTTATGCCCCTATTGTATCTTCAATGTTTTATTTGGGATTTGATTTTAAATTATAAAAATAATTTACATTGAACTGTAAATAAAAAACGACTGAATTCTATTCAGTCGTTTTTTATTTTACTTATTAATTAGTAACCCATAATTAATAACTTCTTCTAAAGTTATTTCTTGGTTTTTCATCTCTTGGTCTAGCTTCTGAGACATTAATAACTTTACCGTCAAATTCTTTTTGATTTAATTCCTGAATTGCCGTTTTAGCTTCTGCATCTGCCATTTCAACAAATCCAAAACCTCTGGATCTTCCGGTTTCACGATCTTGTATTATTTTTGCTGATTCAACTTCTCCGTACTCTGAAAATAAGTCATGTAAATCTTCGTTGGTCAACCTGTAATTCAGGTTTGAAATAAAAATGTTCATATAAAAATTTTAAAAAATTGGTAAAAAATTAATTGAGAAGAAATCAGACTAAAAACTAGCTATTCAAATTAAAAAGTAGAAGGAAGTATAATAACAATCTCAACGTGCTAATTTACACAATTTTATCAATAAACTCTAATTTTATTTTTTATTTTTTATAAGAATAAAAAAATGCTTTTTATACTTACTTTTTACACTTATCTTAAGTTTTAAAAGTATTTTATTATAAAATTTAAATGAAAGATATTTTTAATTTTATCTTATTTTATAGTAAAACAGCTATATGTAGAGAGCGGGTGTATTTTTAAATTTCTATAATTTCTATTGATTTATGAAATTTTAACTTCTATTACAATTATATTTTCGAATAATCATTTGATTTCAAATAAAAGAATTATTTATAATATTTCAATTATTTTTTTTGCCATATAATAACCAATTATACAACCTATGCAATCCGCCACCATATCAGAATATTCAAAGGTTCTTCCCAATTTCATATATTCTTGTAAAAATTCGATCAAAATCCCATAGAAAGTACAAGTTCCTATTATTAGCAATTGATCTTTTTTAGGAAATGAAATTTTAGCTAAAAAAGCTAATCCTAAAAATGTTAGAGTATGAAGTAATTTATCACTGAAATGAGGAAAATAGTTTAATAAATTTTTATTTCCTTGAGGGGCTCGTAACAATAACCATGTCAATATCCCAAAATATAAGAAAAGTATAATACGTACTTTTTTATACTGTTTAAGTATGCAGTTTTTTATAGTCTTCAGCATTCAATAGTTGATCTAGTAAAGTATTATTTTGTATTTGAACTTTTATAATCCAACCTTTTCCATAAGGATCGGTGTTTACTAAAGTCGGCAAATTTTCAAGCTCAAGATTCATTTCAAGCACTTTTCCATCAACAGGCATAAAAAGGTCTGATACGGTCTTTATAGCTTCCACAGTTCCAAAAATTTCATCCAACTTTAGTTGATTACCGAGACTATTTACATCTATATAAATAACATCTCCCAATTGTTGTTGTGCGTAATCAGTTATACCGATAAGTGCTGTGTTACCTTCAATTTTTATCCAAACATGTTTAGAACTATAAAGTAAATCCGATGGGGTCTTCATATGAATGTTTTATCTTTACATATATAATTAATTTCCAAAGGTAAATGTAGCACTTAATCCCGCTCTTATCGTTGAAAGTGGATATGCAGTTGAAACCTTATATTTAGTAATCATTTGCTCATAGAAAAATTTAAGATTAAAATTCTTAGTAAAGTTATAATCTGTTGAAAATTTCAATGAAACTAAGTTTTGTCCACCCGTTACTTGAGAATCCAACTCTACCAATCGTCTAATGGTAGTTTTGTTATCTCTAATAGAAACGTCTCCTCTAATATTTAAATCGCCCGTTATCGGTTTTGTAGCTCCTCGATAACGCAATTTTAACTTAACATCTTTTACAATATATCCCAGACCGAAAACTACTTCATTACCATAATCCTCTTGTAAGGTGTAATTTGTTAATCCTAAAGAATAGATTCTATCTTTATTGTAAGCTATCCTAATTTGGATATTATTTCTCATAGTGACATCTACTCCCGCAAGTGGACTGAACCCTTCAGACATGACTACTGTTCCGTAGGTGTAATAGTTGTATCTGTTCCCGTTTAAATCTCGTT
Source organism: Apibacter sp. B3919 (assembly GCF_026537405.1). Lineage (NCBI taxonomy): Bacteria > Pseudomonadati > Bacteroidota > Flavobacteriia > Flavobacteriales > Weeksellaceae > Apibacter > Apibacter sp. B3919. The sequence goes on along the minus strand of NZ_JAFNMG010000002.1, from coordinate 580,440 downwards.
CAGGTGCTGTTGAATCGTTTTGTGCCAAATAATAATCGGGATTGGTTTGTACCCCATTAACGGTATAGTTTGAAATATAACTATGATTAATTCTAAATTCTTTGAACCAATAATTAATAAATGGAATATTTTTTAATCCTCCATAGGTAATTTTCCAATTTGGAACCGGCATACTGCGTTTATAACCTAACTTTTGACTTCCTGCACTTCTTCCTGAAAATGCAGATACAAATGAAGGTAATAAAACTTCTGAATTGGTTAACCCATAACCATCAACATATCCGTCATTATTAGTATCGACTAAAGGTTGCCCTTGTTTTGCAGCCACTCTTTGTGATAAAATCATTGAATTGCTAATCATTTTATTATATACATAATCTCCTGATTTGAATGCAGTCGCAAAAGATATAACTGAAGAACTGAACATTGCAGATCGATTGACGAATGTATTAGCAATTTGTCCTGTTAATGGATCTATAGAATTAAACCCTGAATGAGATAATGTCTTTTGATGATTACGCATGATATTTAAATAAATTTGTAAATGGTTAATCGGTTCTAATTGCAGGGTAGCAGACAATTGCGAATTATTTGTTTTCACATATGGACTGGTCATATATTCATTTAACGAAACCCAGCCTTCTGTTACTGCTTTATTCCTTAAATCGAATTGAGAACCAAATAAAAACCCGAATGTAGGACCACTTGTTGATCCGGCATATCTACCTACTCCAAAAAAACTTGGTTCAGGCAAGAATCCCGGCAAAATTGTTCCTTTATTCTCGTTTACCTGAATTTGACCTCTTTTAAAACTACTTGCAATCATCCATAAATAATCTGTAGCCTTATACTTATTTTTAATAGTATACTTTTTAAAGGATTTAGGTTTTTTTAAGGCAAAATTTGTTTCGTAAGCCCTATTTAAAGAATCTATTTCTCTTTGTCTCTTACGTTTTTTTTCTTCAAATTTTTTATAGTTTGAGAAATAATTATAGAATTTACTGAAATCAACATTTCCTATGACTGTTATAGTTTGAGCATTTTGTGCGGTATTTCCCAAACTTCTTTTTCTTGGATCGGCATTTGTAGGATCGTATGAAGTTTGGAAATTAGAACCCGCTTGCCAATCGTATTGACCTGTATATCCTACTTCCATAGAAGTGAAATCTAAATAAGGAAGTAAATGTATAGGTACTCTATAATTTAATTGGAATCTTTGATTAAAATTGATAGGTCTTCCTGCAGTAAACAATCCATTCCAGATCATTCCGTCATCCGGTACTCCGTTTCCTATATCATCTAATATGGTTCTTGTTCCTGAAGAGAAATCTAATTTAAGCGAACGTGTTAGATTAAATCCTATATTGTATTGCCAACCGAACAAGAAATTATTGGCAAAAATAGGAGTATAACTGTTAGGATTATTATTGAGATAAGCATTGATATCTCTGTATTGGAATTCATTATAGGTTCTCGCAATATCAGCTTTAAAAGATAAACGAGAAGGAACCGGATTAAAGTTAACTTCTTTTAACCATTTTAAATATTTAGCAAATCGGCTGGTATCTTGCACCGCTCTCATTTTTTTAAATGGTTGATAATAAACACCTTTAGGCGAGAAGTTATAATCAATATAGGCTTGTAAATTTTGGTATATGTTATAAGTTGTATATATATCTCTAAAATAGTCAGTGGAATAAGAAAAAGAAGCCGATAAGTTTTCTACATCATAAAATCTAGGCGTTTTACCGGTGGTTCTGTCTTTTCTTAAATTCGAAATAGAAATATTTTTTTGTGAGGAATAGCTTCTCACCACTTTTTTAAGTTCATTTTTTCTTGGATCATTTTTTAACTTCACATCATTATCCAACGGATTATATTTTGGATCTATAAAAGTTTCAGACATACTAATGCTAACCGGTATTTTCATTCCCCATTTATCCGGAAGAACTCTATCTACATTTACGGCAGCACTTACCATATATTGTTTGGTTTCGTCTTGGCTTCTTTCACTCGGTTTACTATCGATTGCTCCAAAACCAACCGATTGATACGTTCCGGATGCGGATACTTGAGCAAAATCAGCCAAATTAAAATTAATACTTGCATTGGCTGCATATCCTCCTTCGTTATCAATATCAGATAAACGAAGTTCATCCAGCCATAAAACTACATGCTTGTCTATGCTGGAAGTATTTCTTACCCCCATCATTATTGAGTTAACATTTCCTATGGAAGGTCTACCTTTAACGTAGATGATTTTATCATCACTGCCGGTTACATAACTGCGATATCGAACAGTACTATTATATAAGTTATTCTTATCTTTTTCATTTTTTGCAGCTACTAAATCTTTTAATTTTAATTCAATCGTATTTTCAATCGGCCATATATCAACAGCAGACGTAGCAGTATTCGGTGTGTATTTTAATGGGAATTCGTATTCGTAGTAATTATCTGACAAATCACTACCGATACGGATGAAAAACTTAGCTTCTTTATCTACAATATTACTTGAGGCATCTTGCATATTTTCAGCGTGTACAAACATTTTTAATGTTTTGTAACGTCTCATGTCTAATGCAATATTTTTATAAATACCTCTAGGTTCTGAATTTTTTAAATCTTTTATTTCTAACTTTAATGAGGATTCATTTTGCATTTGAGTTCCGGTAGTATTACCTAAAATTTCTCTGCTTATTCCCGGAGGCAATACATACGGTGGACGCGATGTAGAATTTTCTTCTAAGTTTACAGCGCTGATGATGACATTTGATACAGGTAAAAGGGTTGCATTTCCTTCGTCTGTATCTTGTTTGCTTTCTCCACTAACTGAGGAGATATTTTTTTCGTATTTTCTCCAATCACTTCTAACTAAATCTAGAGTTGCAAAACGTAAAGTTGCAGTATTGGAAAATCCTTTCATTAACATACGTATATATCGTACGTTGTTTAAAATTTCAGCAGAACCCAATTCATATGCACTTACGGGAATTCGAACCAAATACCAAGTTGTATTTCCTTTTTTTCCGTTGGGTAGTGATACTTCAACCTCTTTTTTATCAACAACCAATGGATTTTGATTATTTCTTAAATCGGAATCTAGTAAAGAAAGACGATATTGTGTATAATTTTCTGTCTCATCTAAGTTAAAATCTTTATTCAAGTCTTCAGTATCCGGAGATGCTGAAGAGGCATCCATAGAGTTTGAAGGTGAGTTGCCTTCTAAATTCCTGTAGTATTTATATCTTCCTATAATTGAATTTTTTTCATTGGAAGAATCCCATGCGCCATGTAAATAAAATACGTAATCGTCTGCAGACGGGTCAATTTCACCCGTTATAGGATTTACATAATTGGCGTTACTACCTATATCGTATCCTTTATTTCTATAGTAATCTGCTTCTTCAAAACTTGTTAATCCGTCATATCCAACGTCTTGTTTTCTTCTGGCCTCTCCTTCTGTATCAAAAGCATATACTAACGGATAATTTTTAGGTTGTTTCCCAAGATTAGTGGTTGTCATTTGACTTATATCGTCACTGATACCATTTTCATATTGCATAAATCCGTCTTTTAATACATCTTCAGACACATTTCCTAACTGAAGAATTAATTCAGGCTTATTTCCTAATGGATTTGATCCGGGTGTTTTACTGTCAGCATACGGGTCCATCATCCAAAATTCAAGATATTCAATATTCGCTTCAGCGAAATTTGTTACCGATATGGGTCTCATTAAACCTCCCCATCGTTCTAATTCAGGGTCTTCATTACTTGTATTAAAATTATACGGTCCTCTTTCTTTGGGATAAAAAGATACATCAAACGTATTCATGTATATTTGTTCTCCGGCTATGTAATCTCTATCCGTGAATATTTCTTGATATTTAACTCTTCGTTGTAAGTGTAAGGATAATGCATTATTATCTATACCCGATGGTTGACCTCCACCAATTCCAAAAAATCTAGGGTCAATATTATACCAACTAATCAATGCCCTTCCATCGCCATTTCTTATATCATTCATATAAGTATTACCAAATCCACCTTTTTCGGGTTTACTTGCGATTCCCCAATAGCCGGGTTCTTTAAGACTTATTTTTGATGCAGTTGTTTCAAAATCATCAATGTAAGAGTTATCATTGATTGTTTTATTTTCACCCGGTAATAAAGCTGCTCCTTCTACTTTAAAACTTACATTGGATTCTGCTTCCGTTTTAATTCCCGGAATCCAGTTGGTAAGCTTTGTTAAAAAAGGAAATTCTTTATTCAGCATCATGTTAAATCCGATCATTGAATTATTAACCGGTTCAGAGCCAAATTGTACTTTTTGCGTTAACGGTCTTTCTTTATAATTAAGAAAGGTGGCTCCCACTATAAATTCATCACTGAATTTATGTTCTACATTTAATCCCATGAACCTTTTTTTCTGCATATTGAATGCAAATTGATTCTCCAGGCTTATATTGATCGGAACTCCTGAATTTTTGTAGGTTTCATTAATAATGGTTACCATTCCCATTTGATAGTCTACTACATAATCAATTCCTTCATTTAATGTTTGACCGTTTGCCGTAACTTTAACTGACCCTCTCGGAACGTTAAATGCTCCCAGGGATATGCCGTTACCTATACTTCCTTTGAATCTACCTTCAATGGTGTATCGATTGGCTAGAGGATCTGATGTGACTATATTACCTCCTTTTAGATTTTTGTATAAATTTTCAAATATAAATTTTTCGTCTACTGATTTACTTTTTAAGAATTCCCCGAATGGTTCTACTTTAGTAAATATCAATTTACCTTTCTCTGAGTTTATGGTAATTCCTTCTACAAAGTCAAATATACCATCTCCTTTACCACTACTGGTAGCATCGTTATTTTGATTTAACCTGTCCCAATTTAATAATTGCAATAACTGTAAATTTCTTACATTGGGATCCGGTAAATAATTGATTTTTCCTTGAGAGGCGTCTTGGTACATAACATTAACCATAAAACCATCAGTAGAAATTTGAGATGCATCCATTGAATAGATGTTTTTCATCATCAAATCCCACATAGGTGATTCGGGAGAAACGATTTGATTAGGTTTTAGTAATTTTAAGATCAATACTCCGGTCACTTCATTGGAAAATTCCCCAACTTTATATATTTTGCCCGGATTTTTAGAATCTGTATATTGAAATGCTACCGCTAAAAGTTGATCATTATTTAGTTTTTGATTTAATGATATATATCCTAATTGTGGATTATAAGTATATTCTGATTCAGAAAGTTTTTTTACTCTTTTATGAACAACAAATTCTTTTCCACTTTCATAATTCTTCATAGTTGCTGAAGAACTTGAGGTGGGTACAACCGGTAAAGAAACACCATTCACGCTATTGTATGCTGTGGAAGCGTCCCTGATTCCCGATAGATTTGAAATGGTACTATATAAATTTAAATTTGAATTATCGGGAAGTTGTCCTGTGGTACTTTCTCCTAAGTCTCTTAATGCTATAACGGGATGCTGCTCTTGAAGGTTTGAGTTTCCTAAATCGATCCTCCACACTTCCATCTTAGTGATATTAATGGTTGAACCTATTACCGGATAATTCTCCAGAGCTTTATCGTAATTATTTCTGAAATAGTGCGTTAAGAAATAATGTTGATTTTCATCGTAATCAATTGCTTTAATTTTAAATGTATTGATTACTCCTCCTCCTTGAACTGTTATATTTCGTGCTTCGGATTGTTGTTCTGAAAATACGGTAGTCAAAAATGTTCTCCCGAATTGAAATTCCCCTTTGATTCCAAAAAGTGATTCAGCACCTGTAATTAAACTGGTGCTAAGGGGCATATTTACATTACCAAATTCGATTTTCTTAATTATATTATCCTCTCCACCGCTTGTCCCATTGGGTAAATTCGCCCCACTTCCCGAGCCCGGAATCCATGCTAAATTTAATTTATTTTCGAAGTTGAAACCTGCCTGAGTATCATAGTTTACCCCTAAATGTACATTATTACCAACATTTCCTATAAGACTCATTTGTATTCTTTGCCTTAAATCGATGGTAAAGTTCTTTCTGTTTTGTGGTAAAATTTGCGGATTGTCTATTTTTTGATGCAATATTCCTAAATCAAAGGATGCAAATCCTGAAGGTTTTAGTTCAATTTTATTACCTCCGAATATTTGCTCAAATAATTTGGATTTAACCGTAATTCCCGGAATAAAGCCTTTTTTTTCTACTTCTCTTCCTTCTTTTTTCGCTCTTCCTATTTCATCTTGTAAACGTGAACGTTCTTTGTAATATTCATCAAACTTTTGTTGCATTACATATTTAGTATAGTCTTCAGCTGTCATAGTTATCGGAGTACCGACAACTACACCTCCCAGCTTGGGATATAATATGTAATTTCCACTTTTATAATCATAATACGCCTCATATTTTACAGGGTCATCCAATTGCAAAACTTGTTCATCATCATTTTCCTGAGCAAATAAAACACTACCACTTAAACAAAATATGGTTGCCAATAGCAAATAGTCACGAATATACCTTAACACTTTCAACGTTTATAGTTTTTTTAAAGTATCCTTGATAAGCTCTTCTACTTCGATATCCGGATTATCCTTTAAAATTTTATCAATTATTTTTTCGGTAATTTTTTTAGAAATACCTAACACCTCCAATGCACTTAACGCTTCAGATTTGTTTTTATTGCCTAAATTATAATCTAATATTTCAGACGTTTCAAATATAGAAATTTTATCCCGCAAATCAACTATTATTCTTTGAGCGGTTTTAGCTCCTATTCCTTTAATTTTTTGAAGTGCCAGGTTGTTGCCGCCGGAAATAGCCGAGGTTATTTCCGATACAGACATTGAGGACAACATCATAATGGAGGAAGCCGGACCTACTCCATTAACACTTATTAAAAGATTAAATAAGGATCGCTCGGTTTTTGTTGAAAAGCCATATAAAGAATGGGAATCTTCCCGTATAATTTCTTGAATATATACTAGGGCTTTTTTTTCGTTTTGAATGGCTTTATAGGTTTGTAAACTTATAGTGGCAAAATACCCCACTCCATTGCAGTCTATAACTACACTGGAAGGGGATATTTCAAAAATAATTCCTGACAAATGGGTTATCATTTTTGTTTATTTTACGGAAATACTAATTATTTTCTTTATTGAGCAGCAAGGGCAGCAAGGGTTGCTAAATTTACTATATCTTCTACCTTAGAATTTTCTGTAATTATTTGAATAGATTTATCTAATCCTAATAGAACCGGACCAATAGATTTTATAGACCCAATACCTTTTGCTAAACTCGCACTTAAATTAGCCGAAGTTATGTCAGGAAATATTAAAACATTTGCCGATTTACCACCTAATTTACTAAAAGGAAATTTACTGATTAATTGATCATTTAATGCATATTCGGGCTGAATTTCTCCGTCAATCAGCAAATCAGGATTTGTTTGGTTAAGTTTCCAAACCACTGCATCAACACTTTTAGATGCTACTGAATTTCCAGCAAAATTTTCATTAGATACCATAGCTATTCTAGGTTCAATACCCATTTTCTTTACGAAATCGGCTGTAATTTGAACTATTAAATCTAAGTTATTACTGCAAGGATTGCTGCTTAATGAAGTGTCCGAAATAAATATCGGTCCATTTTTAGAAAGAAGAACCATGGCAGATGCTACTTTTATATTTGATAATTCAGAATAATCTACAACTTTTATAATTTGATTTAAAGCTTCCGTATAATCTTTAGTAAATCCGGTTAAAAATGAATCTGCTTCTCCCATTTCAACAGCAATGGCTCCTAAATATTCGCTGTTATTTAATAATTGAGCGGCTTGTTGTTGAGAGGTTATTCCTTTTCCATTTTTTTGTTTTAGATCATAAAGATACTCTACATATTTGTCAAATTTATGAGTAGACGAAACCGTATCTATATCCAATATTTCTGCCTCAATTTCTAAATTATAGTATTGCTTTGTTTTTTCTATGAGATCTTTTTTACCTAACAAAATTGGTTGAGCGATCTTTTCCTCAGCAATGATTTGCGCAGCTTTTAATACATTGTATTCTTCAGCATTGTCGAAAATTATTCTTTTTGGATTACTTTTAGCCTTTGACTTAAATTGTCTTATAATTTTTTCATCGTTACTCCCCATTCGATCTAATAATTCTTCCTCATACGCATTCCAATCAGTAATAATGTGTTGTGCTACCCCACTATCAATTGCAGCTTTAGCCACTGCCATCGAAACTTTAGTTATTAATCGCTTATCAAATGGCTTAGGGATGATATAATCTCTTCCAAACTTCATATTTTTAACATTGTAGGCTTGTATCACCTGCTCAGGAACGTTTTGTTTAGCCAAATCAGCTAAGGCTTTTACTGCAGCTAATTGCATTTCTTGATTTATGTCAGTTGCTCTAACATCTAATGCTCCTCTGAAAATATATGGGAAACCTAAAACATTGTTTACCTGATTAGGATAATCACTTCTACCGGTAGCCATAATAACATCTTTTCTAGTTTCAACCGCCAAATTATAATCAATTTCGGGAGTTGGATTAGCCATGGCAAAAACAATCGGATTTTCATTCATAGACAAAAGCATTTCAGGAGAAACCAAGTTTCCTTTAGATAATCCAATAAATACATCGCTGTTTTTCATAGCATCTTCCAAAGTTCTATCCGGAGTATCTACAGCAAACTCAAGCTTTTCTTCATTCAATCCGGTTCGTCCTTTATATATCACCCCTTTACTGTCGCACATTAATATATTTTGTGGGCTGGCTCCTAATGCTTTATATAATCGGGTACAAGAAATGGCCGCTGCACCCGCGCCACTGACTACAATTTTTACCTCTGCTATATTTTTTTTGGAAATTTCCAATGCATTTAATAAGGCAGCGGCTGATATAATTGCTGTTCCATGCTGATCATCATGCATTACCGGAATGTTTAATTCCGCTTTTAATCGTTTTTCGATTTCAAAAGCTTCAGGAGCTTTTATATCTTCTAAATTAATACCTCCAAAGGTTGGAGCTAACGATTTAACTATTTCAATAAATTTTTCCGGATCTTTTTCATTTATTTCAATATCAAAAACATTGATTCCGGCAAAAATTTTAAATAATAAACCTTTACCTTCCATAACCGGTTTAGAGGCATCTGCACCAATATCTCCCAATCCTAACACGGCGGTTCCGTTGGAAATTACTGCTACCAAATTTCCTTTTGAGGTGTATTTGTAACTATCTGCACTATTTTTTTGTATTTCTAAACAGGGTTCCGCCACTCCCGGAGAATAGGCTAATGATAAATCTGTTTGAGTTGAATGTGGTTTGGTAGGTATAACTTCTATTTTACCTTCTGGTTTGGAACTATGATATTCTAAAGCAGCTTCTCTTAAATTTTTTTCTCGTGACATTGTTTTAATAATATTTTGACATACAAAAGTAAATATTTTTATTTTATAACATAGATACTATTTTTCACCTAGAATTTATATGATAAAAATATATAGGGTTAATAATTTATTAACTTATAGACAATCACTTAATTAGTATATTTTTAAATTAAATGTTACATATCCATAAATTTATATTTTTTTAAAATATATAATCCTATTAATTATATCTTAATAATATAGTTACTTAGCTTTTCCAATGGTTTTTATATTTTATTTTTCAGATATTTATTTTTAACGGGCTTACCCTTACGAAATGCGCCTAAATATACATATTATAGGTAATATTTGTTTAATTTTGTAAGCTAATAAATTATTTATGAATAGTACTCTACAAAGTAAATTAGATAAATTAAAGGAGAACGGTTATAATTTATCTATTAATCAAGTAATTATGGATGGGTTTACCGCTTGGAAAAATATTATTTTTTATGGAGTATTTAGTATTTTGTTTACCTATATTTTTACTAACTTAATTAATAATTTATTGGGTCGCTATCTAGGAACTAATATAATTGATCTGGAATTTATTAAAGCGATTAATAAATTAAATAATCCTCAAGCGTTCAACAAAATTATCCCATTAGTTCAAAACTATATATCAAATCCTTTAATAATTGTAAAAAATTTATTGTCTTCAGTTATTGGTATTCTTTTATACCCTTTAACTGCAGGCGTTGTTTATTGTGCTTATCAAACAGATAAAAACGGAAAAGCAAGTTTTAAAGAGTTTATAAGTGGCTATCAAGGTACTAAGTTTTTTAAACTTATTGGATTAGCTTTCATTGTACTAATTTTACATATCATTAGTACTTTCCTTTTGTTTATTCCTTCTCTTTATTTTACACCTGCTTTTATTTTAGCCGGAGCTTTTATAATTATTGATGATGTCCCCTTAATTCAAGCTATTACTTATAGTTTTAGAATCGTAAATAAGAAATTTGGAAAAGTATTTTTATTATTAGTAATATCCTGTTTGATTAGTAAAGTTTTAGGAATCTTTTTGTGTGTTGTAGGTATTATTTTCACATATTCTTTTTCTCAAGCCATAGTTTATTCTTTGTATAAAAATACTGTTGGTTCAATAGATGTTGATGATGAAATAAATGAAAATTAATCAATCTATTATAAAAAAACATTTTGAGTCCTATTGGGATTCAATTAAAAAATTACGAGTAAAATATAACATCGTAATACGAAAATTCAGGAATCAAAATCCTCAAGCGTTTATTTACTTAGCAAGTACATTAATTGGAATAATTGGAGGAATAAGTGCGGTAATTTTAAAAAATTTAGTTAGTTTAACTGAAGAACTGATTTATCATAATAAAAATTTTAATTTCAATTATTGGACTATTTTTTTCCCTACCATCGGCATTATTTTGACCGTTATTTTTATTAAATATTGGGTTAAAATGGATATAAGTCATGGAGTTGAAAAAGTCTTATTTGCTATTTCCAAGAAACGTAGTATAATAGATAAAAAAAATACATACAGTTCGATTATAGCCAGTTGTTTAACCATCGGTTTTGGAGGATCTGTAGGTACCGAAGCTCCCATTGTATATACAGGAGCAGCCATTGGATCTAATATAGCCCAGGAATTTAAACTTAACTTAAAATTAAGAACTTTATTCATTGCTTGTGGATGTTCCGCAGCCATTGCTGGTATTTTTAAGGCTCCGATAGCTGCCATTATTTTTTCGCTTGAAGTTATTATGATCGATTTAAGTATGTGGTCATTAATACCTATTTTAATTTCTTCAACCACAGGGGCTTTAATTTCTTATTTTTTATTAGGTGATAATATATCGTTTTATTTTGCGATTTTTGAGCCATTCGATAAATCGAAAATTCCTTACTATATAATTTTAGGTGTTATTTGTGGTTTTTTTTCATTGTATTTTATAAAAATCGGTCGTTTAATTGAGAAGAAATTTTCTACCAGTAAAAGCATCTATTTAAAAGCTATTTTGGGCGGTTTAGCAGTAGGTATTCTGATCTTTATTTTTCCTCCGCTTTTTGGTGAAGGATATATCGGGCTGCAACATTTAATGAGTTCTCACCCGGAAAGTATAGCAAAAAATTCTTTCTTTTATATATTGAGAGAAAATGATTATTTTCTTATTCTTTTTTTAGTAGGCATTTTGTTTATAAAAGTGGTTGCCAGTAGCTTTACTACTTCGTCTGGGGGTATTGGCGGGGTATTCGCTCCTGCTCTTTTTACCGGAGGAATTTTAGGTTTTGTATTTACAAAAATTATTAATCTTACTAGCTTTACCAAGCTTTCTGAACATAACTTTACTTTAGTGGGAATGGCGGGTGTAATGGCAGGTATCATGCATGCTCCCATGACCTCGATTTTCCTTATTGCTGAAATTACAGGAGGATATAGTTTATTATTTCCTTTAATTATTACTTCTACCATTGCTTATCTTGTGAAATATCATTTTGATAAACATTCTGTTTATACCTATAATTTAAAAAGAAATAATGAGATGATTACTCATAATAAAGACAAAGAGGCTATTCGTAGAATGAATATTAAAAATCTTATAGAAAAGAATTTCGTTAAAATTTCTTTATCTTTATCCTTTTCTGAGTTTATAAATGAAGTAATTCCTTCTTCAAGTAAAAAGTTTTTTATCGTTGAAGATTCGGATCAGAAATTTAAAGGATATATCATTTTGGATGATCTTATTAATATTTTGCTCCATAAGGAACGTTATGAAAGTTTACATATTGTTGATCTTGTTACCCAACCGTCTGAGTGTATTTCTTTACTTGATGATAATGAAACTATTTTTAGAGTTTTCGATAAGTCAAATTCTTTGTATTTACCGGTAGTTGAAAATGATCAATTTATCGGAATGCTTTCTAAATCTAAATTATTGGATAAATACCGAAAATTAATCGTAGATTTTTCAGAAGATTAAGTTATTTATTTAATAATACATTACCGGAATTAAAAACTATTGGAATAATAGATTTCTTATGTCGCTAAGTATTAAGTGTAATGCCGGTAATGTTTACTAAAAAATTATTTTTATTTGTGTTTACTTATTTAATTCCAAGAATACATCGGAAAGACACTGTATTATACTTTGAGCTGTCATAGCTTCTTGAGAAAATTTCTCTGAGGCATAATCTCCTGCTTTGCCGTGAATGTAAACCCCTAAAATAGCTGCCAATTTCGAGTCATAACCTTGTGCCAATAATCCGGTGATAATACCTGTTAAAACGTCCCCACTTCCCCCTTTTGCCATTCCGGCATTACCTGTAGCATTATAATAACAAAGACCATCCGGTAATAAAATTGCTGTGTTATGTCCTTTAATGACTATAACAATTTCATGCTCTTTTGCTTTTTTCCTGGCAAGTTCGCATTGCTCTAAAGTAGAGTTAGTTTTACCAAACAATCGCTCAAATTCTTTAGGGTGTGGAGTGATAATAGAATTTTTAGGAACTAAATTTAATAAATCTTTGCTTTCTGAAATTATATTGAGTGCGTCAGCATCCAAAACCATCGGATTTTTTTCATTTTGCAGCATTTTTTCAAATGCCATTTTTGTTAAAACCTCTGTACCTAGCCCCGGGCCTATACCTATGGTATAATTTTTAAATGGAATTTGTATGTCTTCTATGTATTTATCTCCGCATGAGAAAAACATAGCTTCGGGAGCAACGGTTTGAAGTACTAAACTGCCGTATTCAGGAGCTCCGGTAAATACTAATCCGGTACCCACGCGTAAAGCAGACAAGGTGGAGAAGGTTATAGATCCCATTCTTCCATAGCTTCCCCCTATTATTATGGCTTTTCCGAAAGTTCCTTTATTACTGAACGGACTTCTTCTTTTATAATTTTTTTCAAAAAAATCATTTTCTATAAGGTAATTATCGGTTTGTTCATTTTCAATGAATTTTTTGTCCAAACCTATATCCAGTACATGTATTTTACCGGCATATTGTGCTGCTTCAGGATGTAAAAAAGATCTTTTATAAAATTCAAAAGTCAAGGTTTCATCTGCCCTAAACACCGTTTGGTTTTCTTCGGGAAGTGAATCTGTAAATAATCCTGAAGGTATATCAATTGAAATTTTTATAGCATTGATTTCATTTAATTTTGAAACTATTTTTTCAGCTTCTCCTTTCAATTTGTTATTTAATCCTATACCAAATAAAGCATCAATAATAATCGCTTTTTCTTCATTAACTTCAAAATCGTCTCCTTCAATAAAATCTACTGATTTTGGAAATTTATCAAAATTGATTTGAGTATCTTCTGTAAAGTCAGAAGAGGATTGTATAATAAAAGCTTCAACATTATAATTTTCATTATTCAACAATCTAGCTAAAGCTAAACCATCTCCTCCATTATTTCCTTTTCCACAAAAAATGTAATAGGTATATTCGTTCGAGTATCTGCTTTTTAGCCATTCAAAACAAGCTAAAGCTGATTTTTCCATTAAATCTAAGGATGTTGTCATTTCACTTTCAATGAATTGACTTGCACATTCTTTTATTTGCGTTGATGTTAATATCTTCATAAGTATTGTTAGTTTCAAGTTATTATAAATCTCCAAAGTTTATTCTTCCAAATTTCTCCTGCATAGTCTATTCCTACTCGTACGGTGGTAATAAAATTTGGTTTAATTTGAGAATCTTCAACCCAAATTTTTTTAGAAGAAGCTAAATCTTCTCCATAAAAATCTTTATTTAACTGTAATAATTTGCCAACTCGTCCCGGACCGGAACATTCCTCAACGCCTCTTATTAATACTGCTTGAGGTTGGTTCTCTTTACCCGTAACAAAGTTTAGCATCCAATATATTCCATATATCAGATAAACATATACTTTTCCTCCTTCATGGTACATAATCTCTGTTCTTTTGGTTCTACCTTTACTTGCATGACAGGCTAAATCTTCTTCTCCTCCGTATGCTTCTGTTTCCGTAATAGTATATTTTACTATTTCTCCGGAATCATAAGCTCTTACGATTTTTTTCCCTAATAATTCCTGCGCTACAAAAAATGCTTCTTTTTGAAAAAATTTAGTATCGATTCTCATTTTATCTTCACATCGGTAAAAATAAGTACTTTTTTTGAATTATAAGTTATTAAAATAAAATTTGATTAATAAAAATAACATTTTATTTTATTTATCTAAAATCACCTGATGAAATCAAGTTTTTTTTATTTATATATCAAACATTTATCAAATTATTTATAATTTTAAAAAAAATACTTAAAATATATTTTATTTTATAAAGAAATATAATATATATTGAATTTATTTTTTACTCTTTAGGAAGTTGAAATTCGATTTTATTTTCTTTTAAGCTTTCAAAAATGAAAATAAAGTTTCGCTACCTATACTAATTCTGCCGCTTTATTTTCAATACTGTTGTTATTGCTTAACTGTCTTAAGTTATCTAATGTTACTAATGCTATTTGTGTTAATGCTTCTTCTGTGAAAAATGCCTGATGCGCCGTTACTAAAACGTTAGGGAACGAAAGTAATAATTGTATTTTGTCATCTTCAATGATGGTTTCAGATAAATCCCTAAAGAATAATTTATCTTCTTGTTCATAAACATCAATCCCTAATGCACCAATTTTTTTAGATTTTAATCCGTCAATAATATCTTGTGTATTAATTAAACCTCCTCTACTGGTATTAATTAAATACACGCCGTTTTTCATTAAGCTTATCGTATGTTTGTTTATTATGTGATGTGTTTCAGGGGTTAAAGGGCAATGTAAAGAAATTATATCGGATTGTTTTAGTAACTCTTCTAAGGTAACGTATTGAAATCCTTCTTTTTTTAGTTCTTCATTGGGATAGACATCGTAAGCTAATACGTTTGTCCCTAAGGCTTTTATTGTTTTACAAAATACTTTACCAATATTACCTGTTCCTATAACACCCACCGTTTTTTTATAGATGTTGGTACCCAATAATCCATTAAGGGAAAAATTTTGCTCTCTAACTCTATTGTATGCCTTATGTGTTTTTCTGTTTAAGGTTAAAAGCATCGCCAATGTATGCTCTGCTACTGCTTGAGGAGAATATGCAGGAACTCTGCATACTTTTATTTCATATTTTTTTGCAGCTTCTAAATCTACATTGTTGAATCCTGCATTTCTTAATGCTATATATTTAATTCCTCTTTTTTTTAGTTTTTTAATTACCCCTTCGTTTAATTTATCATTTACAAAAACGCAAATGGCATCGGTTCCTTCTTCAATTATATTGACTGTATGTTCATCCAAATTGGGTTCAAAATATTCTAAATCAAAATTAAAATTTTTGTTACATTCATTAAAGAATTTTATATCATAGGGCTGTGTTGAAAAAAATGATACCTTCATATTTAAACTTTTATCATTAAACTTAATTTTTATATAATTACAAATATTGTACAAAATTATATATAAATTTTTTCCGGTATAAAGTTTATTTTTTTAAAGATAAAATATAAAGTGGCGGTATAATAGGTAATAAATTTATATTCAATAAGTTAATCTAAATAACAAATTTACATGTTGGTTATATTAAATAAAAAAAGAACCGTAAATAAATACGGTTCTTTATGAATTATTTTAGGAAATGGCTATATTATAAGGATTATTGTCCTTCTTCCATTTTTCTTTTTAATTCTTGTAATTCGTCTAAATCACCTAAAGTAGATTTTTCAACAGTTTGATTTTGTGATTTAACTTGTTTTTCTGTTTCTTCTCTATTTTCTTCTTCACGGAAAGTTCCTGTATGAGAAACTACAATTCTTTTGAATTCTTTATTAAATTCAATTACTTTGAATTCAGTTTCATCACCTTTTTTAATTTTGGAACCGTCTTCTTTTTCTAATAATCTAGATGGACAGAAACCTTCTACTTCAGCGTCTTCAAATTGAACAGTAGCTCCTTTGTCGAATAGCTGAACTACTTTACCTGTGTGTACAGTTCCTTCAGCATATTTAACTTCGTATTTTTCCCAAGGGTTTTCTGTTAATTGTTTGTGACCTAAGCTCAATCTTCTAGCATCTGTATCTAATTCTAATACTACTACATCTAGTACGTCACCAACTGAACAGAATTCGGAAGGATGTTTAATTTTCTTAGTCCAAGATAGATCTGAAATGTAAATTAACCCATCTACTCCAGCTTCTAATTCAACAAATACTCCAAAATTGGTAAAGTTTCTTACTGTTCCTTTGTGTTTAGAACCAATTGGATATTTTGCTGTTATATCAGTCCATGGATCCGGAGTTAATTGTTTCATACCTAAAGACATTTTTCTTTCTTCTTTATCTAAGGTAAGAATAACACATTCTACTTCATCTCCGATTTTAACAAAATCTTGAGCTGATCTTAAATGAGTAGACCAAGACATTTCAGAAACATGTATTAATCCTTCTACTCCCGGTGCAACTTCTACAAAAGCTCCATAGTCTGCTAAAACAACTACTTTACCTTTGATTTTATCTCCAACTTGTAAGTTTGGATCTAATGCATCCCAAGGATGTGGTTCTAATTGTTTCATTCCTAATTGGATTCTAGATTTTTGATCATCAAAATCAAGAATTACCACATTAACTTTTTGATCTAATTGAACTACTTCAGATGGATGATTTATTCTGCTCCAAGATAGGTCTGTAATATGGATTAATCCGTCTACACCTCCTAAATCAATAAATACTCCGTAAGAAGTTATATTTTTAACAACTCCTTCTAATACCTGACCTTTTTCAAGTTGTCCGATAATTTCTTTTTTCTGATCTTCAATATCTGCTTCGATCAATGCTTTATGAGAAACAACTACATTTTTAAATTCGTGGTTAATTTTAACGATTTTAAATTCCATAGTTTTTCCTACGTATTGATCGTAATCGCGGATTGGTTTTACATCAATTTGTGAACCCGGTAAGAAAGCTTCGATGCCAAATACATCTACAATCATACCTCCTTTAGTTCTTGATTTTACATAACCTTCAACGATTTCCCCGGTCTCATGAAGCTCATTAACTCTATCCCATGCTTTAAGCATTCTTGCTTTTCTATGAGAAAGTTGTAATTGACCGGTTTTATCTTCTCTTTGAGCAACCATAACTTCAACCTCATCTCCAACTTTAAGATTTGGATTGTAACGGAACTCATTCAAAGAGATAACTCCTTCTGATTTAAAGTTTATATCAACGATTGCTTCTTTGTCAGTAATACGAACAACTTTACCTTTGAAAACTTGATTTTCGTCAAGTTCTCTCAAAGAAGTATCATACATTTTTTCTAACTCAGACTTTTCTTTTCTATCCTCAGCATTTAATCCGGATTCAAAAGAATCCCAGTCAAATTGCTCAGGAGCAACATTTGCATTTTTAAGAGTTTCTTGCTCTTCTACTAAATTTTTAGTCTCTTCGGACATATTTTTATAAACATTGTATTCCTTTGCTTTTCAATGTAAGATAAAGGCGAAATTGATGCTTAGGAAGTGGTTATACTTGATGTTATTACGATTTTCTTACTTTCGCCAAATCGAGGCGCAAATATACTAAAAAAATTTTAATTAAACTTAATTTTTATCTTCTTTTTTACTGATTTACTTTAAGTTAATCAATATTTATTAAAAATTATTACCTTTTAGCTCATAGAAATATAAATAATTAAAAAAATAGTTTATTATACCTTTATTTAATTTATTAACCAACTATATTTCAATTGACTACTATCAAAAAAACTAATTTTCTTTTCAAAAATCCTAAGTAAAAAATATTAACAATTAAAATAAAATCAAATGTTAAATCCAAATAATTTTTTGTTTCCCTATGAATTCGAGTATCCTAAACACAAAGCCATATAAATTTATATTCCCGGTTCAATTATTAAATTATAATACAATATAAATTACTACTAGTAGTGATCTTTCAGTTTTTAAAATTAAAATAAGTTAAAATAAGACTTATCTATTATAAATAAAAAATCTTACTAATTCTAAGAATAATGTTATTAATAGGTAAAAAAATTGTATTAAATTTGAGGTATGGATTGGTTTGCAGAATGGTTTAATACTCCTTATTATCATATATTATATAAAAATCGTGATGATCAGGAAGCTCAAGAATTTATAACGAATTTATTAAAATATCTTGCCTTACGTAAGGAAAGTAAAATTTTAGATTTGGCTTGTGGTAAAGGTAGACATAGTATTTTTTTAAATAAATTGGGATACGATGTTATCGGCGTTGACCTTGCACCGGAAAGCATTGCTTATGCAAAGAGTTTTGAAAATGAACATCTTAAATTCTTTGTTGCAGATATGAGAAGAAGTAATTTCCCGAACCATTTTAATGCCATTTTCAATTTATTTACCAGTTTTGGCTATTTTAGTGATGATGAAGATAATTTAAACGTTTTTCAATCTGTTTTTGAACAATTGTTAAGTAAAGGAATATTTGTGATGGATTTTATGAATGTTTCCTTAGCAATGGATACACTTGTTAAACAAGAGGACAAAGAAGTAGACGGTATTTTATTTCATCTGCAGAGGAAAATTGAAGATGGATTTATTATAAAAGATATTACATTTCAAGATAAAGGTAAAAATTTTCATTTTCAAGAAAGAGTAAGAACTTTTAAACTGAATTATTTTGAAAGTCTGGCCAAAAAAGTAGGATTTACTTTAAAAAATGTATTCGGTGATTATCATCTCCTCCCATTTGAAGAAAAAAATTCTCCCCGTCTAATTTTAATTTTTGAAAAATAAATGGATTATATCGTATTGATTTCTGCTGTAATCATCGGAGCAGGAATAGCTTATTTTTTCCAAAATAATTCAAAATTTAATAAACAACTTTTAATGTTTAGTGCTGGATTGCTTTTAGCAATTACTGTATTAGATATGTTTCCTTCTTTGTATATAGATGGAGGTATAAATGCAGGAATATGGATTATTATCGGGGTTTCCATACAATTAATCTTAGAAGGATTATCTAAGGGAATCGAACACGGTCACTTACACAGCTCGGAACATCATACGGACAGCGTTATTCCGATTAGTGTAATGCTGGGTTTGTTTATTCATTCATTTTTAGAAGGAACTCCATTGGAAGTTCATCATATACATAATCATGGTGCTCATGATCATTCCATGCATTCATCAAATATTTTATGGGCGCTAAGCATCCATAAAGTTTCGGAATCCATTGTTTTATCTACTTTTTTATTTTCTTTACCTATTAAAAGGATATATTCTTTCTCTATTCTTGTTTTGTTTGCCGTTTCAGCTCCTATTGGGGCTTTCTTTGGTTCATTCTTAGATCCTCATATTTATCCTAAATTGTTGGGTATCGTAGCCGGAATTTTTTTACATATTTCTTCTGTGATTATATTTGAAAGTAATGAAAAGCATTCCTTAAATTGGCAAAAATTACTTTTAGTATTTAGTGGAATGTTCGTAGGTTTTTTAATTTCTGTAGTTTAAAATATGCGGTTTTTACCTAAAAAAATTCCCCTAAAATGTTAGGGGAATTGATCTTTATATAAAAATATGATTAGTTGACGGGTATATCTTTATTTACATTTTTACTTCCGATTAATGCATAATAAAGGATATAAGCAAATTCTATGATAATTAACCAATAACTGGATAAAAAGCCAAATAAATCAGCAAAATAATTTTGTATGAGGGGCAAAATTCCTCCTCCACATACCATCATCATAAAAATTCCGGATGCTGCTGATGTGTATTTTCCTAATCCTTCTACCGCTAAATTAAATATACCTCCCCACATTACGGAAGTACACAATCCACACAATACAAAAAATACGATGGTAATAGGTAATTCTGCAAAACCTATAGATATATCCGATTTAAATACTGGCATACTTACCGTAGAAGAAATAGGACTAATAATTGCTAAAATTATGAATATTAAACCTAGAAGTGAGGTAAAGGCCAACATAGCCTTACTGGATATACGAGCTCCTAATGATGCTCCTATTAATCGACCAATGAGCATTAAAAACCAATAGGTTCCTACTACCGTTCCAGCCACAGTTGTATCAATACCTAAACCTCCTTTGTCTGGTGCAGAAGTCATAAATAAATTGGCGGTATTGGGAATTCCTACTTCAATACCTACATATATAAATATGGCTACTACTCCTAAACAAAAATGTCTAAATGAAAATGCACTATATTTTCCTTCAATTTTTTCTTTTTTATCTAAAAAAGGTTCCGGTATATTTACCAACAACAACACGATAAAGGCAAGGACAAATATCCCCATAGCCAAGAAAAGAGCGGGATTTGCTTCTTTTATGGTTGCTCGTGATGCATTTCCGATTAAATACCCTACCAACACAGGTACAATAGTAGCTCCCATTGAATTTATTGAACCGCCTAATTGAAGCAAAATATTCCCTTTTTTACCTCCTCCTCCTAACGTATTTAACATAGGATTTACAACGGTATTTAGCATACACATAGAGAAACCGGAAATAAAAGCTCCTATTAAATAGGCAACAAAACTTTCCATTCCCCCGGATAAGTATTGAATTCCAACGCCTAAAAATCCAACCACAATGGCTACTAAGGCTGTTTTTTTATATCCTATTTTTTGTAACAGCATACCCGCCGGAATACCCATAAATGCATAAGCTATAAAGTTTGCAGCATTACCTAGTTGAGACATAAAGTTGGATGCCCCAAATTGATTTTTGACAATTATTCCCATAGGATTTTGTAAGCCTGTTACAAATGAAATCATAAAAAACAGGGCAAACATCATTGCTATAGGTAATGCGTAATTTTTTTCTTTATTAGTCATATTTAGTATTATTTTTTAATTATTATTATAGGTTAAAAAGAGTATTTAAGACCAAACTCAACTGTAAAAGGACGGATGTATGTTCCCGAAAGAATAGTTCCTTCCTTCTTTTTAGCTTCTTCGGAAGTTAAGATCAAATCAGAATCCCCCATATCTCCTTTAGCTCCCCTTTGATTGAATAAATTTATCACAGTTGATGAGAAACTTAAGTTTTTGGTAATAGCATATTGTAAACCGGCAAAAGTTTCCCAACGACTTGCAAAATATATTGTATTCGGTCTATTGGCATATTGTTTACTGAAATATCTTGCACTCGCCCAAATCCTTAAATCTTTCCAAACATAGCTCGGATCAATCTCTAATAAAACTTTAGAAATACCCGTTACATATTTATCTGTGAAATCGTATTTAGCTGCTGCACCGTCTTTAAATTTAACTTCTCCGACAAAATTTTTATATTTTGGACTTTGTAAAGTGATCAAAAAGTGTAATTCAAAGTTTTTTATGGGTTTTGATATGATATCTGTAGTCCATCCTATAGTTTCAATATCATAATTTGTAGTTTCTCTTTTCACTTCTCCCGGATTATTGGGATTGGAAAAATTTACTGTTGAACGATATTCATTACGGGTGATATAGGTTGCCTTAGAAACTATACTTGCTAACGGATGATTGAAATATACTCCAAACCCTGCAGTTGGTATTTTAGATTTTTTGATTTTAGGATCAACTCCAATGTTATAGTATTCTAAGTGTCCGGCTTGTTCATTGTAATTAACCTCACCTAGTAAACCAAATTTAGGGGTCATTTTATATACTGCATTTAACATGTAGGATTGATTAACCCAATCTTTATCAATATCAATTTTAGGTCCTGTTAATGTTTGCAATCCTAAATTTCTGTCCTGGTAATCTCCCCGTAATGCTTGATACTCAATACGTCCACCCAAATTTAATTCTAATTTATCGGCCAATAACCATTTATCTAATATATATAATGCTAATTTATTTTCATTCCCATTATGATATTCTAGTCCTTGATTTAAATTAAAATCTCCATTGGCATTTGCCGTACCTCCTACTTGAATTAATTTTCTTGGATTCGGTGCCACCTCTTGAAAATACATAGCAGATTCTGTAGCATATTTATCCACTTTATAATGCCATTCGTTTAAACCAACTTTCAAATCGTGGTTTCCTATCTTTTTACCTAATTCAACGGTACCGGTTATAGATTTAACAGGAGTTTTTCTTGTTGCTAATATTAATACCCCTTGTGCGTTATTTCCCATATAAGCTTCTCCCGTATCAGCATATACATACTCTCCCGGTTTTGCTTCGGAAACTCCTGCCATAATAGGTATGTAAATTCCCACTTTGGATGAATGGTAACGAACCATGTAATTTAAATAAAATCCATTATCAAATTTGTTATTACCCAGTAGATCAACTGTATGGGATTCTGTTCCGAAATCGTCTAATATATCTTTTTCTACCAAGTTTCCGGTAAAAGCATCCATTAATGTTATTTTTCCGGATCTTTCATGATACGATTTCCGCCCAATTTTAAATCCCGATATTTCACTTACATCCCCATCTTTTCCATACATAAAAGGGCTGTAATTATAGGTTAGATTTTTAACATTAACATATTTATATAATACTGAAACAGAGCCTTCTCCTCCTCTGTATTTATAGTCTTGAGTTAAGGCCATTTTATACATTTGAGTTTTATCGGCATAATATTTATCTATAATTGATGGTTTAAAAGTACCCGGGTCAAAGCTCAGATAAGCACCGGCTGAATATTTAAGTCCCTTAGTATTTATAGGTCCGCTCACATTTGCACTTCCTCTCATTAATCCAAAATGATTGGATTCCAGGTTAATTATACCTTGAAGCTTATCTGTGCCTAGATTATCAAACGTATTTAAGGAAAAACCTACATCTCCAATATTGATAAAGGTTTGTCCTAAGTCAAATAAACCCGTACGATTAAGCGTAACATCGGATCTCCATGCTTTAGTAGGTAGTTCCGGCCAATAGTGGAATACTACCGGCAGACCATTCTCAAGAATAGTAGTACCTCCTACTGAAGCGGGTAGACCGATATTTACATCTCTGGGACCGGTACTATTTGCTGCATTTAACATGACATTCCTATCATTTTTCTGTTCTATGTCTACTTTTATCGTATCATTTTTTGTTTGATTTTGACTATATATTTCATTGGTACTTATCAGTAATAAAAGTACTGATAATGAATATATACTTTTTTTATTTCTCATCTTTTATAAATTTTATTTCAGTGGTTTCGTGCTCTGCTCTTTTTTATATACACAGAGTTTTATGTTCTTTGAAATTGATGAATTATAACAGTATCAAACACTAAAAATTTTTAAGCCGACTTAATGATAGTTTTTTCATGAAAACCATATATTACAAATAAATTAAAGTATTTATACTATTATGTAAATGCGTATGCGTATAAAACATCTTATTCAATTATTTAGAATGCAGTAAATTTTAATTGATCTTTAACTTCTTATTTGATTTATTTTTATTTGCCTAATACCTTTTTTCCTTTTTCCACATAACTCATATCTCCAAAAGATTCAATCGTAAACTTTCCGTCTTTGTAGATTACCTTGGAAACTGCTGCATTTCCCATATGTGTACCTGTTATTTTTTTACCGCTACTGTCTAAATCTGAAAGAAAAACGCTAATTGCCATTCCATGAGCGACTAATAATATGTTTCCTCCTCCTGATAAAGCCTCTTTTTCTGCTATTTCACGAATGGCTTTCTGTCCTCTCGCTTTAACATCTTCATAATTTTCTCCTATTCCTAAGGTTTCTAACGTTTTAAATGTGTTCATGGCTTTCTTTAATATTTCAGGATTTTTTGCCATATCGGCAAAAAGTTCTTTTGATGATTTATAGTGTAAGTAGAGAGCCGCATCCCCCCACATTTTCGAGTTTAAATCACCTTCGTAGCTACCAAAATTGGTTTCCCTTAGTTGAGGTACTTCTGTTATTGCTAATTTTTCTTGACCTTTAGTATCTAAGACTATACGAGCTGTTTGTCTGGCCCGTCCTAAGTCACTGGAATAAGCTGCTTTAAAATTTACATCTTTAATTCCTTCCCCTAGAAACTTAGCCACTTCCACTCCTTCGGGTGTTAAAGGGGTGTCTGCCCAACCTTGCACTCTATCCATGGTATTCAATATAGTCTTACCATGGCGGGTAACATATAAGATTACCGTCTTATCTTGTTTCGATGCTTTTTTATTTTGCCCATAAACTTGTGGGTTAATTGATACGGTCAATAGCATGAAAACTATCAACTTAACGTTTAGTAGTACAGAGTTTTTCATTTATTTACATTTTATTTATTTAATTATTAAAATACAACACCACCGGATAATGATCTGAATAGAGATCAGTAAATTCATCTTTGATTACATCACATTTTATAAGATCTTTTTTCATATTTCCGCTAACATAGAGATAATCATATCTTACCGAAGATTTAGATTGATCATAAAATAATTTTGTTGGCGCGGTCGCTTCAAATTCAGGATGGAATAAACGAAGTGCATCTATAAATCCAAAATCAAGTATTTTTTGCTGGATAGTATAATCTAACTCGTTGTCTTTACCTAAATTCAAATTATACGGTCTTTTCTTTCTGTCTTCCCGTATAAAATTTCTGAGTTTATTATCTTTATATGCACTTTTATCCAATGGAGAAACTGAATTTAAATCCCCCATAAACAACCATTTATCATTAGATGGTTTGGATTGGATGGTAGCTAAAATTTGATCCACTTCATAACCTCTTTTCTCAGATGAAAATGGGTGAAAATGAGTAACTATAAAATGATATCCTTCAATTTCAGCTTCTATATATCCATGAATATTATTATCTAATACCCGATGAACATTTACAATCGGGTATTTTGAAGTTATGGCCACCGGAAAAGTTACAGAGCCATCGGTAGAAGGTTCTCTGACAATAACACAATAAGGGTGACCATAACTTTCAGCTAATTTTCTTAAATTTTTTGGATTCGCTCCTTCAGGGGCAAACTCATAAATTCCTGCAGTAAATCCATTCATTTCCTGCAAGGCCAAAATATCCGGATCTTGTTTACGAATCCATTCAGCAAATTTGGATTTATCTTTGGTTGAGTCCTGTTTCATTCCCCAGTATACATTATAGCTAATCAACTTTATTATTTTCTTTTTGGTAATGCCTTGTGCATGAATATGGCCTAAAGGAATTAGAAGAAATAAAAAGAAAACCAACCTATATTTAAAATAAATCCAATACTTGCTCATTTTTTATTTTTTAAAATTTAAACTTAGTTTTAAATTCCAGGGTAAAAGGTCGGATGTAAGTTCCTGCTACCGGTTTATTATAGTAAGGAGTTGGATCTATAGCTGTATTAGTTCCAGATATAGAGCCTTGTGCTCCACTTTGATTTAATAAGTTAACCGCACTTACTCCAAAACTCAGGTTACTGTTATATTTAAAATCTATACCCGCAAACGTTTCCCATCTTCCTGCAAAAAACAATGAATTCGTATAATTTGCATATTCTTTACTGAAATATCGCGCACTTCCCCAAAATTTAAATTTCTTCCAATTATAGCTTGGATCTAATTCTATTATGGTTTTTGAAACGCTTCTTGCTATATTCCCATCGTAATCATATTTTACATCATACGCTTCAAATTTGTAATTTTTGTATTCGGGATTTTGTAGGGTAAGTAACATATGAAATTGAAAATTTTTAAATGGTGTAACCAAAGCATCGGTTGTCCATCCTATAGTTTTAACGTCATAGCTAATAGTTTTTTTCATGTAATCAGTTGGATCTTTTGGATTGGTAAAAGTGGAATTATTCGTAAAATTACTTCTTTGAATGTAGGTAACTTTAGATACTACTCTTACCAAAGCATGGTTAAAGTATACTCCGAAAGAAGCTCCGGGTATTTTTGACTTTTTAATTCCCGGGTCGTCTGCACCTGCATAACTACTTAACTTTCCACCTAATTCTCCATAGGTTGCTTCTCCTTGAAGTCCAAATGAAGGCATGATTTTCCATAGTGCATTGACTGTAAAAGTTTTATTAATCCAATCTTTTTTAACTTTTGTTTTATTTCCGGATACCCAATTAGTCCCTGCTAATTTTCTGTCTTCCCCTTTATACCATTCTCCGTTAATATTTTGCCATTCTAATCTCACACCTCCTCCCACTTGTATTTTTTCGGAAGGCGTCCATTTTTCAGTACCATACACAGCCATTTTGTTTTCTCCACCGGTATAGTATTGCATAGCGCCGTTATGATTATATCCTCCGAATTCGTCTGAACCTTTTCTTGGCGTCCAAGTGCCGGTAAGTGGATCGTAATTTTCTTGAATTAACAGTGACGGATTTGGAGTCACTTCATGGTAATAGGAATAAGAAGCCGTATTATAATTGTTTATGTGGTAATACCATTCATTAAATCCAATATTCCAATTGTGTTTAGACGTTTTTTTGCTTAATTCCACGCGGCTCATATAAGTATTGAATGGAGCTCGGGGGGTGAAAAGCATTAAAACCGATTGTACTTTTCCATTATAAATGTTATCGGAACCTACATAACGGAAACGTGTCTTACCTTCAACCGGATTACTTATGGATGAATAGTACGGATTAAAATATCCGGATTCAGCATATTGATATCTAAAAATATAATCCAGCTTCATCCCATTTGTAAGGCTATTTTTTCCGATGATATCAAAAATATGATTTTCTCCTCCACTTCCTTTCATTATATCTCGAGTAGTATATTCTCCGGAAAGCGGATCTATATAATGCACCAATCCGGATTTTTCCAGATAGGAATCTCTGCCTAATTTGAATCCTTCTACAGCATCTACTTTTCCATTGGAACGATAGTAATAAGGATTTTGTTTAGTTGTTATTGCTTGTGAGCTGATAAATTTATATTGTACTCCAATTTCACCTTTTCCGTCATTATATTTTTTATTTATAAACACTTTATAAATTTGAGTTTTATCTAAAAATTGAGAAAAGGCTGATGTAAATGTTCCGGGATCCATGTTAGCATAAGCACTAACCGAATAATAAAATCCGTTTTTCATCGGTCCACTTACATTAAAGCTTCCTCTTAATAATCCGTAAGAATTGGTGACAAATTCACCTTTACCTTGCAATTTTTCTGTTCCTTTATTGGTATAAGTATTTACTGATACTCCCACATCCCCTACGCTTATAGCGGTCTTTGCAACATCTAATACGTCCATCTTTTCAAAACTGGAATCTGACCTCCAGGCCCTCACGGGCATTTGTACGACGTAGTCCATCACAACCGGTAACCCATTTTCTAAAATAGTAGTTCCTCCCACACTTGCCGGTAAACCAATGTTTACATTTCTTGGCCCGTTATCGGCTGAGGCATTTAACATCACGGATGTGTTCTGATCTTTTTTCAAATCTGTTTTAGTTTTTAAACTATCAGATTTATTCTCTTGTGCCTGTATCAAATTCATAGTAGAAACAATCATAAAAGCACTAAGAGACTTAACTGCTCTTCTCATACTTAATTAATCTTTTTGTGGTTTTAGTTTAATTATGACTTTATATTTTATATCATTATAATTTTGTTTTTTTTATTTATAGCATATCATTAATCAAAACTTATATTTATTTTTTTATTCCGTATTTTGCTGTCCTAGAATCTTTGATAACACCTTTCCAATCTAAACCAAAACCAAAATTATAGACATTCCCTTCGCTGTCTTGATGACATTCCATATCAAAAGGAATATCTTCTTTCTGTTTTTCAACCGTGTTCATATTTGCAGGCATTTGAAGGGGTAATAATCCGGAGGGTTCGTATTTCCCGGAAATAATATCCATTATGGCTTGTTCTCCAATTCCAAATCTTGCTATTATCCCATCCACTCTAGATTCAAATTCATTAAAAATCATAGGACGATTGATATTTACTACTACTATGACCGGTTTATTTCCCATTTGACTTTTAGTAGTTAATATGGTAGATAGATCGGATGAATTGGAAACGGTCACTGTTTTATCTTTATAACTTCGATCTTTAATTGAAGGATCTATTACGGGATCTCCTGCTGCTATACTGTGCTCACGAGCATTTGTAGCCGTATAACTGTTATATTGTAAGGAGATGGGAACGTATCCATTCCCTCCATTATTTCTATCGGCTATATCATATCCCCCTCCATCGTTGTTAGTTTGAGGGCTTGTAACAAAGACTATGGAAAAATCTGCTTTTTCAGGATCTTCTGTAACATGATAATATTTCTTAACTAACTCTATATTAACCGAATAATCTAATTTTGGTTCAGACCATTTTCCCCACCAATCTTTTATGGAAGGTTGATAGTTTTTTGGTATATATACCGTTTTTTTATCTTTTATAGGTAGTATATGTTTTTTATTTTTAAGCAATACCACTGATTTTATTTGTGCTTCATAACCCGCTTGCATAAATTCAGGATTTCCAACTGTTTTAACGCTTTGCTCAACGTTTAAATACGGATTTTCAAACAATCCCAGCCTGAAAATATTTTTTAATAATCGTATTCCTGATTGCTCAAAACGATTTCTCATATATTTATTCCCGTATTCCTTTACTCCCATTTTGTAGGCTTCTAATATGGGTTGCATAATATTGTTGCCTCCAAATTGATCCATTCCGGCCATTAAGGCAATATAATGTCTTTGAGCTATCGTTTTATTTTCCACTCCCCAAGGCTTACCTTTAAATTCATCCGGAGTTTTACCCTCATTGGCTGTTATCAGCCAATCTGTACATAATACCCCATCATACCCAAACTTATCTCTAAGTAAATCGGTAATGATATATTTATTGAAGCCATTTGCATAATTACTTCCGTCTTTTGATTGATTATATGAAATGGTGTAATAAGGCATAACTGCTGAAGCTTTGGAAGTTTTTCCATTGAGATTAAAAGCTCCGTTAACAAAAGGGCTCATGTGTGTATCAAAATTATTTCCTGGATATACTGCATATTTTCCAAACGCCCAATGTGCATCTCTACCGCCCTCTTCCGGTCCTCCACCCGGCCAATGTTTAACCATTGTATTAACACTTTTATATCCCCATCCGTCTGCAATTTCATCTTTACCAAAAGAAGTTTGGAAACCATCTATATAGGCCCTGGCCATATCTGTAGTTAGTTCCGGGCTTTCTCCAAATGTCATGTAGATTCTATACCATCGGGGTTCTGTTCCTAAATCTATTTGAGGAGATAAAGCTGTAGTTATTCCTAAAGCTCTATATTCTTGTGCTGCTATATTACCAAATTTTTGTACAAGTGACGGATCAAATGTTGCTCCTAAGCCTAACCCATCCGGCCAAAGTGATATGGCGCCTCCTGCTCCTGCATTAAATTCAGATTTTATATTTCCGGTAACTTGGTCAGAATGTCGGGGATCTGAACTTGTATTTCCCGGAATTCCTAATCCCAACCCCTCCACGTATGCTTGCATTTGATTATTCCATCGTGCTGCAACTTCAGGGCTTTGAACCGAAGTTATTAATATATGTCTTAAATTATCCTTTTGCAGAAATTTTTTCTGTGCGTCTGATAGTTCCCAAGGTTGTGCTCCACTGGCAGAAAAGATTTTTCCATTATAGGTTCCAGATGCAAATCCACTATCGTTTGAAGGTATAGCTTGATGATTACTATAAAGCATTAATCCTGCGATCTGTTCCAAGGACATTTTTTGAACTAAATCTTTAGCCCTTTCATCTGCGGATAATCTCCAATCTTCATATTTATCAAGTTTTCCGTTTCTATTAAGGTCTTTGAATTTCAAACCGTCAACAGTTATAATTTTTACACCTGATAATGGGGAATATCCTAAATTGACTCCATTTCCATTATCGATTAAAATAAATTCTTTTTGCTGCGCTTTTGAAAAAAAAAGAGACAAGATTGTTAAAGTAGTAAAAATCTTTCTTCTCATATATGTAGTTTTTAATTTATTTTTTATAAAAATTACTATAAACATGTAAGTTTAACGTGTTTATACAAATATAAATTAAATATCCTATTATAGTATAAATTATCAAAGAGACGTAAGCTCACCTTAAATAATTATATATTTAAATATATCATTATCATATAATTAACAATATTATAATTGATTAATATCATATTTAGAAATGACTAATTTTATCTAATATTAAGGTTAAAATGGTGATTTTGATACTAGGATATCTTACCATTTCATTGACTTATTTGAAGTAAATGTTAATTTTTTAACAAAATTTTAATTTCTCTATATTCTATTGGCAGAACAGGGTATCCATAAATTTAATACGTATAAATTAAATTTATTTTATTTTTTATACCTAATCGTATGATTTAAATCAACTATTGATAAATATTTACTGTTTCAATGATATCTTTTATTAATTTTAGTCTGTAAAGAGATAGTTAAACTATTTCAAACATTAGTATATATACTTATTAGTTGTAATAAATTGAGCACATTAACCATTACTAATAAGATAATTTTACCAACATTTATTGAATATTTATTTTTATTATAAATATTTTTATTTTGTACTTTTGAAACATAACTAAAATTAAAAACAAAAAATATGATTCTTCTAGCAGATTCAGGTGCTACTAAAGCCGATTGGATAGCCATTGATAATAATGGCAATCGTATATTCTCAACACAAACTAAAGGTTTAAGTCCCGAAGCCATAAATAAAGAGGAAATGATCAAAAGATTAAATGAACGTTTTGACATTTACCAAAATAAACCCGCTGTAAAAAAAATATTTTTTTATGGGGCAGGATGTGGAACTGATAATATGAAAGATATTGTAAGAAATGCTTTAACAGAATCTTTTCCTAATGCTGAAGAAATTGTGGTTGAAGAAGATACCTATGGAGCCGTTTATGCAACCACACCTCCGGGAACTCAAGCCATAGTATGTATCTTAGGTACCGGATCCAATTGCAGTTATTATGACGGTGAACTTTTACATCAAAAAGTTTTATCTCTAGGATATCTTTTAATGGATGATTGCAGCGGTAATAAATTAGGAGCAGATTTGATTCGTGCCTATAATTTCAAAACTCTTCCTCATGAATTATCAATAAAATTGTCGAAAGAATATAATATGGATATAGATTTTATAAAAGAAAATCTATACAAAAAACCTAATCCCAATGCTTATCTTGCCACATTTGCTAAATTTATTATTCAAAACAAAGATCATGAATTTATCCAGCAAATCATTGATAAACAAATTCAAACCTTTATCGATTTATATATAAAACAATACGATAATTGTACTCAAGTCCCAATCAATTTTAATGGTTCTATCGGTTTTTATTTAAAAGATGAATTAGAGAAAAAATTATCTGAAAATGGAATGAAATTAGGTATAGCTTTACGTAGACCTATTGATGGTCTGATTGACTATATCTGTACTCATAGACTTACTTAAAATTTGAATTTTAATTGGTTTAAAAGGAATGAGTATGTCATTCCTTTTTTCTTTTTGGGTAGCTAGATTTTAAAATTAATTTTATTTTTGTTTAGTATTAAACTATAAAAATGTCTAAAACAATTATAATTACAGGAACCTCATCCGGCGTGGGATTGGCATTGGGAAATTATTTATTTCAGAAGGGTTACAATGTATACGGTTTGAGTCGTTCAGTACCTAAAAATGCTAAATTTACTACTATTCCAACTGATATAACTAATGAAAAAGAAGTTGATGATGCATTAGATCAAATTCTTGCTAAAAATTCAACCATTGATCTGTTAATCAATAATGCAGGAAAAGGTATGGTCGGACCTGTTGAAAACGCTAAAAAAAATGAAATTATAAATTTATTTACCCTAAATATTGTAGCACCCTCTTATCTGATTTCAAAGGTTTTACCAATTATGCGTAAAAGTAATAAAGGTAAAATTTTTAATATATCATCGATTGGAAGTGAAATGGGTTTACCATTCAGAGGTTTTTATTCCGGTTCTAAATCTGCATTAGACATGATTACAGAATCGTTGCGTTATGAATTAAAAAATTCGGGAATTGAAGTATGTACAGTAAATTTAGGAGACATACGAACAGATATAGCAGCTCATAGGATTAAAAGTGATATTTCGGTTGACTATGCAAAAATTTTTGATAAGGTATATGATCATATGAATGCGGATGTTTCAAATGGTTTAGCCCCCGAAACTATTGCTCCCTTTATAGAAAAATTATTTACTCAAAAAAATAAATTAAAACCCCATTATTATTTTGGTACAACTATCCAAAAATTATCTATTTGGGTTAAAACCATAATTCCACAATTGTGGTTTGAAAAAATTATAGCTAAATATTCGGGTTTATAACAAAAAAAAACCTCTTTAAAAGAGGTTTTTTGTACTCAATTTATAATTATTTAGCTGAAGCACGTAGCATCCATGCCATAGATTCGTGCTGTTCCATAACTCCGGTTAAAAAATCACTGGTTCCATCATCTTTATTTTTGTCAGCAGTTGGTATGAATTCTGCTCGGATCAAACGGATGATCGTTTCATGATCCTGACATAATTCTACCAATATAGTCTTTTCATCATCCACTTCTTCCCCGTCATGTTCAAGTAGGTCTACTACAGCACTGAATTGTTTAAATGATCCCAACGCATAATGACCTAATTTCCTTATCCTTTCTGCCACTTCGTCAATAATTTCCGCTATTTCTTTATATTGCTCTTCTAATAATAAATGTATAGATCTGAAATGTGGACCTTCTACATTCCAATGAAATTTTCTGGTTTTCGTATAAAGAAAATATTCATTGGCTAACAATCTGTTTAGTGCATCGGACACTAATTGTTTATTTTCTTCACTAAGCCCTATGTTGGCTTCTATGTGCCTTACTTTTTCAGACACAGGTTTTTTGGTTTTTGTTTTCAAAATAAATTTATGTTATATAGGTTTTTCGTACTCTATAATAAATAATTGATTATTGTAACCTTTTCAATCTAAACAATAATTGTTGAATTGCTTCTTGATAATCATCAAAAATGGATAATGCATAGTCATCAACAAATAATTCTCTACCGTCTTGTAGTAACAGGTAAAAATTCTCACAATGTTTAATAATATCTTTAGGCGTAGGAGTTTCTTTGATAGTTACTTCAATATCTCCAAATTGAGCATAGGCTGTTTCAACCAAGCGGTCAATTACATCTAATACTGAATCAATAGCCTGATCTAAAGCAATATGTGTTGCATAACTTCCTTTGCCGGTTACTTGCCAATGATATAGTTTTAAACTGCTGTTATATGAAAAAATTTCACCAAAAAATTTACCTAATTTTTTGTTTTTTGAAGAGTCGTTGTAAGTGCTTTTCACTACGTTTTGTTCTTTGATCATAATTTTAAATTTTTAGTCTTCTATTTATTAATATTTGATTTGTACTTATAAAATGCAAATATCAGACCTAAAGCGTTTAACTCTATATTATTTTAAAAACCTATGATAAAGCTGTAATTTTTTTTATAGTAAACTGTAAACTTTTGATTTTTATGAATAAAAAAAGATCGTCTGATGAGACGATCTTTTTTTATTTAAACAGATATAAAATTATCTCATTTTTTTATAGGTATTTATCAGCCCATTAGTTGATGAATCATGTGTGGTTATTTCTTGATCTCCTGATAATTCAGGCAGCACTTTGTTGGCCAATTGTTTGCCTAATTCCACGCCCCATTGATCGAAACTGAAAATATTCCAGATAACTCCTTGTACAAATATTTTTTGCTCATATATAGCAATTAATTTTCCTAGTAATTTAGGTGTTAGAATTTTATACAAAAAGGAATTGGTTGGACGATTTCCTTCAAATATTTTATATGGTTTTAATTTATTAATTTCCTCTTCATTTTTGCCCTGATCTTTTAATTCTTTATAAACTACTTCTTCCGTTTTACCAAAAGCTAAAGCTTCTGTTTGAGCGAAAAAGTTGGATATAAGTTTTTCATGATGATCTGAGACTTTATTTAGTGTTTGGGCACCTGCAAAAAAATCACAAGGAATAAGTTTTGTTCCTTGATGTATCAATTGATAAAATGCATGTTGTCCATTGGTTCCCGGTTCTCCGAAAATTATTGGTCCGGTCTGATAATCAACTTTTTTACCGCTTCGGTCTGTATATTTACCATTGGATTCCATATCTCCTTGTTGAAAATAGGCTGCAAACCGGTGTAAATATTGTTCATAGGGAAGTAAAGCAACATCTTCCGCGCCAAAAAAGTTATTATACCAAATACCTAATAGGGCTAAAATTACCGGTATGTTTTTATTTAGTTCCGTATTTCTAAAATGTAAATCAATTTCATTTCCTCCTTCTAATAATTCGGTAAAATTGTCATATCCGACAGCTAAACATATGCTCAGTCCAATAGCTGACCAAATAGAATATCTTCCACCTACCCAATCCCAAAATTCAAACATATTGTCTTGGTTGATTCCAAATTTTGTTACGGCTTCTTGATTGGTTGATAGGGCGACAAAATGTTTAGCTACTTCAGATTCTAATTTTGCTGATTTTAAAAACCAATCCTTTGCTGTTTGAGCATTGGTCATAGTTTCTTGAGTAGTAAATGTTTTAGATGCCACAATAAA
Source organism: Apibacter sp. B3919 (assembly GCF_026537405.1). NCBI lineage: Bacteria > Pseudomonadati > Bacteroidota > Flavobacteriia > Flavobacteriales > Weeksellaceae > Apibacter > Apibacter sp. B3919. The sequence goes on along the minus strand of NZ_JAFNMG010000002.1, from coordinate 545,383 downwards.
CATTGTTGTTTCCGGATTTAACGGTTTCAATGTTTCTACTATGTGAGTTCCATCAATATTGGATACAAAATGTAAATTGAGTCTGGTTTTATAATATTTTAGCCCTTCTACAACCATTAAAGGTCCTAAGTCAGAACCACCAATACCAATATTAACCACATCAGTAATTACTTTTCCTGAAAACCCTTTCCATTCGCCCGAAATTACTGATTCAGAAAATTTTTGCATTTGCGAAAGGACTTTGTTTATCTTAGGCATTACATCTTCTCCATCAACTATAACCGGTGTATTTTTTCGATTTCTTAATGCTGTGTGTAAAACTGCTCTATTTTCTGTCTCATTAATTTTATCGCCACTAAATTGCTTTTCAATAGCTTCTTTAACTTGGGTTTCCTCAGCCAGTTGAATTAATAATTTCAATGTTTTTTCTTCTATTCTGTTCTTAGAATAATCAAAAAGAATATCATTAAATTGTATTGAAAATTTATCAAATCTTTGAGGATCTTCTTTAAACCATTGACGAAGGTGTTTATCTTTTATTTGGTCGTAATGTTCTTTTAATAATTGCCATGCGCGGGTTTCTGTTGGATTAATCTTAGATAATGCCATAATACTTTTATTAATTAGTAAATACTAGCAAATTTACTTATTTATCACATGTAATCAACAAAAAAACCTCTGAAATAAATCAGAGGTTTTTATATTATTTTTTTTAATTTATAAAATTAAAAACTGAATTTTTTAGTAACTCCTACGTGAATTGATTTTCCAAAAGTTAAGTCAAAATCTTTGCTTTTGTTATAATTTTTATAATCAAATTTCACGTTTTCTTTTGTGTCGCTCCATTCAACTCCTCCAAAAGAAACATTTAAACCAAAATTATTTTTAAAGTTTATAAATAAAGCAGGGGCAAAATCGATGTAATATCCGTAACCTCTAACTCTATTAGCCAGGATCATTTCAGACTCATTATAAATTGCATTTTTTGGAGCTAATCTGCTATCAGAACGATATTGTTGATATCCGGCCCCTAAATCTGCATATATACCAAAAGTTTCATTAAAAGGTTTATAATAACGAACAAATCCACCAATTCTACTTTCGTATGATTTATCTTGGATTTTTGTAATATGATTTCCATCATTGTAGGTATGTTTATCATAAGATAAACTGGTTTTAGCCCCTACAAACCAATTTTCAGCTACTTCATAAGCAATTATGGGAGTAAATGTTACATTATTGGTTTTTTCGTTATCAAAACCTGTTACTCTTTTAAAGCTAAAATCTGTACCCAAAAGGATAGAATTCTTTTGAGCTTGAGCTGACAACACGCTAAAAAGAGTAAGGGTTGCTATTATAATTTTTTTCATGCTTTTTCTTTTTAATTAGTTAGATAACTTGCATTAAATAATTTTCTATAATTATTTAATTATAGAGAAAAGTTTTTAGAAATACCAATATTGAAAGCATTTCCAAAAGTTATATCAACCCCGTTTGATTTGTATTTAGTTCCTTTTTGTTTTAAGTGGTTGTACTCAACTCCACCAATGCTAAAGTTCAATCCAAAATTATTTTTGAAGTTAATGAATAATGCCGGGTTAAATCCGATGTAAAATCCATTTGATTTATCTTCAAATTTTGATATAGCATTGTGTCCTTTGGTTTTTTGCTCTTGCCAACCTGCACCTAAATCAGCATAAACTGCAAAGGTTTCACTTAATGGTTGTGAGTAACGTATAAAACCTCCGATTCTTGAAGTTTTAGTATCTCCATCAAGTAGTTGTAAATCTTTAAGTGTTTTACTATCTAAATCCGCTTTTGTAAAAGCTACTTTTGCACCAATAGTTAAATTATCAGTAAATTGATATCCTAAATAAGGAGCCCATTCGTAAGTGTCCAATTTTTGTTTTCCTGAAGTTCCTCCAGTTTTGTTTTCGGTATGATTGTAACCTACATTACCTCCTAATAAAATACTGTTTTTTTGTGCATTCATAGTTGATAATCCAAAAACTACTGCTGCAAACAACACTAACTTTTTCATAATTTTCTTTTTTGTAAAATAATTTAATTCAAAAATTTATTTAATTTTCATTCTTCCACTTAAAACGTAGTAGAATCTAAATTTATCTAATTTCGTGTTAAAATTATACTAAATACCGTGCCAAAGTTAATATTATGTTAAAATAACATGTTATTTTCTATTGATTTATATCGGATCAATATACAAATAAATTAACTTTGCATAATTATTCGGTTATATTTTTATAAACGATATCTAAATTTAGCATGCAAATATAAATAAATACTCACTTATAAAGTAATTTGATACTTAATTTATTTTTTTTTTCATGCAAATTTTATGATTTCTTTTAAAATAATCTTAATTTTTTTATTAAAAATATTAATAAATAAAAATTCAAATTGATTTTTTTTAACAAATACTACCACCTTATTCATTGATTATATATCAAATTCAAATTTTAACATTTTTTTTATTTATTTGATTGATTTAATAATAAATAGGTTTTAATTACTTTGATTATTTATATTCTTAATTTCTCAAACCTTTTATTTACTATCAATTTATTTTATAATCATTAATTTTTAAGAATTCTTTCGAAATTATATACAATTTTATAACTATTCAATTTTTTTAAACGTACGATAAGCTAAAATAACATACCATATTATTATTTAAATAACCCAAATTAGCATTCAATTCACGTAACTGTTATGTGAACTATCAGTTTAATCTAAACCTATTCGTTCATAAATATAAGTAATAGTTAAGCACGTTGAGACTCATAAATTTTGTTTTTTTATATATGCTATAAATAATTTTTATTCGGCTTATTTAATAAATCTAGAATTTAATCTAACATTTCTAATGATTCATTAATAATAAGGCTATTGATTAAAATAATTTACATTTAACTAAATAAAGGCATATGCATGCCATGAGTCAAGGCATATGGATCTTTGTTTGTTTTAATCTTGGATATAATTTTAATAGTAAAGTATTATTGAACTTTAAAATCACATTTTCTACGTGATCAATAAAATGTTCGGTATATAAATTTCTGCCTTTTTATCAATAATTTCATTAGTTAATATAGAGAATGGTAAATATGCTTAATTAAATGAATTTTCTTGAATTAAAATTTAATTTGGAATAAGAATAAGATTTATATACATTTTCTAATAAAAAAAACCTCAGAATTAAAATTCTGAGGTTTTCCAATTATACTGTGTGTATTATTTTTATTTCACTTCTTCGAAATCTACATCTTCAACATTATCTCCTCCTTGATTAGAACCACTTGATGATCCTTCTCCTCCGCCTTGAGCTCCCGGATTTGCTCCTTCAGCTGTTTGACCGGATTTATATAAATCTTCTGAAGCGGAAGCCCATACAGCATTAATTTTTTCCATTGCTGTTTCAATTGCCGGAATGTCTTTGCTTTCATGTGCTTTTTTCAAATCTGCCAACGCATCTTCAATTGGTTGTTTTTTCTCTGCCGGTAATTTTTCTCCAAATTCTTTTAATTGCTTTTCTGTTTGGAAAATCATTGCATCCGCAGAATTTAATTTCTCAACTTCTTCTTTTCTCTTTTTATCTGCTTCAGCGTTAGCTTCTGCTTCTTTCTTCATTTTTTCAATTTCTGCTTCACTTAATCCGGAAGATGCTTGAATTTTTATGGATTGTTCTTTTCCGGTTCCTTTATCTTTAGCCGATACGCTTAAAATACCGTTAGCATCAATATCGAAGGTTACTTCAATTTGTGGAACTCCTCTTGGTGCCGGTGGTATATCCACTAAATCGAATTTTCCGATTTCTTTATTATCGTTGAACATAGGTCTTTCTCCTTGCCCTACTCTAATAGTAACTGCCGGTTGATTATCTGCTGCAGTTGAAAACGTTTCAGATTTTTTAGTTGGAATAGTGGTATTAGCATCAATTAATTTAGTAAATACACCTCCGTAAGTTTCAATTCCTAAGGAAAGCGGAGTAACATCTAATAATAAAACATCTTTTACATCTCCTGTTAATACACCTCCTTGAATTGCAGCTCCAATAGCAACCACTTCATCAGGATTCACACCTTTGGAAGGTTTTTTACCGAAAAATTTTTCAACTTCTTCTTGGATCACCGGTATACGTGTTGAACCTCCGACTAATAATACTTCATCAATATCTGAAGTTTTTAATCCTGCATCTTCTAATGCTTTTTTACAAGGTTCCATAGATCTTTTAACAAGATCGGCTGCTAATTGTTCAAATTTTGCTCTGGTTAACGTTTTTACCAAGTGTTTTGGACCGGAAGCTGTAGCGGTTATATATGGTAAATTAATCTCTGTTTGAGTAGATGAAGATAATTCTACTTTCGCTTTTTCAGCGGCTTCTTTCAATCTTTGTAATGCAATTGGATCTGCTTTTAAATCAACACCTTCTGCAGATTTGAATTCTTCTGCCAACCAATTAATTATTACATCATCAAAATCATCTCCTCCTAAGTGTGTATCTCCATTAGTTGATAATACTTCAAATACTCCGTCTCCTAAGTCAAGAATAGAAATATCAAAAGTACCTCCTCCTAAGTCATATACTGCAACTTTTTGGTCTTTATGAGCTTTATCTAATCCGTAAGCCAAGGCTGCTGCTGTAGGCTCATTTATAATTCTTTCTACTTTTAAACCGGCAATTTCACCTGCTTCTTTCGTTGCTTGTCTTTGCGCATCATTAAAATAAGCAGGAACTGTAATTACTGCTCGATCTACAGTTTCTCCTAAGAAATCTTCTGCTGTTTTCTTCATTTTTTGAAGAATCATAGCTGAAATTTCTTGCGGAGTATATAATCTTCCGTTAATATCTACTCTTGGAGTATCGGAATCACCTTTTACTACTTTATAAGGAACTCTTGAAATTTCACCAGCATCTGATGAAAATCTAGTACCCATAAATCTTTTTATGGAATATACGGTATTGTGTGGATTGGTTACTGCTTGTCTTTTAGCAGGGTCCCCCACTTTTATTTCTCCATCTTCCATAAAAGCAACTACGGATGGAGTAGTTCTTTTTCCTTCAGCATTAGTAATAACGGTAGGATCGCTACCTTCCATTACGGCTACACAAGAATTCGTTGTTCCTAAATCAATTCCTATAATTTTACTCATGTTTATATTTTTTCTTTAATTACTTATGGTTATTAATTATACTAAATACTACTATTACTTATATAATTGCTTATGCAATTTCAATGATTATGCCATGAAGCATTATATAAACATTTGTCATATTTAATTTTTTACAAGCTGACATATTGTCTAAGCATTTTTACTTCACCTTACGATTTAATCTAATTCCATCTACAATGTTAATTAAAAAGGTAGAACTTTAATGCTCTACCTTACCCATTTAATCTATTTAATCTATATATTGGTTTATTCTTTATCTTTTAGATAAATGTTTTACTGCATTTAATAAAACATTAGCACCGGCACTCATCCATTCCGGTCTAATTTCTTCCTTTTCATTATGACTTATTCCTTTAATACAAGGTATAAAAATCATGGAAGTCGGGGCTATTTTAGAAATATTACACGAGTCATGTCCGGCTCCTGAAACCATTGTTCTATGGGGATAATTTAAATTCTGAGCTACTTTGCGTACCACTTCAATGCAGGTTTTATCAAAAGGTAAGGGAGGAAAGGATAATATAGGGCGGATGCTATAGGTTAGATTTAATTTCTCAGCTATTTGATGTACTTTTTCAGACAATTGTTGATCCATCCTTTGTAGTCCTTTTTCTGAAGGATGTCTAAATTCAACTGAAAACCAAGCTTTATCGGAAATTACATTTCTTGAATTGGGTGTAATTTTTACCATTCCAACAGTTGCCCTGCCCTCCGGTTTTTCATTTTTTCCTATTGTGTTGACTTCAAGCACTGCCTCGGCGAGACCTAGTAAGGCATCTTGGCGTACTTCCATAGGAGTTGTTCCGGCATGAGAGGCCATCCCGGTGAATTCAACATCGTACCATTTTTGACCTAGAGCTCCGGTAACAATTCCTATTAATTCATTCTGGTTTTCTAATATCGGACCTTGCTCAATATGCAGTTCCAGTGAAGCATGGATTTTATAATTTGAAAAATTATCATTTCCAGCATATCCAATTCTTTCTAATTCTTGTTTAATAGTATTACCTTCACTATCTCTACACGACCAACCATCTTGTAAAGTAGTTAACCCTGAAAAAACGGCCGAACCTATCATGGCCGGAGCAAAACGTGAACCTTCTTCATTGGTCCAGCTTACAACATCTATGGGGCGATCAGTCTTTATATTATGGTCATTCAATGAGTAAACAACTTCCAGGGCTGCTAAAACCCCATAGATCCCGTCGTACTTACCTCCTAAGGGCTGACTATCTATGTGAGAACCTATAAGTACAGGACTCAAAAGGTTATCTTCACCGGGTCGTCTGGCGAAAATGTTCCCCATTGCATCTATTTTTATTGAACACCCGGCTTTCTTCGCCAGAGATACAAACAAATCACGAGCTTGTTTATCTAAATCTGTGAGCGTTAAACGATGTACCCCTCCATTTGGCGTACCTCCTATGGTAGCGAAATCGGCTAACCACGTTTGTAGTCTCTTTGAATTTATATGTAAGTTATCATTCATTGGAAATATCTGTTTTCCCTTTTTCTAGTTTATAATGAAAATCACAAAAACCGTCTCCGTTCATTATAGTATGGGGGCGGGTTAATTTTACATTTGGAGCATATCCTTCAATAAATTTAGCATCTCTGTTGCAGGAGAGTAAAAATCCAATTTCGCCCAATCCCATTTCATGATACATTTCTGCATATCGACATCTTTTCACGTTATAATCATATTGGTTCTCATTATTAACAACCACTTCAGTTTCAAGTGCATCATCTTTTTCCCATAAATATTGGAGAGCTACAAAGCTTTGTACTGAGGTTGGCCCATCTTCTTTTTGGGCAAAATCTTTTCCGGCCTGAATGGCTGCATTAGCTACGGCTTTTTCAATAATCGATTTTGCCTGTTCAAGTCCATACTCTCTCTTTAAAATATCGTATATAGGTTTTATTATTTCTGCTTCAATTTTTCGTCTTTGTAAAATACCTATTTCTTCTTTTTGATTCTTCATACTTGTATTTACTTATGTTTATTTTAAATAGTATAATCGATGGGAGCAACATTTCCAATGAATTTTAGTAATCTTTCATCCTTGGATTTTTTCATTTGTTGAGGTTCTTCATTGTATAAAATTTTTCCTGATTCCATAAAAACAATTCTATCTGATACTTCAAATGCGAATTTCATTTCATGAGTAACAATTATCATAGTCATGCCTTCATTAGATAATTCTTTAATAACTTTCAATACTTCTTGAACTAATTCGGGATCTAAAGCGGATGTCGGTTCATCAAATAACATAATGTCGGGCTGTATAGCCAATGCTCTTGCTATGGCTACCCGCTGTTGCTGCCCTCCTGATAATTGGTGAGGGTATTTATTGGCATGAACCAACATACCTACTTTATCTAACATTGCCAATGCATACATACGCAGCATCTGTTTATCTTTGTTTTTTTTATGATATAAAGGAGCCAACATAACATTTTCTAATACCGTTTTGTGTGGAAAAAGATTATACGATTGAAAAACCATACCTATCCTCATTTCCTGAAGTTTCTTTTTTGATTTATGAAATTTACTTTTATTTTTAAGTATAAGAGAAACTTCTCCCATTTCAATATCTCCTTCATCTATTGTTTCTAAACCGTTTATGGATCTTATTAAGGTACTTTTGCCGGATCCTGATGGACCTATAATACTGATTACTTTTCCCCAAGGAACGCTTAAACATATATTATTTAATACTAAAGTAGTTCCAAATGTTTTTGTTATATTTTTTAATTCTAAAGCGGTTGAACCTTTATTCGTATTTTTTATGTTCGAATATTCTCTTAATTTTTCAAAATCAACTTGTATTGAACTATCAATGTCTGTGCTTATTTTATGGACATCAAATTTTGCTTCAAATTTGTTAATAATCCATGTTACCAAAGTAACTATTAGTATATAATAGATAGCAACTGCTAACAGGGTTTCCATAACCAGAAAGTTACGTGTATACAATTGCTGTCCAACCATCAATATTTCGGTCAAGGAAATCACCGATACCAGTGAGGTTAACTTAACTATTGTTACGTATTGATTAGCGAGTGACGGTAAGGCTATCCTAAATGTTTGCGGGGCAACAATCAATCTCATGATTCCCCAGTAGGATAACCCCAGTGCTTTTCCAGCCTCATATTGTCCTTTGGGTATCGCTTGTAATGCTCCTCTATGTATTTCCGCTATATAGGCTGTTTCACTTAAAACTAAGGCTATTAAACCGGATATGAAAGGATTGGATAGTATTATCGAGCTTTGAGGCCAAATTTGAGGTAGATTATATATAAATATTAATAATACCAATAAAGGTAAACTCCTGAAAAACCAAATATAACCTTTGGAAATAGTTCTTATAAATGAATGAGAACTCTGTCCCATTAATGCTACTAAAAAGCCTAAAACTACTCCTATACACCAAGTTAATGTACTTAACTCGATTACAGTTAAACAAGCTTTCCAAAAATCTGTGTTAATAAATTGATTTTTAAAATATTTCCAATTGAAAATTGTATTCTTTTTTTGAGATGAAATCGATTCTTCTTCTATCTGATATTTATGTACTAATTCTTGACTTGGATAAGCCAAATTATATTTGTCCAATAACTGTTGATATTCTCCCGATTTTCTTAGTTCTTGGATAACTTGTGCGATTTTATTTTTTAAGGCTATGTTTTCATTTTTAAATGCTAAACCTATTAATACGGGATCTATCATTTCGTGTGTAGAAATTACCAATTTATCTCCTAATCTGTCAATTAACATTTTAGCTACTGCCGCATCTTCATATTGAACATCCACGCCTTTGGATAATAGCGCATGTGAAGCCTCGGGAGCACTGGGGTATTCTTTAACTTCAATTGCTTGTTTATTATTCTTAAAACAGAAATTCTTGGTAACATCATTTAATTTAGGAATCCATGCCGCCCCTTTCATGGAAGAAATTTTCTTTCCGCATAAGTCTTGTAAAGATAACGGTCGGTAGGATTCGTCTTTTCTAACAACTAATACACCTCCGGTTTGCAGATAGGGTAAAAATGAAACTTGTTGAGCTCGTTGCGGATTAATATACAATGCAGATGCTATAAGATCATAATGTCCTGCATTTAAGCCCATAATTATATTTTCTATTCTGGTATCTTTAAAGACTACTTTAAGATTTAATTTTTCCCCTATTAATCTCATTAAGTCAGGGTCAAAACCACTGGGAATTCCTTCTAAATAGGCATAGGGAGCATAAGTTAGGTCAATACCAACCGCTAATTCGCCTTTTTTTAGAGTTTGTGAATGATAAATCGTTGTACTAAATAGAAAGATTAGCACGTATACATATTTAGAAAGCAAAGTGTAAAATCGAAGATCTATTTTAAATAATTGGTTATTCACAAGCAATATTATTTTATTCAATATAAAAAACAACAAAGTTTAATTCCTATTAAACTGATAGGCAAACTTACTTATTATTTGAATTATAATAAACTTATTTTTTTATCTTTTTTATAAAATATAAATAATTAAATCTTTATTAAACTTCTGCTTTTTGCAGTATTTAAAATTTTATAAAAGACAATTGGTTAATCAAATATAATTACCATATAATAATTTAAAAATACAATTATATCACATAATCATAATATTATATACACTTTGAATTATAATTCAGAATATAAAATTAAATATTTTTTCCTATATTTGATAAATTTATAAATATTATGATTATGAAAAATTTTACTTTTTTTTTACTATTATTTTCATCTGCTTTCTTGGTTTCTTGTAATGAGGAATCATTAACTTCTGACATTTATCCTGAGAATAAATCCTCAGAAAATGAAAAATTTTGTGTAGATGTCTTTCTACCCGGAGATAATTTTCAGACCTCAGAATTGGATAAAGAAGTTTCCGGTTATGGTGTAACCACCATTATAAAAAAATGGAATCCCGGAGATACCATTAAAATCAAATTTTTAAATGGTTCATCGTATTTGCAAGATAAAGTCAGAAAATATGCAAGTGAATGGCTTCAGTTCGCTAATTTAACATTCAAATATGTTACTGCGGATCAATATGCCGATATTAAAATCAATTTTGATAACAGCGGAAAATCATGGTCTTATGTGGGCACCGATTCAAAATACATTTCTCAACAAAGTCCTTCTTTGAACTTTGGTTGGTTTACGGATTTTACTCCTGAAAATGAATTATCTAAAACAATTCTTCATGAATTTGGTCATGTTCTTGGATTACATCATGAACATCAAAACCCTAATTCAAATATAAAATGGAATAAACCGGTAGTATATGCTTATTTTGAAGGTGCACCTAATTATTGGAATAAGGACAAAGTGGATTTTGAAATTTTTTATAAATACAGCAAGGCATTAACTAATTATTCGGCTTTTGATAAACATTCTATCATGCTTATTTCATTTCCTGCTTCATTCACTTTAAATCATTGGCATAGTCAACCCAATTATAAATTATCTTCTACTGACAAGAAATTTATTGCTAAGCAATATCCAAAAAGTAAATAAATGTTAAAATCACTTTATATAACTTTAAGTATTTTATATAAAGTAATATTCTCAAACATTTATCCTGGATTTATAAAACCTTAAAAAATCTTGAATATGAAAAAATTTACGTATTTATTTTTATTAATTGTAAGCCTATTTGTATATATGGTTTCCTGTACTGAAGATTCATTAAATTCTGATATTGTACCGGACAAAAGTACAGCTCAAAAAGAACATTTTTGTTTAGATGCTTACTTACCTGATGACATTATTCAACCCCAAGATTCAACTCAAGAAGTTATTGCTAATGGAGTAATTAATAAATTTAATAAATGGAATACAGGACAAACTATAAAAATTAAATTTTTAAACGGAAACTCTTATTTACAGAATAAAGTAAAACAATTTGCCGGTGAATGGTTGAAATATGCTAATTTAAACTTTGAATATGTTCCTGCTTATCAATATGCTGATATAAAAATAAATTTTGATAATAGTGGTCAGTCTTGGTCTTATGTTGGAACAGATGCTAAATATATTACCCAACGTATTCCTACCATGAATTTCGGGTGGTTTACAGATTCAACTCCTGATTACGAGTTTTCAAGGACAATAATTCACGAATTCGGACATGCACTGGGTTTACAACATGAGCATCAAAGCCCCGCTGCTAATATTCAGTGGAATAGACAGAAAGTATATGAATATTATGCCGGAGAACCTAATTATTGGAACCAAGCGTATGTTGATAGTAATGTTTTAAATAAATATAATTCAACTACAACTAATTATTCTTCCTTTGACAGTCAATCAATCATGCTTTATTCTATTCCTGCATCTTTAACTTTAAATGGGTGGTCAAGCGGTTGGAATACCGCACTTTCCGAAATGGATAAAAGATTTATATCTGAACAGTATCCCGGCAGGTATACATATGTGGAAACAAAAAATTTCTACAGATATAATATAAACGGACAGCATTTTTATACATCAAATTATAATGAATTAGGAAATAAACATTTTGAGGGGATATTAGGAAAAATTTATGCTAATCAAGTGGAAGGATCTTATCCTATATACAGATATTATAATTTTCTAAACGGTGATCGTTTATCTACACTTGATTGGAACGAATTAAAAAACGGTGGACAAGGAGGATGGATTTTTGAAGGCATATCTGGTTATGCATTCAATACTCAAAAACCTAATACAATTCCGGTTTATCGTTTTTACAAATCATATAAAAAGAAATCGGATCATTTGCTCACTACCAACAAAAATGAACTTAAAATCTGGATATCCGAAGATGGTTCGTTAGTTTTAGGTAAAGGTAAAAGTTATATTCCCATTAATATATATAGATATGAAGGCATAGCATTTTATATTTTAAGATAATAGTAACAGATACTATTGTTCGTTAAAAAAAGAGAGCTAAATTTTTTTTAGCTCTCTTTTACAATGTTTTTTATATATTTTACCTAAAATTCATTCGTAAAATGAAGTTTTACCGATGGAAATTTTTCTTGAGTCATGGTTATACTAAATGCAGAATCAGCTAAGAAGACTAATTGCCCAAACTTATCTTTAGCTAATAATTTTTGTTTCACCCGCTTAAATTCTAAAAATTCCGATGATTTTTCATCCTCTGTTTCCACCCAGCATGCTTTATGTATATGAATTGGTTCATAACTGCATTTTGCTGAATATTCATGTTCTAAACGATATTGTATTACTTCAAATTGCAGCGCACCCACTGTTCCTATGATTTTCCTGTTATTCATTTCCAGCGTGAATAATTGTGCAACTCCTTCATCCATTAATTGATCAATACCTTTTGCCAACTGCTTAGTTTTCATAGGGTCTTCATTATTTATATAACGGAAATGTTCCGGTGAAAACGATGGAATTCCCTTGAAATTTAATTTTTCTCCTTCTGTTAAGGTGTCCCCGATCCTGAAATTACCGGTATCGTGCAAACCAACAATATCTCCTGGAAAACTTTCTTCCACAACTTCTTTTTTATCGGCAAAAAAAGCTGCAGGACTGCTAAATTTCATAGTTTTATTTTGCCGAACATGAAGGTAATTGGTATTTCGTTTAAAAGTTCCGGATACAATTTTCACAAAAGCTAAACGATCTCGGTGTTTAGGATCCATATTGGCATGAATTTTAAATACAAATCCCGTAAAACTCGTTTCTTCCGGTTTAACTAATCGTATATCGCTCATTTTAGGTAGCGGATTGGGTGCAATTTCAACGAATGCATCTAATAATTCCTGAACTCCAAAATTATTTAATGCGGAACCGAAAAAAACCGGCTGTAAGGTTCCGTTCAAATATTCTTCTTTTGAAAATTTTGGATAAACCGAGTGTATTAATTCTTGTTCATTCCTTAGATTTTCTGCTGCTTGGTCGCCAATAAGTTCATTTACTATTGGATCATTTATATCTTTAATCTCAATACTCTCTCCTACTTTTTGTTTTTTTTCTTCGGTGAAGAATTTAAAATTATTCTCCCACATATTAAAGATTCCTTGAAAATCTAATCCCATACCGATGGGCCAAGATAATGGTGTAACCCTTAATTGTAACTTTTGTTCAACTTCATCTAATAAATCAAATGCATCTTTACCCTCGCGATCGAGTTTATTGATAAATACCAACATAGGAATATTCCTCATTCTACAAACTTGAACCAATTTTTCGGTTTGTTCTTCAACTCCTTTGGCTACATCTATAACTACAATTACTGAATCTACGGCAGTTAGTGTTCTATAGGTATCTTCGGCAAAATCTTTATGCCCGGGTGTATCTAATATGTTTATTTTTTTTCCTTTATATTCAAAGGCTAATACGGAAGTAGCAACCGAAATACCTCTTTGTCTTTCAATCTCCATAAAATCTGAGGTTGCTCCTTTTTTGATTTTATTGCTTTTTACAGCTCCTGCTTCTTGAATCGCTCCACCAAATAAAAGTAATTTTTCTGTTAAGGTTGTTTTACCAGCATCCGGATGGGATATAATTCCAAAAGTTTTCCTTCTTTTAATTTCTTTTTCTAGAGTGGTTCCCATATATTATTAAATGTTTGCAAATATAAACTATTTAAAATTTCTAATTTTAATGTAACTGATTAGTTTTTTGTAGAATTTCTGTAATGAATAAGATAAATAATTAATAAAAATCCAATTCAAATTTTTTAGAAGAATATTAAAGTTTATTCATAAATATTTTTATTTAAAATAGTTTTAACTGAATTCTAAAAATATATTGATATCATTTTAAATGAATATAAGATTTTTAGATTTTGGATTTCACTAATTTATTTTAGAACAAGGAGTTTGTTTTGTGTAAATTACATTATTTCATTAATCAAAATAAATTAGTAATGAATATTATTTACTGATATTTTTAAATGAATTACTTTTGTAATTCTTATCAGGCAAATTTATGACGATTAATTTAAAACATGCTGTAATTTCCAAATTAACTTTACAATTTTCCGGTAATAAACTACGTGAAGAAAAAAACATTTATGCCGGTGATTTATTTCATTTAAATGAAAAAGAGGAAGAGGCTATGCAACCCTATTTCCTTTCACCTTTTAAAAAAAATTTGGAATACTATGAATTTACTCATTATACCCAAGACATAAATTTTAATATTTTATATTCTTTATGTAAAGATGTTTTTGAAGATGCCATCGATTTTGTAAGTTTTTCAGACAAAGTTTTAGATCATCTTTATGAAAGATCCAATCACCCACAAATTAAAAAAGGCGAAATTTTTATTGCTTTATTCAATGATATTGATATTGGACAGGAGTCTAAAATTTCCGGCATCGGGATATTCAAGCTAGAAAATAAAAACAAATTTCTTCGATTTAAACATTCTGACATTGTTGAATGCGCCATACAGAAAGGTTTTCGATTAGACTCATCCATTGATAAGAGTTGTTTAATACTTAATACACATAAAGAAAGTGGTTATAAAATATTGGTACATGATGATGCTCATGTAGAATCCGAATATTGGAAAAAGTCATTTCTGGAAGTAGATTATATTAAAGATGATTCGTATCAGACTAAAAATTATATTAATTTACTATCTGATTTTTCACAACAAGTAATTTTTGAGGAAAAAGGAAAAAAAATTCAAACTGAATTTATCAGTAATTGTCTTCAAGTATTTAATGAAAATGAAACGATAACTGAAGAAATTTTAGAGAAGGAATTATTGGAAAATTATGATATGGTTGATGAATTCAAATCATATAAAAAAGATTATTCAGAAAATTCAGGGGTTCAATTTTCGGAAATTTTTGATGTTTCCACCAATGCTTTAGCAAGGGAAAAAAGAAAAATTAAAACTGATATCAAATTAGATACATATATTCAAATTAAATTGGATATTAACAGACCCGAAGCTTCCGAAGATTTTCTAGAGCAAGGGTATGATGAAGAAAAGAAAATGTTTTATTACAAAGTATTTTACAATTCAGAGTTATAAGAGAATTATTATAATTTTATATATTTACTTACTAATCTATTTAAATTATCTTAAATGCCTATTGTAGATTTTATTATACCTGATTATTTTACGAGAATAGTTACTTGGAAAGTCAGTGAAACTAATGAGGAATTGTTACGGATATTAAAATTAGATAACATAAGACAAGGTAAATATGATTCTTTAACCCCTAAAAGAAAACGAGAATATTTGGGATTACGAGCTTGTTTAATGGCTTTAGGTTTAGATAGTACCGTGAAATACACTAAAGAAGGTAAACCCTATGTTGAAGGAACTTATAATATTTCCGTATCTCATTCACACGGAGTAGTCTGTGTTGGTGCTTCGTCTTTTAACATTGGAGTAGATATTGAATTGGAAAGGGATGAAAAAATTAATACCATAAAATACAAGTTTATTCGAAAGGATGAATTTGAATTCATACCAAAAGGTGAAGAAAAGGACTATTATCATATTTTATGGGGATTAAAAGAAGCCCTGTATAAAATACACCATGGAAACTTATGGTCTTTTTTAAATCACTATAGAGTAGAACCCTTTCAATTGAAAAGTGATAAACCTATTGTATGTTGGATTATTGATGAAAAAGCGAGTGTTAAATATTATGCCTACTATAAGAAAATAAATAATTATTATATGACCTATGTTCTTAATTATGAATGATTTTTTTTCTAATTTTGCCGAACTATTTTATTAAATATTATATTTTTGAAGAAAGCATTAATTATACAAAACAAATTTATCGGGGATGTTTTAGTAGCCAGTGTACTTGCTAAAAATTTAAAAAAAATATTTCCAAATATCGAAGTTCATTTTTTTTGTTACAACAATGCTATATATATCCTTCAAAACAATCCTTATATAGACAAAATAATAGAGTTTGATGATATTGAGTTAAAAAAGCTTTCTGTTTTATGGAAGTATACAAAATATATTAAAAATGAGAAATATGATATACTTTTAGATCCTTACGCTAAATTACAAAGTCGTTTCATAACGTTGTTTTCTAAAGCTAAAAGGAGAATTAGTTTTGATAAACCTTTTTTTAAATATTTTTATACGGATGTGTTTGTAGAGGAAAAATTTCCAAAATTTATCCATTGTACTTCCATTGAAAATAGATGCCTTTTACTTTCTCCTTTTATAAATAATATTACTAAAATTGATTTTCAAACCGAAATATTTTTAACCGAGCAAGAAATTAATAATGCTAAAAAATTAATGATCAGTTCCGGAGTCAGTTTTACTAAACCGGTTCTAATGGTTGGTATATTGGGAAGCAGTTTAAAAAAATCTTGGCCTCTATCGTATATGGCGGAGTTAATCAATTACTTATTAAAACATTATGATATAGATATTTTATTCAATTATATTCCTAAGCAACAAAAAGAAGCGGATGATCTTTTAAAAGAAATTGAACATAAAGAAAAAATATTTACTTCCATTCTTGGAAATAATATTCGAGAATTTGCTTCCATACTATCTAATTGCAATGCTCTGATAGCCAATGAGGGAGGAGCTGTTAATATTGCAAAGGCTATACAAAAGCCCACATTTTCAATTTTTTCCCCGCACAAGTTCAGAAAAGATTGGGGATGCTATGAAAATTTACTAATTCATAAAAGTTTTCATCTTATGGATATATATCCTGAAATTTATACGGAATATCCTCTTAAAGAAATCTTACGTAAGCCTGAACCTTTTTATAAACTAATGAAACCGAAAATGTTACTTAGTAAAATTGATCATTATTTACAAAATATTTTAAGTATAGATAAAACGAATTCTGATTTACCTCAAGATATTGAATGCAAAAAACCAAAAATTACCGCTTTATGTATTACCTATAATGAAGAAGATAATGTAGATCGTTTTATGAAAGATATTTCTTTTGCCGATGAGATAATTGTAGTGGATTCATTTAGCACAGATAAAACTAAAGAACTTTTCAAAAAATATCCTAATGTAGTTTTCATTGAAAGAGTATTTGATAATTTCACTAATCAAAAGAATTTTGCAATTGAACGCGCAACACATGAATGGATCGTCTTTTTTGATTTAGACGAACATATCCCCACTCCTTTAATTAATGAAATTTTAAATACTGTAAATTCCCCTAACCCTAAAGACGCCTATTGGATAAAAAGAAATTTTTACTTTAAAGACAAACTCCTGAAACATAGCGGATGGAAGAATGATAAAGTAATACGTTTATTTAAAAAAGATAAATCCCTATATAAAAGCAGTAAACTTGTTCATGAAGAAATAGAATGTAAAACCGAACCGGGATATTTAAAAAACAGATTGGACCATTATTCTTTTAATTCTGAAAAAAAATATTTAGATAAGTTAGATAAATATTCTCGACTAAAGGCAAAAGAATTATTTGAAAAGGGTAAAAAATCAAATTTTCTACATCACCATATTAAACCTATATATCGATTTCTCCATCATTATATTATTCAATTTGGTTTTTTAGATGGAAAAGAGGGATATATTATTTCTAAAATGTATTCTCAATATGTTTCCGACAGATATAAATATTTAGATCAACTTTGGAAAGCTAAAAAGAATAAAAATTAACTTCAAAAATTTGTATTTTTTTAAAATTTACAAATGATATATTCAATAAAATTGTTTATTACATCCTATGGGACAAGAAATTGAAAGGAAATATTTAATTACAGGAGAATTTAAATCGAAGGCTATTAAAAGTTTACAAATTAAACAAGGATATCTATCTTCAATACCTGAAAGAACTGTACGTGTTAGAATCCAAGACAATCAAGGTTTTTTAACCATTAAAGGTTCTAATAAAAAAAATAGTATAAGCAGATTTGAATGGGAAAAGAAAATCACAAAAGAAGAGGCTAATGAACTCATACAATTATGTGAAGTAGGTATTATAGATAAAAAAAGATATATTGTTCCCTTTGGAAACAAAATAATTGAAGTAGATGAATTTTACGGGGAGAATGAAGGACTAATCCTTGCAGAAATTGAATTAGATGATGAAGATGAAACTATTGAGAAACCGGATTGGTTAGGAAAAGAAGTCACAGATGATCCCAGATATTACAATTCAATGCTTAAGAAAAATCCTTATAAAAATTGGGATAATAAATAATTTTTATTTTAAAATAATCTTACAATTAAATTTATTAACCTAAATTTTAAATTATTAAATAATTTACCAATCACCATAGAAATAGCTAATAATACAAGAATATTTAAAGTGTTTTTATTTAATAATTTAATTGTTACTCTTAATATAATTATTTAATTAAAAACTTAAATAAAAATTATATTCAGAAATAGTATATTGAATCATAGAAACATAATAAATATATTATATTGATTTATATAGAATGACAATTAATAGTTTTCTTTTACATTTTCAGCTTACCCGAATTTATATTATATTAAGTATTTATAATGGTATAATGGCATAAATTTTGTCTGATATATCTAACCAAATCATTATCAAATTTGTACCATATTCTAGTGTTGTGGGAGGAAATAGCTATTCTGCTATTGCTGGTGAAAAGAAAGTACTTTCCAATGTATTCAATGAAATGTTGCAGCAAAGTTTGATATAATTCTACTAAAGGTTAATTGGGATAAGCTATTTGATCCATCGCCAACCTTTAGATATCAATTACCTCACGAGATTAATTTGCAAACATCAGTGATACAATGGTTAGTTTTTTATCTTGTAATCAATTAATTAGAGTCTCTATATTAATAGTTTAATAATTAATCGACACCAAACCGAATGGTCGGCACAGTTCGAAAATGAGAGGTTCTAGAAGATACTATTTCTTTTATACAAATGTAGCTTGGAAATCAATTCATAAATATATTGCCTTACATATAATGGATTCAAATAATGAAAGTGCCGGTATTATTTACTTATCAGGTAAAAAAACATTAAGATTAACAGTTAATGAAAAACGAGATTAAAACGATAAACCAACTATTTATATTAAGAACTAGCGTCTCAACATGTTTTGTTGGGTTGTCTTCAATCCAAAGATATTATTTTTGAAAGCTATGCAGAGTTTAATATAGGTAATAATGTTTTTCCTATTCAGCTTAAGTCAGGTGAGTCATATCTTTTATTTGATTGGTTAGTTGGTTCACAATAGCCATTATGTATGGTTGAGCCGGGAGTTATACCAACTGAAGAGTTAATAAATGAAGCTTTAAATAACATGCATAATTGAATAAAAATAATCAATTTATTAAATCAATTTCATATAAAAGGAGTGAATGTTATGCATCTACCATCGAAAGATATTATTGTGTTGGCTGTGGGTCAGGCATTAACTACAACTGTTGTTTCGATGCTAACTACAGTTTCAAGCCTTTCCGGTTCATATTTATCACCGAATCCTTCACTTAGCACACTTCCAGTAACTGCTACAGTTATTGGTACTTTATCGATGATATATCCTGCTTCATGGTTGATGGGAATACTCGGTCGTAAAGGTGGTTTTATGTTTAAAGCCGGTGTAGGAATCTTAGGTGGAACAATATGCTGTATAGCTTTGTTGTTGAATCATTTTTATGTACTCGTCTTAGG
This sequence comes from Apibacter sp. B3919, assembly GCF_026537405.1. Taxonomy (NCBI): domain Bacteria; kingdom Pseudomonadati; phylum Bacteroidota; class Flavobacteriia; order Flavobacteriales; family Weeksellaceae; genus Apibacter; species Apibacter sp. B3919. The sequence goes on along the minus strand of NZ_JAFNMG010000002.1, from coordinate 525,549 downwards.
AGCTTTGTTATTAGGTATTTTTAGTGCTTTTGGTCAATATTATCGTTTTGCTGCAATCGATGCTGCTAAAAACCCGAAGGAGCATGCTTATGCGATATCTGTTGTAATAGGGGCCGGAGTAATAGGTGGTATTGCCGGCCCTTTTCTCAGTAGTCACTTTTCCGAGTTATTTTCACCGGTACCCTATGCTGGTTCTTTTGTAGCTATCATAGCTGTTTGTGTTTGTTTAGCCATATCACAGTTATTCCTTTCCAGTGATTTAGGACGTAAGGTTGGCCGTACTCCATATGTAAATAAAACATCAGATCACAATCATAAGTTATTAAGCTCGAATTTTATTCAGATTAGTATTATTTGTACTATTGCTTTTGCTGTAATGACTCTAACCATGAATGCCGCACCATTATCATTGCATAAATCTTGCTTTGCTTTAACGACAGCATCTAATGTCTTGCAGGTACATTTTATTATGATGTATTTGCCGTCCTTTTTTAATCCTAGCTTAGTGAAAATCATTGGGCTTAAGGGGCTAGTTACCATCGGAGTTTTAAGTAGTGCATTAGGTTGCTTATTAACTTTATTACCTAACCAAGCTCTAGAAATTTATATGATTGAACTCGGCTTATCCGGTATAGGATGGAATTTTATGTTCAATGGTGGAACACTTCTATTGACCAAAACATACAGTCCAGCCATGAAAACAAAAGCTCAAGGATTAAACTCATTGTTTGTATATACAGGTAATATTGTTGCTTCATTTTCAGCCGGCGCTTTAATGTACCTATATGGCTGGCAACTAGTTAATTTAATATGTATTCCATTACTAGGTATATCCATATTTATCTTATGGAAAACAAGAGTTAGTAACATTACTTAATTAGTATTCGCTTCAAACCCTCTTTTAGTGAACAGCTGAAATAAGTTACTTTTTCAATTTTTATTGTTTACAAAATAAATCAAGTTACGTATAAGCAAAATGAAGGCAATATCTATTCTCCTGACTATAATTTCTGGGAAATAGTATTAATATCTAGATATAAAAGACGATCCGGATGGATTTTTACTTGCTGTTGATAATATAATGCTGCTTACCTCCGGCCGGACGATAATAATAACAACCATTAACCAGTTTTTAGCGGGTTTATAGTGATGTCTTAATAAACTGGCAGCAATATCCAAATGGGTATACGGCTCAAGTAATTGGCAAGTAGATTTAACTCGTTGTCCAAAATAGCGAATATTCAGTTGCCCAAGTCTTACATCAATGCGTTTAGGAACTGTTTCTTTAGTGTTTGGAGAAGTTTTTGGCAGGCTTTTGCTTCAGTTTTTAAATCAATAGGCTTTACCGGCACTATTGAGTATGCAAGTCCAATGTTCATAAGACAGTGAATTTTTTTTGAAGTTAGTTTTAAGCCCTTTAATTTTAATAGGGCTTTTTTTTTATTTAATACAAAACATTAATTCTATATTTTAACAATACTCATCATTCAATTATAATTTTTTAAGGATATTTTAAACCTTATATTTAAAATATTTAATTCACTTGCGCAACTAAATTGCACAAATATTGTTTTATTATAAATGTTCATAAGGCAGTGAATTTTCGTAGTAGTTAGTTTTAAACCCCATTAATTATGGGGTTTTTTATTTATATATTTAAAATATTGATAGTATTTATTTTACAAAACACCTTATGATATAATTATTACTATTTTCATAGTAGTAAACATTAAATTTTAAAATTTATAAATTACTTGCACAACTCAATGGCACAAATATTGTTTTACTATAAATGTTCATAAGGCAGTGAATTTTCGTAGTAGTTAGTTTTAAGCCCTGTTATTATTAATAGGGCTTTTTTATTATGTTAATTAAGATTTTATCTTATATAATTATATTATTCCGAACATTTTATATCATTAAATTATTTTAAAATAAATATTATATACAAATAATAATTTCATAAAATTATGGCATGAATTTTGTTTTAAAATAATTGTTCATAAGGCAGTGAATTTTCATAGTAGTTAGTTTTAAGTCCCGTATTCATTTGCGGGACTTTTTTTTATTTAATACATTTTATCAATATATTATTTTAATTATATAATAATATTAGTAAAATTATAATATATTACTATTATATGATTTTATATTATGGCATGATATTTGTTTTTAAATAATTATTCATAAGGCAGTGAATTTTCATAGTAGTTAGTTTTAAGTCTCACTTTAAGTAGTGAGACTTTTGTATTTAAAGTAATCTATAAGATATATTATTTCATAACGTATAAAATTTTTCCATATTTATAATATATAAATAAATTAAATATAACTATTATGGCATAGAATTTGCCTGTAAACAATTGTTCATAAGGCAGTGAATTTTCATAGTAGTTAGTTTTAAGTCTCACTTTAAGTAGTGAGACTTTTTTTATTTGACATAATTTAAAAGATTATTATTTCATATAATACATAACATTAAGTATATTATCGTATTTAATTATATTAAATATAATTTTTATGGCATGAATTTTGTTTTTATATGAATGTTCATAAGGCAGTGAATTTTCATAGTAGTTAGTTTTAAGTCCCACTATCATTAGTGGGACTTTCTATATTTAGTACTTTATTTAAACTATATTATTTCAATTACAAATTTATTATCAATAGATTATTACAATTAAATAAATTAAACACAAATATTATGGCATGAATTTTGTTTTTATATAAATGTTCATAAGGCAGTGAATTTTCATAGTAGTTAGTTTTAAGTCCCACTATCATTAGTGGGACTTTCTTTATTTAGTACTTTATTTAAACTATATTATTTCAATTACAAATTTATTATCAATAAATTATTACAATTAAATAAACAAAACACATATATTATGGCATGAAATTTGTCTTAATATAAATGTTCATAAGGCAGTGAATTTTCATAGTAGTTAGTTTTAAGCCCCGTATTACGGGGCTTTTTTATTACCAGAAAAATTATTTTTAACTAAATTCATTATCGAATTAGTCAGCTAAAAAAATACATTTGAATAATAAGTTTGATTTAAGATAAGTTTTTTTAAATCCCGTTCTTTTTAATTTGAGAATAACTTTATTAATAAATTAAATACAGAATATTACTATTTTTCCAATATATGCTTCATATTATTCTTTTAAATAAATATTTGTTGAAATAATTTAAAATGGAAAATTTTATAACATATTAGATCAAAAAACGTTAATTCATATTTATTTTTAAAAATAAAAATAATGTATTCACTAAAAATTATCTTAAAAATCATATAAAAACATATAATTTATAATAATTTAACTAGTTGAAATTTTATGGCATGGAATTTGTCTTACTATAAATGTTCATAAGGCAGTGAATTTTCATAGTAGTTAGTTTTAACCCCGTTCTATAACGGGGTTTTTTATTATGATTAAATTAAAACAATAAAATAAATAGTATATATACTTACTAGTATTTAATTTAAAATAACTCTAAAAATATTATTGTTATATTTTTTCTATAATATTACCTCCACTTTGTATAAAATTTCTTTTAATATTTTCAAAATTTGATACATCAATAGCTTTTGTAGCATTTTCAATAATAGTGGATGTAAATCCTAATTCCAGAGCATCTTTGGCTGTAAAGTATACACAATAATCAGCCGCTAATCCACAGACAAAAATTTCTTTCACCCCTCTCCCCTTTAAAAAATCTCCTAAACCCGTACATTTTAATTTTCCATTATCATAAAAACCACTATAACTGTCAATAGTAGTATTCATTCCTTTTCTAAAGATCGCTTCTATTTTATTTTGATTCAGTTCCGAAGATATTTCGGCTCCAACAGTGCCTTGAACGCAATGATCCGGCCATAGAACCTGCTCTATACCATTTAAATCAATTTTGTCATACACGCTTTTATTACTATATTGTGAAGCAAAACTTTTATGACCTTTTGGATGCCAATCTTGAGTAGCCACGACCAAATCAAATTTTTCCTGAATGGAATTAATAACGGGGATTATTTCATTACCCCCTTGTACGGCTAAGCTTCCTCCTTGAAGAAAATCGTTTTGAATATCAACTACTATTAATGCTTTCATTTTAACTCTATATTGTTTTTGATCCGATAAATATAATCTTTTTATTTTTATCTTATATTCGATAAAAATAAAAGGTTTTATTAATTAATTGGCTTATTAATAATAGTTTTAATCATAAAAATTGTAACTTTGACAAATACCTTTTTAGAAAACATATTTTAATTATGATAATTAAGCATTTTACAGACAACGATTTATATAAATTTTCAGTAATGCATGCCATTCAAAAATTATATCCTTGGGCATATGTTAGATATGACTTTATAAATCGAGGAAAAGATGATTTTCCAAAAGGTTTTGCAGAAAGGCTGAAAGAAGAAATAAATAAAATGATTAGTTTGAAATTAACTAATGATGAAAAAAATTTTATTTTAAAAAGATGCTATTTTCTAGATCCGTTTTTTGTAGATTTTTTAGAAGGGTACAGATACAATCCTGATGAAGTTCATATTTCCCAAGAAGGTGGTAAATTAAACTTGTATGTTGAAGGATATTGGTATAGAACTGTCTTATGGGAAGTTCCGCTTATGGCTATGATATCGGAATTGTATTTTGAAATGATCGGCACAAAGCCAAAAGATATTGAAATTAAAGCTAAAGAAAAAGCGATTGGACTTAAAAATTTAAAAGCCGATTATTCTGAGTTTGGTACTCGTAGAAGGTATTCTTTCGACGTTCAAGATAAAGTTGTAGGAGTATTAAAGGAAAATTCCGATAAATATTTTAAAGGGACAAGCAATGTATATCTTGCCATGAAATATAATACAACTCCAATCGGCACTATGCCTCATGAATGGTTTATGTACCATGGAGCTTTATTCGGTTATCGCTCAGCTAACATTAAAGCTCTGGAAGCTTGGGTGGATGTTTTCCAGGGAAGCCTGGGTATTACCTTAACGGATACTTATACAACACAATCATTTTTTAAATCTTTTAATTTAAAATTGGCAAAATTATTTGACGGAGTGCGTTGTGACAGTGGAGATCCACTAGAGTTTACAGAAAAAACTATCGATTTTTATAAGAAAAATAGAATCGATCCTTCTTCAAAAACTATAGTATTTAGTGATTCATTAAATTTAAATGAGGTTAAAAAAATAAAAGAACATGTCAAAGATAGAATCCATGACACTTATGGCATCGGAACATACTTATCTAATGATGTGGGTGTTAAGCCTCTTAATATGGTAATTAAATTAACTCATGTAAAAGAAAAACCTTCTGATGATTATTTAAATGCTGTAAAGTTATCTGATGTTTTAGGTAAAAATACAGGAGACGAAAATGAAATCAATTTCAGCAAATTGTCCTTAGGTTTAAATGAAAATATATGATTGTAATTTCTATCTAATTAAATTTCATATATTATTAAATTATATTTTTTATATAGTATAAATTCGTTACGAGTAGTATATTACATTTGAAAAACTAATATATTTAAAAATTCATGATTGCAATATTACAGAATTGATAAATTATTTCTTATAAGCCTCAAAAAAGACTAATACATCTATTCCTAACTTAGGATTTATCGAATACGCCGGACAAATAAATAAAAAATAATCCAACCACGATTACAGTCATACCAATTATAGATGATATCCACTCTTTTTTGGTTTTTCTTTCTTCGTTAAAATAAACTCCCGCAATCACTGAGACAATAATCGATGCTTGACCAACCGGATAGGCTACTGATAATCCTAATTTCATTTGAGAAATCAATATAGCTAAATTACCTATAGCCCACACCACCCCTACAACACTATTTTTCAAAGAATTAAGACTATAGGGATTTACTTTGAAATATAAAAATGCTATAATATTAATACCAATTAGTTGGCCAACAGATTGAGGCAAAAGACTCGACCAACTATCAATATTATAGTATTTTAAAATACCAACATACAATGTAAAACCTAAGGAAGATAATAAATTAACTGAAATTCCTTTACTCCAATTTATTTTTTTAGCATCATCATTTTCGATTACTTCCTTATATGAAGTAAAAATAATTCCTACAATAATTAACGCTAATGCAGTAAAACCAAATATTTTTGAATTAAGAGTAGACCAATCTCCTAAAAATACGCCTAAAATAGAAGTTCCAATGATCTGAGTTCCATTGGATATGGGCATTGATTTTGAAACTCCCAAATATTTCAATCCCATAAATTGTCCAACCGATCCGATTGTCCAAAATAATCCCGATACGATTCCAATTCCTATAATATGAAGATTTAAAGCAGGATGTTTAATGGCATATATAATGCAAGCAAATATAAAACTCCCTATTGCAATACCAAATGATTGTTCTATAACCTTTCCACCTATAAGGGTAGCAATAACGGGAACAAAACCCCAAGATAAAATAGGAATACAGGCTATTAAAAAGTCTGTAATATTCATATTTTAAAGATATATTGTAAAATCACTTAGGCATTTTGCCCTAATATTGACAATGCTCCATCCACTGTATAAGTTGAACCGGTAACGTAAGAACTTGCATCGGAAGCTAAAAATAAGGCTACATTAGCAACTTCTTCCGGTGTACCGCCTCTTTTCATAGGAATAATATCTTCTTTTTCTTTTAATAACTTCGCTTCATCTGTAAATTGTTTGTTGATAGGAGTAAGTATCATTCCCGGAGCAATATTATTAACTGTTAATTCTCTTGATGCTAATTCAATAGCCAAAGTTCTGGCCAAATTCCTCATTCCGGCTTTAGCTGTATTATAATCAGCATCTCCCGGTCTGCAAATATATTCATGTATAGAAGTTACATTAATAATTCTTGATCCTTTATATGAATTGTTTTTTTTCTTAAGTTTTAAAAATTCTTTAATACAATAGAACGGTCCATATAAATTGGTTTTTATAGTTCTATCCCAATCTTCCAAGTTCATATCCTCCACATATGTATTTTTACCATTTATTCCCGCATTGTTAACTAAAATGTCTATATCGGTAAAATCTTGATTAACCAAATTGAAAAAACTTTGAGTTTCATTATAGTCTGAAACATTTACCTGATATGCTTTAACTTTTACGTTCAATCCTGATAATTCTTGCACCAAATTTTCCGCCCTTTCTTTTCCGGAATGGTAAGTTATAATAACGTTAGCGCCTTCATGCGCAAATTTTTCTGCAATCGACTTTCCAATACCTGAACTTGAACCTGTAACTAATGCTGTTTTATTATGTAAAATTCCCATGTCTTATTATTTAAATTATTTTATTTATAAATTGATAACTTTATTTGTATTTATTATTTATATATATAAATCATTTATCACATTACTATTTTATATAATTAACTATGTAAAGAATTAAATTAAATTTTTAAATTCTTTGTTTTCTCTTTTTGTTCATTAAATAAATTCTAATTATTTATAATTTAAATAGCACTTATTTAGATTTCTTTCCAAAAATTATGTAGTAGTAAGTAATTGTTGTAGAGTAGTTAAGTTATAAGATATAAAAACAAAATTTTTACGTCTTAATTTCGAAAAAACTCAAAAAAAGAAGTTATAAAATATATGTTTTTTTAATGTTATATCAAATATTGTACTTAACTGAAAAAAACAGAAATAAATATTCATTATATAAAACAGGATATTATATTATAAAGCATTTATACTTTATTTATATTTCAAAATTTTAAAAATAAAAATAATTTTATATAAATATTTTTTAATAATTTTAAATAATTATTTTAATACTAAAAAACAAAATGAAATTTTATTTAGTTATAGGTACTTATACTGATGGAGAAAGCAACGGTATCTATATATATGATTTTGATTCAGAAACCGGAAGTACTTCATTTATTGATAATGTTTCAGTTAATAATCCATCCTATTTGGTTATAAACCATAAAAAAAATCATATATATTCAGTTAGTGAAAATGATGATAAAGAAAGTTCCATAGTAAATTCCTTTTTATTTGATAAAGCTTCTGGAAAAATTTCCTTTCAAAACTCACAGGCAGCCTATGGCGCTGCACCTTGTTATATTACTATTGAATATCAAGATAAATACATAGTTACGGCTAATTATATAGGAGGAAGTATTTCTGTTTTTAAAACTGAACCTGACGGAAGTTTAAGTCCCATGATTCAACAGGTTAATTTTTCGGGGAGCAGCGTACACGATGTGCGGCAAAATCAATCGCATCTTCATTGCGTGGTGTTCTCTCCCGATTATAAATATCTTTTTGCTACGGATTTAGGAAGTGATAGAATTTATAAGTTCAATGTAAATTATTCTACTGAAAAGAATTTTCTTACGTTTTTTGATCCGGCTTATATAAATGTTGCACCCGGTTCAGGTCCTCGACACCTCGTATTTCATCAAAATAAAAAATTTGCTTATCTAATTAATGAATTGGGTGGAACTGTAGTTGTTTTTAAATATGAGGATGGAAATTTAGAAGAAATTCAGACGACTGTTTCCGATGAATACAAGGCCGAAGGAAGTGCAGATATTCATATACATCCTAATGGCAAGTTTTTATATTCTTCCAACAGATTAAAAAAGGATGGAATATCAATTTTCAGTATCGATCAGAATACAGGTAAATTAACTCCCATTGATTATGAAAGAACTAATATCAATCCCAGAAATTTCGTTATATCTCCTAATGGTAAATTTTTGATAGTAGCTAATCAAGATAGTGATACCATTCAAATATTTTCCATTGATCAAAATACAGGATTTTTACAAGACACCAATCAAAATATAAAAATTGATATGCCGGTCTGTTTAAAATTTATTTCTCCATAAATAATTTTATATTTTATAGCATCAACAATACAATAAAAAATAAACTTTTCATATCCTCTATATATTAATAAATGAGTATTTTTGTATAAAATTTTAACAAACAAATTTTATAATATTATGAGTCTAATAGCACAAATTCATGCAAGACAAATCTTGGATTCCAGAGGAAATCCAACAGTTGAAGTTGATGTAATCACCGAATACGGTACTTTGGGTAGAGCAGCTGTTCCATCTGGAGCATCAACCGGTGAATATGAAGCTGTTGAATTAAGAGATGGAGGAAAAGAATATTTAGGTAAAGGAGTTTTAAAAGCTGTTGAAAATGTAAATGATGTTATTGCACCTGAATTAGTTGGAGTTGATGTCTTTGAACAAGCTTTAATAGATAAAACAATGATTGACCTGGATGGTACACCTAATAAAGGTAAATTAGGTGCTAATGCTATTTTAGGCGTATCTTTAGCTGTTGCTCAAGCTGCTGCTAAAGAATTAGGATTACCATTATATCGATACGTTGGAGGTGTAAACGGTAAAGTTCTACCTGTTCCAATGATGAATATTATCAACGCAGGTGCACATTCTGATGCTCCTATTGCGTTTCAGGAATTTATGATTATGCCGGTTGCTGCAGATTGTTATTCTACTGCTATTCGTATGGGAACTGAAATTTTCCACTCTCTTAAAAAAGTTTTACATGACAGAGGTTTAAGTACTGCTGTAGGTGATGAAGGTGGTTTTGCTCCTAACTTTAAAAATATTGAAGATGCTTTAGATACCATTTTAGATGCTACCAAAAAAGCAGGATACACTCCGGGTCAAGATGTTATGCTAGCTCTAGATTGTGCTTCATCTGAATTCTTTAAAGACAATAAATATGATTATTCTATTTTTGAAGGTCAAGGAGGTAAAGTAAGAACCAGTGAAGAACAGGCTTCTTATTTAGCTGAATTAACTGAAAAATATCCAATTATTTCTATTGAAGACGGTATGGATCAAAACGATTGGGAAGGTTGGAAAATACTTACCGAAAAAATCGGTAAAAGAGTTCAATTAGTAGGTGATGATTTATTTGTTACCAATGTTAAAAGACTTGAAGACGGAATTAAACAAGGAGTAGGAAACTCAATCTTAATTAAAGTTAATCAAATCGGAACTCTTACAGAAACTATTGATGCTGTACAAATGGCTCAAAATGCCGGATATACTGCAGTAATGTCTCACCGTTCCGGTGAAACAGAAGATAATACGATTGCAGATCTTGCCGTTGCATTAAACTGTGGTCAAATTAAAACAGGTTCTGCTTCTAGATCAGATCGTATGGCTAAATACAACCAATTACTAAGAATTGAAGAAAACTTAGGAGAAGTTGCTGTTTATCCTCAATTCAAAGCTTTTAAAGTTAAAAGATAATTTATTTTATAAATAAAGATAAACGGAAAGATTAGTTAATTCTTTCCGTTTTTTTATTGCATAAATTCTCGACTAAATTATCTCCATTAAAAATTATTGACTTATATGGGAAGAATAAGAATTTTTTGGGATTTCCTCCCCTATTTGATAAGTACACTTATCCATACATCCAAAAAATTATAAAAATACTCGATATTTATTTTAACTTTTTCTTCTAATTTACTGTTTTTGAATGTTTTTTTTCAATATTTCTTTTATAATTTTTTTTCTACTAATTTTAATTTCATATATTCAAAGCATAAAACAACTAATAAAATAAGAAAGAACATAATATGTCAGACACAGTAAAATTATCCTATGAAGGCAAAGAATATGAATATCCCATTGTTGAGAGTGTTATTGGCGACAGAGGCATAAATATATCCAAATTACGAGATGAAACCGGACTAATTACTTTAGATGTCGGCTTCAAAAATACAGGTTCAACTAAAAGTAAAATTACATATCTTGATGGAGATTTAGGTCAATTATATTATCGAGGATATCCCATTGAACAAATTGCTAAAAAATCAACCTTCACCGAGGTTATGTATTTATTGTTAGAAGGAGAACTACCTACTCTGGAACAATTAAACAGATTTGAGGCAGATATAAAAAAGAATAGTTTGGTAAGTGAAGAAATGAAACAAATTTTAAAAGCATTTCCTCGTTCTGCTCATCCAATGGGTGTTTTATCTACCCTTACCAGTTCCTTAACTGCTTTCAATCCTCATGCTGTTAATGTTAAATCTGAAAGAGATCTATATAACGCATATACCTTATTATTGGGTAAATTTCCTGTATTATGCGCTTGGACATACCGATTAAAATTAGGGTTACCTTTGAATTATTCTAACAATAGACTGGATTATCCTCACAACTTTTATCAAATGATGTTCAGAATGCCAACTGAGGATCTAGAAATTGATGAAGTAGTTGTTGATGCCATCAACAAATTGCTTATACTTCATGCTGATCATGAACAAAATTGCTCTGCGTCGACTGTCCGAATGGTAGGTTCAGCTCAGACCGGACTATTTGCTTCAATATCTGCAGGAGTTTCAGCCCTTTGGGGACCTTTACACGGAGGAGCTAATCAAGCAGTAATCGAAATGCTCGAAATGATTAAAAATGACGGTGGTGATCTTCAAAAATGGATCGATAAAGCAAAATCAAAAGATGATAGTTTCCGTCTTATGGGATTTGGACATCGGGTATACAGAAATTTTGATCCTAGAGCTAAGGTAATAAAAAAGGTGGCAGACGATGTATTCAATAGATTAGGTGTTGAAGATGAAACCCTTGAAATTGCTAAGAAATTAGAAGAGGTAGCTTTAAATGATCCTTATTTTATTGAGAAAAAGCTTTATCCTAATGTCGATTTTTATTCCGGAATTATCTACAGAGCTCTAGGCATTCCTACAGAGATGTTTACAATTATGTTTGCTTTAGGCAGATTGCCCGGGTGGATTGCTCAATGGAAAGAAATGAGAATGAATAATGAGCCTATTAACAGGCCAAGACAAATATATATCGGTAGCCCTAAAAGAGATTATATCGATATAGATAAAAGATAAAAATATCAATTCATTGTAGAAAAAGTTTTAGTAATTAGCTAAAACTTTTTTTATTTTCATTAAATTTATCTTATTAATTACTTGAATAAGACTAAATTATGAGAGAAAAATTACTGCATTATATTTGGCAATTTAAAAAATTTAATACTTTAGATCTATATACTAATGATGGCAAAAAAGTTGAAATAATTCAAGCGGGAACTTATAATACGAATGAAGGCCCGGATTTTATTTTTGCTAAGTTAAAAATAGATGATATTGAATGGAACGGTAATGTTGAAATTCATGTAAAATCATCGGATTGGTTTAAGCATAAACATGATCTCAATAATTATTACAAAAATATAATTCTTCACGTTGTATACGAAATTGATGATAATAACAATAAAATCCGAAATTTATCTTTTCCTGTTCTTGAATTGAAATCCTATATTTCCAATGAGATTTATAATAATTATGAATTTTTGGATCATCAAACATTCAAATTTATCCCTTGCGAAAATTTAATTGACAACTCATTAATTTGTGATATTTTTTCTTTCTCAGAAAATTTATACTTGGACAAATTAAAAAATAAATGTGAACGTATCTATGAAATTTTGAAAAGAAAAAAGAATGATTGGGAAGCCACCCTAACTACTGTTTTAGGGTACACATTAGGTCTCAAAATAAATGCTTATGCATTTGAATATATATTTTTATATTTAGATTATGGGATTATTAGAAAAATTTCTAAAAATCTTTTTCAAACCGAATCTTTATTATTTGGAACAACTCATAAACTGGAAAATAGCGTTGATACGTATCCTCAAGATTTATATAAAGAATTTAAATTTTTGCAATCAAAATTTAACCTACCGGAAAAAATTACTGACGTAAAATATTTGAGATTAAGGCCTTCAAATTTTCCTACCATTAGATTATCCCAACTTGCAAACATTATCTCTACTTATCAAAATTTATTTTCTTATATCATAGGTATCAAATCTGTAAATCAGTATTATCGGCTATTAGATGATGTCAAAGCATCCGGCTATTGGAATGATCATTATGTTTTTGATAAAAAAACATCATCAACCTTTGAAAAAAAATTATCTAATTCACAAAAAGATTTGCTAATTCTAAATGCATTTCTTCCCATAAAATATGCTTATTCTTTAAGTATCGGAAAACCTATGGAAGAAGAAATTTTTGAAATACTTTCTGAAATTAAAGCTGAAAATAATGCGATTATAAAAAGTTATAATCAATTAGGTATTAAAATTAATTCTGCTTTAGACTCTCAAGCATTTCTATATTTATATAAAAATAAATGTTTAAAAAAACAATGTTTAAGCTGTAAAATAGGATATAAGATTTTAAAGTAAATAAGTAATTGTTTGTATGATCATTTTTAACCAATTAAGTTATATCTTAAATTTTAATTATAATACAATCACTATTACTTAAAATAAAAATCATTTATAAATTATAGTTGATTAAAAGTGCTTATTCTTTGCGTTTATTAACAATTAAGTAAATTAAATATGCGATAGGAATTAGCATTAATAATAAATAAATGGGTCTAAAATTAGTAAAAGGATAATAGGGATATTCACTAACAAATAAGAGTCCGCAAAGAATACCAAAAAGAGCTCCTCCTAAATGAGCATCATGTCCAATATTACCCAATTGAGTCTTCATCCCATATAAAGAATAGGTTAAATAAACAACACCAAAAATCCATCCCGGAATAGAAAATGGTAAAGGAAAAATTCCTATTGAAATTTCTGAATTTATAATAATTGTAGCAAATAAGATCCCGGATACACCGCCCGAAGCTCCTATTGCACTATATTGTGGATTATTTTTATGCATCCATAATGCCAATAAATTACCGCTAATAATGGATCCGAAGTATGTTATCAGAAAAAACAGATTTCCATAATTTAGTAAAAAGACTGAAAAAAAATAAAAGGTATACATATTGAAAAACAAATGAGCGATATCTCCGTGTAAAAATGCTGAAGTAATCATCCTTTCCCATTGTTTTCCTTTTAAAATAGCATCGATATTAAACTTATAACGGTTAAAAAAATTCTGATCTTTAAATCCTTTAAAACTAAGTACGCTGGTAATTATAATAATACCTATTACAATAATATTTGAATTTTCCATTTTATAAATTAAATCTATTAATATTTACTTCTGACATTAATTTTTTTCCATTTTCCATATAATCAAATAACTCTTCTGCCATAATAGGGGCTAACATAACTCCCCTACTGCCCAAACCATTAAATATAAACATATTTTTATGTTCAGAATGCTCTCCTAATAAGGGTCGACGATCAACAACTGTAGGTCGTATTCCTGCAAATTTTTTAATAATTTTATAATCAATAGTTAAAAATTTATTCAAATTATTAATTAGTTCGCTCTGTCCTTCTTCAGATATTTCATCATTTACTTCACGATAATGATAAGTAGCTCCTATATAATAATAGTCTTTTTCCATAGGCATAATAAAAACCTTAGCTTTTACGATATCAGTAAGGCCTAATCCATTGGCATGAATTACCATGGTTTCCCCTTTGACACCTTCCATAGGAAGATAGCTAAAAAAAGGGTTATACTTTAAAGCATAACCATCACAAAATACGACTTTTTTAGCTTTGATTCCTTTATATTCATAATGATTTATCTCATTAGTTAATTGATTAAAATCAAATATATCGTCAATTATCCTATTTTCATTAAGTAAAAATTTTCTAAATTCCCTTAAAAGTTCTCTAACAAATATCTTCCCTGCCTTATAAACTCTTCCCATTCCAAATTTTGCTATAATATTTGGATTGATCGAATCATAAATTTCAGGATCTAAAAAAGGTTTTAAATTTTCATTCCTTACAGACTTTTTTTTCCAAGTTTTAACTTCGTCCTCATTTGCAAAAATTCTGTATAAATTTGAATTATAAACTAGTTTTACCTGTAATAAATCTTCAAATTCTGTAAATTCTTTACGTAATTTATCAATTTCAATTTCTGCGTTCCAAACAGGCGTAAATCGTTTTAACACCACGGGATTATACATTCCCGATGAAACAAATGAAGCCGAATTGGAAACTATATCTATTATTTTAAATGATTTGTTTTCTTTATATAATTTATGAGCCAAACAGGAACCTGCCAATCCTTGACCTATAATAAGATAATCTAGCATACTTTTTATATTATCGGAAGTAGTATTTTTTATTTGTAAAGTTAAAAAAAAAGTCCTGAATCAATTTGTGTGATTCAGGACTGTATTTTATTAAAATTCATTTAATTAATAATTCCACATATTGTTTTCTTTCTGTAGAATTTCATTTTTAATTCTATTACTTTCTTCAAGCTGAGATTTTGCATCTCCGGGTATATAATTTGATATCAACCCGTCACCATATTCAGATTGTGATTTATAAATAATGGAACTGAATCGTCTTGCGTTAAGTACATCATCATAGGTAATTGATGAAGATCCGTTTTTAGGATTATACACTGTACAACTGGATAAAACCTCTCTGGCTCCAGGATAAAATATCCAAAATAAGTCGATCAACTCTTCATCTCCTTGATATCCAAGCATAGCAGCTTCTGAAAGCCCCATGACTTGAGGATCCGGTCCCATAGGTGCAATTCCCAACAAACGATATTTCATTTGACCTAATCGTTTATCTATATACCACATTCCTTTAATCTTAATTAATTTCACGCTACGTGTATCCGTTTTAAAATGATCTACTCCTTCAACCAAATCTTGAGCAGTAATTTCTTCCCCGGAAGCTCTTTTATCTTGAAGCCACTCGGATTCTCTTATTGCTTGGATTTTATTTTGAAGATTTTCGGGTGAAATTCTTGATGTAAAGTTATCATCATCATAAACTTCTGTTATATTACCTGAATCAATACCCTTAAAAAGAGCATCGTATAGGGAGACATAAGTAGCTGAAACATCCTCATAAGAATAGTAATAAGGTTGATTTAATTTTTCATTTAAATCTATAATCTCCCATACTACTTTAGACCATAAAATATCTTTATCTTCAATATACCCATAAGGTAAGACAGTCGGAGCTGTAGAAATTGTATCTGTTCCATTTACAATATCATATCTCTCTTCTCTCATTTCTCTTAATTCAACAGGGGACTTTGCATTTAAGATATTTTGTGCAAATGCTCCTGAACTTATTAAGACTGTTAAGCTAAGTAATAAAGATTTCATGTTAAAAATAGTATTATTAATTTCTTTTTTATTGAACATTTATAAGAATAGGTGAAATACTTTGTTGAGATATTCCGGATGCTGTAGCAGAAATATCAAATATTAATACTTGATCACCTGATTTTAATCCTTTTAAATAATCTGCAGCCGGTCTTAGCGAATTTCCGGAATAAGGTCTTGCTGCAGCTCCCGGTCTCTTCAATTTAAATCCGGTAACATTAAAGGTAACAGGGAATTCAAAATCCGGTATAGCTGCTGATACTGTTTGATTAGATACGGAGCTAGGCGGCATACTTACTACATTCGCACCTCGTATGGTACCTTGCGCTTTTGGTACATTCTTAATTCTAAATGCAACAGTTGTAGAAACAGTTTTTCCAGAAGAAGTTTTTCCAGAAATGGTAAAGTTTGTAGTTGTTCCTGAACCTGCTTTATATATCCAACCTTTTCCTGATCTTGAAAGACTACCGTTTGAAGTAATCATACTGATAGTAGATGCATCAACTCCTGTAACCGATCCGCTCATAGGGTTATCTACACCTCTATAAACTACATTCATCTTATCTGCTACTACAGTTCCTCCGGTTGGTAAATCCTTAACAACATCTTGTACAACTTCGTATGTTTCATCGAACGATTCTGTTTTAATACCATTTGCTGTTTGGTATGAGATATTACCTGATAAACGTTGTTTTCCTACTCCGGAAGCAACCATATTAACTATAGCTTTTCCTTCAGATAAAGGAATATTTCGTCCGTTCAAAGTTATAGATCCTTTTAATGTGTTATCGTATGCACCGAAACCAATTGTAACATTAAATTTCTCTCCTGCTCTAACAAATTTTGGTGCAGAAACAATTGGAACAAAGGCTTTCAATTCGATTTCATCTTGCAGTTTGTTAGCTAATAAATCTCTAACTCTGTTCCCTTCTTCAGTTCTAATATTTGATTGTAATCTTGTTAAGTTAGTTAGAGCTGAAATCATAGGTTGATCATAAAATTGATTAACAATCCACGGTTTATTTTGTTTATCTGTAAAATCAAACAATTGATCAATCCTTTTCTTTGCATTCTCATTCGCTCCTTGCAAAATAAATTGGGTAAATGTTTTAACCTTTGCAATCATATCTTGCACATCTTTTGTAGCTGTGTTATCATTTGCAAAGAATACTTTATTAACTACATCTGTATTTTGAAGTGAATTGTAATTAGTTTCTTCACCTGCTGAAGGAGGAGTATATTCTGCAGCTGTCGCTAAACGATTTTTTACTTCTTCAATCGCATCTACAGCTGTCTGTGCTTGTCTTTTAACTTCATCTGATTTTTTTGCTATCTCTACATACCCTTCATTTCCATCGGCTTTTTTAGCATCGATTTGTTCATAAAAGGTCTTATTGTTTTCATCCGTTAATTTTGTGGATAATTGTAAAGATTCATTTATACCTTCGAAAGAACGTAAAACCTCTCTGTCTACATTCATTGCCAACATAGCAATAAACACTAAATACATTAGGTTTATCATCTTCTGGCGTGGTGTCTGTTTTCCTGCTGCCATTTTTACTTATTTAATTTTTAAATTTAAAATTATTAAGCTTTCATGGCATTAAGCATACCACCATATACCTTATTTAAGTTGTTTAGATTTGCTGTTAATTCAGCCAATTGTTTTTGGAATGTATGAGAATACTCTCCTGCTTTGGATAAATCATCCACAAATTTTTGATTTGCTTCTGAATATTTTTTACCATTGTCTAATTGCAATTGGTATAAAGCATTTAAATTTTCTAAATGAGAGGAAGCTATACTTAATTGGTTTTTATATTTTTCTGTAACAGAACTAGCTTCTACGGTTTTGTTAATTCCTTCAACAGCTTGTCCAAAGTTTTCTATACCACCTCGTAATCTTTCCAACAATCCTGCATCTAATTTAGCTTGAGAAAGCATTTGGTCTAATTTAGTTGACAAAGATATTTCAGCTTCTTGTATGGATGAGTCCTGTATTTGAGATTTTGATTTTCTCTGTGCTGATGAACCGTCTAATAATTCCGGATATGCTTTTTCCCATTCATATTCAGCAGGAGGTGGATCAAACGCAAATACCACAAATATAAAAGCTTCAACAATTAAACCTATTGCTAATATGGTACTACCGGTTATAGGACCTAATCCCCAGTGATTAATTTTAAATAAAGCACCAATGATAACTACTGCTGCACCTAAAGAGTACACCATATTTAACACTTTATCCTTTGATTTCGTTTGATTTGCCATTTTTCTAAATTTTCTAAATTATTATCTATGTATTATTTAATTATCAGTACTAATTATCTTACCGGAGCATGTTTTTTAACAGCCGGATATTTACCCTTAGACCCTTCCGGTATAGTTTGAACACGTCTAAAACCAATAAAACTTCTTGCTGAATCTTTATGTTCCCAATCTCTTTCACTCACCATTAGCATGTAACCTATGTCTTTCCACGATCCTCCTTTTATAACTTTTCGAGGGTCTTCAATTCTATTTCCTAAATAAGGATTTAAGGTGGATGATATTATATAAGAACTATTATTATATGCGGAAACAGTCCATTCAGAAACATTACCGGCCATATCATATAATCCAAACCCGTTTTTACGGAAAGATTTAACTGGGGCTGTGTATAAATAACCATTTTCATTTTCCATGTAATCCCCTCTTTTAGGTTTAAAATTGGCTAAATAGCAACCTCTATCATCTATTAGATAAGGTCCTCCCCATGGATAAGGAGCATTTTCTAAACCTCCTCGTGCAGCATATTCCCATTCAACTTCTGAAGGTAATCTATACGGAAATACTTTATCTATTTTTCTTTTTCGGCTTTGGTTATAATCGTTTTTGGATTTTGTACTATAGGCACAAAAAGCTCTTGCTTGATCCCAGGTTACCCCTACTACAGGATATTTAGAATAAGCTTTATGCCAAAAATACTGTTCAAATAAAGGCTCATTAAAAGAATAATTAAAATCTCTCAGCCATACAGTCGTATCCGGATAAATAGCTATTTCTTCTCTTCTAAGAAAATCTTTACCTCTACCTTTATTTTTAACTGCCTCCAGTTGATCAATCCATGTGAATTGGTAAATTAATTTTCTAGCATCTATAACTCTTTCATTGTTGAATCTTTCTTCCGGCGGGTAATATAATGATTCTAATACTTCTGCATAAGCAACATCAGGGTATCTGGAAGTATTCCATTCTAAAGGCACCGACCAATCTAACTTTTTAGATTCGTCATATCCTTCTCTCCCCCCCTGTTCTTCCAACATTTGCTGATATGCAGTCTGTTCTTTTTCTGATTTTTTGTTTAAATAAGAATATCTTCCTATTCCTTCACCTCCTTCTTCTCCTCCTCTTTCTGCTAATAGGGAACGAACAATGGAATCTTTAACATAGTTTACAAATACTCTATATTCAGCATTGGTTACTTCAGTATCATCCATATAAAATGCTGATACGGTAACAGTAGTTAAAGGGGCTTTTGTGTTTGTTCCGGTGAAATCCATGTCAGATTGCCCTAAAACAAAAGCTCCACCTGGAATAGGAACCATACCATACGGTTTTTTGTTATTCCATTGCTGACTCTTTTGCGTAACTACAATCTCTCCTTGTGATCCCGGTTTTCCTGCTCTTCCTTTTTTGGATGAATTACAAGAAATTATTGTTGACGTTGCCAATAAGAGTAATAATACTTTTCTCATTATAACCAAAGTTTCTTTTAAAAATTGTAAAACTACTATTTTTTTATTTTATTTAAAAATTTTTTTATTCTTCTATTTAAATCAGCGTTAATTTTATCTGTGGCCGTTTATAAAAACTTTTTGAAAGTTTTCCAATATCGCTCGGGAACATTTCCTTCTAAAGCTTCTTTGTAATCATTTAATGAACAAGGAACTAAGAAAGGAAGATTTTCATTGTCCTCAAAATCGATAGCCAACCACCACCTATCGACATATTTATCTTTTAAAAAGACCAACTCTTTATCTTCATGTAAGACAGTATATTTTATGTATTCATCATTTTCATAATATTCTTGCTGATTTTTACCTTCTATCAGATACCACAAAATTTGAGAAACTAATTTTTCATTCATTTTATTGTATGAATATCCTAAAAAATTATAGATCCCTATTATTTTTACCTGTTTAGACAAACCTATATACCTTGATAAACCACAAATTTCACGATTGGTGAATCCGTTTACCGTACTTCCGGTTGAGAGAGTCCCGTCATAAGACTCTACAGAGTCCAAATTGATCCCTACAAAATCAGAGCTTCTGAATATAGGCTCTGAATCTTTTATATTTGTTGTTATATTTCCTAAACGTAAGCCTTCAAAATCTAAAGTGTTAAATTTTTTTAATGTTGATTGAGGTACGTAGTAACTTTGATATCCTATATTGGTAAAATTGAAAAGTAAATTAAAATCTTCAACTATCATCTTGGAAAGATAATTTTTATCCGTTAGCTTTCCTTCTGTATTTCCAATTTCAATTTTCGTATCAACTGCGGTATAATTTAAAGGCTTTTTTAGTATAGAAAGTGCTTTATAGGCGGTATAATTCAGTCCCATATTTCCACCTAAGATTATGGGTTGTACCTTCATTTCCAATAATTCTTCCAATACTTTTTTGAGAGCAAAATCTGTATCCTCCCATTCATTTCCAGGAATTATATCTCCCAAATCATACAACTTTAAATTCCAATCATTCCATACTAATTGATAGAATTCTTCACGGATCAACCTTAAATTGGAAAACTCTTTTTTATGGCCGGTACCTCTTAAATCGGGACAACCAATAATTACAACACTATTCTCTTCAAGTTTTTTATCCCAGTAAAATTGTATCTTGCTTCCTACTGAATCCGGTTGTGCATATATTAAGGATTCATCTACCGGATGCAAAAAATCTCGCAATGCTTCCACTTATTTCTTTTTTGATTTGGTTTTGGATTTAGGCTTGGTTTTACTACCTGATTCCGAGATTAATTTTTTGACATCTTCGAGAGTTAATTTATCGGCTTCCGTGTCTTTAGGGATTTTATAATTTTCTTTTCCTTGTTTAATATAAGGCCCCCATCTTCCATTTAAAATTTCAATAATTGGATCTTCTGATTCAAATGCTTTAATAAATTTATTTCTGTCTGCTTCCCTTTTCGCTTCTATTAATTCGATAGCTCTTTCTAAAGTAATGGTTGAAATTTCATCTCCTTCTTTAGGTTTCAAAGAAAAAAACTTGCTGTTATGTTTTACATAAGGACCAAATCTTCCTGTATTTACTTCAACTTTTTTATCTTCATAATCTCCTAAATACTTAGGCAATTCAAATAATTTAAGCGCTTCTTCTAAAGTTATTGAATTTATGTGTTGCCCTTTCATTAAACCGGCGAATTTTGGCTTTTCTTCATCTTCGGTTTCACCCATTTGAATCATTGGACCGAATCTCCCTATGCGAGCGTAAATATTTTTACCGCTTATAGGATCTTGTCCTAATAATCTTTCTCCTGTAGCTCTTTCTGCCGTTTCTTTTACTTCTTCTACATGGGGGTGAAAATCATCATAAAAACCGGTCAACATTTCTTTCCAGTTTTCATTTCCTCCGGCTATATTGTCAAAGTCTTCTTCAACCTTTGCTGTGAAGCCATAATCTAATATGGTTGGAAAATGTTCCGTTAAAAATTCATTTACAACTAATCCTATATCTGTCGGCATTAATTTTCTTCGATCCGCTCCATAATTTTCAATTTCAACACTTTCTTTTATAGTATCATCTTTTAAAAGAATCTTCTTTACCTCCCTTTGTTTGGGATCTAAATCTCTGATTTCCACATATTGTCTTTTTTGAATTGTAGAAATAGTAGGAGCATATGTGGAAGGACGCCCGATT
The DNA here is from genome assembly GCF_026537405.1 of Apibacter sp. B3919. Taxonomy (NCBI): domain Bacteria; kingdom Pseudomonadati; phylum Bacteroidota; class Flavobacteriia; order Flavobacteriales; family Weeksellaceae; genus Apibacter; species Apibacter sp. B3919. The sequence goes on along the minus strand of NZ_JAFNMG010000002.1, from coordinate 503,460 downwards.
CCTAATTCTTCTAATTTCCTTACTAAAGAGGCTTCATTATATCTAGCTGCCGGCCTACTGAATTTTTCTTCGCCAATAATTTGAGATAGTTGTACTTCTTCTCCTTTTTCTACGACAGGTAAGAGTCCTTCATTATTGTCTTCATCGGCTGAATCTTCTTCTTTTTGAATTTGGTATACTTTTAAAAATCCATCAAAGACAATAACTTCTCCTTTTGTTACGAACTTCTCTTTTAATTCCGGATTTGATATATCGACAATTGTTCTTTCTAATTTAGCATCGGCCATTTGTGAGGCCAAAGTTCTTCTCCAAATTAAATGATATAGTTTCTTTTGTGAATCATCTGCCCCTGCTTCTTGTACGGATAAATTGGTTGGACGAATTGCTTCGTGAGCTTCTTGAGCAGACTTATTTTTTGTGGTATATTGTCGTGTATTTAAATATTCTTTTCCATATTGTCCAATAATTACATCTTTTGCAGAATTCAACGCTTCTTCTGATAAATTGACGCTATCGGTTCTCATGTAGGTAATGTACCCCGATTCGTAGAGTTGTTGAGCTAACATCATTGTTCTACTAACTGAAAATCCTAATTTGGCAGCTTCTTGTTGTAAAGTAGAAGTAGTGAAAGGGGCTGATGGACTTCTTTTACTTGGACGAGTCTCAACATTGGATATAGTGAATGTTTTCCCTTGGGCTCTTTGTATAAAATCTAATGCCTTAGAATAGTCTTGAAAATCAGTATTTAATTTACTTTTTAATAAATTATGAGATTTATTGTAAAAATCTGCTTCAACTTTATACGTAGGAACCGGAATAAATTTTTCAATTTCCTTTTCTCTTTCACAGATCAAACGTACAGCCACAGATTGCACTCTTCCTGCAGATAATCCGGCTTTTATTTTAGACCAAAGAATAGGTGACATTTCAAATCCTACCAATCGGTCCAACACTCTTCGGGCCTGTTGTGCATTAACCAGATTAATATCTATATTTCTAGGGTTTTGAATGGCTTTTTGTATGGCATTTTTGGTTATTTCATGAAAAACAATTCTTTTAGTATTTTCTGATTTAAGTTGTAATTCATTAAATAAATGCCAAGCAATAGCTTCCCCTTCACGATCTTCATCGGAAGCCAACCATACAGTATCTGCTTTTTTTGCTAATGATTTTAGTTTTTTAACGACTTCTTTTTTATCTGAGGAGACTTGATATATGGGCTCTAGAGTTTTCATATCTATACCCATGTCTTTTTTTGCCAAATCAGTTATATGACCATAACTAGATTCAACTTCAAAGTCATTTCCTAAAAATTTTTTTATTGTTTTGGCCTTTGCGGGCGATTCAACAATTACCAAATTCATGCTAAGATTTTTTTGCGAAATTAGAAATTTTTTATCAATATTATAGTTCAACTTTGATTTTTTATTTTCTAATAAACAAATTTATCCAGATATAAATAATTAATACTCATAGCATTGTATTTTTCTTACAGTACCGTAACCGTAAAATTCATTTCCTTTATTTTATTTCATCTGTTCAAGTTTATTTAATGTTTTTTTAGGATAAATTTTATATTACTTGCACTTATTTTTAGTTGGTATTTTTAAAGTAACAATTAGTAGTGATAGATTCTAATATTGAAAAAATATAATTATCTTACATGTTATCTATTTTCAAAAATCAATTAGAATCATTACATCGATAAAATTGCATTTACAATTTAGATTTACAGCATAATTACGATATAAAAAATACCTTTAAGTAATTAACTTAAAGGTAATTTGAGTAATGATATATTTATTATTTAAATTTAACTAAATTATCTTATATTTTTAATATCCAAAAAGAGTTGTATTCAAAGCTTGTAATGCTTCTTTTTTACTTTTGCTGTCAATTACTACAGATATATTATGCTCACTTCCTCCATAAGATATCATATGCAGAGGAATATTTTTAAGAGCTTCCAAAATTTTAACAGCATAACCTGATTCATTTTTTGCAATATTTCCTACGATGGCAATAATGGTTTGATCTTTTTCATATTCTACATTGGCTATTTCTCTTAATTCCTTTAATATATATTCTAAATTAGAAGGATTGTCAATGGTTAATGATACAGCAACCTCTGAAGTGGTAATCATATCTATAGAGGTTTTATATTTATCGAATATTTCAAAAATTGTCTTTAGAAATCCATACGCCAATAGCATTCTACCACTTTTTATGGTTATGGCGTAAATACCGTCCTTTGCTGCTACGGCACGAATTCCTTCCGGAGTATTAATATTTCCTATTAAAGTACCTTTAGCTTCGGGTTGCATTGTATTTTTCAAAGCTACGGGTATTCCTCTTTTCTGTGCAGGTAGAATACAGGTTGGATGTAAAATCTTTGCTCCGAAATAGGCTAATTCTGCAGCTTCATCAAAACTTAGTTCATTTATGGGATGAGTTTTATTAACAAATCTAGGATCGTTATTATGCATCCCGTCGATATCGGTCCATATTTGTATTTCTTCAGCATCAATTACAGCGCCAATTATACAAGCTGTATAATCACTTCCCCCTCTTTGCAAATTGTCTATGTCTCCTTGAGCATTTTTACAAATATATCCTTGAGTAATAAAAAAATCTATATCAGGATACTTTTTAATTTCTTCTTTAATACGTTCTTCTATATAAGGAAAATCCGGTTCACCGTCTTTGTTTATTCTCATAAATTCTAACGCCGGAAGTAATATCGTTTTTTCTCCGATTTCACTCATGTAAAAATGGAACATATGAGTGCTCAAAAGTTCACCTTGAGCCAAAATTATTTTTTCTTCCTTGGAAGTAAATATAGGTAAATCCAAGAATGATGCTATATAATTGAAATAATCATCCAAAAGTTCGTTCCCTTTCTTGGCAATGGTTTCATTCTTGTACAGATCTTTTATTTCCTTTCTGTATTTATCTTCTAGAGATTGTATTAATTCTTTCGCCTTAGAAGTATTTTTTTCATAAAGAGCTTGGGATATTTCTACTAAGGCATTAGTTGTTCCACTCATAGCAGACAAAACAACAATCTTCGGTTTTTTACCTTTAGTTAATTCAGCTAAATTTTTTATACGTTCTGCACTTCCTACGCTTGTGCCTCCAAATTTTAATACTAACATTTTTATCCTATTATAGAAGAGATACAAAAATACATATTTTATGGTTTATCAACTATTTTTATATTAAAAACATTAGTAATTTTTTATCATGAATTTAAAACAAATAATAGGTTTTTAAACTAGATTTCAATTTCAGTTCTAATTAAATTAATTTATTAAAAATCTTTCTTATTTTTATAGCCGAAATACTAATTTCTAAATCAAAAAATGATTTTTTTAAATAAAAAAAGAAGCTTAATTGATAAGCTTCTTGCACAAATTTATATAAGTTAAAAACTTAATCTATTCTTTTTTAGATGCATCTCTAATTTTTCGTTTAGCATCTGTGGTTAAATCCTCTACCTTATCTCCTATTTTATCACCCCAATCTTCTGCCTTATTGGATATTTTACTAAAAAAATTAGATACTGAATCTTTAAAATGTTCGTATTTCCCTTTAAAGAATTTTTCCCAATCAACATGTAAATCTTCTTTATCCATATATTCTTTTATTACATTTAAAGATTTCACCGCTTGATCTTCACTGAGACCTACTTCTTTTTGAAGTTTTTCAATAATATTTTCCATACACTATGTTTTTTTATTGTTTTAGTAAAATAAAAAATCAAAAATTAGACCTAATAAATGATTTGCTTATAAATATTTTATATGTAATACATGTAAAATTTCAGGCTGTTAAGTTATATTTTCATTCAGTTTAAATGGAAACCAATCTTTCTTTACCCTGTAATTTTTTTAATGTAAAAATTCACTCTATTTTATTCAATTCCAATATCTTTCAAAGTTATTTTTAAGAAATGAAATATTGAAGGAACTTAAGATTTAAAAGTTACATTCATAAAGAAATCCCTAACTTTGTATTATGAAATTCCTAGTTTTTGATACTGAAACCACAGGTCTTCCTGCCAATGCAAATGCACCTGTTTCCGATTCAGACAATTGGCCTAGAATGGTTCAAATTGCCTGGCAGTTACATGATGAAAATGGTGATTTAATTGAAAACTATGACTATATAATTAAACCCGAAGGATACGACATCCCTTTCAATGCTCAAAAAATTCACGGTATAAGTACCGAAAAAGCATTAGCGGAAGGTCATGATCTTAAAACCGTATTGGATCAATTTAATGCGGTACTGGCAGATAATCCGATTTTAGTCGGACAAAATATAGCATTCGACATCCCGATTGTTGGAGCTGAATTTTATCGAAAATCAATAGAAAACCATATTGCGGATCTTCCGTTAATAGATACAGCCCGTGAGGGAACTAATTTTTGTGCTTTGCCCGGAGGTATGGGAGGTGGATTTAAATTTCCTAAACTTTCCGAATTATATGAAAAATTATTTGGGCATGGTTTTGATGAGGCACACAATGCTGCGGCAGACGTTAATGCTACTGCTCAGGCATTTTGGGAGTTGGTTAGACGAAACCAAATAAGTGCAAATAAGCTGAATTTTACAGAAGAAGAATTAAGTGCTTTTGTTGAAACTCATCCTGAACCTTTTCAACCTTTTGATATTGTTATTCGTGAACAGGTCAAAGATTTTAATAAGCAACTAAAAGGGAAATCAGAAAGTACTAAAAAATCTGTAGATGAAATAAATTATTCATCTTTTTTCCACTTTCACAATCATTCGGTTTATTCAATACTTACTTCTACCAGTAAACATTCTGATTTAATAAAAAAAACCTTAGAATATAACATGCCCGCTTTAGGTGTAACGGATACGGGCAACTTGATGGGTGCATTTGCTTTTCTCAATGAAATAAAAAAAGCTAATGGATCTATTAAAGATCATAATGCTAAAATTTTAGAAGGCGATGGTTCTGAACCTTTAAAAAATGAGATTTTACCAATTATCGGTTGTGAACTGTATATATCTGAAACTTATTTACAAAATAAATTTACAAAAGATAATCCGGATCGTAGATATACTCAGATATTACTTGCTAAAAATCATGAAGGATTTAAAAATATTTCTAAATTATCAACTTTAGGATATAAACTAGGTTTGTATGCAGGCTATCCCAGAATTGGAAAAGAACTTATTGAACAATATAAAGAAAATTTAATTGCAACTACCGGAAGTTTATCTTCAGAAATTCCCAGTCTAATTTTAAATGTGGGAGAAAAGCAGGCAGAAGAGGCCTTTATCTATTGGCATGGATTATTTGGTGATGATTTTTATGTAGAGTTATTAAGACACCATTTAGATGAAGAGGAACACCTCAACAAAGTTTTAATAAAATTTGCCAAAAAATACGGAGTCAAGGTTTTAGCTCAAAACGATACATTTTATATTAGTAAAAAAGAAGCAGAAACCCAGGATATCCTTTTATGTATAAAAGACGGAGAAAAACAATCTACCCCTAAGGGCAGAGGTTTTGGAAGAAGATACGGTCTTCCTAATGATGAATATAATTTTAAATCTCAAACAGAAATGGCTCAATTGTTTGCAGATATACCGGAAGCAATTGAAAATTTTGAAGATTTTATCAAAAAATTTGAACCTTATCAATTAACCCGAGATGTTTTACTTCCTAAATTTGATATACCTGATGAATTTAAAGACCCTCAAGATGAAGTGGACGGAGGTAAGCGAGGAGAAAATGCCTACTTAGCATATCTAACTTGGGAAGGAGCTAAAAAAAGATATGGTGACCAATTATCCGAAGATACTAAAGATCGTTTACAATTTGAGTTGGAAACCATAGCCAAAACGGGATATCCCGGCTATTTTCTCATTGTACAGGATTTCACCTCACAAGCGCGTAAAATGGGTGTATCTGTTGGTCCGGGTCGAGGTTCTGCAGCCGGATCAGCCGTTGCTTATTGCATAGGGATTACTAATATAGATCCTATTAAATATGATTTACTTTTTGAGCGTTTCTTAAATCCGGATCGGGTATCCTTACCCGATATAGACATCGATTTTGACGATAGAGGACGTGAAAAAATCATTCAATGGGTGGTAGATAAATACGGAGAAAATCAGGTTGCTCAAATAATTACTTACGGTACGTTAGCCGGACGTTCCGCGATAAGGGATGCAGGAAGAGTGCTTGAATTGCCCTTAAGCGATACAGACCGCTTATCAAAAAACCTACCCTCTACCTTAAATTTAACCAAGCTAAAAAATAAAACAGAAAGTGAGTTAATTAAAGATTTCGGTAAAGAGGAGTCTGTTCCTGTGCTTCAACTAAAACAAAAATTTAATGAATATGACCTGGAAGGGCGGGTAATACAAAATGCTTACCAACTGGAAGGTAGCTTACGGAACACGGGAGTTCATGCGTGTGGAGTAATTATTACTCCGGAAGATATTACTAATTTAATACCGGTTGCCGTTGCTAAAGATTCCTCTTTGTTGGTATCCCAATTTGATAACTCCGTGGTAGAAAGTGCCGGATTGTTAAAAATGGATTTTCTAGGTTTACGTACCTTGACGATTATTGCCGATACCATTGAAATTATTAGAAAAAGGACCGGAGAAGTTTTAAATCCCGATGATTTTCCTTTGGATGATGATAAAACCTATGAGATATTCAAAAATGGAAATACAGTAGGTATCTTCCAATATGAGTCCCCCGGAATGCAAAAGCACCTCAAAGCATTGCAACCCGATAAGTTTGAGGACTTGATTGCCATGAATGCCTTGTATCGTCCCGGACCTTTACAATATATTCCGAACTTTATCAATCGTAAACATGGAAAGGAAGAAATATCTTACGATTTAGAAGATATGGAAGAGTATCTTGCGGATACTTACGGTATTACTGTTTATCAAGAACAAGTAATGCTTCTTTCTCAAAAATTAGCCGGATTTAGTAAAGGTGATGCGGACGTGCTTAGAAAAGCTATGGGTAAGAAGCAAATTCAAGTCTTAAATAAAATGGAAGCTCGTTTTCTCGAGGGAGCTATCGAAAGAGGTCATCCAGAAGATAAATTAAAAAAAATATGGGAAGACTGGAAAGCTTTTGCTCAATACGCTTTTAACAAATCTCACTCCACTTGTTATGCATTTATTGCCTTTCAAACCGCTTATTTAAAAGCTCATTTTCCTGCAGAATTTATGGCCGCATTGCTTAGCAATAACCTTAACAATCTTACCACTTTGAGTTTCTTTATGGAAGAATGTAAAAATATGGGATTGGAAGTGCTAGGACCTGATGTTAATGAAAGTGATTATGAATTCACTGTAAATGAAAAAGGTGCTATCCGTTTTGGAATGGGAGCTATTAAGGGAATCGGTGAAAATGCTGTTGAAGCTGTAGTAAGTGAAAGACAAACTAAGGGAAAATATAAAAATCTGTTTGAATTTTTTGAAAGGACAGATTTAAAAAATATAAATAAAAAAGTTCTGGAAAATTTAGTATTGGCAGGAGCTTTTGATGGACTAGCCAATAATAATCGTGCTCAATTTTTTAAAGAAGAAAATGGTACCAGCACTATTGAAAAGCTGGTAAGATACGGGATTGCCTATCAGGATAATAAGAATTCTGCTCAAAATTCTTTATTTGGAGACTTGGGGGATGAAGGATTTGATGTTATGAAACCGGTAATTCCTGAAACGGAAGAATGGAGTACCATGTATAAATTGGGCAGAGAAAAAGAAGTAGTAGGTATCTATATATCCGCTCATCCAATGGATAATTACAAATACGAAATTGCGTTGATTAAACCTGTTGATATTTCCGAAATTAATGAAAATAAAGAAAATTATATTAATAAGGAAGTGTATATCGCCGGTATGATCTCACGTTTTGAGCACAAGGAAATAAACGATGGCAGAACAAGAATCGCCTATTTTGATTTGGAAGATAAAACAGGTACTATTTCTCTTAAGCTTAAAAAGAATTATCTGGATTTGCAAAAATATCTTATTCCTAATTTATTTGTTTTAGTAAAAATCACGGTAGGAATGATTAAAGATAACGGCTTTGTATATATAAATGTGCTAAATATCGAAGAACTTAGCGATGTAATCGGAAAACATGCTAAAAAATTAACCATTAAGATAAACTTGGAAAATTTAGATGAAAATACCATTACTACTTTAAACAAAGTATGTGATGAAAATGCAGGTTCAAAAGATATACACTTTGAAATTATCGATAAAAAGAACAATGTATATTTAGAATCACAATCAATGAACCGAAGAGTAAATATAAATAAACAAATTTTAGATGTATTAAGAAACGATCTGTATTTAGATTTCAGGTTGAATTAATAAAAATTCCGACTCTATTTTAAAGTCGGAATTTTATTTTAGGTTTTATTATTGTAGATAAACCTTCAGATCTTTAAAATATCCTTCAGTGCCTACATCAACAAAGAGTCCGATAGCTCCTGTCGCATTTCCTCCTAATTTTAAATCATTTACGATGAGTGAGGGTTGTTTATTATCATTTATATATAATTGAGCTTTTTGCCCTTGAACTTCAATTCTTAATTGTATCCATTCGTTTAGTGCCATATCTGCATAGGACTCGTATTTATTTTGAAATTCATTTCTCAATCGTTGATACTTATAATTCGGATAAGAAAAATATTGTATGGTCCTGTTTCTATGTTCTTGATTCTCGGATCTTCCGTTTAAAGGGCGAACATATATACTTTCAAACTTAGAGTTTGAATCATTTATATGAAAGGCTATACCAATAAAACCTCGGGCAAAATTCGGAGCATCATCCAAAATTCGACTTAACACTTTTACTTCTATGATCCCATTGGCAAAATTTACATTATTGATTCGTACATAAGTAGGTTCATCAAATTTCTTGATTGATGGATCCTTAATGACTCTTACTACTTTATCGCCATCCATTTTTTCAAATGTCATAAATGTATTTATCGCTTTCAAATGAGTCTCCGTTAAATCTATAACTTTTTGTGCTTTTATTTCAGAAATGTTTATAATCACAACAAAAAGTAGAAAATATGCATTTTTTATAATATTTATTTTCATCGATTTTCAATTTACTTGATTTATATATGTTTTATTACATGATAAAATTTAATCTATATACTTAAAAGTTGAATTCCATTTATTATATAAAATACCTTGAGCTACATATAATTGTCCCATATACTCTAATGCTCGTGAAGATTCTAGTTTACCTGCATAATAGGTATTCCAACCTAAAGATTTAATTATTGTAGAAATTGTATTTTTAACCTCTTCATTATTTCCGGCAATAAATGCGGTACCGTTTTCTTTCAGTGAGGGCTGATACATAAGATGCGCACCTATGGTATTCATTCCTTTAACAACATGCGATAATGGCAAAAGCTTTTGTACACTTTCTGACAGAGATTCTTCGGGAGATGAAATTAATTTTATTACTCCATTAGTCGGAGCTTCCGATGAAAATGCATTTGTAATATCCCAAAGTATTTTACCTTCAAAATTTTTAATTCCAATATCCTTTATGGTTTCTATAAGCGCAAATCCGGGAATTGAAAGAAGTATAATTTCACTTAATGCTACAGCCTCTTGGTAGGAAACAATGGATAGGGTTTTATTAACTTGTTTTAGTTTTTCTATATTTTCACTTCCTTTTTCGAAATTTCTTGAACCAACTACCACATTATACTTTTCATTAATTAATCCGTTAATTAACGCTTGTGCAACATTTCCTGTTCCTAGTATTGATATTTTCATTTTTATATATTTTTAAATAAATTTATGATTCGAATTTAGCCCGAACAACTTATGTTCACAAGCAGGATCGTAACGAACCGCTAAAGTTAGAATTATTGATTATCAGCTAATTATATGTTTAATTTTAACATTTATTTAACTATAAATTATTACTTTATTATTTATAGTTGTACTCTATTGGAGAGTAATATGTATATTTGATAGAAAAATGAAAGCTCATAAACTCGATTTAAAATATCCCATCTGTCCCATAAGAAATATATTAAGCCGATTTAGCGATAAATGGTCTTTATTACTATTAGCTATTTTATATTCCGGCAAAACGATGCGTTACGGAGAAATAAAAAATGAACTTCCTGATATTTCTCAAAAGATGCTTACCAACACGCTTAAAAATTTGGAAAAATATAACTTAATTAAAAGAAAAGCCTATGCTGAAATCCCGCCTAGGGTTGAATATAGTCTTACGGAAACAGGTATCAGTTTAATGCCTTCCATTCAGATGATGATCACTTGGGCTGAAAATCATTTTGAAGAAGTTTTAAAAAATAATAAAAACCACTAATTCTAAAAGATCATTATTAGTTTTTACTTTTTAAAAATCGAATATGCAATAAACTTAAACTCATAATTAATATGGCAGATACTCCTCCAATCGAGGTGGCAATTAATCTGTCCATAGCTATTTCATTACCCGATGACCCATTAATTGCAAACATTAATACGGTTGTAATGGTTAAAAAGGTTGACAAAATTGCATATCTGTGGTTAGCAAATACATAGCATACATATAAAGATATCAGAATTTCCAATGCCATGATATATCTTGATGGAAACCACCATATTAAAAATGTAGCTATGACAATGCCCAGAAGTGTACCCATCAACCTTATACTTGCTTTTTTCAGGGTATCAATAAAATCAGGTTTCAAAATAACTAAGGCAGTCATAACAGCCCAGTAATAATATTTGATATCGAAAACAGTAATGAAGAAAAAGCAAACTAATATGGTTAATGCGGTATAGATGATGGTCATATGGAAGCGTATTTTTTTATCAATATCTTCATATATGTTTTTAAAAATGATCAGAAGCTCCTCAGGATTACTTATATTTCTTTCAAATGATGATTTCTCAATGAGAAAAATAATACAAATTGATTGAAATAAACCTCCTGCAAGAATTAAAACACCTCTATGCAGAGCGGCATAGATATCTCCCACATAATAGCCTCCTACAAAAAATGCAATAGACCATTGTAAAACAATCCACCAAGCATTTTGATCGATAGTTCCCACACAGGTTGCTAAACAGGCTAATAATACACAACAGACTATATACCAAAAATAGAAATGTCCTATTAATGATCCCAATGCAGCACATATACTCATTCCTAGAACGGCTATGATCATGGGCGCGAAAGGATATTTTAATATTTTTTTATTTGCTCCATATCCCGCCGTCACAGCACCTCCTGCAGCTATACTTGCAAAAATGATATTATTGAAGATAAATCCGAAACTATAGATTATTAATATACCCGGTAAGGAATATAGCGCTATAATTAGGTCTTTTTTGTAATCTTTCAACATTTAAAATTAAAATTTTAAATTTTTTAAAATAAGTTGTTTCCGATTGGTATGAACTATTTTATTTAAACTTTCTAAAGTATTTAATTAGTAACTGAACCCAAAGTACTCTTCTTTAAATTAATTTTTTTTCTAATTAAATAAGCATGAAAAAAACTCGGTACGTCATGCATCCAATGAGGTAATAGTATAAGTATAAGTAAAACATCTACATAGGAAATATATCCCACAATTATAGTCAGATATGAAAAGAATCCACCGTAATTAAAACCCAGTATTGATATAAGTGCTAAAAATAACGTTATTCCCCAAAATTTTGAAGAATACGCATGGGTACTTGCTTCTTTTCCGAATCGCAATAAACTAATTAGCGCACTTATTCCTTCTAATATTACTAAACCTACAATAAATATCAAATTGGCTTCTATGATCCCAGGTCGAACTATTCCTGTTGATATTGCAAGAGATAGCCAAAATATAATATCTATAAAACTATCCATTCTTCTTAAATTTTCAGTTGCTACCTGATACTTTCTGGCAATAATTCCATCCAATATATCGGAAATCAACCCCAGGCATAGTATTAAAACAAGCATGTGAACACATGCTTCTCCATAGTGACAAGATAAAATAATGCTTAGGGGAGCTAGTAAGAGTCTGAATATCATAAGAATTTTAGGGACAGTACGCATATGTCTAATATTAATCTTATGTAAACTCAAAAATAATGCAAATGCTAACTTTATTGATTTTGGATCTTTTTATTTTTAGATTTTAAATAACCGTTAAAACAGATGGCAGCAATCATGACAGCTGTTGAAATATAAAATACAGGACTCATTTTTTCTGAATCTTTCCAAATTAAAAAGGCTATTAAAATAGCATATACAGGCTCTAGGTTTATGGAAAGCATAAGTGTAAAAGGCGTAATGTGTTTCATCAGCTTCATGGTCATAACTAAAGGAAAACTAGTTAAAAGTCCGCCCAACACTAAAAGCCATAGGATATCCCAAGCATTTATGGTAGCTATGGCTTCCCAATCATTGAACAAAAACATAAAAACCGTCAAGGTTACAAAAGCTCCTGCCATTTCATAGAAAGTTATTATTTCTGGACTTTCTTTTGAATGCATTATTCCGTTTACTACAGAAAACAAGGCCGACAAAAATGCACATCCGATACCAAGTAGTATACCTTTCCAATAACTCATTTCTGTATTAAAGATAAAAAGTATACATATTATAATAACTAAACTTAAAATTATTTCAGAAATTTTGATTTTTCGTTTGAAAAAAAAGGGCTCTAAAAAAGCCACAAATAAAGTTCCTGTTGATAGGGTTGAAGTGGCAATAGAAATGTTGGATATTTTAATGGATCCATAAAACAATGACCAATGAGTACCTACAATTACTCCACACCCCAAAAGTTGGGATATCAGCTTTTTGGAAATTTTAAAATTTTTTCCTTTTGAAAAATATAAATAACAAAATAAAATAAAAGCTGCAACCAAGGTCCTACCCCATACCAAAGGTATAGCATTAAGAGAGATAAGCTTACCAATTACACCGGTAAATCCCCAAATAAATACGATAATATGCAATTGAACTATTGCCGGTAATTTCATAAATAATTAATTTGTTAAATAGTGGATGCAAATTTAATCATCTTTGTTTAAATTTTAAAAAAAAGAGTCATTTAATAAATAATTTGTAATTTTTACGGATAAATACTCTAAAAAATTACATTATTCGCATTTTACCATCCATCTTTTAACCCATAAATAGATCGTATTAAAGGCAATAATCGGATATTTTAGTTAGTAATTGAGGTTAGATTGGTAGTATGAGTTTATATTATCCATAAAGCAAGAATAAAAAAAGGATGTATAGTGTAATTAAACATCCTTTATACTAAACGATTACTATTTAATTATATTTCGTAATCGATAGCTACTCTTTGATCAACCACTGTTTTTATAAACTCCACCACTCTAAGATGTTCCGGATGGTTTGCATACAGAGTGAGATCTTCAAAATTTTTAAATCGGGAATCTAACAGTATATCAAAATTTGACTTTGGAGCAATCTCCATATTGGTATTTACTTGGATATATTGTAATTCCTTAATTCGATCTTTTAAGGCTTCTAAATCATTTTTTATTTTTAAAACGTTATTTTTTTTATCGCTTTCTTTAAGCTTCCACATTACAATATGATGTATCATTTTTATTATTATTTAAATTATTTTGAATTTTTTTATATAGATTTTAATTTATTCAATCCAATAGTAATTGCCAAAATTCAACATCTATCAATTGATTAAATTTTTTTCCTGATTCTTTAAAATTTCCTATCAGATTAAATCCTGTTTTCCAATGCAATTTTCTACTGGGCTCATTCGGTAAAGATATTACTCCTATAATGGAATGTATATCTATCTTTTTTGATTCTTCAATCAGGGCTGTAAGCAATTCATTACCTATTCCTTGATGGGTTTGATTATAATCCAGGTAAATACTGTTTTCTAATGTTATATCATAAGCCGAACGTTCTCGCCAAGTATTCAAATATGCATATCCTAGTATGATTCCTTCTTTTTCATATACTATATAAGGATAGCCTTTTGCCGATATTTTTTGAATTCTGTTTTCTATCTCCCGAGCACTAACTTTTTTTTCTTCAAAGGTAATGACCGTATTTTCTATATAATAATTATAAATTTCAGCTATTCTTAATGCATCGGATAGTTGAACATTTCTTATCATAATTTATTATTATTTTCTTTGTTCAAATTAATAATAATTTTTCAAAAATTTACATTTATTTACACCATCCTTCCCGATCAAGACTACGATATTGTATAGCTTCTCCAATATGGTGTGCTTGGATAACTTCAGATTTATCTAAATCTGCTATCGTTCTGCCTACTCTTAAGATTCGATCATAGGCTCGGGCAGATAAACCCAATTTTTCAATGGCAGATTTTAGTAAATTTTTAGAGATGTCATCCAACAAACAAAATTCATCTAATTGTTTAGGACCTATTTGAGCATTATAATGGATTCCTTCCGCTGTTTTATATCTTTGAGTTTGAATTTTCCTTGCTTCAACCACTCTTGCCCTTATTTCTGAACTTGACTCTCCTTTCCTTTTATCCGATAAATCATCAAAAGGAACGGGTGAAACTTCCACATGAATATCGATTCGATCGAGTAACGGGCCGGATATTTTATTCATATATCTTTGCATTTCTTGTATAGTGCTCGTATTTTTAGGGTCATTTGGAAAATATCCGGAAGGAGAAGGATTCATGGAAGCAATCAACATAAAACTGGCCGGATAGGTGATCGTAAATTTTGCTCTTGAGATAGTTACAATCCTGTCTTCTAAAGGTTGTCTCATGACTTCCAATACTTGCCGATTAAATTCAGGCAGTTCATCCAGAAAAAGTACGCCGTTATGAGAGAGAGAAATTTCTCCGGGTTGCGGATAGCTTCCTCCTCCAACTAAAGCTACTCCCGATATGGTATGATGAGGATTACGATAAGGTCTTACTGTCATTAAAGAAGATTCTGATCCTAATTTTCCGGCAACGGAATGTATTTTGGTTGTCTCTAGTGCTTCCGATAAGGTCAATGGAGGTAAGATGGAAGGAATTCTTTTTGCCAACATGGTTTTTCCACTTCCCGGCGGACCGATTAAAAGTACATTGTGACCTCCGGCAGCAGCAATTTCCAAAGCTCTTTTTACATTTTCCTGACCTTTAACTTCTGAAAAATCAAATTGAAATTTATTATTATTCTCAAAAAACTCTTCTCTTGTATTTACTATGGTTGGATTTAATTGAATGTTTTTATCAAAAAAATTAATGACTTCTTTTATATTGTCAACTCCATAAACTTCGAGATCATTGACTATAGCAGCTTCTTTAGCGTTTTGTTTAGGAAGAAAAAAGCCTTTAAAACCATCTTCTCTTGCTTGTATTGCAATAGGTAAAACACCTTTTATGGGTTGTAAAGAACCATCTAAAGATAATTCGCCCATAATTAAATATTGATCGAGATGATCTCCTTTTATTTGCTCGGATGCCGCCAATATTCCCATAGCAATAGTTAAATCATAAGCTGATCCTTCTTTCCTTAGATCTGCAGGTGCCATGTTTACTGTGATTTTTTTACCCGGCATTTTATATCCACAGTTTTTTAAGGCTGCCGAAATTCGATGTGCGCTTTCTTTTATTGCCATATCCGGCATACCTACTAACTGATACCCTACTCCTTTATCTACATTTACTTCAACGGTGATTAATTGAGCATTGACTCCATAGACAGAACTTCCATATGTTTTAATTAGCATAAAAAATAGTTTTATCCGTATAAAGATAAAACTATTTTAGTTTATTTTAGATAATGTATGATGATGAATATCTGTTTGATACTTAAAATACTACTTTCATTATTTTTTAATACGTTCAAAGACGATAAAAAAATATTCAGTTATTACTTGGATGCGGCATCGACTAATTGCATATACCAATTTCTAAGATTTTTTTGTTGTTCGGTATCTAATTTTTTTAAGACCTTTTTGTAATTTTCATCTATATCATTGGCTTTAAGTTGCAATTCTAAAATTTTACTATCATTACCTGCTTGGGTAGCTTCTGCTATTTGTTCAAAATATAATTTAGTTTTCTGTACAAAGTTGTCCACCTCTTTATTTTCAAATTTCGGTACTTTTTTAATTGGAGATAAACTTATCGTATCTAATGACGTAGGCTGTACCACTATAGTACTATCCTTTGATTGGTTAGTATTTGGATCCTTCTCTGATTTTTTAGAATTGTTACATGAACTTATGCTTAAAGCAATACCTAAAAAAAATACGATATAAGATATTTTCATTTTCTTATTTTTAAATACTAATCAAAAGTACAATTAAATTATTCATTTTAATAGTGTTTTTAAGTTTCTATTAATAAAACCTTAAATTATGAATAATACTATGCTTTTATTTACTAACACAAAACCATATATTTAGCAATAATATCTTACATTTGCACCTGAATTTTAATATCATATATGCAATCAATTAGAAATATAGCAATTATTGCTCATGTCGATCATGGAAAAACAACATTAGTAGATAAAATTATTCAGTCTTGTAATGTTGTTGAAAAAAATGACGGGGATTTGATTCTGGATAATAATGATCTGGAACGTGAAAGAGGAATAACCATTTTATCCAAGAATGTGTCGGTTAACTATAAAGGTGTCAAAATTAATATCATTGACACTCCCGGACACGCGGATTTTGGAGGAGAGGTTGAACGTGTTCTTAAAATGGCTGACGGTGTATTATTGCTTGTGGATGCGTTTGAGGGACCAATGCCTCAAACTCGCTTTGTTCTTAGTAAAGCGATTGAATTGGGATTGAAGCCCATCGTAGTAATTAATAAAGTTGATAAAGAAAACTGCCAACCGGAACATGTACATGATCAGGTATTTGAATTGATGTTTAATTTAGACGCTACTGAAGAACAATTGGATTTTGAAACGGTATACGGTTCTTCTAAACAAGGTTGGATGTCCGGAGATTATAAACAACCTACTGATAACATTACATATTTATTAGATAAAATTATTGAATTAATACCGGAAGCACCTTATGTAGAAGGAACGCCTCAAATGCAAATTACCTCTCTTGATTTCTCAAGTTTTGTGGGAAAAATTGCCATAGGTCGTGTGTATCGTGGAGATTTAATTTCCGGTAAAGATTATACTCTTTGCCAGGAAGATGGTAAAAATAAAAAAATACGCATAAAAGAATTACAAGTTTTTGAAGGTTTAGGAAGAAAACCTGTTGAATCTGTTAGAAGCGGTGATTTATGTGCTGTAATCGGTATCGATGATTTTGAAATTGGTGATACTATTGCTGACTTGAACGAACCGGAAGCTTTACCTCGTATTGCGGTTGATGAGCCTACGATGAGTATGTTATTTACTATCAATACTTCACCGTTTTTCGGTAAAGAAGGAAAATACGTTACTTCAAGACACCTTAGAGATCGATTAATGAAGGAAACTGAAATCAACTTAGCCCTTCGAGTGGAAGAAACTGATTCCGAAGAGAAGTTCAATGTTTTTGGTAGAGGTATTCTTCACTTATCTGTCCTTATCGAAACTATGAGACGTGAAGGATATGAATTGCAAGTAGGTAGACCAAAGGTAACTATTAAAGAGATTGACGGTGTTAAGCATGAGCCCTATGAGCACTTAGTAATTGATGTTCCCGATGCTGTATCCGGCAAAGCTATAGAATTGGTTACTCAAAGAAAAGGAGAATTAAAAGTGATGGAACCTAAAGGTGATTTACAACATTTGGAATTTGATATTTCTTCTCGAGGTCTTATCGGATTACGTAATCTTCTTCTAACAGCAACTTCCGGAGAAGCTATTATTAATCATCGTTTTAAAGATTTTGAACCGGTAAAAGACATTATTCCACAAAGACAAAACGGATCTATGATTTCATCTGAAACGGGACAGGCTTTGGCTTATGCAATCGACCGACTTCAGGATAGAGGTAAATTTTTTGTTGAACCGGGAGATCAAATATATAAAGGTCAAGTAGTCGGAGAACATAGTCGTGATAATGATTTGGAAGTTAATCTTATTAAAGGTAAAAAGTTAACTAACGTGAGAGCTTCCGGATCTGACCAAGCTGCTAAAATTTTCCCTAAAGTTGAATTTTCATTAGAAGAAGCTATGGAATATATTAAAGATGATGAATATCTCGAAATAACTCCTAAGAGCTTACGTATGCGTAAAATTTAATATACATTTAAATAGCATTTTATATAAAAAAAAATATCCTGAATATTTCAGGATATTTTTATTTTCATCATTTAATTGGATTAATCCAATAATGCATTCATTTTTTCTGCTAGCTTTTCTTTTGGCTGAACCCCTACTACTTTGTCAACAACTTGCCCATTTTTAAAGAATAAAAGCGTAGGAATATTTCTGATTCCATATTCTACCGAAACTTCTTGATTGGCATCAATATCAATTTTAGCAACTTTTACTTTTCCTTTAAATTCTTCAGACAATTCATCAACTATAGGTTTTAAACTTCTGCATGGTCCACACCATTCAGCCCAAAAATCAACCAAAACCGGTTCTTTGGAACTTAATACCTCATCTTTGAATGTTTGATCACTAATTTCTAAACTCATATTTGTATTATTTATATCTATATCTTCACTAATTTTTAAAGCAAAATTAATTTAAAAATTTCATTTTGCACTAGTAAAGAAATTGCATTTTTAATGATTTATGTGAATAAAAAATTAATATATATTAATTCTTGAAAATAAAATGAGCGCAAATTATTTTTTTACCTCAAACTTTAGCCTTAACATTATAGTAACAAGTTTAAACGTTTTATTAACAATTTTTACTTAAATCTATTAAATAATTTTGTATTTAAGAAAAATGATGTATATTTGCATCAATAATTAGTTGTTCTTTAATAAAGTTTTTTAGTGTTAATGAACCCTTTCATAGTTTCTATTGAAAGGGTTTTACATATAATAATGTTACATTAATGTTAAAATTTTTTTCCTTTATCCCAATCCCCTGCTATATTTTAACAATTTATTAATCTTAATATTTCATTTATAACATATATAAATATTATCTTTTTTATATTTATACAATTATTTTAGTTTAATGAATAAAATCCAAAATAAAAAAGTAATATATAAAGATTTACTTCATGCTGATTATCTTAAAACTTGGAAGTTGCAAGAAAAATTACTCCAATATATTGTTTCAATCAAATTAAAAAACAAAAAATCAATAACTAACGAAATAAATCTTACTCCCAATTATTTTTTATTTGTTTCTCATCCGCATATATTTACCTTAGGTAAAAATGGTAATTTAGATCATCTTCTTATCAGCAATATCAAACTTCAAGAAATTAATGCTCAGTTCATTAAAACCAATCGAGGCGGAGATATTACGTATCATGGTCCCGGACAAATTGTTGGATATCCTATATTTGATCTTGATAATTTTTTTAATGATATCCATAAATACATGCGCTTGTTGGAAGAAGTAATTATAAAAACCATAAATTTTTATGGAATTAAAGGAAAAAGATCTAACGGGGAAACAGGCGTATGGATTGATGTAAATAAACCTATGGCCAGAAAAATATGTGCTATTGGCGTAAAGGCCTCTCAATGGGTCACTATGCACGGTTTTGCCCTTAATCTATCCCCCAACCTTTCCTATTTTGACTATATCGTTCCTTGCGGTATACAAAACAAATATGTTACTTCTTTAGAAAAAGAATTGGGTATATCCGTAAACCCGGATGAGGTGAAAAAAGTTATTAAAAAATACTTTTCTGAAATATTTGATCTTGAATGGATTTAATATTTATATTCTATAATTTTTAATTATACATTACTATTTCATCTTCCATAAATTAAATTCTCACCAATTTAATTCTTCATCTTAAAATTCGATATAGTAAAAAAAGATAAAAATTTTTATTATTAATTTTTACATTGTGCTTTATATCTTTAAGAATTTGTTAATATAATTTTTAGATTTTAAATATTTAAAAACTAAAAAAATTTAATTTCTACTTTATTTAACACTTTTTGTGATTTATTTAACTCTAATATTTTTTTTGTGATTTATTTATTTAACAACATAAAAATCATGTTTTTTTGAATATTTAATCCATTTACATTTTATTATCACTTATATAGCACATTTGCAATATTTTTTATATTTTTGTTTGGAAAAATATCAAAAATATGGGTACTGAATCGGATAACCTGCATAATGCAGAAGGAAATGAAAAAAAGGTTGAATCAACTCAAAATTTAGAATCAACATATAATAAAAATTCTTCTAAGGAAGATTCTATTGATGAGCTAAATTCTGAAAACAACAAGGAGGATCAATCCGTTGAAGAAACAACCATTCCTGAAAAAGATTATGAATCTTTTTCATTAGAAAAACTCATTGATGAGCTTAAATATCTTCACAATCATTATCCAGTTCAATTAATTGGAGAAAATATTAATTCCATAAGGGATATATTTTTAAAAAAATTTGATGAACATGAAACGGAACGAAAACAAAAGTTCCTTGATGAAGGTGGAGACGAGCTAAGTTATCAACCCGATCAATTCTTAAAAAACAAATTCAATTCAGCCTACCACGACTATAAAACAAAACTAAACTCATATTATAAAGAACAAGAACAAAACGAGCAAAATAATCTCAATAAAAGACTTCAGATAATTGAAGAATTAAAAGAGCTGTATACAACCCCTATGGAATCGATCAGTTCTTTTTTTAAAAAATTCAGAGATATAAAAGAAAGATGGCATAATGCAGGTAAGATACCTAAATCAAGAGCCGGTGATGTTTTCAGAACCTATTTTCATCATTTAGATAATACACATGAATTTATCAAATTAAATAAGGAACTTGAAGAATTGGACTATGCTCATAATTTGGAACAAAGAAGGGCTATTATTAGCAGAGCCGAAGAATTGACAACTGAGCCTAGTGTGCAAAAAGCATTAAATGAACTGCAATATTTGCACAAGCTATGGAAAGAACAAGCAGAACCTGTGGCGGAAGAGTTTAGAGAAAGTACTTGGCAAGAATTTAAAGCAATAACCCAAAAAATTCATGAACGCAAATCTGAATTATTTGAAAAAATTAAAGAAGAGCAACAAGCGAATTTGGAGAAAAAACAAGCCATTATTTCTCAACTTGAAACCATAGCATCCGCTGAAAATCCCGATCATTCCTTCTGGCAAAATAATGTTAAGAAAATAGAAAATTTAAGAGAAGCTTTCTTTACTACAGGAAGAATTCCTAAAGAAACCAGTAGTGACACGTGGAGTAAATTTAAAAATCTGCTTCATGAAATCAACAATAAGAAAAATACATTTTATAAAGATTTAAAAAAGATCCAACAAGAAAATCTTAAAAAGAAAAACGACCTATTGGAAATCGCTAAAGCTAATAAAGACAGCGAAGATTGGGAAGTTGCTTTAAATCTTTATAAAAAGATTCAGAATGAATGGAAAAATATTGGTCATGTTCCAAGAAAATATTCTGATAAACTTTGGGATGAATTCAGAGAAAATTGCAATTATTTCTTTAACCGATATAAATTAAGAAATAATAAAGTTAATGAAGAATGGATCGAAAATTTAAAAAGAAAGCAAAGTCTTTTGGAAGAAATATCCTCCATTTCTGCTACTGATAAAGAAGATGCCCTTGCTAAAATCAATGATTACAGCATTCAATGGAATTCTATAGGAAAAGTTCCCAGAGAGAATATGAACATCAATAAAGAATTTAATTCAGCTATTAAAAATCTTATTAAAAAATTCGATATTGATAAAAACATCATTGATGAAATTCAGTTAAATATTAAAGTAGAAAATTATAAGCAATCTAAAGATGATAAAAAGCTGGATGAAGATCTACGAAAAATGAGAAAGCAAATCCAAGATTTGGGACATGAAATTGTTCAATTGGAGAATAATTTATCATACTTTTCAAATGCCAATCAAGACAATCCGCTTTTACAGAATACATTAAACAATATTGAATCTAAAAAAACTAAATTGGATGAATTAAAACAGACTTATTCAAAACTGGTTAATTTAAATTTGTCTGAAAGCGATTCAAATTATGAAGATGGTGAAGGTATTTCTGAAGAAACTGAGGAAGAATAATCTATTTCACCGCTTATAAAAAGTATTTATGGGTAATACTGTCGATGAAATCTACATGCGGCGTTGTATAGATCTTGCTCAAAATGGTTTGGGAACCACTTATCCTAATCCTTTAGTAGGTTCTGTTATAGTTTACAACAATACAATAATTGGAGAAGGCTGGCATAGAAAATCCGGTGAAGCTCATGCTGAAATTAATGCCATTTCCTCGGTTAAAGATCAAAGTTTACTTAAAAAAAGTTCCATTTATGTTTCCTTAGAGCCTTGCGCTCATTACGGAAAAACCCCTCCTTGCGCTTTAAAAATTAAGGATTTAAAGTTTAAAAAAGTGGTGATCGGTACTCAGGATCCAACGAGTAAAGTTAACGGTAAAGGAATTGAAATAATTCGCAATTCGGGTATAGAAGTAGTTACCGGTGTTATGGAAAAAGAATGTAAAAGATTAAATAAAAGATTTTTTACTTATCATTTGAAAAAACGACCGTATATTATTTTAAAATGGGCAGAAACTTTAAATAAGAAAATAGATAACGGCAGAGATAGAAACCATCCGTTCTGGATCAGCAATCCGTTTTCAATACAAAAAACACATGTGTTAAGAAATGAAGAACAATCTATATTAGTCGGAAAAAATACTGCTTTAATAGACAATCCTAGTTTAACTACCCGATCTGTTTATGGTAATAACCCAATAAGATTACTCATCGATAAAAATTTAGAAATTCCCCTCAGTCATTCTATTTTCGATGACCAAGCTGAGACTTTTATCTTTACGGAAAAAAAATCTCAATCAACTACCCATTTAAACTATTTTCAATTAGATTTTGACAAGGATTTAGTTCCCCAAATTATAAATGTGTTATACGACAAAAATATTCAATCGGTAATCATCGAAGGCGGTAAACAAACCTTACAACATTTTATTGATAAAGGAATGTGGGACGAAGCAATGATCATCACGTCTCCAAATATATTAAAAAATGGTACTAGTGCCCCTATTCTTTTCGGAGATATTAGTTATCAAGAATTGGTGGGAGACAATCTTATTTCATATCTTAAAAATCCTTCAACGTTATATTAATCAATTATCTACAAATCAATATCTTAAATTTACATGGATGATAAATTTATTTATAAAACTGTTGATACTGAAATAACGGATGCTCTTTTAAAAATTAAAGGAAGTAAATTTTACGGACTAATATTTAATGTCAATAATGAACAAGAAGTAAAAGATTATCTAAAATTTAGTGAAACACTATATCCCAATGCAACGCATTATTGTTATGCTTTTCGAATGGGCATCTCGGGAGAGCTATACAGAGCCAATGATGATGGAGAACCTTCGGGTACTGCCGGATTACCAATCTATAATCAATTGCTTTCTTCAGGACTAACCAATGTACTTTTAATTATAGTACGATATTTTGGAGGGACTAAACTTGGGGTTGGGGGATTGATAAAAGCTTATAAAGAAAGTGCTCAACATACTATTGAATGCGCAAAAATCATTTCTAAGGAATTAAGTGAGAACTATGAGCTCTTATTTGATTATGCGTATCAATCTTCTGTTATGACTCTTTTAAAAAAATTATCGATTGAAATATTATCAAGCACTTTTTCCGATAAATGTTATCTTGTAGTTGAAGTTCCCATGAAAAATAAAGAATTATTTTTTGAAAAATTCGATTCTTATTTGGCTCAAAATTTTATTGCCATAAAAAAAATTTTATAGCTCACTTATCGTACTGAGCAACAAATTTTCTACTGATTTATTAATCCAAAATAACACTAATTTTCCTTCTTTAAAAGCCATAAAAAATCATCTTGTTTTTTTGATTTAACAGACCTAAAATATACCTATTTCTTTAGAAAAATGATGGATATTAAAATAAATAATTTGTTCAACAACATTTCGATTCTATTTTTGCCTATTTGATGAATAAATTGTTTTTCACAAATATTGGCTCATATTCTGCAATCCCTTTATTGGCCCTATATAGATCGAATTTATACAATCCAAATTATTACTAATAATCAATATTTTTAAACTATTGTTTTTTATCCAATTCATCCTATCTTATTCTTATTTTTACGCTTTATTTCATCCAAGATAGAATATATATTTACTTACTAATAAATTTCTAAAAATACAACAGGTAATCCTCTTTTTTTTTCTAAAATAAATTAACAATTTTGTGATCTAAAAGGTGGGTAAAATTTTATCCTTTATTTTTTATACAAATTTAAAAAAATGTTAAATTCTGCGATTTCAATATGGGAAGCCTGTCTACAATATATCAAAGATAATATCTCTGAGAAATCCTATTTTACATGGTTCCAACCTATCAAGGCCGTAAAGCTTCAAGATAAAATATTAACCATACAGGTACCCAGTAAGTTTTACTATGAATATCTTGAAGAAAATTACATAAAGATAATAAAAAGTGCCTTAACCAAAAATTTGGGAAAAGATGCCAAATTGGTTTATTCCATTATGATGGAAAAAAACCAACAATCTGAAAATTCCTATACCGTTAACATTCCAAGTTCCCAAAAAGCACAAATAAAGGTTCAGGAAGTGGAAGCTCCCCTATTTATTGAAAGAGGAGTTAAAAATCCATTTATTATTCCCGGATTACAAAAATTAAAGATTGATAGTCAACTCAATACAAATTATACATTTGACAATTTTATTGAAGGAGATTCTAATCGTCTTGCCCGTTCTGCGGGAAAACAAATTGCTAAAAGACCCGGCGGTACTTCTTTTAATCCTTTATTTATTTATAGTAGTGTAGGTTTAGGAAAAACCCATTTGGCTCATGCTATCGGCTTAGAAGTTAAAAGAATTCAATCGGAAAAAACTGTCTTGTATGTTTCCATGGAAAAATTTTGTCAACAATTCCAGGAAGCTACTAAATCAAACAATAGAAATGATTTTATTCATTTTTATCAAATGATTGATGTGTTGATCGTAGATGATATTCATTTCATATCGGGTAAAAAAGGTACACAAGAAGTATTTTTCCATATTTTTAATCATTTACATCAAAACGGAAAACAGATTATATTGACCTCGGATAAATCGCCTGTAGACATTCAAGATGTTGAGCAGCGATTAATCTCTCGATTCAAATGGGGGCTTTCAACTGAAATACAATCCCCTGATTATACTACGAGGTTAGCAATTCTTCAACAAAAAATGGAATTTGATGGTATTGCGCTTTCTGATGAAGTTTTAGGATATATTGCTAAAAATATTAAAACCAATATTAGAGAACTGGAAGGATCTCTAAATTCCATAATTGCTCAGGCAACTTTCAATAAAAAGGAAATAACCTTAGATCTTGTTGAAAAAACACTATCTAATCTTATTACTAATTCCAAAAAAGATATTACCATAGATTATATTCAAAACTTGGTTTGCGATTATTTTAAAGTATCAATTGATGCTTTACAATCAAAAACCAGAAAAAGAGATATTGTTCAGGCGAGACAATTAGCTATGTATTTCGCAAAAAAATATACCAATGCCTCTCTTTCTTCTATTGGTATTCAAATTGGTAAAAGAGATCACGCAACCGTATTACATGCTTGTAAAACGGTTGACAACTTATTTGAGACAGATAAGTTATTCAAATCTTATGTTGACGATTTAAATAAAAAATTGACTTCTGATATATGAAAATATTAATGGTTTGTTTAGGTAATGTTTGTCGTTCCCCTATGGCAGAAGGAATTTTACGTTCAAAACTTCCTGATAGTTTTACTGTAGATAGTGCCGGGATAACCGATTATCACGTAAATGAAAAACCTGATAAACGTGCGATTCAGGTTTGTAAAAAAAACAATATTGATATTTCTCAGCTAAGAGGCAGAAAATTTATTACTTCTGATTTCGACGAGTTTGATGCCATATATGTTATGGATCATGCCAACTACAGCGATATAATCTTCAAAGCAAAAAAAGAAGCAGATAAGAAAAAGGTTAAGCTAATTATGTCTGAATCTCCTACTGCTGTTAAACAAAGTGTTCCGGACCCTTATTACGGTGATATAGAAGATTTTGAAAATGTTTTCAATCTATTGAACGAAGCTTGTACTAGTATTGCTGAAAAGCTTACAAAGGATTAATGGATAAGTTACTTACCCATTAATCGCTTCTACTGCTTCAATTTCATTAGGTAACATTTGTTTTAAAAGTTCCTCAATTCCATTTTTTAAAGTATATGTTGAGGATGGACAACCATTGCATGCCCCTTGTAAAAGCATTTTAGCTACCTTAGTTTCTTCATCGAAAGAAATAAGTTCTATATTACCTCCGTCTCCGGCAATTGCAGGTAACACATATTCATCCAAAATATTTTTAATTTTAATTTCAATTTCTGAAAATTCTCTTTCCGTATGATCTGTAGTTTTATAGGTGGAAAAATTTTTTATATTGCTAATCTCTTTTTCTTCTCTTAAATATTCAGAAATAGTATACCTTAATTCCATAGAGATATCTTCCCATTGATAATCTTCAGCTTTAGTTATGGAAACGAAATTATCCGATATAAACACTTCTTTTACATAAGGAAAACTAAATAAATATTGTGCTAAAGGGACTTCTTTAGCTTCGCTCTCATTTTTTAATTCAATTATTCCTTCAACTAAAATTTTGTTGGTAACAAATTTCATTACAGAGGCATTAGGCGTCATTTCAACATACACAGATATGGGAGTATTACGCGGCTGTAAAACAACTGAAGGATTCGCCAGTAATTCGTCTTCAATTAATTCTTTTACTTCATCTAAGACCATATCCCATTCTACCATATCATTTTTTTGAACAGCAATAAAATTTGCTGTAATAAAAATATGAGTAACAAATGGCAATTGAAGTAATTCTTGTGCTATAGGAATATCACCCGCTTTTTTTATATCCGATATTTCATAACTGCCTTCTACTAATGTTGAGGGGGCAACGAATTTAACTATATTTTTATTGGGAGTTTTTTCAATTTTTAATTTCATGTCATTTAGTTTAATTCTTCAAAATTACATAACTTGCTAGTATCTATAAACAGATTCTTATAATATTATTTAAAAATATGGCGCTACTTAAAAAAGTATTAGATAAATTTCCCTCAATTGAAAATGATTGTTATTTATCAGAAACATGCGTAATCATCGGAGATGTGACTATAGGAAGCCAAAGTTCTGTTTGGTTTAATGCTGTAATCCGTGGTGATGTTAATTTTATAAAAATCGGCAGCAGAGTTAATATTCAAGACAATGCAGTTATTCATTGTACCTATATGAAACATCCTACCCTTATTGGAAATAACGTATCTATAGGTCATAATGCAATTGTCCATGGATGTTCCATTCACGATGATGTTCTGGTTGGTATGGGAGCTATAGTCATGGATGAGGTAACCGTAGAAAGCAACGCAATTATTGCTGCCGGAGCTGTAGTCACTCAAGGTACGTTTATATCACGTGGTGAAATTTGGGCAGGAATTCCGGCAAAAAAAATAGGTATGGTTTCAGAAGATTTAATGAAAAATAAAATACATCAGACGGCTTCCAATTATCTTAAATATAGCAAATGGTATAGTAATGAAGAAGATGATGATGACAACGGCATTTAAGGATTCAACGCAAAAACTTATTAACTAAATATTCTTTTTGTTAATAGTAAAGATTTAGATAAAGATAAATTTATTTTATGATTTATAATATATTTTTAGTTGGATTAGGTGGATCTATAGGTTCAATCATTCGTTATCTATTATCTCTTTATATCCATAAATATTATGGAGGAATATTTCCTTTAGCTACCTTTCTTATAAATTGTAGCGGATGTATTGTCATCGGATTATTTTTGGGATTGTCAGAACGATTTAATTTTATAAACAATGAAATAAAATTACTATTAATAACCGGTTTTTGTGGTGGATATACTACTTTTTCAACTTTTTCAGCTGAAAATTTGCAATTATATCAAAATCATCAATTCTTCACTTTAGCTTTATATATAGGTATCAGCATCTTGATAGGAATTTTGGGTGTTTGGATAGGAAATTTTATTTCTAAAATCTGATATACCAATAAATTTTAGAGTAAAAGTCGAACTATGATTATTGTTTCTAAGAATGTTAAGAAACCGGATCTTTAAGCTCAGATCTACTATTCAATTAAATTTCTCTCCTCAAAAAGAAAGATAGAAAGAGTGTGTAATGAATGAAAAATAAGTATAGAGTTTAATTTGAAAATTTATAGATGACTTCCTTCTCTTCGTTTTGTATTTGAAATTCAAGATATTTAAAGCTGTCTCTAGGAATTACCCTAATCCATCTTTTGTAATTTAGAAACCATTCATTACGTATGCTTTTAATGCCTTTAGTTAAATATGCCGCAACAAATGGATGTGTATGCAAATACAATTTGCCTTTATTTGAAACTATGGCATTTAAGATTTGTTGTTGAATTTTATCTACTAATACAATAGGAGATTCTACTTTTCCATTAATATTAGGATTTTCCTCTGTTGTATTCAACTGTTTTTGAGGACGTACTCTTTGTCTGGTGATTTGAACTATTCCAAATTTACTTGGAGGTAAGATTTTATGTTTTGCTTTATCATCTTTCATTACCTTTTTTAGATACTCATAAAGATCTTTTTTGTGCTGAGATGAAGTAAGATCAATAAAATCTATAACGATGATCCCTCCGATATCCCGTAAACGCAATTGACGAGCAATTTCTGCTGCAGCTAATTTGTTGATATGTAAGGCTGCATCTTCTTGGGATTTTTGATTGGCTGTAACGTTCCCTGAATTAACATCTATAACATGCATGGCTTCAGTATGTTCAATTATCAAATACGCGCCTTTCGATTGATAAATATTAACATGCTTACCAAACAATTGTTTTATTTGCTTATCTATATTGTAATATTCAAAGATGGGAATATGGGAATCGTAATATTTAACTAACTTAGATTTTTCGGGAGCAATAATATTAAGGTATTCTTTCATCTCTCCGGCCAATTCCTCATTATCACAAACGATACTAACAAAATCTTCATTTAAATTATCCCTAAGAATTGATGAAGCTTTATCTAATTCTCCCAAAATTTTGGCAGGTGCTTTGCTTTTTTTAATATTACGAAAGCACACATTGTTCCATTTATTTAAAAGATTAGTTAATTCCGATTGTAATTCTTGAGCGGATTTACCTTCAGCTACCGTTCTAATAATAAGTCCGAAACCATTAGGGCGTATTTGTTCTCCGATTTGTTTCAACCTGTCTTTTTCTTCAGCAGTAGAGACATTTCTTGAAACTGATGTCTTGGATGCAAAAGGTATCAATACAAGATACCTTCCGGCTAAAGAAATTTCGGAAGATAATCGAGGACCTTTAGTTGAAATGGGCTCTTTGGTAATTTGTACGAGTATATCCTGATTAGGAATTAGAACATCTTGTATAACTCCATCCTTGTTTATATCTTCTTCAAAAGGGAACGAAGTTAATTTGGGTGAATTTATTTTACCGGAAGATACTCCTTTACAGTATTTTAATGAAGATTTAATTTGTGGACCTAAATCAAGATAATGTAAAAAAGCATCTTTTTCGTATCCGATGTTTACGAAACAAGCATTAAGACTTGGAGCAAGTTTTTTTACTTTGCCCATAATAATATCTCCAACCGTAAAATTATTTCCTATTTCTTCTTCATGAAGTTCTTGAATCCTCCCTCCTTCTAATATTATAATTCTAACTTTTGAATGTTCGTATGATACTATTAATTCTTTACTCATCTTTTACATTAATTATCCACCCTTATACACATTCATTTTTGAACAAAAACATTCTTTACCTATTGTTTTTGAGTTTAAACTTTGGTAAAGAATGTACAAATATCTTAAGTAAAAAAACCTTAGTTTTATGTTAGAAGAAAATTATTTATTTTTCTTTTTATGACGGTTTAATCTTCTTCTTTTTTTACGTTTATGGGTCGCTACCTTATGACGTTTTCTTTTTTTTCCGCTTGGCATAGTGTTCTTTTATTTATTAATTATTACTAATTTTTGACTTTAACATTTGTTTTTACGTCTTCAACAAAAGACTTAGCTGGTTTAAAAGCAGGTACATTGTGAGCCGGAATCTTAATAGTTGTATTTTTAGAAATGTTTCTTCCTGTTTTAGCTGCTCTTTTTTTAATTAAAAAAGTTCCAAAACCTCTTAAATAAACATTATCACCCTTAGCCATAGCAGTTTTAATCTCATCCATAAAAACTTCCACGACTTTTTGAGTTTCAACTTTTTCAAGACCCAGTTTACTTGAAATCGAATTTACGATATCTGCTTTTGTCATACTTTTAATATTATATTATTATACTTCTAATTAAATTTTGAGTTTGCAAATATAATATTATTTTTGGAAAGTAAAACTTATAAACATTTAAAAGTGTGAATTTTATTAGTCTTTTACAGAAATGGTATAAAATTAATAAACGCTTACTGCCATGGAGGGAAACTCTTTCTCCTTATAACATTTGGATTTCGGAAATTATTTTTCAGCAAACTCGTATTAATCAAGGATATGAATATTATTTAAATTTTATTCAACGGTTTCCTAATGTTGAAGTTCTGGCAAATGCCTCCGAAGATGAAGTATTAAATTCCTGGCAGGGATTGGGGTATTATTCTAGAGCGCACAATTTACACTTTACCGCAAAATACATTGTAAATGAATTAAATGGTATTTTCCCTGTTTCTTATAATGAAATAATTAAACTTAAAGGAATCGGAAAATATACTGCCGCTGCCATAGCTTCAATATCTTTTAATGAAAAAGTGCCTGCTCTGGACGGTAATGCATTTCGAGTATATTCCAGAGTTTTTGGCTCAGAAAAAGATATAAGTAAAAGTAGTACTTTTACCTATTTTTTTGATTTAATTAAACCTTTAATGCCCGAAAATCCGGGTGATTTCAATCAAGCGATCATGGATTTCGGTTCGATGGTCTGCACACCGTTACATCCAAAATGCGATCAATGTATTATTCAGGAGGAATGTTTGGCCTATACTAATAATTTACAAAACGTTCTTCCAATTAAATCTTCCTCGGTTAAAATTAAAGAAGAAAATATACATTATGCCTATCTTTTTTGTAAAGACTTAACATTAATAAAAAAAAGAAATAATAATTCGATTTGGAAAGGTTTATATGAATTTCCCTTATTTGACCAAAATTTCAAAAATTACCAAATTATCCATAACCATCAGATCAAACATAAGCTTAGTCATAGATTGTTAACTATTACCATTTCAGAAATTGAAATTGATGAAAATGATTTTTATCAAGTCGCCCATAAAATAAATGCTATAATTTTGAATAAAAACAACTTAAAAAGCTACGCTTTTCCAAAACCCATGGAAAATTTTTTATTTTATAATTAAATTTTTTATTATTTTTGCTCATCAATGCGATCAATTTATATATAAAAATGAGTACATCTATTAATAAAGTAATTTTAGTTGGGAATTTAGGTACTGACGTAAAATCTTATAGGTTTAGTGATGGAAATATTGTTGTTAACTTTCCGGTTGCCACATCTGAAAGTTATATGAATAAAGAAACCGGAGAAAAAGTAGATGTAACTGATTGGCATAATATAACTGCAAGAAATAAACTGGCAGAACTTTGTGAAAAATTTTTGAAAAAAGGAAGTAAAGTTTACATTGAAGGAAAACTTAAAACTCGTAAATTTGATGATAACGGTATTACTAAACATATTACCGAAGTTATTGCAGATAATATTTTATTTTTATCCAACTTATTGGGTAAACAACCTGAAAATGAAGACATAATTCAGCATGATTTTTAAACTTCAAAAATACTTATAATAAAATTTCAATTTATATGGACGAGCCCGGGCCCACGAGTATTTCATTAATTTATATCCTCTTATTTTATAATTTTCTCTTCTCCTATTGTTTTAAGAGAAAAACTTTCTTTAAGTTATTTAGCAAAAATCTACAGGTATGTGCATTGACTGCTTTTGCATATACTTTATCCCCTCAAAAATATTTTTATTACAAGATAAAATATTTATATAAAAAGTTTCTATTCATAGGTAATAGATGGGATAATATACGTATTGTATCTAAAAATTCGTTATATATATTATTTAATTAAATACTAAATTTATTTATTTAGATGAGTAAATCAATAAAAAAATTATATATTTTATATTTTATTATTCTATTTTCTATGTTATTACTTAGTTGTAAGAAAGAAGAATATTTACCTAAGCCAATCGGCCAGGTAAGATTAGAATACCCTGCACCCAATTACATACTTTTTAAAAAAGAAAAATGTCCTTTTGAATTTCAGTATTCGAACCTCACTAAAGTAGAGGATAAACACAAAAATTGTTGGTACAATTTTAGTTATCCATTCATGAAAGCAACTCTATATTTAACTTATTCTGAGGTAAACGGAAATTTAAATTCGCTATTAAAAGAAGCTCAGAGACTTGTATATGAACATACCATAAAAGCCAATTCTATAAAAACCAAATCATTTTCTTATCCGGAAAAAAAGGTATTTGGGAATCTTTATCGATTGGGAGGCGAATCTGCTTCAAATATTCAATTTTATGTAACAGACAGTATTAAACATTTCCTTTCAGGAAATTTATATTTTAAAGTTCAGCCTCGGCCTGATTCTTTACAACCTGCTGTTGAATATATTGAAAAAGATATTATTAAAATGATTGAAACAACTACCTGGGAATAAACTTAATTTTTTTATATTAAAATGTTAGAAATAGGAATTCTTTTATTATTAACTCTTTTAAATGCCTTTTTCGCTATATCTGAGATTGCCTTAGTATCAGTTAAGAGGCAAAAAATTGAAAACAAAGTAAAAAAAGGAAATAAAAAGGCTAAAATAGTACTCAATCTTTTAGAAAAACCGGAAGATTTTTTATCTTCTATTCAAGTGGGTATAACTTTGATCGGTATTGTATCGGGTGCTTATGGAGGCGCTACCTTAGTAAAATACGTTACTCCATTTTTTGAGCATTTCTCATTGACAGCAACCCATGCTAATGAACTGTCTTATATGGTAATTATAGCATTGATTACTTATGTGTCCATAGTTTTGGGAGAGTTGATTCCTAAGACCTTCGGCATGAGAAATCCTGAAAAAATAGCTTTGACTGTTGCTCCAATTATCAAAGTTTTTTCAATGGCTTTGTATCCGTTTGTTAAAATCCTTTCATTTTCAACCCATATATTTAACAAGATATTTAAAATTTCAAATGTGGAAGGTGAAAAAATTTCTGAGGACGAACTAATTTATATGCTTAAGACAGCAAGTTTACAAGGGGTTTTAGAAAAAGAGGAAAGTGAATTGCATCAGAATGTTTTTGCTTTTTCAGAACAAAAAGCTAAAAGTTTAATGACATACCGCAAAAGAGTTGAATGGATTAATTTAAAAGATAGTTTCGAAGAAATTGAAAAGCAAATTAAAGACAGCAATTTTACCAAATTTCCCGTGTGTGACGGTAATTTAGATGAAGCTAATGCCTATTTGGCTATAAAAGAATTTTATGAAAATATAAACACGCCAAATTTTGATATAAAATCCATTTTAAAAACTCCGATCTTCATTCATGAAAATATGCATTCTGTTGATATTTTACAGGAATTCCGTAAAAATAAACAACATATGGGTTTTGTTGTTGATGAATATGGTACATTCCAAGGTATTATTACTTTGCAAGACCTTATTGAAGGTATTGTGGGTGACATGCCTGAGAGCGATGAAGAGGAGACAGAAATTGTGCAACGTGAAGATGGTTCATATTTAGTTAACGGTAATATAGGAATTAGAGATTTAAATTCTTTTTTTGATGATACCATTATTGAATTAGACGATGATGAATATGTTACGTTAGCCGGATTTATTATTTATCATATGGAGTATATTCCTGAAGTTGCCGAAAAATTCAATTATAACGGATTTTCATTTGAAATTGTAGATAAAGATGCAAATAGAATAGATAAAGTATTAATGGAAAAACTTAATTCTACGGAAGAAAACGAGGAGAGTTCCGCTGAAGATGAAATTACTGATTAATACTATTTTTTATGATTTACTTTATTTATAGTTTGCTCTTTATTGGATTTATTATTATTTCATTTATGCTTTATCGGTTTTTACTAAAAACTACCGATATAATGAAGTATATGTTTTTCATTATTTTATACATAGTCGGTATATTACTATTTTTTCAGGCAGCAGAAATGATTATTATCTATTGGTATGATCCCATACCTGCTAAGTATTTAAATTTTATGTTCTTAACCTATCTTTTTGCTACAATGATTGGATTTATAAGTATTTCAATTATTACCATTAAAAAGTTGAAAAAGAAATGAGTTATTCATTTGATTTATAGACTTTAACATAAAAATTTTCATCAACATAAAATTTATTGATTAAATTCTTAGATTTGAAGGATTTCCAATTTTCTGTAGGTTTAATTTTACCTATAGACGTGTTTATTTCCATTGAAAAGCCATTAACAACGTTTGACCATTTATAAAATAAGGTATTATCTTTTATATAATAATTTAATACGGGTATATCTACAGTTCTTAAATATTGGTCAAAAATTTTAGAAAAATTAATTCCTGATTTTTCTGATATATAATTTTCTATTTGACTCGAAGTAACAGTTTGATGATAAAAATCTTGGTTTAAACCTCTGAGTATATTTCTGAATAGTTCATCATTTCCGATAATTTGTCTTATGGTATGTATCATATTGGCTCCTTTATCATACATATCTGTACTTCCTTTTTTATTTTTAGAATACGTTCCTATAATGGGAATATCATTTTTAATATTCTTTCTTTGTCCTATTATATACCTATTTGCTTTTTCCTTTCCATAAAAATATTCAACAAATAACGTTTCCGAATAGGTAGTGAATGCTTCATGTATCCACATGTCCGCAATATCCGCATTAGAAATATTGTTGCCAAACCATTCGTGTCCAGATTCGTGAACTATAATAAAATCCCAATCCAACCCTATACCCGTGTCACTTCTGTCTTGACCTAAATAGCCATTTTTATAATTATTGCCATAAGCAATTGCACTTTGATGTTCCATGCCTAAATAAGGCGCTTCAACGATCTTATAACCATCCTCATAAAAAGGATACGGGCCGAACCAATATTCAAACGCTTCAAGCATCTTTTTTACTTGTGAAAATTGAAATTTAGCTTTATTTAAATTTTCAGGCATAACCCAATAACTTAATTCTAAATTTCCTTTTTCTCCCTTATATTCATCTTTAAAATTTACATAATCTCCTATATAGGGAATTATATTGTATGAATTTATGGGATTAATCACCTGCCATTTAAAATAATTTTTTTGTGATTCATTCCAGTTATCTTTAAGTTTCCCATTGCCTATACCTTTTAAATGGTTATTGGTAACAATAGTTAAGGTCATTCCTTCATCCGGCTCATCTCCCAAATAGCCCTTGCATGGAAACCACACACTAGCTCCAATGCCTTCACAAGCAACGGTCATCCAATCTTTACCATTTCTATCTTTAGAAAATATCCAACCTCCATCCCAGGGAGCATTTTCTGCAATTTTGGGTTTTCCGCTAAAATAAATAATGAGTTCCTGATCAACATTTTCTTTTTCTGCATTGCGACTTATGTCTAAATAATAAAAATTTCCTTTTTTTACATATGGTATACGGTTATTTTTTACAGTCAAAATACTATCAATATTCATTGGATTTTGAAGGTCTATTTGAATTATTTCAGATCCTTTATTTTGGAATTTAATTTTGTTTGATCCTTTTAGAAATTTTGCTTTAAAGTCCGGTTCAATGATTAGGTCATAATGTTTTACATCCCAATGTTCTATATACTTATTTTTATTACTCTCTATCGAATCTTTAAATATAAATAAAGCTCTTTCTTGAGCAACAAAAATTAGTGGGAAGAATAAAAATATAACGTGTTGAAATTTAAGAGATTTCATAAAGAAAACTTTAACGATGGATCTATTTGCTAAACTAATTATATAAAAGAACGTATAGGATGTAAGTATCTTGTACTTTACTTTAATTATTGTAAAATAGTTTTAGAACATGAAAAGTTTATTATACGTATTGGTAAAAAATTTTAGACACTAATGAACATCACTCTAATTTAATCGTATTTCACATTTGAAGCCAAATTACTTACTATGTAGTTAATTTCAATTAATAAATCCTAACAAACTATTTTGATGTAATTTAATTAAACATTATACATTAATTAAAATTGTTAAAATTCTAATTTCAATAAAAAAAGTCATTAAAAACAAGCTATTTAACTCGTTTAAAATGACTTACTTTAGTGACCGCGGAAGGAGTCGAACCCTCAACCTTCAGAGCCGTAATCTGACGCTCTATCCAATTGAGCTACGCGGCCATTTATTTTGCGTGCAAAGCTAATAAATTTTTTTTTTCTATTAAAATCTTTTTGAATTTTTCAATAAATTTTCATTATTCTTTCAAATCCTTTTATTTAATAATACTTTTTTTAAAACTCTAGTTATAGGGCTTTCTAAATATTTATAGCTTAGTAATGAAAAAATGCAAGCTAATGAAGCAATAAGTAAAGGTATGAAAAGTATTTCCTTTCCTAAAAAATTATAGATACTATTTATGGTAGCCACTCCAATATGATAGTGAATTAAATATAAAGAATATGAGGCAACGCCCAATCTACAAACCCATTTATTATTTAAAAAAGAAAGATATTTTGGAAAATAAACGAAAATTAAAAACAATAACAAAATGGAAAGGTAAATAAACAATAGCTTTATATCTTTCCCCCAAATTGTTAAAATAACTATCAATATAATCATTATGCTTAAGTTCTTATATTCTTTTTTATTGTTGTATAATTTATATAAAAAAAGCCCCACAAGAAACCATAAACATTCATGAAAAAAAATAAATCCTCTACTGACAAATTTATAGTATTTAATTTTTTCCGGAGATATAAAATTTTTCAAAATTTCATGTCCCATTTCACTTGAAAATAAAAGAAAAATCGGTATGCCTATTATACAAGTCAATATATAATTTCTTATCATTTTTTTAGGCGACAGAAAATATAAAAATCCTATTAAAAAATAAAAATTCACCTCAACCCATAAGCTCCAATATGCATTATCTATATAGTAATATTTGGTATAACCGACGAATATATCTACGAAATTTGGATCTATAAATGTATTAGCTATGTAATAATTAATTATATTTTTAGAACTGTAATATCCTTCGCCTGTATATATATAACTAAAAAATAAGAAAGTACATGTTGAACAAATAAACATCCCCGGAGCTAACCGAATATATCTTTTTTTTAAGAATTGTAGATAATTTTTAGAATTTTCCAATGATATAGAAATAACAAAACCGGATATAATGAAAAAGATTTGAACCCCTAAATATCCTTGATAAGCTAAAAATTTAACTATTTCATTTTTTGAAAAATTATAATAATGTCCTAAAACAACCATTCCTATAGCTAACACTCTAAGTCCATCTAATATAGGCACTCTTGAATTTTTCATAATTTAATTTACTTATGGCAGTTAGATTTTAATTATTTTTTACCAACCTTAAAATTTCTTCAGGTCTTTTTACTATGTATTCGGCTCCATATTTTTTAAGTTCTTCTTCAGATCTAAATCCCCATAGAACCCCTATACTTGTTATGCCTGCATTTACAGCTGTTTGCATATCTGTTCCGGTATCTCCAACATAAATTATTTCTTCTTTATTTGTTATACCTAATTCATTCATAATATCGTAAACAATCTGTGGATTCGGCTTCATGGGAACGTTAGTTCTTTGTCCAAAAACAGATGAAAATTTTATTTCACTAAAATATTTTTTTACTAATTCTTGAGCACCTACCATAAATTTATTGGATGCTACTGCCATTTTTATATTCATGGAACTCAGTGATTTTAACATTTCAATTACTCCGTCATAGGGTGCTGTCTTTATAGCTGAATGCTTAGTATAGTATTCAATGAATTCATCTTTAATTTTTTCAATTACCTCAAGATCACTTTTTAATTCGGATGGCAAAGCTCTTTCAATCAATTGAGTCATTCCATTACCTACAAAATTTTTGTATGAATCTAAAGCATGTACCGGTAAATGATTTTTTTCTAAAATATAATTACATGAATCAGCTAAATCATTTAGCGTGTTAAGTAAAGTTCCGTCTAAATCAAAAATAGCTAACTTAATCATAATTTTATTTTTTTTTTATTTTACAAATATAGTTTTAAACATATAGTTAAAATCTCCCTTTAAAGACCAATTTTTTACATAATCTTTATTTATATTAATTTTATCCTTCCAAATGATCGTATCATTATATAATTGTGGATCTTCAACTTTAGATAAAATTTCCTCTTCATTTCTGTATTTTAGTTGAGCCGGACCTGTAATCCCAGGCTTTACGGAAAGAATAATTTTATCTTCCCCTTCTAATTTGTCCGCATAACCCGGAACATCGGGCCTGGGACCCACCCAAGACATATCACCCATAAGAATATTTAAAATTTGGGGTAATTCATCCAATTTATATTTTCTTAAAAATTTACCTAATTGGGTGATTTGCATTTTATCTGTAGTGACCGTTGATGTATATACCCCTTTCATCGTTCTAAATTTGAACAAACTGAAATGTTTACCATTTTTACCTATTCTATTTTGAGTAAAGATTCCAATCATACCTGTGTCAAATGTAACCGCAATAAATATAATTATCATGGGTACAAGAAAAATAATAAAGCATATTAATGCTAATAAATAATCTGCTATAATTTTATTTTTCTTCATACTATTTATTATACAAAATTATAAAAGAAAAAGGATTTCTTACGAAATCCTTTTCCTATTAAGCACCTTTTAAAATAAACATTGAATAAATATTCTAATAACTATTAAAAAACTTTTTCACCGTGTTGTGATATATCTAAACCTAATTCTTCTTTATCAGGGTCAACTCTTAATGGAATAATTTTATTTACAATAAATAATAATAACAACGTTCCAAAAAAAACAAATATGGAAACGGCAATCATTGCTATAAAGTGATTAACAAACAATGTGATCTCTCCAAAAAACAATCCGTTTGAAGGAATATCTTTATTTATAGACTTATCCGCGAAAACTCCGGTTAAGAGCATTCCTACCATACCTCCCACTCCATGACAAGGAAAAACGTCTAAGGTGTCATCTACACCGTTAGTATGGAAAAATTTAACCATGTAAAAACTAATCACGCTGGCAATTAATCCGATAAACAACGAATGCCCTAAAGAAACAAATCCTGCACCCGGGGTTATAGCTACTAAACCGACTACCGCCCCTACACAAACTCCTACTGAAGATAATTTTTTTCCATTTATTTTTTCTAAAAATCCCCAAGTTAAAGCACTTAAAGCAGAAGCTGCCGTTGTATTTGCAAAAGCTAGTACACCTAACTCATTAGCCGCAAACGATGATCCCGCATTAAATCCAAACCAACCAATCCAAAGCAAACTGGCGCCTAAAATTACATAAGGTATTTGTGCAGCTGCTAGAGTTGTATCTCTTCTTTTTTTCAAAAAAATAGCTCCTGCTAAGGCAGCCCAACCGGAACTCATATGAACCACCGTGCCTCCGGCAAAATCCAATATTCCTGCCTTTGCCAATATTCCTTCCGGATGCCATGTAGCATGTGCCAGGGGGGAGTAAATAAAAATTGAAAACATAACTATAAATAATAAATAACCCCAGAATTTTATACGCTCTGCTACACCTCCCGAAATTAATGCCGGAGTTATAATGGCAAATTTTAATTGAAAGAGGGCAAATAAAAGTATGGGTATGGTAGGAGCTCCTACCCAGGCAGAAGTTGTTCCAATTCCTTGCATAAACATATGAGGTAATGGATTTCCTATGACCCCCCCTATATCCGGTCCGAATGCCAATCCAAACTCAAAGATAAACCATAAAACGGTTATTGTCACCATAGCTATAAAGCTCTGAAATATAGTGCTTATTATATTTTTACTGTTAACCATTCCTCCATAAAAAAAACCTACTCCGGGAGTCATTAAAAAAACAAGCACTGAGGCTACTAACATCCAAGCTACATCAGCAGAATTAAAATTTATGCCTTCTGCAACTGCTTTTGAAGACTCTGCTGAAAATAATGTATTTGAAAAAAGGCTTACTAAACCTACAAATATTAAAATTAGAATTAAAATATATTTACGCATACCCAATATTTTATACAGCAAAAATATAATTTTTTAATTAAAAACAAAATAAACATATGTTTTTTAACGGGTATAAATTATAAATATTTAAATATTTAAGAATACACCCCTATTTTTTAATGCCAAAATTTATTTTTATTGCATTTAATTTATATATTATATTGGATAAAAATTTAATCTAAACATTTGATTATTTAAATCGTTTAATATATTTATCTCTTATTTAAAGAACTCTTCGTGCACTTTCTTAAAAGAAAGTAATTCGTTACACAATGAATTATTCAACTTATAAAAACTATAAAAATATATTTATAAACATCTGTAAG
Organism: Apibacter sp. B3919; assembly: GCF_026537405.1. Lineage (NCBI taxonomy): Bacteria > Pseudomonadati > Bacteroidota > Flavobacteriia > Flavobacteriales > Weeksellaceae > Apibacter > Apibacter sp. B3919. Next base: position 462,565 of record NZ_JAFNMG010000002.1, on the reverse strand, counting down.
TACTCAAATTAAATTTATTTTATATAATTTTTTTAAAAAATTTTTATAATATTTGCGATTCATTCAATAGTATTTTAAAAATAAAACCCACAAGTTCTTTTCAAACTTGACTTGCAAAATTCTTTTAAAAATGTACTTAGTATTAAACATTTCTTATGCAAACACCAATTCTATAAAAATTATTACATATAAACTACTATATAATTATACGTTAAATGTATTTAGATAAATATTAATGTATTTTATTTCTATATATTAAAAAATAATATATATTTATCCGAAATTAAAAACTATATTAATGGAAGTTATAAACAACTGATTTTAAATGAATTACTAATTTTTTAATAACAATTTTTATGAAAAAAATTCTTTTAACACTTAGCACTATTTTAGCGCTATATTCATGTAATAATGAAGACTTACATGATGGTTCATCCCCCTCTCATTCTTTGAATGATAAGAAAATTATCAATCAGTCCGGCTCTATACAAGGAGTTACCTATTCATTTGATAATGTGGAAGTAAATCCTAATTTAGTAACCTTGAATACAGAAAATAGTTCTATTCTTAGTACTAAAGAGGAGTTATCAAGAGGATTTATTAGTTTACAAAACATATCTGAAAAAATCGGTAAAGAATTAATCCCGGGTAATACGGTTTATTTAATTACCCAAGATTCGACGTATATAAGAAATATTACCTCAATTAATCAGAAAAATGATATTTATAATTTAGAAACAACGGATGCCAATATAGGCGATGTTTTTGAAAACGGTACTTTAAGCTTATCTTTAAATATTGATGATACTAATAAGAATAGTTCTTTACTTGCGCTTAAAAATGCATACGATAAAGAATACGTTTTTCATCCTTTGATTTTTAATAAAGAATTTCGTGTAAAAGGGCTAATTTTTAATCCGGACAGTAAATTAACCCCTTCTATCGCTGTAAAATTAGGTTTTGATAAATCACGCATTATACCTAGCGTAATTGAGATGTATTATAACAGCCATACAGAATATAATCCAACTTTAACATTAGATAAAGACTTTAAGGGTAAATTTTCTCATGATTTTATCGATAATGTTCCACAAATCCTGATCGATTATTTAAAAAAATATAGTGTAGAAATTAAAATTCCTACCGGCAAATATTTAGGAGACGTTCCGGTTAAAATAAGTGTAAATCAAATTAATTTTCCAACTGAAATTGAAGCAAACGTTTACAGAGGATCTAGCGTGAGCTTTAAAGCCGAAGGTAATATAAAATTAGGTGTTAAATTTACACTTGATAATAATCCGGATTATATCTATGAAAATGGAATTCAAAAAATAGACGGATTTAATAACAATTTATACGGAGAAGTTTTAACCGACATGAAATTTATCATCATACCTCAAGTTCAAGTTTTCCAATCTAAATTAATTGATGTTAAAGGTAAAATAACTGTAGGACTTAAAACTTCTAATATAGGTAATGGAACTTCTTCAGATGACTCTAAAAGTTTTTCACAAGGAACAGTTTATACTTCTGCGGCATTCACTTTTTCAAGTTTAGGTTTACCTGCCTTTACCACCGATATTTTCAAAAAATCAATAAATATATGGAAAAAAGGAGAATATATTAATTCTGTTTCTTTTTCAAATTTTAAAGTGGGTAAAGCTACCATTGTACCATGCAGCGGTTTGACCTCTTTTGGATATGATGTTTTGTTAGATTATAAATACAGCTTACCAGGTAAAACAATTTCCGGTGATTTAGAAATAACTTATGATGTATATGCTGATAATGGAACTCTTCTTGAGTCCAATAAAACAGTCAAAGTATTACCATATAATGTAACTTCTAACTCATTTAAATTCAACATGTGTATTCCTTTCAGAAAAATCAATTTCTTCAATATATCTAAAATTAGTTATGTTAAAAATATAACTATTAAAGATGCTAACGGTTATATAGCGAATGGAATATTAGACCCATTGACCGGAAGCCCGGTTACTGAAATTGCATTTGTAAGGTAATTTTTCTTAGTAATATATTAGTAAAGGTAGACGCTCATTGTCTACCTTTTTTTATAGAACTAATATTTCCTCAAAAAAATCAAAATGTATAACATTAAAATTATCAATTTTTAAATTTTTCTTAAGATGTATAAGATATCGTGAAGAATTTTTAAAAAGAATAGTAAATAAATACGGTAAACATTTTAAAGGACTTACAGATTATTACTAAATTTGCACGATAAAATTGTTATTATGCAACTTTCAGAACAAGAACTAATTCGAAGAGAAAAATTACAAAAACTTAAGGATGCGGGTATCGATCCATATCCCGCTGCAGAATATAAAGTTACGCATACTGCCCAAGAAATAAAAGATCAATTTAAAGAAGGAGAGAAGGTTGTGATTGCCGGAAGACTTATGTCTAATCGTATTCAGGGAAAAGCGGGTTTTTCTGAGCTGCAAGACACCACCGGGCGTATTCAGCTGTATTTTAACAGAGATGTAATTTGTCCCGACGATGATAAATTTAAATATAACGATTTTTATAAAAAATTGCTCGATTTAGGTGATTTTATAGGAGTTGAAGGAGAATTATTTGTCACTAAAATGGGCGAAAAAACCGTAATGGTTAACGATTTTAAACTTCTTTCAAAGGTATTGCGACCGCTTCCTCTACCTAAAGTTGATGAAGAAGGAAAAGTCCATGATGCATTTAATGATCCTGAATTAAGATATAGAATGAGATATGTTGACTTAGTAGTTAATCCTCATATAAAAGAAATTTTTATTAAACGGACTCGTCTGTTTAATGCTATGAGATCCTTTTTTAATGATAAAGGATATTTTGAGGTTGAAACCCCTATACTTCAATCCATTCCCGGTGGAGCTGCGGCTCGACCGTTTATAACCCATCATAACGCCTTAAATATTCCATTATATTTACGAATTGCAAATGAATTATATTTAAAACGTCTTATTGTTGCCGGTTTTGAAGGTGTTTACGAATTCTCTAAAAACTTCAGAAATGAAGGAATGGACAGAACGCATAATCCTGAATTTACTGCAATGGAAATTTACGTTGCTTATAAGGATTATAATTGGATGATGAAGTTTACTGAACAATTATTGGAACATTGCGCCCTAGCAGTAAACGGAACAACCCGAGCAACATTTGGAGAGCATGAAATTGATTTTAAAGCTCCTTATGCCCGAATTTCCATGACCGATGCTATTAAAAAATTTACGGGATTTGATATAACAGGAAAATCTGAGGAGGAATTGAGAAATGCAGCAAAAGAAATGGGTGTTGAGGTGGATGAAACTATGGGTAAAGGAAAAATCATCGATGAAATATTCGGAGAAAAATGTGAAGGTAATTTTATACAACCAACCTTTATTACTGATTATCCCAAAGAAATGTCTCCATTAACTAAACAGCACCGAGATAATCCTGAATTAACCGAACGTTTTGAATTAATGGTTTGCGGAAAAGAAATTGCTAATTCTTATTCAGAATTAAATGATCCCATAGATCAAAGAGAACGTTTTGAAGAACAATTAAAATTGTCTGAAAAAGGAGATGATGAAGCGATGTTTATTGATCAGGATTTTTTACGTGCATTGGAGTTCGGTATGCCTCCTACTGCAGGTTTAGGTATAGGAATGGATCGATTAATCATGTTCCTTACTAATAATCCGTCTATACAAGAAGTATTATTTTTCCCGCAAATGAAACCCGAGCAAAAAGCATTTTCTATTGAACATTCTGAGGAAGAAAAGATTATCATCAAATTATTACAAGATAATAATTCTTCTATGGAATTAAGTGAATTAAAATCTTTGGCCGGGCTAAGTGGAAAAAAATGGGACAAAGCCATGAAATCGCTTTCTAAACATTCATTGATTACTGTTACTGTTACAAATGAAAATAAAACAGTTGAATTAATTTCTTAAAATAAAATTTTTAAAAAATACAATATTTAAGGCTATCTTTTTTAGATAGCCTTTTTAAATTAAAATTAAATTTAAAAATGAACTAAAAAAATGTTTTTATTATCTACTAAATCTATAGGGATTGGATGATATTAAATTCATATTTATTATCTTTGTTTAAAATCAAAATAAATAAATGATTATGGAAACCATATTTAAAAATAAAAGTCAAGAATTACTTAGCAGTATTGAAAATCTAAAATTAAGTAATTCTGATTACGAACAAGTTGCATCAGAATTATTTAAATATAATTTTAATGATTACGATGCAGCTTTTTCTATTAATAAAGTAAATGTTCCGGAAGGCAGTTATGTTCGTTTACCTATTTATGCTAATAAATGCTGTGCAATTTTAATGCTTTGGGGAATAAATAATAAAACTGCCATTCATGACCACTTAAACTATGACGGATTAATAAAAGTTTTAAAAGGAAATCTTACAGAAGTTAGTTACATTGAAGATAAAAATTTCATAGTATACGAAGGAGAAGGCGTAGCTCCTGAAGGTGCTATTTTTCCTGAAGATTTAGGAGGTATTCATTCGGTAGTTAATAATTCTTCGGAAATATCTGTTAGCTTACATATCTATCACACTCCTCAAACTTCTTTAAAAGGTGTTAGAATTTTTGATATTGTAAATAGAAAAATAGCCATCTTAAATGATAAGGCTACATCCTGTTCATGGAATTTACCTGAAGATAATTACGAGAAAATCACTCAATTATAACTAGTATAATCTAGTATAATTTTAAAATATTTAAATTCTAACTCAGATTGAGTTAGAATTTTTTAATTAAATATTAATTCATATTCGTCAATTTTAAACCCTAACCAAGTATTCAACCTCTACTTTTCAGATATTAATTCTAATCTTATATTTTCTAATTTTTTTGAACTTTACAACTTATAAAGTTTAGCAATAAAAAAAGCTATTCCATTTAAATGAAATAGCTGTTTAATCTTATTAATTGTAAAAATTATTGTAAAAGTTTTTGAAGATTTAAAGCATCTGCATTTTGAGGATCCACAGATAATGTTTTTTTCAAATAAGTTTCTGCTTTATCTTTATTTCCTTCATGATATTCTTTATAAGCGAAAAATGTATAGGCAATAGCTAAATAGGCTTTTTCATTGGCTGAATATTCTTTCTTCGGTTCAACCATATCAATATATTTTTGGAAGGCTTGAGCTGTAAGACCGCTCTTATCACTCGAATCATACGCGTATAATGCCATACCTTTTCCGGCATAAGCTACTTCCCAGGTAGGAATTAGAGAAATCAATTGGTCCCATGATGCAACAGAGCCTAAATAATCTTTAGCTTCGTATTGTTCTAAAGCTAAATTATACCATGAAGTTGTATCTTTAGCATCAGCCGCAACCGATTTTTTCAAAGCCTCAATTTTAGGATTAGTTATAGATGCTTCTGTTTTAGCTCCCGGTTGTAAGGATAAAAGAATAGATTGATAATCATAGGTTTTATCTCCATGACCGATGGCTTTGGTTAAATTCAGTATCGCGGTTTTGGTTAATTCCTCTTTTTCTTGACCGTTTGCAGTTTTAAGTAATGAGGCTTGTATTTTTCCTAAAACTCCATAATCTGAACCTTCTCTTTTTGATTCAGGAATGGTTTGTAAATATTGATTTATATTTTTATAGGCTTCGGAAAAATCTGAATTTTCAATTAAATCCAATGCTTTTAACTTAAATTTTAACGGATCGGATATATCATTCCAATTTCTAGTCAGTAAATCTAAAGACTTTGCATAATCTTTAATAAAATAGGAAACTTTAGCTAATTCAAATTGAGTTTCGGCATCGTTGTTCCCTGACAAAGAAATATATTTTTGTAAGTTTTTAAAAGCTTCATTATAATTACCACTTCTCACATTAAAGTCTGACAAATATTTGTATGTTAATGGATAATTAGGATTAGCTGCTATGGCCTTGTCAAAATTTTCTGCAGCTAATTTTCCTTGTCCATTGGTTCGCCCCCATATGTTTCCTATTAATGCATAAGGTATGGATTTATCTGCGGCAATTCCTAAGGCTTTGGTATAATTGGAAACCGCCTTACCCGGATCTTTTTTTTCAAAATAGGCATTTCCTAAAACTATATAGTATTCGGACTTATCTTTATTCTTAACCAAGTCTAATAACTTTTGGCCATATTCGATACTTTTATCATAATCTGTACTTTCCGGCTTATTGGTAAATAATTGATAGGCTTTTGATATTTGAAATAATACATCCGCATTTTTGTACTTAGATCCTTTGGCGATGGATTCAAATTCTGCATTTGCTTCCGATTTTTTTCCTTGATATAATTTTATTGTCGCCAATCCGATTTTGTTTAAATCAGATTTTGGATCTAAAGCCAAACCTTTATTAAAATATTGTGAAGCCATTTCTAGATCAGGTTTAGAAATTGATAAATAATATGCCCCTAAATAATAATAATTGTCTGCTGATGGTGATTGAGCTGCTAATTTTTCAAAAGTATTTTTAGCCTTGCTATATTGATCGCTTTCTAAATACTTAATACCTTCTTGAATACTTTGTGCATTCATAAATCCTGATAACATCATAGCAGAGATTACAAATGTTGCACCTATTTCTTTTTTCGCGTAATTCATTCTAAATTTTTATTTATTTTTATTTTTATTTTATTTTTAACTATTATTTGTATTCTAATAGTATTAAAATTATTTATTTTTTAAACTATTTTTTAAAATTTATCTTCCATGAAGCTCAATCCTTCTTTCATACAAATAATAGGGTTGAAGTCCTGCCCTTTTAACAATAAGCTGTCCTCTCTGAGAGCCACAAAATCTTGAAAAACTGCTCCCTATTTTAAAACTGTTTTCAGCATTTAATAGAAAAACTCTTTTGGTGAAAGGGTATATACCTTCACGCAAATTAGGCACCGTCGGATTTATTAAATTACCATCCGCTCTTCTTATAGGCAATATTCTCACTTTTGAAAGGAACTCCTTAACTTCATTACTATTTTCTTCACTTAATACATCCAAACCAATAATTCCTATATGAGAGCTATTTTTACTAATAAATTGGATTACCTCTTTTCCATTTGAAAATGAGTTAATTTTTTGATTTTTAGCAAGTTTAAACCCTAATTTTTTTTTTAAATTATTAAAATTACTTGAATTTCCTCCATCAAATACAAATTTACTATCATTTGAAATAATATTTGATTTTAAAGAAGTTTGGTCAATTTCTTTAATGGAACTTTCTTTTGACACAACAAAAATGGTTGCATCACACGCTATTTGTGTTGAAATATAAGTAACATTGGTATGATTATATAAAATTCCGGCTTCTTCTGAAGATAAATCTCTGGTAGTCATTGCTAAGGAAACCTTACCGTTCAAAAGATAAGCGATCACTAAATCTTCAACTTCCGGCTTGAATAAAATTTTTGTTTCGGGATAAGAGGATTGAAAAACTTCAACTAAAGCAGAGCCTAAATTAATAAGTGACGGATCAATAGCTAAAGTTATATTCCCTTGCCTATACGCTTGTTTCTTTTTTATATCTTCTTGGCACGAAATACATATAATTAAAAAAGCTAAAAATACTATGGGGCTGATTATTAATCTATTGTTCATTTTGTCTAATATATTTAGTCGCTCGATAAGCTCTAAAAAATCCGTAAACTATTAATAATCCCCCTAAAATCCAAGAGTATTCAGGTTCTAATTCAATAAAAAACTTTTTATAAACAATAATTAATATTCCTATTATAAAATACCCAATTCCAATAAATATGGAAAGTGATTTATAACTTAGCTTCATACTTCTTTTTTTGAAGAATTCTAAATAACAAATATAAAAATATTTATTTACTTATCTTTGCAGTTACTATTCTTATAATCTTTTTAAAAAATAAATTATATGGATTATGTTATCAATACATTTTCAGACTTAGAAGATGTTGCTAAAGAAATAATTTCAAATTCAAAATATAAAATTTTTACACTTAAGGGAAATCTAGGTGCCGGAAAAACCACTTTAGTAAAATATTTATGCAAAACACTTGAATGCCATGATACCATAACCAGTCCAACTTTTTCATTAGTAAATGAATACCTGTGTCCTGCAGGTAGAATTTATCACTTTGATTTATATCGAATTAAATATATGGAAGAATTAATAAATATTGGTTTTTATGAATACATAGATTCCGATAATTATTGTTTTATAGAATGGCCGGATATATGTGAAAATGAATTACCTGAACATCATAAAATTTTATTAAATTTGATGGATCAAACCAGGCACTTAACATTTAACTAATATGGGTATTTATACACCTTTTTCCGAAGAAGAGTTGATTCCCCTGGAGGAACGAATTGAAGTGATAAAAAAAGGAGGAAAATGCAGTATTGGTATTCCTAAAGAAGATCATTTGATTGAAAGCAGGATTGCTCTCACTCCCGATGCTGTATCGGTTCTAAGCTCTAATGGTATTGATATCATAATGGAAAGTGGAGCCGGTTTAGGGGCTCATTATTCCGATGCTTTATATTCCGAAGCAGGGGCAAAAATTTCATACGACCCTAATGAGGTTATGTCTCAACCCATCATTTTAAAAGTTGAACCTTTATCCATAGATCAAATAAAGCACTTGCAGCCAAATTCCTATTTGATTTCTGCTGTACAAATAAATACTCAATGCAAAGAATATTTCGAAGAACTTTCTAAAAAAAAGATTACGGCTTTAGGATTTGAATATATACGAGACAGCCATAATGAATTATCCATTGTACGACTTATTGGTGAAATAGCCGGAGTTTCCAGCATACTTATTGCCGCTGAATTACTGTCTTCAACTCATGGGGGAAATGGTCTTTTACTAGGAGGAATAACCGGTGTTAGACCGTCCAACGTAGTAATTATAGGAGCAGGAAATGTGGGAGAAAGCGCCGCACGTTCGGCTTTAGGGTTAGGAGCCACCGTAAAAGTGTTTGACAATTCTATTACTCGACTTAGAAGATTTCAAGAATTACTGGGACGACGGTTATATACGTCTACGATAGACCCGAAAGAGCTCAGCAAAGCGTTGATTCGCTGCGATGTTGCCATTGGTTGCTTAAAGGGAGAACTTAGAGCTCCGATTATTGTACCTGAAAATACTGTTAAAAGAATGAAACCGGGATCAGTTGTCATTGATATAAGCATTGATAACGGAGGAGTTTTTGAAACCTCAGAAATAAATGCTAAAAATGAAGCTTTTATTAAACATGAAGTCCTACATTATTGTGTTCCCAACATCACTTCTAAATTTGCAAGAACCGCTTCAAAAGCTTTAAGTAATTTCTTTTTAAGTTATTTTCTCAATCTGAACAATCAAGGAGGATTTGAAGCTATGTTTAGAAAAAACCGTGGAATTTGTCAGGGCATTTATATGTACAAAGGCAGAATAACAAATAGACAGATAGCTTCTTGGTACGACCTGCCGTATCAAGACATTCATTTACTAATTATTTAAGCATGTCATTTTCTAAAAGATTAAGACTCTATCTTACGGGTTTTTTTATGGGTCTTATATTTATATTATTTGTATTTGGTAATAAGGTATTTTCTTGGTCATATTTGCCCAATGACAGGGTTTTAGCCGAAATACAAACCAAACCTTTAAAATTTTCAAATCAAAGTCTGGAAAGTCTTAAACTAAAAAAAATATCTCTCAATTTTATAAAAGATACAGTTCTTAGTAAAGGTAAAATAAATTTTAAGATGAGTAATGCTAAAGCATTGCCTTGTCCTCATTATGTCCTTCATTATGAAAGCTTAAAAGTTACATTTACTAAATGCAAAGACACGGTAGTTATAAACACGATTGATTAATCCTATTAAGGATTTTTTAACATAAAATTCCGTTTGTACAATTTTTTCCTATATTTACAATCTAAATGTAAAACAGAATATATGAGATGGTTTACTAGACAGAAAAAAAACATCAGTACTGACATTAGCGAAAAGAGGGAGGTTCCTGAGGGATTATATTATAAAACTCCATCCGGGAAAATTATTGAAACTGATCAATTAACAGCTAATTTCTATGTAAGTCCGGAAGATGATTTTCATGTTAGAATTGGTAGTTCCCAATATTTCCAAATTTTATTTGATAATGGTAAATTTAAAGAACTTGACGTAAAAGTTCACAGCAAAGATTCATTAAATTTCGTCGATTCCAAACCGTATAAAGATCGATTAAAGGAAGCACAATCTAAAACTAATTTAACTGAAGCCATAAGAAATGCGGTAGGTAAAGTAAATGGAAAAGAAATTTATATTTCTTGTATGGACTTTAGTTTCATCGGAGGGTCTGTAGGATCTGCGGTTGGAGAAAAAATTAGAAGAGCCATCGATTACTGTATTAAAAATAAATTACCATATGTAATTATAAGTCAATCCGGAGGTGCTAGAATGCAAGAAGCAGGGCTATCTTTGATGCAATTGGCAAAGGTTGAAGCTAAATTAGCTCAATTAAGTGATGCCGGACTTCCTTATATATCTGTACTAACAGATCCAACCTTTGGAGGAATAACCGCTTCATATGGTTCTACCGGTGATATTATAATTGCTGAACCCGGCGCATTAATCGGATTTGCAGGACCAAGAGTAATTAAAGAAACTATCGGAAAAGATTTACCTCCTGGTTTCCAATCTTCTGAATTCCTTTTAGAAAAAGGCTTTATAGACATTATAGCACACAGAAAAGATTTAAAAAATACCATTTCACATTGTGTTGACATGTTAATGAATAAAGAAGTTAAATAAAATATAAATAACAAAGAAAAAGCTAATAATTATTAGCTTTTCTTTTTTTAATCCATTACCTAAAAATTTATAATCTCCTCAAATAAATGACCCTTAATTATATTTGGATTGCCTTTATTATCTTATCTTTCTTTGTAGGAATTCTTAAGTTCCTGTTTTTAGGAGATACGGTAATCTTTAAACATATGGTTGACGGGTTGTTTAGTACTACCAAAGTTGCAGTAATGGATATAGCTTTGCCTTTGGCAGGAATGATGACTTTCTGGTTAGGAATAATGAAAATTGGTGAAAATGCAGGTGCTATACGTTTTCTCTCTAAACTGGTATCTCCTTTTTTTTCCAAATTATTTCCTTCCATTCCCAAAGGTCATCCTGCAATAGGAAATATGATGATGAATTTTAGTGCAAATCTTCTTGGACTGGATAATGCCGCCACTCCTTTAGGATTAAAAGCAATGGACAGTTTGCAAACACTGAATACTAAAAAAGATACTGCAACGGATGCACAGATCATGTTTTTAGTTTTGCATACCTCGGGACTAACATTAATCCCGACTTCCATTATGCTCTACCGTTATTTAAATGGCGCACAAGATCCCACCGATATATTCGTACCGTGTATTGTTGGAACTTTTTGCACTACTTTATTTGGTATAATTATAGTAGGAATTAAACAACGCTTAAACCTATTTAGTCGCCAAATATTGATTGGTTTACTAGGAGCTCTAGTAATGATTTTTGGGCTTTCATACTTCATTAAATATTCCACAGATTCTCGGACAAAATATGCTGTTGAGTATGTATCTCATATCACCCCTCAAACTGTATCCGGTGAAAATGTAACTACAGAAGATTTCGTTAAATTATATCCTGATTCATTTCAGAAGGAGATTAACATAAAAGATAAAAAAATAACTCCTGAGTTGATCCGTAAAACTAACCAAGAATATATAAATTTTGAGCGTGGTACAGCCTCTCGAGTGATTAGCAACGTACTTTTATTACTAATCCCCGTTGTATTTATTACAGGCGCTTTTATAAAAAAAATAAATGTTTTTGATAGTTTTATTGAAGGTGCTAAAGAAGGTTTCGGAGTATCTGTAAAAATAATTCCTTATTTAGTAGCCATGTTAGCTGCTATCAGTTTATTGAGAACCAGCGGGATAATGGATTATCTAATTAATTCTATTTCTTATTGCTTATCCTCGTTACATATCAATACCGATTTTTTACCTGCACTACCTACTGCTTTAATGAAGCCCCTTAGTGGGAGTGGTAGCCGTGCATTAATGATTGAGGCCATGCAAAATTATGGTGCTGATTCTTTTGTAGGAAGACTTACCTGTATATTTCAGGGAAGTGCAGATACTACTTTCTATATAGTTGCTCTTTATTTTGGAAGTGTAGGTATTAAAAGAATTAGATATTCTCTTTCTGCAGGTTTGCTGACCGATTTATTAGGCGTAATTACGGCAATTTTTATTACCTATTATTTCTTTGGGTAGCCATTAACTATAAATATGTTAATTTTTTTAACACATCATCGAACTCCTATAACAATATTTTTCTTAATTAAATATTAATATCTTTGCACCTGTTAATATTTAATTTTTCTTTGTTCCTATGAATGATTTTAGTTGGGGCCAATTAGTTAATCCGGAGTTTTATATAAAGTTAGGCGGTATTTATTTAGTTTTATTTATAGTTTTTGCTGAAACGGGTCTCTTTGCCGGATTTTTCCTTCCCGGAGATAGTTTATTATTCCTCTCAGGTATATACAGTAAGGAGTTAATTCGAGAAATTTTTTATATTGAATCAGATTTTTTAAGTGTTTTTTTATTATCGTGCTTAATTTCAATTGCCGGTATAATTGGCAACGAAATAGGTTATTGGTTTGGAAAAAAAAGCGGAACTTATCTTTATAATAAAAAAGATACCTTTTTATTCAAAAAAAAATATCTTTTCCAAGCAAAAGAATTTTATGAAAAACATGGGGGAAGAGCAATTATTCTTGCTCGGTTTTTACCTATTTTAAGAACATTTGCACCTATAATTGCCGGAATTGTTCAAATGAATAAGGGTAAATACTTATTTTATAATGTTTTAGGATCAACGGCTTGGTCTTTTTCCTTATTATTTGCAGGACATTACCTTTATCAAATATTCCTTAAGGAATTTAATTTTGATTTGAAACGTCATATTGAAACTATTGTATTAGTAATGGTAATAGTAACCACCGCTCCTGTTGTAGTTAAGTTATTTTTCCAAAAAAATAATGATATTTCAGAAAATTAATGTAAAAAACTAATAGATATATATAATTTTTGAAATTATATATATCTACCAGCTGCTTTTAATTGCAATAAATTATTGACTGTTTAATTTTACTTAATTCAATAATTTTTATACTTTTTGAAAAGTTTAGAATTAAATTTATAGTATATTCGGAAGGACCTCTCCTTTCATTTGACAAATTAATAGATTTTTTATACATTGAATATTGTTCTTTACTAGTTATTATAGTATAGATAACGATATTAAATTAAATTTTATTATTATAAATGAATGTTAAATTTTTGGTCTCAATTAGTTTTCTTAGATTTAAAATTGCATATCTCATTCTACCTAATGCCGTATTAATTCCGACATTTGTTTCTTCTGCAATTTCTTTGAAGCTTAAACCTTTATAAAAGCGTAATTCTAAAACTTCTTTTTGATCTTCAGACAGCTCATTTATAAGTCTTTTAAGATCCAGGTTAATTTGCTCATTTATTATTAAATCCTCTATGGAAAGTTCGGATACTTTTACAAAATCAAATATATTATAATCCTCATTCTGTCCACTGGATTCATTAATTATTTTCGTTTTATTCGAAACCCTAAAATGATCGATAATTAAATTATGTGAAATTCTCAAAACCCATGGTAGAAACTTCCCCTCTTCGTTATATTTTTTCTCCTTAAGAGTTAATATAACTTTTATAAAAACATCTTGAAATAGATCTTCAGCTAACTCCGGGTTATTAACCTTTCGATTGATATAATTATATATCTTTAACTTATGCCTATCCAACAATGTTTTAAGAGCATTTTCATTTCCATTAATATAAGAATGAACTAATTCACAGTCAGTTCTTTTTATCATTACTTATGATATTTGTTAGTTAATAGAGTAAAATTTTATTCTATATATCTAATAATTTCAATTTTCTAACAAGACAACTTCTTAGGGAACAAATGTATATATAAAATTTTAAAAAAACCTAAAAAATGTTAATGAAATTATAATATTTTATTCATGCAACATAAAATTGATTTATTTTTTTCTTATTTATACTGCAAAATTCTACTATTACTATCAAAACTTAAATACCATGAAATAAAATCAAAACTTTTTCATTAAGCAATATAATTTTTAAAATATAGAACAAATTTATATATTGCAACTTGAAATCTAAATATTAATATGAATAAGATAAAATACCAATTAGAATTTGCAATGAAATGTTCCACTACTCTTTTGTTTGAATATATTGGAACTTCTTCAGGTATGAGTGAGTGGTTAGCAGATGACGTAATTGAAAGAGGAGATAAATTTACTTTTGTTTGGGGTGATCAAGAAGAATCAGCCAACTTAATACGATATAAAGAAGAATCTTTTGTGCGTTTCAGATGGGAAGAAGATGAAGGAACGAAATATTTTTGGGAACTTGCCATACATGTTGATGATGTAACCAGTGACGTTGCTCTTGTAATTACTGATTTTGCCGAAGAAAGCGATTTAGAACACTCAAAATTATATTGGGAAAATTTAATTGAAGACCTAAAAAAGATTATAGGTTCTTAAATAATATAATTACTCCCCGTATTAGGGCCAATAAAAAAAACCACTAACACAAAAAATACTAATGATTTAGTATGAAAATTATTTTCAATCAAAAATGTATTGAAGAAAATCAATTAGTAATCAATTACACTGAAAACAATTATTTTTCCGGGGATTTTGTAAACGGTTTCTGTTGGCTATTTCAAAATAAACTCCTCTATTGGGAATATGTATATTTCCAATTGATGGCATCCATGAGAAAAATGAGGATAGATATACCTCTAGCTTTTACTCCGGAATTATTTGAAGATCAAATTAAAATACTCTCTGAGAAATTAAACACCACAGAAGGTAGAGTAAAAATAACAATCTATAGAAATATCCAAAATCATCCCCCTTCATTTATAATACAAATTTTACCCCATAAAAATTTCTTTGTAACTACTGAAAATGAAGTTGATGTTTATAAAGAAATTCTTATATATCCCAATTTATTGTCAGATTTATTAATTTATCAGCCTCTTAATAGCATAGCAGAACAATATGCAATAGAAAATGAGTTACAGGACGTTATTTTGCTGAATAGTGAAAAAAGAATAGCTAGATCTGTATTAGGCAATATATTTTTAATTCAAGATAATATGATAGTTTCCCCTCCCACTACGGAAGGTGCCATCCAATCTGTTTTAAAGAAAAATTACATCCTTTTTCTACGAGAAAAAACAAATTACATCTTTAAAGAAGCACCAATATCTCCTTTCGAAGCTCAATCTGCAGATGAATTTTTTATTCTTAGTGATGAAAATGGATTACTGCCCGTTACCCGGTTGAGAAAAAAAGTTTTTAAAAAAGATCAAACTCGTTTATTGACAAAAAAGTTTATCGGTTATTCTTTAGAATAGTTGGTAACTCAAAACATCTGTTTTTGTTTTAAATAAAAAAAGGTCGCATAAGCGACCTCAAACTAAAACCACAAAAAAATGAGAAAGCGATTACATTTAAGTAATCATGTCTTGAAAGATCATTAAAAATCTTTTTAAAGATATCTCTTACTTTCTTGATGCAAAAATAATCTAATTATGGTTCTATAAAGGGTTTTATCAATAAAATTATTTTATAGTGTAAATAGTACGTTTTTTATTACCCCTCAATTTTAGATAGATAAACACGCTAAAGTGTAAAATAAAATTTAAGCTTGTACTATAAAAATGGTGGGTTCTTTGTGAAAATTTGGTTTTTTAGCTTTCCAATCTTTGCAATATAAAGTTTTAATAGATTCGTTGGGAAGAGTAACATTCGTGGCAATACATAAAGAAGTTTTTGGATTTAAGTATTTAATCAAGTCATCAAATAACGCTTGATTTCGATACGGAGTTTCCATAAATATTTGCGCTGATCCTTGATTTCTGCTCACCTTTTCAAGATTTACTATTGTCTTTTTCCTTTCATTAGAATCTATGGGAAGATAACCGTTAAAAGCAAAATTTTGACCATTTAAGCCACTGGCTATTAAGGCTAATATGATGGAAGAAGGACCTGTAATAGGAACTACTCGAATATCGTGTCTGTGACACCAAGAAACTAAAATATTACCCGGATCTGCTATGCAAGGTAATCCCGCTTCTGAAATTAATCCAACATCCTCCCCGTTTTTCAAAGGCTGTGAAAGATATTCCAATTCCTCTTCCGTGGTTCTTTTATCTAATATTGAAATACTTAATTCGCTTTGGATTATATCCGGACATAAAAATTTAATAAATTTTCTGGCCGATTTTTGATTTTCAGCAACAAAAAATTTTAACGTATGTAATAATTCGATTTCTCTCGGAGAAAATATATCTTTGGGTGAAGTTTCACCTAAATAGGCAGGAAGTAAATATAATACAGCCATAATTATTTTTTACTAAACTTTTTTCTTCTTACAAATATAAACGAACCTCCTACGATACTGATTAAAACGATAGGAACCCCTAAATTTAACCATTGCCAATACGTTTTTTCCTGAACAATTAGAGGCTTATTCAACATTCTCATTTGTACCGTCCTGTTTCTTAAAAGCATTAAACCGTGATCATCTAATAAATAGTCCAGGGCGTTTATTAAAAATTCTTCGTTTCCATAAGTAATACCTGTTGAATAATCAAAACCTAAAGGCAAAGGTTGACCTTTTATCACCTGATTTCTTGCTATGTCACCATCGGATATAACGATCATCTTATTATTGTTTGACCGGTCCACAAAATTTTTAATTCCACTAGACTCTATCCTATCCTTGTATGCAGAGGTAAATTTCCCTTCAAGCAAAACTGCCAATATTTTAGGCCCTTTATTGTATTCGTTCCAATTTACATTTTCTCTTTCAAATAACTTTGCTTCTTCAAGTGATATATAAGAGGGTACTCCTTGAAGCGCGGTATAGGAAGAACTTTGATAGAGAATTGTTTTTTTAACTCCGGGAGTATCTAAGGTATCTATGGAAGTAGGAAACTGAAAGTATACCGGATTAATATTTTTGGTTATCGGATGATTATTCAAGGATAATCCCATAGGAAAATATACCCAAGGTACTCTTGCATTTTGTGCATTTCCTTGTATTTCTCCAACCTGTAAATTTATATAGGTAGGATTTTTTATATCCTTAACAATTCCGGAATTTATCCTTACTCCGTAAGAAAATAATAAATCAGTTAAATTAAGATCATACGGATAAGCCAATATTTTACTGGACTTAAGCAAAGTATCCATTTCGGCATTAACTTGATCAATTGCCCATAGTGTTTTACCTCCACTCATGATATATTGGTCAATCGTTAATTTTTCCTTATCAGTAAAAGCCTTTCTTGGTTTAGCAATCAGTATGGCGTCAAATTTCTTAAGAGTTGGTAAATCCTGAAGTGACAGTGTCTGACTATCTTTAGGAAAAATAGGTCCGAAGTTATAACTTTGATGAATCCTATTAGCCAGGCTGAACATTTCCAATCGGTTCAGTTCTTTTTGATTTACTAAAATGCCTACACTTTTCAAACGTTTATTGGATAACTTATCAATAGCACTTATAAAACCGTATTCCAAATTTTCGATAGATTTAGCCATTTGCTCATCTCCTGTTATTCCTGCTTGTGAAATTATTAACGGTACTGTTTGCCCATTGCCTTTATATTTTATAGTTGCATAAGGAAATAAAATTAGTTGAGATGATGCTCCATCTTTTTCAACCCGCAAAGCCGAAGGAGCCATACCCATAGCTTCTAATGTCTCTTGTGATAATTTTTCCTTTATTGGATCTATTAATTGAAAATTAATATTGGAATTTAACCTTTTAAATTCATCCAGCAGACTGAGGGTTTCAGACTGCAGTTGTTTAAAATCTGCAGGAAAATCTCCTTCTAAATATACATCAATCTGCATGGGCTCATCAATTTTTTTTAATATTTGACGAGTACTTTCAGTTAACGTATATCGTTTATCCGAAGTTAAGTCAAACCTTTTATAAAAAAAACCACTAGCCAATATAAGCCCTGCAATAAGTAGTAATACTAAGCTAATATTTATCTTTTTTAAATATCTCATTACTTTTTGCTGTTGATTATTCGAATCGATAATAAAAGAAATCCAACTATTACAAAGATAAAATAACCTATATCTCTTGTATCAACGATCCCTTTTGTAAAACTGGTATAATGTTGAAAAAATCCTATTTTTTGCAGGGTATAATCTAAATTTCCTAACAGATTATACGATGCCAAATTTTCAAATCCATAAAAACAAATAAAACAAAAAAAGACACCCGTTACAAACGCTAATACCTGATTTTTTACTAAGGAAGAACAAAAAATACCAATTGAAGCAAAGGTCATAGACAAAAAGAGTAATCCGATATATCCGCTAACAATGATTCCTGAATCTATATTTCCTTTCGGTATACTTAAATTATTAATCGTATAAACATAGGTAAAAGTAGGAAGTAAAGAAAATAAGACTAGAACTAGAATCGCCCAATATTTACCTAAAACAATAGATGAAACAGACAATGGTTGAGAAAATAACCAGACCAAAGTACCGTTTTGCTCTTCTTCCGCAATGCTTTTCATTGTCAAAGCAGGTAATAGGAACATCAATACCCAGGGAGCAAGTATAAAAAAGTTATTTAATGTAGCTAATCCTACATTGAAAACATTAAAATCATTATCGAAAAACCATAAAAATAACGAACAGATTAACAAGAAAGCAGCCGAAACAATATAAGCGCCTAATGTTCCAAAATATGCCCAAAGTTCTTTTTTAAAAATTGAAAACATACGATTCTTACTTTTTCTTTTTTCTGTTAACTAATTTTACAACCAACATAATTACAAGAACTAAAACAATAAAACTGATCAATAAGCTTAGCCACATTCCCATAAAATATTGTTTAAAAATAACTATAAATATTACGGCAAATAAAATAATAGTAGCAACTTCATTCATCATACGGAGCTTAATAGAGGTTGTAATGAATTTTCCGGCCTTTATCCTCCTAATACACCTCCAACTCCAGTAATGATATAGAGCCAATGCTCCAACAAATACCAGCTTAATATGGAACCAAGGTTCTCTTAAAATGTAAAAAGTAATATCCCCGCGAGTATTAATCATCATTAATGTTCCGGTAATAAGCATTATAATTCCTGCCGGAACCGTTATGATATCCCATAAACGAGAAATCATATATATGTATTGCTTTCTAAGAATCTCACGCTCAAGCTCCGGTTTTTCATTGGTATCTATAAAATAAACAAATAAACGTATTAAGTAAAAAATCCCCGCAAAATAGCTTACCATAAAAATAATGTGAATCGCTTTTAAGGCAAAATAACTGGGAATATCAGGAATATGCATTATACAATCAATTTTGAATGCGAATTTAATAAATTTAATATTATCAATACTTTAATATATAACCCTGTGAACAGGCTATATATACACACCATATATATTTAAGCTAAAATTAAAGTTCTTTGAATATTTGAATAATTGATATAATTTTTGTTAATAAAGAAATAAGTAAATATTGCTTAACCATTCTATCAATTTCATAAATAAAATTGTAATAAAATTAGTATTATACTGAATAAATGTAAAATTTTAGGCATTTTTTTTGAAAATAACTTTAAACATATGTATTTAGATAGCATACATCAGTATCAAAAAATTGTGTTATTATTTCAATTAATTAATCATTTATATAATTCTGTTTATGAAAAATGCTTTACATCCTAAGAAAAATGTTGCCGTATGGGTAGGAATCATTTCAGGAATCATTTCAGGTTTTATCAAATTCGGTTGGGAAGTTCCTTTTCCTCCCCGTACTCCCGAAAGAGATATGACCAATCCACCACAACACCTCCTGGAACAACTGGGAATGTCTCATGACCTCTCCCATCTCATGTATTATTTTAATGATAATCCGCGACCGATCATGAGCTTTATTATTCATTTTTCCTTCTCAATTATCTGTGCAATATTCTATTGCATAGTTGCAGAATATTATCCTAAAATTAAATTATGGCAGGGAACTGCCTATGGAATATTTATTTTCATAATGTTTCATATTATTATAATGCCAATACTGGGAACGGTACCTGCCCCGTGGGATCAGCCTTTTGCAGAACATTTCTCTGAATTTTTCGGACATGCGTTCTGGACCTGGATAATTGAAATTACGCGTAGAGATTTACGAAACCGAATTACGAAACAACCGGATTCCGAAATCCCTCTTACTTCTCCTTTCAGGTAAAAATTTTATATTTCAACATACATGTAAAAAAGGAGCATATATTTTATGCTCTTTTTTTACCTTATTTACCTAAAAAAAAATCAAAACATTTCTATACCTTTGTTTTCAAAATAAGACATAAAGAAATGAAACCCGGAATTCCTAAAGGCACCAGAGATTTTACCGCTAAAGAATTACAAAAGAGAAGATACATAATTACTAAGTTACAATCCAATTTTGAAAAATTTTGCTTTCAACCGTTGGAAACTCCTTCTTTTGAAAATTTAGATACATTGACCGGTAAATATGGAGAAGAAGGAGATCGTTTAATTTTTAAAATATTAAACAGCGGTGATTTTCTAGCTGAAGCGAAAAAAAAGAATCCGGATATGTCTCAATGGAGTTCCAAAAATATAATCGGTTCTATTTCAGAAAAAGCTTTGCGGTATGATCTTACCGTACCTTTTGCACGTTACGTTGCCATGAATCACGGGCAACTTCCCCTACCTTTCAAAAGATACCAAATACAACCGGTGTGGAGAGCAGATCGACCTCAAAAAGGACGATATCGTGAATTTTATCAGTGCGATGCCGATATCGTTGGTTCAGCCAGTTTGTGGCATGAAGTAAATCTTACTTTATTATATGATTCGGCTTTTTCGGATTTACATATTCCTATTGAAATTCATATAAACAACCGAAAGTTATTGGCAGCTATTGCTCAATATGCATCTATCGAAAATCAATTAATCGATTTTACCGTTGCTTTGGACAAGTTAGACAAAATTGGTTTAGATAAAGTTTTAGAAGAAATGTCAACTAAAGGCATTGGACAAGATTCTTTACAAAAACTTATTCCGATTATTGAACTTTCGGGAACTTTTGAAGAAAAAATTTCGCAACTGAAAGATATACTCATAGATATTGAAATAGGGCAAGAAGGTATTCAAGAGATGGAATTTATTTACAATCGGGTAAAAGAAATTGGTCTTAACTCTGCGGAAATGGTTTTCAACTTGACCCTAGCGCGAGGTTTGGATTATTATACCGGAACTATTTATGAAGTGAAAGCTAAAAATATCTCCATGGGATCAATTGGCGGAGGTGGACGATATGACAATCTCACCGAAATATTCGGCGTTAAAAACATGCCGGGAGTAGGTATTTCTTTCGGATTAGACCGAATATATTTGGTTATGGAAGAACTTAATCTTTTCCCTGAGGCTACATTACATCAAAAACAAATTCTCTTTTTCAATTTCGGTGAAAATGAATGTCTTCAAGCATTGAAACTAATTAAAGAACTTAGAAGTAAAAACATTGCTTGTGATTTATATCCTGAAAAATCTAAACTTCAAAAACAATTCAGCTACGCAGAAAAAAAGGAAATATCTTTTGTAGCCTTTTATGGAGAAGATGAAATTAATACGAATACAGTAACACTTAAAAATATAAAAACGGGCGATCAGAAAAATTTATCTATTGATGAAATTGAAGAATTTTTATCTTAATTTTAATTAATTTTACCTCAAATGATTTACGAAATTACAGTTATGTAGCTAGTAATTAAACACATAAAAGCTTTTAAAACTGGCATATTTTTAGATTGGTTTTATTTGTTAATTAATTTAATAAAACCAAAATAATAATGAACAAGTTTTTAACCTTAGCATTTCTAGTAATGCTGTCTACTTCTGCCTTTGCTCAATCCGGAAGAAAAGAAATGAATAAAGAATACGGCAGACAATATAAAGAGATAGGCAAAAATCAAAATTTATCCGGATACGAAAAAGCACAAAAAAAACGTGAACTTTCACTTCAACAAAAACAAGATAATTTAAATTACTCGAACTCTCATGATCATGCATACGATCACCACTCAGAGCTTGCCGACAAAAAGAAAAAAGAATTAGACGCTAAAATTGATCAATTAGAAGAAAGATATAAAAGAGATAAAGAAAGAATTGAAAATAACCGTCAATTAAGCAAAAATGAAATAAAAATTCAAAAAAACGAACTTGAAAGAACATATAAAGATAAAAAAAATGCATTAGTTAGAGAAAAGAAAGCAATTAAGAAATAAATTTTATTAATGAAATAAAAAATAATTTCTTTATTTAAAAAATTGCATTTAACTTTATCTTATGAAATATTTTAAATTACTATTTTTTCTTTCAATGCCTTTTTGTGTTCTACAAGCGCAAATGCAAAGTTTAGAAAAAAAAATTCATTCCATTACTAAGAATAAGAAAGCCACTGTGGGAGTGGCCGTAATTTTCGACGGAAAAGATACCTTAACAGTCAATAACGATATGGAGTATCCGGCGATGAGCGTTTTCAAATTTCATCAAGCACTTGCTTTGTTGGACTACATGAACAAAAATTTACTTTCTTTGGAATCTAATTTATATCTGAAAAAATCAGACATAAAAAAAGATACTTACAGTCCTTTAGCAAAAGAGTACCCGGAAGGTAATTTTACTATTCCTATTGGCGATTTGTTAAATTATACGGTTTCCAAAAGTGACAACAACGCCTCTGATGCTTTATATTATTATATGAGTGGTACTAAAATGACAGATCTGTATTTACGTACACTAGGAAGTAAAAATTTTTCCATTCAAGCAACCGAAGAGGAAATGAGCAAAGATTTTAATAACCAATATATAAATTGGACGACTCCGTTGGAAGCTGCTCGTTTATTGGATATTTTTATAAATAAAGACATCTTTTGTAAAAACTATAAAGATTTCTTATTCCAAGCAATGACAGAATCTGAAACAGGTTCGGATAAGTTAAAAGCTCTTTTACCTAAAAAAGTTTTAATTGGACATAAATCCGGCAGTTCTTCCCGAAATTTGGAAGGTTTAAAAGCCGCCGATAATGACATCGGTTTTGTTTATTTACCCAATGGGAAACAATATTCTATTGCAGTATTTATTAAAGATTCCAAAGAAGATGATAAAACCAATGCTCGAATGATTGCCAATATTTCTCAGGTAGTATATAACTTTTATAAAAATAAATAATTTTTCATTTTGAAATTTTACATATATCAAACCGGAATGATTTTAAAAATCATTCCGGTTTTTTAAAACTAACAATAACTAGATATTACGCTATTTCCTTTCTAATTTCATCCAAAAATTCCAATTCGGAACGTGGAATTAATTTTTTAGCTATATCCAATAGATTATATATATCTGTACGCACCTCTTCTTCTAATTTTTCTTCTTTAAAAAACAACGATTTTTGTGAAATATGAATAATGGAGTAAAGCAAAGCTCCCAACTGCACATAATTTTCAAACACAAATCCCGATTCAAGATCCTCTGTTGCCGGAGCAGATTGTAAATAATGACGTGCTTTATCAAGCCAAAAATCTTTAGTATTTGTCATTCTCATTTGTTATTATACTGTCAAAATTAGCTCATTATTGATATGGTATTTTACAAGTACTTACTTGTATAATACAATTATTGAGATGTATTTCACAAATTCGTCGCTTTTAGCCGTATTTTTAGTATTTTTGTATACAATAAATAAATAGTAACAAAGAATGAAATTAGATATTGCTCCTCAAAAAACACATCATGGTAGAAATATCAAACGATTGCGCGAAATGTTAGGAATAAAACAAGAGGCGATCGCTATTGATTTGGATATTACCCAACAATCCGTTTCTGAACTTGAGCAAAAAGAATTTATCGATGATTCTACACTAAAAAAAGTAGCCAAAACTCTTAATGTTCCGATTGATGCTATTAAAAACATGAATGATGAAGCAACTTTTAATTATATCAACACTTTTAATGATAAAGTAGAAAGTTCATTTTTAAATAATCCAATAAATTGTACTTTCAATCCTATTGATAAAATTGTAGAGCTCTATAATGAAAAGGAGGCTTTATATGAGCGCATGCTGAAAGAAAAAGATGAATTATTGGAAAAGTTATTGAATAAATAACGGATTTCAATTTAGATAATAGTTTAAAGAGGTTTTAGTGTTAAAATCTCTTTTTTTATTTTACTGATTTTTTTCAAATCATATGTTTTATTTAACTGAATTGATTAAAAATAAAAAAACACTCTCAAATACTGAAAGTGTTTTTTTAATCTAATGTTATAACTATTTTAACTGTGAATTGCTCTTTTTTCGGTAGCTTCTAAGGCAGCCTCTTTTATAGCTTCAGCATACGTAGGATGTGCATGGCTCATTCTAGCTATATCTTCAGCAGATGCTCGATATTCTAATAAAGTCACGGCATCCGCAATTAAATCGGCGGCACGAGCGGCTATCATATGAATTC
Source organism: Apibacter sp. B3919 (assembly GCF_026537405.1). NCBI lineage: Bacteria > Pseudomonadati > Bacteroidota > Flavobacteriia > Flavobacteriales > Weeksellaceae > Apibacter > Apibacter sp. B3919. The sequence continues at coordinate 437,872 of NZ_JAFNMG010000002.1, read as the reverse complement.
CCAATACTTCATCGGTTGCCTCATCAGCCAATATTTTTACAAATCCGTCCGTATCGCCACTTGCTCGAGCCCTTCCTAATGCACGAATGGGAAATTGTCCTATTTTGTAACTACGCCCCTCCTCTAACAATTGTTCTTCTGTTTTTCCTACTCCTGCAACTTCCGGCCAGGTATATACCACAGCGGGTATAAGATTATAATCTATATGAGGTTTTTGTCCTGCTAACTGTTCGGCAACTAAAACTCCTTCTTCTTCCGCCTTGTGTGCCAACATAGGTCCACGAACCACATCTCCTATAGCATAAATATTCGGAATATTCGTTTGCAAATGTTCATTTACTTTTATTCTTCCTTGATCATCCAATTCAATACCTGCCTTTTCCAATCCAAGATTTTCAGTATAGGGTTTTCTTCCGACAGCGACTAAACAATAATCACCCTCAAACCTGATTTCCTTACCATTCTTTTCCACTGCTTGAACAAATATTTTATCTCCCTTACGTTCTATCTTGGTAACTTGAGTGGATAAAGAAAATTTCATTCCTTGTTTTTTTAACACTTTCAGTAATTCCTTAGATAAATCGCCATCCATTGTAGGAATTAACCGGTCTAAAAATTCTATGACGGTCACTTCTGCTCCCAACCTTTTGTATACAGATCCTAGTTCTAATCCGATAACTCCTCCCCCGATAACCAATAAATGCTTAGGTATTTCTTTAAGATTTAATGCCTCTGTTGAAGTGATCAAACGTTCTTTATCTGCGGGAGCAAACGGAAGGTTTGCAGGTTTAGAACCGGTGGCTATAATGAAATATCGAGCTTCCAGGTTTTTTATATTTCCTTTCTCATCTTTAACTTCCAATTGATTGGAAGACTTAAAAGTACCCATACCATGAAAAACCGTAATCTTATTTTTATCCATTAAATAATCGATTCCCTTACTTGTTTGTTCAACGACTTCATTTTTCCGTTGAATCATTCTGCTAAAATCAATCGTTGGCTTAGTAATTTCAATTCCGAAGTCTTTAAATTGGTGTAAAGCTTTATCATAAAGCTCGGAAGCATCTAACAAGGATTTGGAAGGAATACATCCCAAATGTAAACAGGTGCCTCCTAAATGGGAATATTTTTCTACCAATGCAGTTTTAAATCCTAATTGTGCACAACGAATGGCTGATACATACCCCCCGGGCCCCGATCCAATGATTACTATATCGAAATTATTCATGATTTATTTTTCTACTAGGTTGGAATTCAAAGATAAAAAATATACATTCAATTTATACATCTCACCTAAACAATTTTATAAATTTAAAATTACTTAGCCTATACCTTTACATAATGTATTAAATATAGTTAAACAGTAAAAGGTCTTGATCGAAATTATTTCCATTTCCAATCCAACATTCTTTTATACGGAATCGATTTTAATTCTGCTAAATCAGTAAGATTTTTAGTAAGTGAGTCTTTAGCCTCAATTTGAGATTTTGGAATAATAATATTTCTTCCCCTATCTAATTTTATAAAAAAATGCGAGGGAATTTCATAGATTAGTTCTATATTGGAAATAGGAATTTTTCCTTCATTTTCACCGTTGGAAAGGATTATATCATCCGTTGTAAAAGTAAGTCCAATGGTCTCTAATTGTGTTTTATTAAAATTTCGATAAACAAAACGTTTATAAAATCTTTTATATATCCAACGAGAATAAATCGGATAAATAAATATAAAACCAATTCCAAATACTCCAAAATAAGCTGCTAATGCATAGTTTTTTAAAAAAACAAAAATTACAGCAAGTACAAAAAAAGCGGAAGTCCATAAAAGTAGCCCTTTTTTCCTTTGTTGTTTTACTATTTCATTCATCGAAGCACTAAAAAGCTGATGAGTAAGATAATCATCTGCTGAAATTTTATAAGTATATGTATAATCTTTCATAATTGTAAATGTATGAAATCCGTCGAATTTATGTTAGTGATTTAATAAGTAAGAATGAGATACGTATAAATAAATATTCCTATCTCCCTATATTATAAAATTAATTTATAATTGAAAATAGTAAAAGATAGGAATAAGTATATGTCCCGTTAGTAACGGAAGCATATTATGGTTATATTTTCTTTAAAAGAGATTTTAATTCAACATTCTCTCCTAAAATAGTTCGTAAGGAATCTACTGAAACTCTTTCCTGTTTCATAGTATCTCTGTTTCTTATAGTAACAGTATGATCGGAAAGCGTGTCATGGTCAACGGTAATACAGTAAGGAGTACCGATAGCATCTTGTCTTCTATATCGTTTACCAATGGCATCTTTATCTTCATACATTACATTATAATCAAATTTCAAATCATTGAAAATCTTTTCTGCATATTCCGGCAATCCATCTTTTTTAAGTAATGGAAATATAGCAACTTTATTAGGCGCTAAAGCAGGAGGCAAACTTAAAACAACTCTTGATGAGCCATCTTCCAATGTTTCGTCTTTTAAACATTTAGATAAAAGAGCTAAAAACATTCGGTCTAATCCAATAGAAGTTTCCACTACATAAGGAACATAACTTTTATTTTGTTCCGGATCGAAATATTGAAGTTTTTTACCGGAATATTTTTCATGTGCCGATAAATCAAAATCAGTTCTGGAATGGATACCTTCCAATTCTTTAAATCCGAATGGAAAATTAAATTCAATATCAGTGGCAGCGTTTGCGTAATGCGCTAACTTTTCATGATCGTGAAATCTATAGTTATCTTTTCCCAATCCTAAAGCTAAATGCCAATTTAAACGTTTTTCTTTCCATTCTTTAAAATAAGACAATTCTGTGCCCGGAGGAACAAAAAATTGCATTTCCATCTGTTCAAACTCTCTCATCCTAAAAATGAATTGTCTTGCCACAATTTCATTTCTAAACGCTTTACCAATTTGTGCAATTCCAAAAGGTAATTTTTTTCTTCCTGTCTTTTGAACATTTAGGTAATTTACAAAAATTCCTTGTGCCGTTTCAGGTCTTAAATATAAATCGGTAGCAGAATCAGCAGTAGAGCCTAATTTTGTCCCAAACATTAAATTAAACTGACGAACTTCTGTCCAGTTTTTGGAACCTGTTTCGGGATCACCAATTTCCAGTTCTTCGATTAAAGCTTTAGTATCTGCTAAATTAGTTTCCAAAGATTTAGCTAATCTTTGTAAGATATCTGCTTTTTGCTTTCTATATTCTAAAACTTTAGAATTAGTAGTCTCAAACTGTTCCAAATCAAAAGCTTCTCCGAATCGTTTTCTTGCTTTTTCAATTTCTTTTTTGGCTTTATCTTCAAATTTCTCCGCAAAATCTTCCACTAAAACATCCGCACGAAATCTCTTTTTACTGTCTTTATTGTCAATTAACGGATCATTAAACGCATCAACATGACCGGAAGCCTTCCAAATAGTAGGATGCATAAATATAGCAGAATCCAATCCCAAAATATTTTCATTCAACTGCACCATTGCTTTCCACCAATACTGTTTAATATTGTTTTTTAATTCAACACCATTTTGACCGTAATCGTAAATGGCTGATAATCCGTCATAAACTTCACTGGAAGGAAAAACAAACCCATATTCCTTGGCATGGGCAACTACCTTTTTTAAAACATCTTCTTGAGATTTCATATATATACTTGGTTAGATATTTATATTCAACGTTCAAATTTACTATAAAAAATGAGATATTACCCTATAACTGTTATATACCTCTATCAGGAAAAACAAAATATATCTAATAATTCAACCGAATCTTTCGTTGATATTAAAAATAAATTTGCGTTTGCAAATTATCTTCATATATTTGCACTTCGAAAATAAATGAAGAACAAAAAAGAGATGTTATTATGTTAATTATTCCAGTAAAAGATGGAGAGTCTATTGATAAAGCTCTAAAAAAATATAAAAGAAAATACGATAAAACCGGTGTTGTTAAAGAATTAAGAAAAAGACAACAGTTTATTAAGCCTTCTGTCACTAAAAGACAACAGGTAATTAGAGCAGCTTACAAACAAAGATTGCAAAGTCAAGAAGAAGCATAAGAAACTTTTTCTATAAAATATTAGCCTATTTTTCGAAATTATTTTTAATTTTGAAAAGTAGGCTTTTTATATGTTACAAAAATTTCTTGAATACCTTACCTTAGAGAAACATTACTCTTCTCTTACCATACAAAGTTATGAAAGAGATTTGCTGGATCTTCAAAGCTTTCTTATAGAATCTGAAAGCATTTCTGATGCAGAACATGCCACTGCCAAACAACTAAGGAATTTCATTATTTATCTATCCAATAAAAATTTATCGGAAAAATCCATCAATAGAAAAATTTCTTCTATAAGAAGCTTTTTTAAATTTTTGCTTAAAATTAGTTATTTGGATATAAATCCAACCATACACTTAAAAAATCTTAAACAAAAGAAAAAAGTTCTACTCCCTTACACTGAAGATGAAATTTATTCCATCGAAACTTATATAAATTCTTGTGAGGCAGGAAAAGATAATTCAGATTCCTTTGAAACTCTTAGAAACCATCTCATTTTTGAGATATTTTATCAAACAGGTATCAGAAGAATGGAGCTTCTGCAACTTAAAACTTCAACAATCGATTTAAAAAATCACGCGATTAGAGTTACAGGAAAAAGAAATAAAGAAAGATTAATTCCTATAACTCAAAAATTAACAGAGCAAATAAATGCATTTCTAGCCTATAAAATCAATTTTGGTATACCTTATGAATATTTATTTACCAATAAAAACGGTAAAATTTTAAGTGAAAAGTATGTATATAACCTGATTCATAGATATGTTAGCATGGTAACTACTAAGGATAAAAAAAGTCCGCATATGCTCCGTCATACCTTTGCAAGTCATCTCTTACACAACGGAGCTGAAATCAATTCCATAAAAGAATTACTGGGTCACAGTAGTTTAGCAGCTACACAGGTTTATACTCATAATACTATAGAAGATTTAAAAAAAGTATTCAACCGGTCCCATCCTTTTGGGCTTAAAAATAAAAAAGATGAAAATTAACGTACAAGCAGTAAATTTTAATGCACAAGACACCCTATTGGCATTTTTAAATAAAAAAGTTTTAAAATTAGATCAATATTACGACAAAATAATCAATGCTAATATATTCCTAAAATTGGAAAACGTTGGAAATAAAGAAAATAAGACTACGGAAATCGTTTTAGAAGTTCCCGGTGATGAATTAGTAGCTAAAAAAACGTCCCCTACATTTGAAGAAAGTATTGACTTAGCCTGTGAAGCCGCTAAAAAGATGATACTCAAAAGGAAAGAAAAAATGTAGGTAAAAAATCATATTTTTTTTTCATAAAAATTTGGAAATATTAAAAATTTATCTACCTTTGCAATCCGTTAGACGAAGATAATGATCTTAGAAAAATAACGAAATATTTTCTTTGAAATAAAAAATTTAATGCCGGTATAGCTCAGTTGGCCAGAGCACGTGATTTGTAATCTCGGGGTCGTGGGTTCGAATCCCTCTACCGGCTCGTTTTTGAAGGGGAGATACTCAAGCGGCCAACGAGGACAGACTGTAAATCTGTTGGTTTTTACCTTCGGAGGTTCGAATCCTCCTCTCCCCACAAAAAAAATTAAAAAAAATTTTGTAATTCAAAAAAAATTTCTACCTTTGCAACCGAATTACAAAGGTAATCAAAAAATAAGCGGAAGTAGCTCAGTTGGTAGAGCGTCAGCCTTCCAAGCTGAATGTCGCGAGTTCGACCCTCGTCTTCCGCTCAATTTTTTAACAGCCGATGTAGCTCAGGGGTAGAGCGCTTCCTTGGTAAGGACGAGGTCACGGGTTCAATTCCCGTCATTGGCTCTCAATTATCCAAACATACAATCACAAATTTTATTAATAAGCCTAAACTTTCTTAAAGACATATTTACAAAACAGTTGTTTATAAAAAAGTATTTATTTTTTATAAGCTATTGTTATTTAAAAAAAATTGAGTATATTTGCACTCATTTTTGGAAATATAAACAAACATATTTATCATGGCAAAAGAAACTTTTCAGCGTACCAAACCACATCTTAATATAGGTACAATCGGTCACGTAGACCACGGAAAAACGACTTTAACAGCTGCTATTACAAAAGTATTAGCAGAAAAAGGGTTAGCAGAAAAAAGAGATTTCTCTCAAATTGATGCAGCTCCTGAAGAAAAAGAAAGAGGGATCACAATCAATACTGCACACGTAGAATATCAAACAGAAAACCGTCACTATGCACACGTTGACTGTCCAGGGCATGCTGACTATGTAAAAAACATGGTTACCGGTGCTGCTCAAATGGACGGAGCTATTCTAGTAGTTGCTGCAACAGATGGACCTATGCCTCAAACAAGAGAGCACATCTTGTTATGTCGTCAGGTTAACGTACCTAAAATCGTTGTATTCATGAACAAAGTGGATATGGTTGACGATCCTGAATTATTAGACTTAGTTGAAATGGAAGTAAGAGAATTATTATCTTCTTACGATTATGACGGAGATAACACTCCTGTTATCCAAGGTTCTGCTTTAGGTGCACTTAACGGAGATCCAAAATGGGTTGCTACTGTTGATGAATTAATGGCAGCAGTTGATAACTGGATTGATTTACCGGTTCGTGATCAAGATAAACCATTCTTAATGCCAATCGAAGACGTTTTCTCTATTACAGGTCGTGGAACTGTAGCTACAGGACGTATTGAAGCCGGAGTTATTAACTCAGGTGAAGCTGTAGATATCGTTGGTATGGGAGATGAAAAATTAACATCTACTGTAACCGGAGTTGAAATGTTTAGAAAAATATTAGATAGAGGTGAAGCCGGAGATAATGTTGGATTATTATTAAGAGGTATTGAAAAAACTGATATCCGTCGTGGTATGGTTATCGCTAAACCGGGTTCAATCACTCCTCACAAAAAATTCAAAGCAGAGGTTTATATCTTAACTAAAGAAGAAGGTGGACGTCACACTCCATTCCACAATAACTACCGTCCTCAATTCTACGTTAGAACTACTGACGTAACCGGTACAATTACTTTACCGGAAGGAACTGAAATGGTAATGCCTGGTGATAACTTAACTATTACAGTTGAATTACACCAACCAATCGCACTTAACAACGGTTTAAGATTCGCTATCCGTGAAGGTGGTAGAACTGTTGGTGCAGGTCAGGTAACTGAGATTTTAGATTAATTTAAATAAAATCATAACAAAAGAAAGAACTTTAAGTTCTTTCTTTTTTAAGCGGGTGTAGCTCAGCTGGTAGAGCAGTGGTCTCCAAAACCAAAGGTCGTGAGTTCGAATCTTTCCGCCCGCGCAAAATAATAATAAATGAACGGACTCATTAAGTATTTAAAGGGCGCAATAGAAGAATTTAAAGATCACGTCGAGTGGCCTAAATGGTCCGATCTGCAATCCTCAACAACTGTTGTAGCGATTACATCGATCATTTTGGCTATGTTCTGCTTTGGTGTAGATTGGATTTTTGCTAAAGCGCTTCAGAATATTTATTCTATATTAATAGGATTAAAATCTTAATATTAGGAAGCGATGGATGAAATGAAATGGTATGTACTGAAAACGATCAGTGGGCAAGAATCTAAGGTGAAAATGTATATTGAAAATGAAGTTTTAAGATACGAACATCTTAAAAAAAATCTTGGCCAAGTAGTTGTACCTATGGAAAAAGTAGTACAAATTAGAAACGGAAAAAAAATTCGTAAAGAAAAAGTTTATTATCCCGGCTATGTTATGGTTGAAGCTAATTTAATTGGTGAATTACCACATACTATAAAGAATATTCCCGGTGTAATTAGTTTTTTAAGTGCTACTAAAGGAGGAGATCCACTTCCAATGAGACGAAGCGAAGTGAGTAGAATGTTCGGTAAAATGGATGAATTATCAGAATCTGAAGATACCGTAAACATTCCTTTTGTATTTGGTGAAACCGTGAAAGTTATTGATGGACCATTTAATGGTTTTAATGGAACCATCGAAAAAATAAATGAAGAGAAAAGAAAATTAGATGTGATGGTGTTGATTTTCGGAAGAAAAACCCCCATTGAATTAAGTTTCTCTCAAGTAGAAAAAATATAGGCTGCTTCCACAGATATAAATAAAACATTTTTAAGTAAAAATTAAAATGGCAAAAAAAATTTTTAAAATGGTAAAACTCCAGGTGAAAGGAGGTCAAGCAAACCCTTCACCACCAGTAGGACCTGCATTAGGTGCTGCCGGGGTTAACATTATGGAGTTTTGTAAACAATTTAATGCCCGAACACAAGAAAAGCAAGGACAAGTATTACCGGTTATCATTACTGTATATGAGGATAAATCTTTTGACTTTGTAGTTAAAACTCCTCCTGTAACCGTTCAACTTTTAGCAGCTTCTAAAGCTAAAAAAGGTTCCGGCGAACCAAACAGAGATAAGGTAGCATCCGTTACTTGGAGTCAAGTACAACAAATTGCTGAAGATAAAATGGTAGATTTAAATTGCTTTACTATAGAATCAGCAGTTAGTATGGTTGCAGGTACAGCAAGATCTATGGGTATTAGAGTAACTGGGCAAAATCCCTTAAATAATTAATTGTAGGAATCATGGCAGTTTTAACGAAAAAACAAAAAGCAGTAGTTGCTAAAGTAGATAAATCAAAACTTTATACATTAGAGGAAGCTTCCAATTTAGTTAAAGAAGTTAATTATACTAAATTTGATGCATCCGTTGATATAGCTGTACGTTTAGGAGTAGATCCACGTAAGGCTAATCAAATGGTGCGTGGAGTTGTATCTTTACCTCATGGTACAGGTAAAGAAACTCGTGTTTTAGCTTTAGTTACTCCCGATAAGGAAGAAGAAGCTAAAAACGCAGGTGCTGATTATGTAGGTTTGGATGATTATCTACAAAAAATAAAAGATGGATGGACAGATGTTGATGTAATTGTTACTCAACCTCAAGTAATGGGTAAATTAGGTCCTTTAGGAAGAATTTTAGGTCCTCGTGGATTAATGCCCAATCCTAAAACCGGAACAGTTACCACTGAAATAGGAAAAGCTATTTCAGAAGTGAAAGCAGGTAAAATAGATTTTAAAGTAGATAAATACGGAATTGTACATGCTGCAATAGGTAAAGTATCTTTCGATGCAAAAAATATTCAAGAGAATGCACAAGAAATTATTTCTACTTTAATAAAATTAAAACCTCAGGCAGCAAAAGGAGTTTATGTGAAAAGCATATACCTATCCTCTACTATGAGTCCGGGTATTGCTATTGATCCTAAAGGTATTAACTAATTTTAATTTTACCAAAACATGACAAAACAAGAAAAAACAGAGGTAATTAAAGAATTACAGGAAGTACTTGAAAGTACAAATGTATTATATATAGCTGATACTGATGGATTAAATGCACAACAGACTTCAGAACTAAGAAGAGCTTGTTTCAAAGGTGAAATTTCAATGAAAGTTGTTAAAAACACCCTTCTTAGAAAAGCAATGGAAAATGTAGAAGATAAAGATTTTTCAGGTGTTTTTGAAAGTCTAAAAGGAAACTCTACTATTTTCATTTCAGAAAAAGGAAATGCTCCGGCTAAATTAATACAAAATTTCAGAAAGAAAACTGAAAAACCATTATTAAAAGCTGCTTGGATTGATTCTGCAGTATTTGTAGGAGATGCCCAATTAGAAACATTGGCAAATCTTAAATCCAGAGAAGAGCTTATTGGAGAAATTATTGGATTACTTCAATCTCCAATTAAAAATGTTGTTTCTGCCCTTAAATCCGGTGGGAATACCATTGCCGGTTTGGTTAAAACCTTATCTGAAAAAGAAGAATAATTTCACACTCATAATAAATAGTTGTTAAACAAAAATTAAAACAAAATTAAAAATGGCAGATTTAAAACAATTAGCTGAAACTCTAGTAAATTTAACAGTAAAAGAAGTTAATGAATTAGCTGAAATATTAAAAGAAGAATACGGTATTGAACCTGCTGCTGCTGCTGTAGCTATGGCTGCACCTGTTGCTGGTGCTGATGCTGGTGCTGCTGAAGAAAAAACAGAATTCGATGTTATTCTTAAAGCTGCAGGAGCTAACAAATTAGCTGTTGTTAAATTAGTTAAAGATCTTACAGGTAAAGGTCTAAAAGAAGCTAAAGATGCTGTAGATGGAGCTCCTACTCCAATTAAAGAAGGAGTAGCTAAAGACGAAGCAGAAAGTCTTAAAAAACAGCTTGAAGAAGCTGGAGCTGAAGTTGAATTGAAATAATTCATTCTACCTAAAAATAAAGGTTTAGGCCTCCAATTTAACATTGGTAAGGTCTAAGCCTATTTGTGTTTTAAAGATTTTAATATATCATATGAGTAAATCATTGGCGTCAAAAACTCAAAACCCTAAGAGATTTAGTTTCTCTCACTCTAAAGGACAAATTGAATTTCCTGATTTCCTGGATATACAGGTTAAATCATTTCAGGATTTTTTTCAATTAGAAACCCGTCCTGATCAAAGAAAAAACGAAGGACTTTTTAAAACGTTTACTGAAAATTTTCCTATTTCCGATACTAGGAATCAGTTCGTTTTAGAATTTTTAGATTATTTTGTTGATCCTCCAAAATATTCTATTGAAGAATGCATTGAAAGAGGATTAACTTATAGTGTACCACTTAAAGCACGTCTTAAATTATATTGTACCGACCCCGAACATGAAGATTTTGAAACAGTAGTTCAAGATGTATATTTAGGGCCTATTCCTTATATGACACCAAGCGGTTCGTTTATTATAAACGGTGCTGAAAGAGTTATGGTATCCCAATTACATCGTTCACCTGGTGTATTTTTTGGACAATCTTATCATGCCAACGGTGCTAAATTATATTCTTCCAGAATTATTCCATTTAAAGGATCTTGGATGGAATTTGCTACCGATATCAACGGCGTGATGTATGCTTACATTGACAGAAAGAAAAAACTTCCAATGACAACCTTGCTTCGTGCAATCGGTTATCAAAGTGATAAAGATATATTAGAAATATTTGATCTTGCAGAAGAAGTAAAAGTTAATAAATCCAACCTAAAAAAGATGTTAGGAAGGACTCTAGCTGCAAGAGTTTTAAATACTTGGTTTGAGGACTTTGTTGATGAAGACACCGGTGAGGTGGTTTCTATTGAAAGAAATGAAATTATCCTTGACCGTGAAACTGTTTTAGAAAAGGAACATCTTGATTTAATCATAGATTCCGGAATTAAAACTATTTTAGTTCATAAAGAAAACAGTAATGAATTCTCAATAATTCACAACACATTACAAAAAGACTCTACCAATTCCGAAAAAGAAGCTGTAGAATATATCTATCGTCAATTACGTAATGCTGAACCACCTGATGAAGAAACGGCTAGAGGTATTATCGATAAATTATTCTTCTCTGATGCTCGATATTCTTTAGGTGAAGTAGGTCGTTATCGTATTAATAAAAAGTTAGGATTAAATATATCAGAAGATATTCAAGTTTTAACAAAAGACGATATTATCGCAATTGTTAAATATTTAATTGAATTAATCAACTCAAAAGCTGAAGTTGATGACATCGATCACTTATCTAACCGTCGTGTTAAAACTGTTGGTGAACAATTAGCCGGTCAATTTGGTGTAGGTTTAGCTCGTATGGCTCGAACCATTAAAGAAAGAATGAACGTCCGTGATAATGAAGTGTTTACTCCTATTGACTTGATCAATGCTAAAACCTTAACTTCAGTTATCAACTCTTTCTTTGGAACTAATCAGTTATCTCAATTCATGGATCAAACCAATCCACTATCTGAGGTTACCCATAAAAGACGTATGTCTGCATTAGGTCCCGGTGGTTTATCAAGAGAAAGAGCCGGATTTGAAGTGCGAGACGTACACTACACTCACTACGGTAGAATTTGTCCTATCGAAACTCCGGAAGGACCGAACATCGGTTTGATATCTTCTTTAGGCTGTTACGCTAGAATCAATGACTTAGGATTTATGGAAACCCCATACAGAAAAGTTGTTGACGGTAAAGTAGATTTAGAATCCGAACCTCAATATTTAACTGCGGAAGAGGAAGAAGGAAAAATTATTGCTCAAGCGAACATCAATATGGACAGCGACGGTAAAATTCTTGATGAGAGAATCGTTGCCAGAGAGGAAGCTGATTATCCGGTTGTTGAACCTGATAAAGTGGATCTGATGGATGTTGCACCTAATCAAATTACAGGTATTTCCGCTTCATTAATCCCTTTCCTTGAGCACGATGATGCGAACCGTGCTTTGATGGGTTCAAACATGATGCGTCAAGCAGTACCCTTATTGAAACCTCAAGCTCCAATTGTTGGAACCGGTTTAGAATTTCAAGTAGCTAAAGATTCACGTATCTTAATTAATGCAGAAGGTGAAGGAGTAGTAGAATATGTAGATGCTAACATTATTACTATTAAATACGACAGAACCGAAGAAGAAGAATTAGTTAGCTTTGATTCTGCAAGTAAGACATATAAATTAACGAAATTCAGAAAAACCAATCAAAGTACTTCTATAACGCTTAAACCTATCGTTAAAGCAGGTGATAGAGTTTCTAAAGGTCAAGTTTTAACTGAAGGTTATGCTACCGAAGATGGAGAACTTGCTTTAGGTAGAAACCTTCTAGTAGCTTTCATGCCTTGGAAAGGATATAACTTTGAGGATGCGATTGTTATTAATCAAAGAGCAGTTAGCGAAGACTGGTTTACTTCTATTCACGTAGACGAATATTCTTTAGAAGTTCGTGATACCAAATTAGGTATGGAAGAACTTACACCGGATATTCCAAACGTAAGTGAAGAAGCTACTAAAGATCTTGATGAAAACGGTATGATCCGTATTGGAGCAGAAGTTAAACCCGGAGATATTTTAGTAGGAAAAATTACTCCTAAAGGAGAATCTGACCCAACTTCAGAAGAAAAATTACTTCGTGCCATATTCGGGGATAAAGCCGGAGATGTAAAAGATGCTTCTCTAAAAGCAGAACCTTCTTTAAAAGGTGTGGTAATTAATAAAAAATTATTTACACGTAACATTAAAGACAAACGTAAAAGAGGGGACGAAAAATTAAAAATTGAACAATTAGAAGCTGAATTTAAAGTAAAGCTTAATGATTTAAAAAATCAACTATTAGAGAAATTATATGTCCTTCTAAATGGTAAAACTTCTCAAGGAATCTATAATGATTTAAATGAAGAAGTAATACCAAAAGGAGTAAAATTCACTCAAAAGCTTTTATCTAGTATTGATGACTATTTTAATTTAGCTGGAGAAAATTGGACTTTAGATGATAATAAAAACAATTCTATTAAAGAATTGCTTCACAACTATAAAATAAAACATAACGATTTACTAGGTTCTCTAAATAGAGAAAGACATACTATTTCTGTTGGAGATGAATTACCGGCCGGTATCGTTAAATTGGCAAAAGTTTATATTGCTAAAAAACGTAAACTAAATGTTGGAGATAAAATGGCAGGTCGTCACGGTAACAAAGGTATTGTTGCTAGAATAGTACGTGATGAAGATATGCCATTCCTAGAAGACGGAACACCGGTAGATATTGTCCTTAACCCATTAGGGGTACCTTCCCGTATGAACATTGGACAGATTTACGAAACAATTTTAGGATGGTGCGGTAAAAAATTAGGTAAAAAATTCGCAACTCCTATCTTCGATGGAGCTACTTCCGAGCAAATCGATGAACTTACAAAAGAAGCAGGAGTACCACAGTGGGGAACTACTTATTTATATGATGGAGGAACCGGAGAACGTTTTGAGCAAAAAGCAACTGTGGGAGTTATCTATATGTTGAAATTAGGACATATGGTTGATGACAAAATGCACGCACGTTCAATCGGACCATACTCATTAATTACTCAGCAACCATTAGGAGGTAAAGCTCAATTTGGAGGTCAGAGATTCGGAGAAATGGAGGTTTGGGCTTTAGAAGCTTTCGGAGCATCAAACATTCTAAGAGAAATTATAACAATTAAATCTGATGATGTAATAGGTAGAGCTAAAGCCTATGAATCAATTGTTAAAGGTGAACCAATGCCGGAACCGGGTATACCTGAATCATTTAATGTATTTTTACATGAATTACAAGGTTTAGGGTTGGATGTAAGATTGGAAGAATAAATATTTCTTTCTTAACTCTTAATAAATTTAAATTTTTTTCAATTTAATTGATTACAAAATAATGGCAGTTAAACAAAGAACTAGCAAATTTAGTAAAATTATAATCGGATTAGCTTCTCCGGAAAGTATATTACAACAATCTAGAGGAGAGGTTTTAAAACCTGAAACAATCAATTATCGGACTCATAAACCTGAACGAGACGGTTTGTTTTGTGAAAGAATATTCGGTCCGGTAAAGGACTACGAATGTGCTTGTGGGAAATATAAAAGAATACGTTACAAAGGAATTGTTTGTGATCGATGTGGAGTTGAAGTAACGGAAAAAAAAGTTAGACGTGAAAGAATCGGACATATCAACTTGGTAGTGCCTGTGGCACATATCTGGTATTTCCGTTCTTTACCCAATAAAATTGGATATTTATTAGGTATTCCATCCAAAAAACTGGATATGATTATCTACAACGAACGTTTTGTAGTAATTCAAGCCGGAATAGCTAAAAAATTAAATGGTGAAGAATTAGAACATCTTGAATTTTTAACGGAAGAAGAATATTTAGATATATTAGAAACTCTTCCTATTGAAAATCAATATTTAGATGATTCTGATCCGAATAAATTTGTTGCCAAAATGGGAGCAGAATGTTTGGAAGAACTTTTAAAGAGAACAGATTTAGATGCTTTATCTTATGAATTAAGACATAAAGCCAATAATGAATCTTCCAAACAAAGAAGAACAGAAGCGTTAAAACGATTACAAGTAGTTGAATCTTTCAGAGATGCTAATTCCAATGGTCGCATTAACAGACCGGAATGGATGATCATGAGAGTGATACCTGTAATTCCTCCGGACTTACGTCCGTTAGTTCCCTTAGATGGAGGGCGTTTTGCTACTTCTGACTTAAATGATTTATATCGTAGGGTTATTATCAGAAACAATCGTTTAAAACGATTAATTGAAATTAAAGCCCCTGAAGTAATTTTACGTAATGAGAAGCGTATGCTTCAGGAAGCTGTTGATTCTTTATTTGATAATACCAGAAAATCATCTGCGGTTAAATCTGAATCTAACAGACCTTTAAAATCTCTGTCTGATTCTTTAAAAGGTAAACAAGGACGTTTCCGTCAAAACTTATTAGGTAAACGTGTGGATTATTCTGCTCGTTCGGTAATTGTTGTAGGTCCTTCCCTTCAACTTCATGAGTGCGGACTTCCTAAAGATATGGCTGCAGAGCTTTATAAACCTTTTATCATTCGTAAATTAATTGAAAGAGGAATTGTAAAAACTGTAAAATCCGCTAAGAGAATTATTGAAAGAAAAGAGCCGGTAGTTTACGATATCCTGGAAAATGTAATGAAAGGACATCCGGTATTGTTGAACCGTGCCCCTACTCTTCACCGTTTAGGTATTCAAGCATTTCAACCTAGAATGATTGAAGGAAAAGCTATTCGTCTTCACCCGTTAGTTTGTACTGCGTTTAATGCAGACTTTGACGGTGACCAAATGGCGGTGCATTTACCTTTAGGACCGGAAGCTATTTTGGAAGCTCAATTATTGATGTTGGCTTCTCAAAACATTTTAAATCCGGCTAACGGATCTCCTATTCAAGTACCTTCACAAGACATGGTTTTAGGATTATATTATATGACTAAACCATTAACACCTACGGACGAAATTAAAGTTAAAGGACACGGATCTATTTTCTATTCTTCAGAAGAGGTAGACATTGCTTATAATGAGAAAGCAGTAGATTTAAATGCTATCATTAAAGTAAAAGCAACAGTTGTAGAAGGTGAAGAATTAGTTGAAAAAATGATTGAAACTACTGTAGGACGTGTGTTATTTAACAAAATCGTACCTAAAAAAGTAGGTTTCATCAATGAAGTATTGACTAAAAAATCATTACGTAACATTATCGGTACCATATTACAAAGAACTGATTTCCCTACCACAGCTAAGTTTTTGGATGATATGAAAACTTTAGGATATGCTACTGCATTTAAAGGTGGATTATCATTTAGCTTAGGTGATATTAAAACTCCTGAAGAAAAGAAAATCATGATTCAGGAAGCGAATGAACAAGTGGATGGGATCAGAGCTAACTATAATATGGGATTAATTACCAATAATGAAAGATATAATCAGGTAATTGATGTTTGGACTAATACCAATGCACGATTAACAGATTTAATCATGCAACGAATGAAAACCGACAAAGGTGGATTCAACTCTGTATATATGATGCTTGACTCCGGTGCACGGGGATCTAAAGAACAGATTCGTCAGTTAGCAGGTATGCGTGGATTGATGGCAAAACCTCAAAAAGCGGGATCTTCCGGAGGTGAAATTATTGAAAACCCTATTATCTCTAATTTCCGCGAAGGACTTTCCATCCTTGAGTACTTTATTTCTACTCACGGGGCTCGTAAAGGTCTTGCAGATACCGCATTAAAAACCGCTGACGCAGGTTATTTGACTCGTCGTTTAGTGGATGTGGCACAAGATGTTATTATTAATGAACAAGATTGTGGAACTTTAAGAGGTATCGAAATTTCTCCGTTGAAGAAAAATGACGAAATTGTTGAACCATTATCTGAAAGAATTTTAGGACGTGTATCTCTTCATGATGTATACCATCCTGATACAGATGAGCTATTAATTGAAGCAGATCAAATGATAACTTCCGAAATAGCTAAATTAATTCAACAATCCGGAATTGAATCAGTGGAAGTTCGTTCGCCTTTAACTTGTGAATCTAAAAAAGGTATTTGTGCTAAATGTTATGGTGTAAACCTTTCAACCAATAAATTAATCAACAAAGGGGAAGCGGTTGGAGTTATTGCAGCTCAATCTATCGGTGAACCGGGTACACAGCTTACCTTAAGAACCTTCCACGTGGGAGGTACTGCAGGAAACGTTGCAGAAGTTAGCAGCATTATTGCTAAAAGAGACGGAAAAGTTGAATTTGATGATATTAGAACTGTTGAAAGTGAAGACGAAAACGGAAATAAAGTTTCAATCGTTGTTTCTCGTTCCACAGAATTTAAATTATTGAATGCGGAAGGAAACATTCAAATGCTTACCAACATTCCGTATGGTTCTACTTTATTAGTTGAATCTGGTGATGAAGTTAAGAAAGGAGATATCATTTGTAAATGGGATCCGTATAATGCAATTATACTTTCTGAAACTGCCGGTAAGATCGAATACGAACAAATTGAGCAAGGTTCCACTTATCAACTAGAAATAGACGAACAAACCGGATTTGAAGAAAAAGTAATTTCAGAATCTAGAAATAAAAAATTAATTCCTACCTTAAAAATATTAGATACTAAAGGGAATGAGTTAAAATCAATTAACTTACCGGTTGGTGCACACCTTATCGTAAATGATGGTGAAAAAATTAAGGCAGGAAGAATCTTAGTAAAGATACCAAGAAGATCAGCTAAAGCCGGGGATATTACAGGTGGTTTACCTCGTGTTACCGAGCTGTTTGAAGCACGAAATCCTTCCAATCCGGCTGTTGTTTCAGAAATTGACGGTGTAGTTAGTTACGGTAAAATTAAGAGAGGTAATCGAGAAATAGTTATTGAGTCTAAAACCGGTGAAATTAAAAGATATTTGGTTAAATTATCTAATCAGATTCTTGTACAGGAAAATGACTTCGTACATGCTGGAGATGCCTTATCTGATGGAGCTATAACTCCTAACGATATTCTTAACATCAAAGGGCCTACTGCCGTTCAGGAATATTTGGTAAATGAAATTCAAGAAGTATACCGATTACAAGGGGTAAAAATCGATGATAAACATTTCGAAATTATTGTTCGTCAAATGATGACTAAAGTAGAAATTGTTGATTGCGGTGATACTAAATTCTTAGAAGGTAATCTTGAACATAAGATTGACTTTATTGAGGAAAATGATCGTATTTTCGGAATGAAAGTTATTACTGATCCCGGAGACAGTTTGGAATTAAAAGCCGGACAAATTATTACTTCAAGGGAACTTCGAGATGAAAATTCTAAATTGAAACGTGAAGATAAGAAATTGGTTGAAGCTAGAGAAGCGCTTCCGGCTACTGCCAGTCCTGTACTACAAGGTATTACAAGAGCCTCTTTACAAACCAAATCATTTATCTCTGCAGCATCTTTCCAAGAAACAACTAAAGTTTTAAATGAAGCTGCTGTTGCCGGTAAAGTTGATTATCTAAACGGATTGAAAGAAAATGTTATCGTAGGACACAGAATCCCTGCCGGTACCGGTTTAACTGAATATCAACACGTAGTTGTAGGTTCGAATAAGGAATTTGAGGAAATGATAACCGAAAAAATTTAACCAAAAACTAATTCGAAATGGAAAATCAAAATCAGAATCAACAAGACTTAAATATTGAATTGACGGATGAAGTAGCTTCCGGGGTATTTTCAAATTTGGCATTAATAAATCATTCTCCGACTGAGTTCGTAGTAGATTTTATACAAATAATGCCGGGGGTCCCTAAGGCTAAAGTTAAATCAAGAATCATTTTAACTCCTGAACATGCGAAACGATTATTAACAGCTTTAACTGATAATATTCAAAAATTCGAACAACAATTTGGTGCAGTTAAAGATGATACCTACCATTTAAATTTTGGTCCTAAAGGTCAAGCTTAAATAGTCTAAAAGTCAACAAATTATTTATAATAATAATGAAGCCGAGGTAAACCCTCGGCTTTTTTTATTAATGGTTTAATAGTTTACATCATAAAAGGCCGATATTTTTATAATATAGACAACTAAATAAAGGAATTAATTTGTGAATTATGTAATTATTTAACAATTATTTTACGATAATTAAAAAATATATTATATATTTGAAACGATAAATTAATGTATTAGATATGAGAGTAAACCGAATTTTCTTAGGATTTTCGTTTATCTTCTTGGGTTCGGCTTTTGCCTGGGCTCAGATGAAAACGATTAGCGGGAAAGTTCTTGGGAGTGACGGTCAGCCACAAGCTGATGTTTCTGTTACGATACAAGGATCTACCAAAAAAACGTATACTGACGACTCAGGAAATTTTTCAATTGATGCTGAACCCGGACAAACCATCGAAATTTTATCATTTGATGACGAAACTGCAAGTTTTATTGTTAATGATCAAAGTTTCTATGATGTGGTTCTACAGTCTCCAGTTACAGAAAACAAAGAACCTGCTGAAAAAAAGGAAACAGTAATTGAAGGAGTCGTGGTAACTGCTTTAGGTATCACAAGAGAAAAAAAGTCGTTGGGTTATGCGACTCAATCAGTAAATGGCGACGATCTTTCCGTTACCAGAGAAAGTAATCCAATTAATTCACTTTCGGGAAAAGTATCGGGATTGCAAATCGTTAATAATAGTGGGACCATGGGAGGTTCAACACAAATCAGATTAAGAGGAATGAGGTCTCTATCTCAATCCAATAAACCTCTTATTGTTGTAGACGGTATTCCTTTAATTGATCAAAATATCAATGATAAAAACACTGAACGAGGAGCCGGTGGAATTGATTATGGTGATTCATTCGGTGACATTAATCCCGACGATATAGCAAATATTTCCGTACTTAAAGGAGCTACTGCCGCGGCATTATACGGATCCAGAGCCATGAATGGTGCTATAATGATTACCACAAAAAAAGCAAAAAGAGGTAAAACTGAGATTGTCTTTAATTCAGGAGTTGTATTTGACAAAATATACAAAATGCCTCATCAACAAAAATTATATGGTGGTGGCGGAAGCAAAACATTTGCAACAAAAAATATTAATGGTGTGGATTACCTGGTGGTTGACTATAGAACCGATGAATCTTGGGGGCCAAAATACGATCCGAATGTTAAAGTCTTACATTGGAATGCATTCGATCCAGAATTTCCAAATGATTATTTAGTTGCAAAACCGTGGATATATCCTAAAAATGATTACAAGAAATTTTTCAAAACCGGTGTAACATACAATAATGGTATTTCTTTTAGCAGAAGTGTTGAAAATACTAATATCAGAGTGGGATATAATAATACTAAATCATCCGGAATAACCCCAAATTCAGACTTAACCAAAAATTCATTATCCATGAATCTGAATTCTAAATTATCTGATGATTTAAAAATAAATGCTTCTGCAGCTTATACTTCTACAAGAGGTTTCAACAGACCTGAAGTGGGATATGACAATAACAACATTATTCAAAAAATGTTTCATTTTGGTCAAACCTCATTAGACTATAATGATCTACAAAAATATGAGTTAGCAGACGGTACTCAAAGAACTTGGAATAGAGAATCTTGGGATAATCCAAAACCCGCTTATTCAGATAATCCCTATTGGACAATAAACAAAAATACCAATAAAGATAATAGAGATCGTTTATATGGTACTGCCGGATTAATTTATAACATAACAAAAGATATGTATGTTAATGGAAAGGTAATGCTTGATACCTATACTCTTCATACAGAAAACAGAACAGCTGTTGGATCACATGCTCTTTCTCAATTTAAAATTTCAGAGAGAAAATATACTGATCTAAATTATGAAGCAACTTTACATTATGACAAAAATATAGGGAACTTTTCACTTAATTCTTTTGCCGGAACTAACCGAAGGGAATACACATATAGAAGAATGAATGGAAAAACTAAAGGAGGACTAATTATAAGAGACTGGTATAATCTAAATAATTCATTAGAGCCGTCTTTAGTTATGAATGAAAAAGAGAAGAAAAGAGTAAACAGTTTGTTTTATTCATTTAGTTTAGGATATGACAATTTTGTATTCTTAGAAACTACCGGTAGAAATGACTGGTCTTCTTCTTTACCTTCTAAAAACAATTCTTTTTTCTATCCATCGGTGGCAACCAGTTTTGTAGTTACTAGATATCTTACCAGCAATTGGTTGGAATTTTTAAAAATTAGAGGGGGATATTCTGAAGTTAGAAATGATACCGATCCTTATCAACTCATCAATACATTTTACAATATAGATGAGGAAGAGGATCCGGATTATGGCAGCTTGTATTTAAAAGATCCTTGGTTTTGGTTAACAACTGTTGCTAAAACAGATAAATTAAAACCCGAAAAATTAGAATCTTTTGAATTGGGGGTAGAATTTCAAATGTTCCAAAGAAGATTAAACGGGGATATTTCATTATATCAAACTACCACCAAAGACTTAATAACCAAAGTACCTTTAGACGGTTCTGCCGGTTTCAAATATGCGATGATGAATGCCGGAAAATTAGTTAATAAAGGAATAGAAGTTTCATTGAATATAGTTCCTATTAGAAAGGAAAATTTTAGATGGGATTTTAATTATAATTTTTCAAAATCTGATAATGAAATCAAATCTTTGAGTGAGGATTTAAGTTCACTAACCATAGCTAAAGCTCCATTTAATGCTTTTGTCGTTGCACTACCCGGGTATAGATACGGACAAATATACGGGACAGATTTTGTTTATAAAGATGGAAAAAAAGTGGTGGGTAGTAATGGGCTATATCTGAAAACCGATAAAAACGTACCCTTAGGATCAATACTTCCCGATTTTAATATGAGCTTTAGAAATTCTTTCACTTATAAAAATTGGAGCTTAGGATTTCAAATTGATTGGCAAAAAGGCGGTAAATATTTTTCAACTACCCATATGCTAGGTATGAGCTCCGGAATATTACCTGAAACTGCTGCAAATGGAATTAGAGAAAACGGTATTATTGTAGACGGCGTTAAAGAAAATGGAAAACCTAATGATATTAGAGTTTCAGCAACAGAATATTCTAAGCATTTTTTTAGTGGACCTAGTGCACAAAATGTATTCGACGCGGATTACATCAAACTGCGTGAATTGTCACTAGCTTATTCTCTTCCCTCTCAATATTTAGGAGATTTTATTAATTCCATAACATTTTCTGCCTTTGCAAGAAATTTATTTGTATGGGGACTAGATTGGAAATCCATGGATCCTGAAGTTGCTAATTATGGTAGTGGAAATGCTTCAGGAATTGAAGGGGGATCGATGCCTACTACCAGATCATTTGGAGTTAATGTGCAAGTTAAGTTCTAAATTAAAATATTCAATATGAAAAAAATAACCATTTATATAGCTTCTCTAATTTTTCTATCTGCCACCGTTTCTTGCGACAATGATTTTGAAAACATCAATACCAATCCCAACAATCCGGAGAAGGTTCCCGGTTATACTACTTTTAGATACGGTAGCCGATATTTTATTGATAACACTCGAGATGAATGGGGATCCGGAAGAATGGTTCTTCCTTGGATACAGTATTGGTGTCAGGTAAATTATACGGAAGAAGATCGATATCAGTATAGAGACGGAGCTAATCAAAACTTATGGAAAGATTATTATCGCGCTGCAGAAAATCTTAAAACCTCCATTGAATTAGTAGAAGCCGATCCGATAAGCAATATGCAATTTGGTGCTATAAACAATCAAATAGCTGTCGCTAGAATAATGTTAAGTTATTTATTTATGCAACTTACAGATACCTACGGAAATGTTCCTTATTGGTCTTACGGGGGACAATCTAATCCGGATTTTCAGGCTTTACAGGTTGAAAAATATAAAACTCCAAAATTTGCTTCACAAATAACCATATATAAAGACATTTTAAAAGAATTAAAAGAAGCTTCCGCCCAACTTGATCCTTCTGAAAAAGTCACTACAGGAGATCACATGTATGATGGAAATGCGTTAAAATGGAAAAAATTTGCCAATTCTTTACGCCTAAGATTAGCTAATCGTTTAAAAAGCGTTTTACCTGAAGCATTAGACGAAGCTATTGATGCGTCAAAGGATGTATTTACATCTAATGATGATAACGCAGTATTTGCGTATGGAAATACTACATCAGATGCTAATCCAATGTGGATGGCTTATTTTGTTAAAAATAGGACTGATTTTGCAGTAACCAATACTTTTATTGAATTATTAAAAGGAAAAACAGGTAATTTTTCTGCTGATCCAAGACTTTATAAATTCTCCTCTCCTAAAAAAGCAAGTATAGACGATGTAAAAAATAATACGTATATATCATCCACTAATTTAGATGATTATGAAGGAATGCCTTATGGTGTTAAAAGCGAAATGGCATCTGAAGTGTTCACCTCCAGCACTATTTCTTTCCCTAGTTATGACGTTTTACATATTAACAGAGGTGAAGTACTTATGGAATATGCTGAAGTTGAATTTATATTATCCGAATTAAATAATTGGGATCAAGCACATTATGAAAGTGGTGTAAAAGCTTCACTTGATAAGTGGAATGTATCTGCTGCAGAACAAACAGCCTTTTTAAGCATTTTGCCGCCGGCAAACGAAGAAAATGTACTAACACAAAAATATATTGCACTTTATATGCAACCTCATGAGGCATGGGCTGAATATAGAAGAACCGGGTATCCTAAAACTTTATTATTACCTAATCAATCGCATACTCTTCCGGCGTATAATAAAACTCCCGAAGGAACTACGTATACTTTTATGCCTTTAATCAATAATATGATTGATCTACCGACTCGTATTCCTTATCCTTCTCATCTTTCTACACAGAATTCAAAAAATTATAATGAAGCTGTTAAAGGATTGGGAGGACCTGATGATATGAAAACAAAATTAGTTTGGGATGTAAATTGATACTTAGTTAAAATTTCATATATAAATAACGCTCTGTTTAATTATAAACAGAGCGTTGTTATATTTATAAAGCGATTTTTTAAATTTAATATTCTACCAGTAATTGAATATCCTGTGTATACTTTTTTAACTCATCTAGACCTCCCAAAAAGGAAAGTCCCAATATAAAGCTAAATTGAGAGACTACTGCATCACAATTTTGTACCAATTTAGCACATGCAGAAGCTGTTCCTCCTGTTGCTAGAACGTCATCATGAATTAGAATTCTTTGTCCCGGCTTAATGTGTCCTTTTTTAACTTCAATAATTGCTGAACCATATTCTAAATCATATTCTTGGGAGATTATCGGAGGAGGCAATTTCCCTGCTTTACGTACCAATATAAACGGCAAACCAAGCTCCCTGGCAATTTGAACTCCGAATAAATACCCCCTACTCTCAATACCACAAACTGCATCAATTTTACCTCTACTTAAATCAGCAAAAGCTTTTACAATTTTGGAACACAAATCTGCATTTAAAAATATGGGAGAAATATCTTTATATTGAATGCCTTCTTTTGGAAAATCTTGAACTCTATCAATATGTAAATCTATTTCTTGGCTTAAACTTAATTCTTTCATTCAATTCATTTTTAATTTTACTTAAAATATCTTATTTCCAAGTATCTTCTTTTATTTCTTTAGTTTCTGTATTTGTTATTAACCAATTATCTTTAACTTTTTTTAGTATAAAATTTTGAGTTAAAGTTTTTATTTTTCCATTAATGTCTTTGATCTGATATTGTACATTAACAGTTTGTTTATCATCATTCTTTTCTTCTAATTGTGCGTTTATTAAGTTAGTAGCAGCAATAGTTCCAAATCCATTGGTAGTAGACGAAAATTGATCTAAAGAAGTCCATTTAGGATTCTGTGCTAAATTATAAGCATCGGAATATTGCTTATCACCAATTAATTGTATAAATTTTTTAACATTGTCCAACGCAACTTGTTTATTTATTTCATCCTCTATAGGTGTGGATGCATCTCTTATTTTGGATAAATCTATAGGAATACCCGACAGTTTACCGTATAGGTATTTATCTTCGGCATTAATCTTTATTTCAACATCCAGGGAGGATGTCGCCAATTTTTTGTTATCAAACATGAAAAAAGGAATTTTAATACCTTTATTTAATGAGGGATCTCCCACTGCCGAAGAATTAATTTCTCTTTGGATTACATATACTATGGTACCATTGTTTATAAATGATATGGATAAAGTCAATGGTAAATCAGCATAAAAAATTTCTGATCCTGAATCATCAATTAATTCGGGGTATAAATAAAATCCATCATTGATGGTTTCATCTTTGCTAATCGGAGAATAACGAATATTGATCCGTGTTGCTTTTTCTATTTGTTTTAGTTTTTGCTCAGCTTCAGTTAATGGTTTTAAATCATTATCGAAAACAGAAGGATCTACTGAGTTCATGGAAGTGCTGGACCAAGCAATCTTGTTCTTCTTTGCTATATCCTCTGCTATATCAAAAATTTGTTCGGCATTTTTACCATTAAGTAAAGTATAGAGTTGTTCCCATCTCTTATTCTCATCAGATCCTTCTGTTTTAAACTTATAAATCAGTTTAACCGCTTCTTGAATTTTATCCTGTTGTAGGATAGTCAATTTGGACGATATAGATTTTACACTTTTAGTAAAGGTTTCCTTTGATGTCCCGTCAATTACCTTATATTCTTTTTCACAAGAAGAACATAAGAAAATAAAGGTTAACCCTATCAAAAATATTTTTCTCATAAAAGTATGTTTGTCACAGGTAAAAATACATTAATTATTTTTAACGATATACCCCGATATTTTTAATGATGAAAGATTTTTATAAGTAATTAGTGCTTTGGTTTCATAATCTATGATATTCAATCCGGCATATTTAGCAATGGCGTGTCCACCGGCAATATCCCAAAAATTAATGGGACTTAATCGTGCATATTCGTTTGCTTTTCCTTCTGCTACCAGGCCAATTTTAATGGCGCTGCCCATCTGTAAAACAACAATTTCTGAATGTTGTAATTTTAAGTTTTTTATATACTCTTCATCCACATGACTATAGTGGGAACGACTTGTTAAAACGGTATATTTTTTTAAATCGGGTTTAAAAGGTAATGTAACGGATTGTTCCAGTAGTTTGTCCGTAAGATCATCTTCATTCAGTAACGCATATAAATCTTCATACTTTCCATTCCATTTATAACTACCTAATCCTTCCGCAGCAAAATAAAACAATCCCATAGAGGGAGCAGCTAAAACTCCGAGCAAAGAAGTTTCGGGAGTCAGTAAGCCAATTGAAATACAATATTCTCCGGTTTTATTCACATATTCTTTAGTTCCGTCAATTGGATCTACACACCAATATTTTTCCCAACTTCCCATTACCTTTTCCGATTCATGCTCGGTTTCTTCACTTAAAATAGGAATTGATGTTTGTTTTAAATAAGTGGTAATAATTTCATTTGACTTAAGATCACCCGTTGTTACGGGTGATTGATCTTTTTTTAAGGAAACTGAAAAGCCATCCTCATATATCTTATGGACTTCTTGAGAAGCTTCTATAGCAGCTTTTAGCGCTATATTAATTAGTTTTTTCATTAGTATGAATCATTTGTATTACCTTTTTGAGATAAGGCTTTTGCCGAAGAAGTTCCAATTCTTTTTACTCCCATTTCAATCATTTTCACTGCTTCATCGTAGGTTCTAACTCCACCAGCTGCTTTTACCAGCAAGGGTTGAGAATATTTAAGCATAATTTCCATTGCATGGAACGTCGCTCCATTTGGTTTTCCCTCTTCTGCTTGGTAAAAACCGGTGGAAGATTTCACAAAAATGTTACCAAATTCATTCTTTTCAAAGTTTTCTTGAGCCCAGGTGGAAAAATAAGAGCAAATGGATTGGATTTGTTCGTCAGTTAATGCCGCAATCTCAATAATCCATTTAACCACTTTGGATGCTTTTAAACCTAATGACGTTCCGGTAATAAATTCTTGTTTAATTAAATCGATATCTCCCTTTTTAAAAGCCTCATAGTTGATTACATAATCCAACTCATCCACTCCATCTTCAATAGCTTTCTGTGCCTCTGCGATTTTTTCAGTTAATGAATAGGTACCTTCATGAAACCCAATGACGGTACCTACTTTTACCTCAGAATCAACTTTTTGAATCATTTCTTTCACTTTTTTAATGTATTCGGGACGAATCATTACTAAATAAAAATGATTTTCAATTGCTTCTTCAGTAAGTTTTTTAACTTCTTCCCAAGTTTGTTCTTCGGTTAATCCACTTTGAGAAGGTAGCTTAAGGTAAGTTGAATCTAAATACTTTGTTATATCCATTTATCTTATAATTTTTAATTGTGTTTTTAGGGTATAATCTGTCGTGAAATACTTTGTTCTAAAGAAATAATGGTTTCAGTCCTTTCAATTCCCTTGATATTTTGTATCTCATTTCTTAAAACCGACATGAGATGATCATTATCTTTACATAATATTTTGATGAAAATTGCATAATTTCCTGTTGTAAAATGTGCTTCGATAATTTCAGGAATTTGCATCATGCTTTTAATGGCTTCTTTGTACTGGGCCGATTTTTCAAGAAAAATACCCACATAAGCGGTAGTTTTATATCCTAATAATTTATAATTCAAAGGGGTAACCGGATCTTCTATGATTTTTGCTGCTTCCAGTTTTTTAATTCGTTGATGAATTGCTGTGGATGAAACTCCTACCTGTTTTGCTATTGTTGAAACCGGTATTTTCGAATTCTCCATTAATGCTTTTAAAATGATTTTATCGATACCGTCTAATTCTACTGTATGTATATCTGATATTCTCATTTTTCGGTAAAATTACAAATACTAAATTAATATTATACAATTTTATATTTTATCTTTTATATTTTTAACAATTTCTACAAGATTTAAATTATTTTTACTTTTTGTCCTTGTATTTAAAAATAAGTACCTTTGGGATTAATAATTTTAAATAGCTGTACATGCAGGACAATATGCTTAATCATCCCGGATTAATTACCATATTCGCGGTTTCGATTATTATTATGCTACTTCTTGACTTAGGAATTCTCAATAAAAAATCTCATGCTGTTTCTAATAAGGAAGCTGCGATATGGTCGGTAGTTTGGATATCATTAGCCATGATTTTCAGTGGGATTATTTATTTTGTTTTTAAAGGGGCTGATGGATCAAAATTCGCCCTTGAAAAATTCTCTCAATTTCAATCTGCTTATTGGATAGAAAAAGCACTATCCGTTGACAATCTTTTTGTATTTATAATGGTTTTTGGATTTTTTAAAATCCCGAAAGAATATCAACATAAAATTTTATTTTGGGGTATTATTGGTGCCTTGGCTTTCCGCGCCGTATTTATTTTCTTAGGTGTAGAAATGATTAATAAAACCTATCTTCCTCCTTTTTCCATCGGAAATTTTCATTTTATTTTAGACCAACAAAGTGCGGAACATGCCGATTATAGTCAAATGCTGTTTTTCAGGCCTAATATAATTTTAACTATTTTTGGATTCTTCCTTATTTATGCCGGTATCCATTCTTGGACATCCAAAGAGGATGACAACTCCGACAAAAAAAATCTAAATGAGAGTTTCGGTGCTCGTTTTGTAAAACGATTTTTTAAAGTATCTGATGAATTAGACGGAAGTAAATTTTTTACAGTTAAAAATGGGATTAAAATGGCAACCCCTTTATTTACTGCTCTAGTTATCATTGAATTTACTGATTTAATTTTTGCAGTGGACTCCATACCTGCTATCTTCGCTATTGCACCTAATGACCCGTTTATTTTATATACCTCTAATATATTTGCCATTTTAGGTTTGCGATCTCTTTACTTTTTACTGGCTAATTTTATGTATATGTTCAGTAAATTAAAATATGGATTGGCTGTGATCTTAAGTTTTATAGGAGTTAAAATGTTGGTAGCTCCTTTTATACATATTTCATCGATAGTTTCTTTAGGAGTTGTGGCAGGAGTACTTGTAATTTCAGTATTGCTTTCATTAACTTTTCCTGAAAAAAAAGAAAAAAATGTTTAATAATTTAAAATAAAAATTAGAATTTACAATGAATAAACCTATTTCGGAATTTATTGAAAAATATTTTTTACATTTCAATTCTGCAACCTTGGTAGATGCTGCTAAAGGTTATGTAGCTCATCTTAAAGATGGGGGTAAGATGATGATTACTATGGGAGGTGCCATGAGTACCGCTGAATTAGGAAAAATTTTGGCTGAGATGATTCGCCAAGATAAGGTATCCATTATTTCTTGTACGGGAGCTAATTTAGAGGAAGACATCATGAATTTGGTGGCTCATTCCCACTACAAGAGAATTCCTGAATATCGCGACCTGACTCCTCAACAAGAATGGGAATTACTTGAGAATCATTTAAATCGCGTTACAGATACGTGTATTCCGGAAGAAGAAGCTTTTCGACGTATCCAACAACATATTGAAAAAATATGGAAAGATGCAGACGATAAAGGAGAAAGATATTTCCCTCATGAATATATGTATCAAATGCTTCGTTCGGGAGTATTGGAACAATATTACGAAATAGACCCTAAAGATAGTTGGATGTTGGCCGCTGCTGAAAAAAATTTACCTATTGTAGTTCCGGGTTGGGAAGACAGTACTATGGGTAATATTTTTGCTGCTAATGTGATTAAAGGAAATTTGAAAGCTTCAACCATGAAAAGCGGTATTGAATATATGATATATTTAACCGAATGGTACCGAAACAATTCTGAAGGTAAAGGTGTAGGATTTTTCCAAATAGCCGGAGGAATATCCGGAGATTTTCCTATTTGTGTAGTTCCTATGATGTATCAAGATTTAGAGTGGGAAGATGTTCCGTTCTGGAGCTATTTCTGTCAGATATCCGATTCAACCACCAGCTATGGCTCATATTCGGGGGCTGTTCCCAATGAAAAAATAACCTGGGGTAAATTAGATATTGATACTCCTAAATTTATTATTGAGAGTGATGCAACTATTGTAGCTCCGTTAGTTTTTGCTTATATTCTAGAAATGTAGTAAGATAAAATTATTAATTTACACTATAAAAAAGTTCGGAACTAAAATTCCGAACTTTTTTTTATATTATCTTAAAAGATTACGATACCATTCCCAAAGAACTATTCCGGCACAAACGCTTACATTTAAAGAGTGTTTCGTTCCAGATTGAGGGATCTCAATAAAAATATCTATTAAATGGAGAATAGAATCACTGATCCCTTCAACTTCATTTCCGAAAATTAAGACATACTTTTGTTCCTTGTTTATTGGATAATCTTGCAATAAAATGCTTCCTTTCACTTGTTCTACACCTACAATACTATACCCTTCGTTTTTTAAGTTAGTTATTAATTCACTTATATTTTCCTGATGCTCCCATTCAACGCTTTCCGTAGCTCCCAAGGCTGTTTTTTGGATTTCACGATGAGGAGGGCACGGCGTAATTCCGCATAAATAAATTTTATTTATAGCAAAAGCATCTGAGGTTCTGAAAACCGATCCAACATTATGCATGGAACGAACTTGATCCAGCAATACTATTACGGGAATTTTCTCACTTTCTTTATAATCTTCAAGTGATTTTCTGTTTAACGATTCTAATTTTAATTTCTCTACTCTTTCCTGTTGCTGCATATTTTCAGTAATGTTGATAGATTTTTAGAAGTTTCATATATTTTTTTACCTTTTCTTTACTACCGGTAAAATTTCATTTTTCGATAATGCGTATTTTTTCATTTCACTTTCGGGTAAAGTTTCATAATACTTTACTTGCTCTACTTGAAACCCTGCGTTTTCTAAACGTTCAAAATAATCCAACCCATACCATCTCACATGATCATATTGTCCGAAATGTTTTTTTCTTTCTTCTTTGTCTGTGATGGAGAAATCTTCGTATGTTTTGTTAGATCCATATCTCATGGGTACTTGAAAAATTCCCCATCCTCCCGGCTTCATCACCCTGTATAATTCTGACATTGCTTTACGATCATCTTCTATATGTTCCAAAACATGATTGCAAAAAATAACATCAAATTCGTTATCTTTAAAAGGCAGGTTCAAAATATCCGCTTTAACATCTACAATAGGAGAATAAAGATCAGCTGTTGTATAGTCTAAATTTTTTAATTTTTTAAACCTTTTTAGGAAGCATTGCTCCGGAGCAATACTTAAAACTTTTAAATTAGCTGAAAAAAAATCAGTATCTTTTAGCAAATACAACCACATTAACCTATGTCTTTCAAGAGATAATGTCCCCGGTGCTAAAGCATTATTTCTAGGTTTACCGTAACCGTACGGCAAAAATTTTCGATATTTTTTACCGTCTATTGGGTCTACAAATTGATCTCCTTTGTAAAACCACGCAAAAAAAGGAGCAAAGAAATAGCTGAATTTAATAAGAATCGGTCTAGGTATTAAATTCAAAAAAAACTTAAATACTTGCTTCATTAACTAAATTAATTCTGCGCGGGTTGGTATAAAAATTCATCCTCTTCATTGGAAGTAATGCCTAAAGCATCATATATGTATTTATAAGTTGAAAGCAGTTTTGGCTCTCCATCAACTACTGCAACATCGTGTTCAAAATGACAAGAGGGTTTGTTATCCCGCGTGGTGACTGTCCATCCGTCGTTATGGAATTTAACTTTATATGTACCTAAATTGACCATCGGTTCAATTGCTATTACTAACCCTTCTTCTATTTTCGGACCATTGCCTTTTCTTCCATAATTAGGAACTTGCGGATCTTCATGCATTTCTTTACCCAAACCATGACCTACTAATTCGCGTACTACTCCATATCCTGCATTTTCACAAATTAATTGTATCGCAAAACTTATGTCCCCTATTCTATTTCCTGCTTTGCATTTTTTTATTCCTGCATATAAACTTTGTTTGGTAATTCGCATCATTTTATCAACTTCAGGATCAATGCTTCCTACAGAGAATGTATACGCTTGATCACCGTAAAATCCATTTTTTAATGCTCCACAATCAATGGAAATTATATCTCCATCTTCGAGCGGTTTATTATTAGGTATACCGTGAACCACTTGTTCATTAGGAGACATACATAAAGTATTAGGAAAGTCATACAATCCTAAAAAACCGGGAATAGCACCGTGATCTCGTATATATTCTTCAGCAATTTTATCTAAATGTAAGGTAGTCACTCCGGGTTTAACTTCTTTTGCCAGTACTCCCAAAGTTTTAGAAACCAATTGAGCGCTTTCGTACATCAATTCAATTTCTTCTTTTGTTTTTAATTGTATCATAATTTAAAAATTCTTGAAAAAAAACCTCTCTTATTTTTATGTTTTCTTTTTGAATAAGCCAACACTTGTCTTCCCTCTACGCCAAATTCTATCTTTTCCTTTATAATTTCATAAACTTCTCCCCATCCGGGAAATCCACCTAAATTCCTGTCATCAATGAAATAATCGGCATTTATTTTTCTACTTTGGGTCTCTCTATCAAATATTTCCCCTTCAAAACTTGAATTCACTGCATAAAATTCAATTCCGTTTTTATAACAAAATTCTACGGCTTCTTCTAATCTCTTACCATGTCTATAAGTCCAAAGGATTAAACGAAAACCTCTGCTCTGAAGTCTTTTCATTGTTTCAAAAGCAAAAATCATCGGTTTACCAATTTCCGGATATTTATCTTCTACAATTGTCCCATCAAAATCAATAGCTATTATCTTATTATTCATATAATTATACTACAAGTTAGTTCTGTTTACTCTTTTAAGTTTAGTGTTCAAATTAGTGTTCTAAATTGTCATTAATTTTCCAAATTTACAAGTTTTTAATCAATAAATTTTTTGTTATCCACTTGGATATTAGCCTGAAATAATTTAAGAAATCTTTTATATCAAATTCGGTTATAATTTTTATAATTTTTGGTATAATATTAGATGAGAAAATTTTTAGTTCTGAAATATTAATTAAAAAAATAAAGGTCTATGAAATTAAAACTTTTAGTTATGACTGCTTTTTGCATCTTACTTTCCAGTTGTGCATTAACTACTTCCTATGATTTTGACAAAACGGTTGATTTTTCAAATTATAAATCTTTTACCATTTATCAACAGGGTATCGATAAATTAAAATTGAATGATATTGACAAAAGTCGTATCATCCGTGCTTTAGAGGATCAATTAAAAAGCAAGGGATTAACAGAAAGTGCCGACGGAGATTTGATCGTAAATGTTCTTGCTTCATCAAAAAAAGTAATTAATGTTGATAATGATCCATATTGGAACGGCCCGTGGGGATG
Source organism: Apibacter sp. B3919 (assembly GCF_026537405.1). Lineage (NCBI taxonomy): Bacteria > Pseudomonadati > Bacteroidota > Flavobacteriia > Flavobacteriales > Weeksellaceae > Apibacter > Apibacter sp. B3919. The sequence goes on along the minus strand of NZ_JAFNMG010000002.1, from coordinate 404,597 downwards.
GGGATATTATTGGGCTCCTTCCAGCACAGTTTATGAAACTCGTGAAGGAAAACTAACGTTTCATTTAGTGGATTCTAAAAAAAATATTCTAGTTTGGGAGGGTATGGTTGATGGTTTTGATGTTGGTAATATCAAAAATAAAGAGGAACAAATAAATAAAGCCATTCAAAAAATATTTAATTATTATCCGCCTAAAAAGAAAAATAACTCATATTATTAAAAAAATAAACACATCTAAAGCCTCAAAATTTAAATTTTGAGGCTTTATTTATCTAACCTAAACTATTTTATTTTTTACTAATAAATTATTTTTGAGATCTTTAACTAGATATTAACGTCCATTGCTAAATGAGATCATCCTCTTAAATTTGTTGCAAAAAAATTTTTCTTCTAAATTTATTAATGAAATTTTTTGGTAATTTAATCCATAAAATTTTTGTAGGAAATTAAGTACCCAAATAAATTTCCCAAAAAATCTTTACTCTTTTAAATTTTTAAATATTTACCCTATCTGCCAAAGTGACATAATGAATAAAAAAAGGGTTTATCTAAGTCAATAGGGATATGAAAACCTCTCACTATAAGTAAGAACGCTACTCTTTTTGCCACAAAATTTAGTACAATATTGATGCTATTATGGTAACAATTGTAAGACTTCTTCCAAAATATCGACTCATTATTTGTTCATAATTTCTTTAAAAAAAATATACTTCTGAGGATTTACTATGTGTTTCATTTACTATTTATTTTAATAATAAATGAGATAATTTTAAACTAGCTAAATCATTATTTTTTTATGAACATTTGTAAAAACTTTTCGATATTTAAACAAGAATTAAAAGATATTTATACTTTTGCACTTGATATCATTTCCCTTATTTAAAAATTCAAAAAAGCCGGAATGAATTTTAACACATTTTTTCGTAAAAAAAATATTTCTGATTTACAGGATACAACACAAAAATCTGAATTAAGCAGAGTATTAACTGTAAAGGATTTAACTTTTTTTGGAATTGCTGCGATTATAGGCGCCGGCATTTTCAGTACCATCGGAAGAGCCTCTTATGAAGGAGGACCCGCCATTTCATTACTCTTTATCTTAGTGGCTGTTGCTTGTATTTTTACCGCATTATGTTATGCGCAATTTGCTTCTATGATTCCGGTGAGCGGCAGCGCTTATACTTATGCTTATGTTTCTTTAGGTGAAATATTTGCTTGGACTATCGGGTGGGCTTTAATACTTGAATATGCTGTATCAAACATGGTGATCGCAATCTCTTGGTCGGGATATTTTGTGTCTATGTTGCAAGGTTTTGGCATTCATTGGCCTGATTGGCTTTCCATTGATTATTGGAATGCTCACAGAGCTTATCTTGAATATCTTGCACATCCTCAAAGTCTATCCCAAAATGATCTTAGATTATCGGAAATATATCAATCTGCTCCGGAAATTGCCAACATAAAAATAATATTTAATTTACCGGCGGGATTAATTACCTTATTAGTTACCACCCTGGCGTACGTAGGAATTAAAGAATCTACCCGTGTAAGTAATGCTTTAGTTTGGATTAAATTATCTGTAATCATAGGCATTATTTTAATTGGTGTATTTTATATAAAACCGGATAATTGGTCGCCTTTCTTTCCTAATGGTTTAGGAGGAGTTATGGGAGGAGTGGCTGCCGTATTTTTTTCTTTTATCGGGTTTGATTCTATATCAACTACAGCTGAAGAAGCTAAAAATCCACAAAGGGATTTGCCTCGTGCCATGCTATATTGTATTATAATTTGTACCGTTTTATATGCTTCAATTGCATTAATATTGACCGGTATGGTTAATTATAAAGAATTACGTGTTGATGACCCGTTGGCGTATGTTTTCAATAAAATAGGAATAAATTTTATAGCCGGAATCATTTCCGTGAGTGCAGTAATTGCCATGACAGGAGCCATTCTTGTTTACCAGATCGGACAACCGAGAATATGGATGACCATGAGTCGAGACGGTTTATTGTGGAAGCCTTTTGGTACTATTCATAAAAAATATCATACCCCCGGATTTGCAACTATTATTGCCGGTTTCTTTGTGGGAATACCTGCTATGTTCCTGGATATGCAGTTGGTTGTGGATTTGACAAGTGTGGGAACTTTTTTCGCTTTTATTTTAGTTTGTTCCGGAGTTTTATATTTAGATAACAAAGGTCTTTCTCATCAAGCAAAATTTAAATTAATTTATATCAACGGTCAATATTTAATTCCTTTATCTTTTTGTTTGGCAATTATTTTGTTCTTAACTCAAACCAATTATAAGGAAATCCTTGCCGATAAACCTTTATTAGCTATTTTTTGGATTATCTGGTTCGGTTTATCTTTAGGTGCATTCAAATATAAATTTTCGCTAATACCTATTCTCGGTATTTTGTTTAATTTATATTTAATGACGGAATTAGGATGGTCTAATTGGGGAATGTTTATATTATGGCTATTGATCGGATTATCAATTTACTTCTTATATGGAAGGAAAAACAGTAAACTCGAAAAATTAATTCAAACTTCTCATAATCATTAATTATTTTAAATTATTTATACTATAGTAATTTTATCTTCAAATAATTTTGTATTAAATAAATTACATTAATCTTAAATATTTTCATTTTCATAAAATTTTGCGTCTTTCCAATATAAATTTTGGATACAAACAATTAAAATATGCTAAAAGATATTTTTGTTTCAATTAACTATATATAATTATCCATCAATACTTTAGAAAATAAAGTTTCTTTTAATTTCAATATTTATTTTATTTCTTTCATATGAATTTAAAAATAATCATGACGAAAAAAAATAAACTTATTATCTTTGCAAACGCTAATTAGCTTGAAAGTAAATTTTTTCTTGCTCAATAAATATAATTAAGTATTATGAATCAGAACTTAATAAATTTTTTTCCAAAAGAAAATGAAATTCCTGAACATTTTCGACTTCAAAACGAAATCTCTCAGAAAAGAGTATTGATCGATGGAGAATTTATTGAATGGGAAGGTCCATTTCAAGAAGTTTATTCTCCTATTTATACCCGTTCAAACTCTACAGATGAGTTAGTACAAACTAAATTAGGGAGCTATCCAATCTGTACTTCTCTAGAAGCTGAAAAAGCCTTACAGGCTGCTTTAAAAGCTTTTAACGGAGGAAGAGGAGAATGGCCGTCTATGTCTGTTTCTCAAAGAATCTCTGCGATGGAAAATTTCATCGTTAAAATGGTTGAGCAAAGAGAAAAAGTAGTAAAATTACTAGTTTGGGAAATTTGTAAAAGCTATAAAGACTCCGAAAAAGAATTCGACAGAACGGTTGATGCAATAAAATGTTCTATTGAAGCTCTGAAAGAATTAGATATAAATTCATCTCGTACAAAAACAGATGAAGGGGTGGTTGCTCAGGTTAAAAAATCTCCATACGGAGTTGTCCTTTGTATGGGTCCTTACAATTATCCGTTAAATGAGACTTTTGCGACTTTGATACCTGCTTTATTAATGGGTAACACCGTATTGTTCAAACCACCGCGTCGTGGGACATTATTGTTTGAACCTTTATTAAATGCATTTAAAGAATGTTTTCCTGCAGGGGTTATCAATACTTTATACGGTAGAGGTAAAGATGTTATACCTACTTTAATGCAATCAGGTAAAATTAATGTATTAGCATTTATCGGATCCAGTAAGGTAGTAAATGGAATGATTAAAGAACATCCTAATGCAAACAGTCTTCATTCCGTGTTAGGATTAGACGCCAAAAATGCGGCTATTATCGACAAAACTGCTGATATCGATTTGGCAGTTAAAGAAGCTATTTTGGGTACTTTTTCTTTCAACGGACAAAGATGTACGGCTTTAAAAATACTATTTGTACATTCTTCAATTGCTGATGAATTCAATAAAAAATTCACTGAGGAAATATCTAAATTGAAAGTGGGAATGCCATGGGAAGATAATGTAACCATTACTCCGTTAGCTGAACCGGACAAACCTCAATATGTTCAAAAATGTATTGATGAAGCTTTAGAAAACAACGGTGAAATTATCAATAAAGAAAATGGAGGAGGACAAATTTTAAATTCATTAGTTAGCCCAACTGTAATTTATCCGGCTAATGAGAAAATGAATCTATTATATAATAATGAGCAATTTGCTCCTATCATTCCGATAGTTCCTTTTGACGATCTTGAATCTCCGATTAGCTATATTACCAATTCAACTAAAGGACAACAAGCAGCCATCTTCAGTAATGATGAAGATACTGTATCTTATCTTGTTGATGCCCTATGTTGTCAAGTAGGTAGAATCAATATTAATGCTCAATGTCAACGTGGACCTGATACGCTTCCTTTTAACGGTAGAAAAAATTCAGCTTTAGGTACTTTATCAACCATTGACGCATTATATGCCCTATCTATCGACTCTGTTGTAGCTACCAAGGATACTAAATCAAATGACAATTTGATTGACTCTGTTATAAAGAGTGGTAAATCTTCAAGATTAAGCTAATTTGAGGTTTTTTATCTTATAATATCAATTATTTTATAAAATGGAACCATCTATCTTCGTATAGATGGTTTTATTTTTTATGAAATATGCTAAGCTTTATTAAAAAGGGAAATTCATACATTTAAAAATTTATATCATTAATCGATCATTTCCTCATATCTCTTTTTTATCTTTTCAAATGCGGGACTCCGTTTTAGTTAACACTATTTTTTATTCTGTTAAATTTATAATAAGTTTAGAAAAAGTTTTCAATAGTGAAGTTAAACTGCATATATCAGATAAATATATGACAAAGTGTACTTTGGTTTAGAATTTGTACCGATACATTATACACGAAATATCCACGTATAAAAAATTTGACTTACACTATATGGCATATATTGATTATTATAAAGTTTTAGGATTAAGTAAAAATGCTTCTCAGGATGATATCAAAAAGGCATACCGAAAATTAGCCCGAAAGTACCATCCGGATTTAAATCCTAATGATAAAGAAGCTAATGTAAAATTTCAGCAGATAAATGAAGCTAATGAAGTTTTGGGCGATCCCGAAAAACGTAAGAAGTATGATCAATACGGCGAAAATTGGAAACATGCAGAACAATTTGAACAAGCACGTCAACAACAAGGAGGCGGTGGCGGTCAATACTATTATGACAATTCCGGTAACCCTTTTGAAGGTTTTTCCCAAGGTTTTGGTACGGAAGGTTTTTCTGATTTTTTTAGTGATCTTTTTGGTGGAAGAACCGGTAGAACTCATCGAAGAAGTTCTCAATTTAAAGGGCAAGATTATACCACAGAATTACGTCTTTCCTTGCGAGACGCAGCAACCACACATAAACAGACTCTTAACGTCAACGGTAAACAAATACGTATTACCATTCCTGCAGGCATCTCTAATGGTCAGCAAATAAAATTGAAAGGTCAAGGGGGCCCGGGTGCAAACGGAGGGCCTAACGGAGATTTATATATTACTTTTACTCTTTTGGAAGATCCTAAATTTAAAAGATTACATAATGATTTAACCACTACTGCAGAAGTAGACCTTTATACAGCTGTTTTAGGGGGAGAAATAACCGTTGATACTCTGGATGGCAAAGTTAAACTCAAAGTGAGTCCGGGTACACAAAATGGAACTAAAGTGCGATTGAAAGGTAAAGGATTTCCTGTGTATAAAAAAGAAGGAGAACATGGAGATTTATTCGTGATTTACCAAGTAAAAATACCTACTCACCTTTCTGAAAAGCAAAAAAATTTATTTAAACAATTAGCAGAATCATAAAATTATCTGATACATGAAAAATGATTTGATAACTATAGAAGAATATTCCATACATTATAATGTAGATGTATCATTTATTGAGGATTTAGAAAATTTGGGTATTATCCATACCGTTCAAAAGGAGGAAATAAAATACATTCCTTTTGATATTCTTTCCGATTTAGAATCTTATTCCAGAATGTTTTATGATATGGATATAAACCTTGCAGGAATTGATGCTGTAAAAAATTTACTTTTTAAAATACGTAAACTCCAACTTGAGATGACCGAACTTAAAAATAAGCTTAAATTTTATGAATAAATAAAAATATTCTGTTATTTAAAAATTTAATTTAGCTTTAGTAATATAATAGCCATACATTTTAAAAATGTATGGCTATTAACATATATGTACAAACTTTATAAAAAATTCTTAAAAATTACTCCTCCTTGTATCCATCTACCCGGCATGGGTACCAAATTTGATTCTGTATATTTAGTATTGAGTATATTGGTCATTTGGATGTATAACTGTAAATGATTGGTTTGATACATAAGACGATCATCCAATAAATGGTAATCATCTAAGTTTACTCTGTCATTGTATCTATAAATTATTTGATTGGATATATTCTTGAGAAGTTTATGCTCTACTTTTACTACTAACTGATGTCTTAAATTATCTAATGAATATCTAGAGTACGCTCGGTCAGAATATTTTAAATTTTTATCCAAATAAGTATAACCTAAATTGATTGATTTTATGAAGAGTGCCGTAAAAGAATAATTAAAATCAACTTCTACACCATCCGTATTTATTCTTGAAATATTTTCGGGCTTCCATTTACCTTCTTCACTATCTTTTGTCCAATCTATACTTTTTCTTGATTCCCTTCTAAAAAGGCTGATGGTAGTTTTTATGTTTTTATGATTCAATCGATATCCCAATTCATAAGACAAAGCATTCTCCGGTTTTAAATTAGTATTTCCTTCTGTGACCGGATCTGTATAATTAAGATCTGTATACGTAGGAACTCTATAGGTTTTTCCTAAATTAGCAAATAATTTATTTTGTTGGTTTATACTGTATCCAATATCAATTCCCGGATACCAAAAATTCCCAAAATCCGAATAGTCGGAAAAGCTAATTCCCGGAGTAATATCCAATCTGTTTTTAAAAAACATAAATCGATGTTCCAAAAATGCAAAATAAACTGTCCGATGATTTTTTCCTAAATTATTGGAAGATAAATATTCCTTTCTAAAGTCCAATCCAACGCCGGTGATTCCTAAAGAAAATGAATAGTTTGTATTGGCTTCGATTCCTGCATTATTACCTATATGAAGGTTTCTATATTTTGAGGGATTATGTCTTTCGAAAATATATTCGTCTTGAGACCTTCTCCAATAAGCATTGGATTCCCATTTGAATTTACCTGATTTTTGATTCCAACCAATGCTAACCAAGGAAGTTTGAATTGCTTCGTATTGATCTTTTGCTAAAGGGGAGGAATAAAATCCGTTAGCTCCAAATTTTTTATCAATAAATCCTCCTTGTAAACGAAGTTCTCCCCCGTTTAATTTATACTGATTCTGATACCATACATTTTTAACTTGATAGTCCGTATTATAACGATATCCATCAGATTGTGAAGTTTCCGCTTGAATAAACTGAGAAAATTTTTTTCCTGAAACATTTAATGATGCACCTAAAGATGTCGTATTAAAATCACCTAAAGATCCTGAAATTGTTAAATCATTCTTGGTAGACGGACGAGTAACAATATTAATAGCACCGGCATATGCATTTTGCCCAAAACGACGAGCTGCAGGACCTTTAATTATTTCAATTCGTTCAATGGAAGCTAAATCTAACGGAAGATTCATGGTATTATGTCCGGTTTGGCTATCATTCATGCGTATTCCATTGATAAGAATTAATACTTGTTCAAAAGAACTTCCTCTTATACTAACATCGGCTTGTACTCCATGCGCTCCTCTTTGTCTTATATCTATTCCTGAATAATAAGAAAGAACTTCTTCAATACTGGAGGCAGGCATAGCTTTGATTTGTTCTTTCGTAATTATCTGAACATCTTGTGAAGTTTTGTTAAAAGGTAAGGAAAGTGTTTTCCCTTGAATTACAACTCCTTCAAGTTCCTTACTCTCCTGCGCAACCAGTACTAAACATATAAACAAGGCAATAATTGAATAAAATAGTTTCATATTCTATTGTTCACAGCAAATTTTCGCAGTAATTAGTTAAAATTTATTTTTATACTAGTTAGTTTATACAAAAGTAGTAACTTTCCGGATGATTAAACTATACCAGTTTTATTATTATGACTAGTCCGGATTTACTACCTTATTATAGCTTGATACATATCGACCGAAACGCTAAAGTTTCTGTATATCTTCAAATTACCACTCAGATCATCAATGCTATTCAAAGAGGTTATTTAAGTATAGGTACGAAACTTCCCGGAACGCGTATTTTAAGTAATCTTATTCAAGTAAATCGCAACACAATCGTTAAAGTATATGATGAATTGCATGCACAAGGATGGATTGAAGTTCATCCCAATAAGGGCAGTTTTATCATTCAAAAAGACAATGTGACTAATAAAAAAATTAAATCCATATCTAAAGATTCTTTGACTCATTATCCTTCTAAAACGGGATTTTCATATAGAACTTCCAATTTATTGGATAACCCTTTTGAATCTTCAACTTGCTCATGGATGTTAAACGATGGTGGACCCGATACTCGACTTTTACAAATGAATACCTTATCAAGCCTCTATTCATCAAACCTTAAAAGAAAAAGACATTTTACCAAAGGAAATAATGAAGTTCCTGAAAAAAGTGAATATCTAAAAAAAAACTTATCTAATTTTTTAAATCTATCTCGGGGATTACATATTTCACCAAAAAATCTACTTATCACGCGAAGCATCGAAATGGGAGGTTATATCGCGGCAGAATTACTTATTACCCCAAAAGATATTGTATTGGTCGGAGAACCTAGTTATTTTTTGATCAATATGATTCTGCAAAAAGTTGGTGCAGATATAATAACCATTCCTGTTGATGATGAAGGTATATCTCCGGATGCTGTTAAAAAAATTTGTCAAAAAAGAAAGATTCGTATGTTATATATAACTCCGCACCATCATTATCCAACAACGGTTTCTTTAAGTGTAAAACGTCGTATGGAATTGTTGGAATTATCTCAACAGTATGGATTCATTATTTTAGAGGATGATTATGATTATGATTTTCATTACGAAAACAATCGGATTCTGCCTCTTGCTAGTGCAGATACCTCGGGAATGGTCGTTTATATCGGTTCGTTTGGAAGATCTTTAGCCCCGGGATTCCGTAAAGGCTTTGTGATCGCTCCTGAGAATTTAATTTTAGAAATGCAAAAATTATCAAACATGCTTGACAGGCAAGGAGATATTTTTATGGAATATGCTTTGGGCGAACTTATTGAAGAAGGTGAATTTAACAGACACCTGAGACGTACCTCTGCTATTTACAAAGAAAGAAGAAATTTTCTGGCATCTATATTAAACACTCATTTGAAGGATTATTTAAATTTTTCTTTGCCAACCGGTGGATTGGCTTTTTGGACACAATGGAATTCATCGGTAAATTTGATGAAATTACGAGAGTATTGTCTAAAGGAAGACTTGCTCATTCCTAAGTCCTTGCTCTATCAAACGCACAATTTATCTGCTATGAGATTGGGATTTGGAAGTTTTACCACAGAAGAAATGGAGGAAATCATCTATAAAATCAAATCAGCTTTATCACGTTTAGAAAAAAAATAGATCCATTATCCACAATTAATCAATCATTTAATAAAATATTTATAAAAATTATATTAGATCGTAACGACATTTTTCAACGTTACTACTTTTCGTTTTGAAATTTTAAAACCGACAGTCTATAAGTAAAATTTGAAGTTTTTAAGTTGATTTTTGAATCAATTAGATAATAGTACAATTACTCAGTTACTCAGCTTGGCTCTGAAATGGGTGTAATATATAAACACTAGAAACCCAATGAATGTTAATACAACACCCGGCAAAGCACTATATTCATAGGGATAATTTTTACTGATAGGAATACCTCCTAAATAAGCGCCTAAAGCATTTCCTATGTTAAAAGCTACCTGTGCCATTGCTGAACCTAACATCTCTCCTCCTCTTGAGTTATGCAACAATAAAATTTGTTGAGGAGCTGATACAGCAAAAAGACACCCCGTACAAAGGAACATAAGTAGTAACGAAAGGATTTGAGATTTGCTGAATAAAAAGAAAAATAATAAGGATAGCATCGCCAACCCTTGGGTAACTGTAGCTACCTTTTGCGGAGAATATTTATCCGATAATTTTCCACTCAACAGATTTCCAACTACCATTCCCAAACCTGCAAACATCATTACTCCTGTCATAGATTCTTCTGAAAAGCCAACCGAATGGGTCATAATTGGATTTATATAACTATACCAACAAAATATACCTCCATTTCCTAAAATGGTTGTTACGACAATCAGCCACGGATTCAAGTTCTTCAAAAAATGAAATTGATCTTTAAATCTAGTATAGGGAAGCGGTTTCAATTCAGGAACAAATTTTTTAATGGATATGAAAATTATGATTCCTAATAAAGCTATAAGAAAGTATGTAATTTTCCACGAAAAATGATGGCTTATGAATGTACCCAAGGGAACCCCTAAGAGGTTAGCAATCGTCATTCCTGAAATCATTCCCGAAACGGCAGAAGTTCCTTTTCCCTTAGGTGCCAGTTTACTGGCAACAATGGAACCGACACCAAAATAAGCGCCATGTGGAAGACCTGAAATAAATCTGAACAATACATTCAATTCATAATACGAAGTCAAAGAAAAAAATAAATTACCAAATATGAAGATTAAAATAAGAATTAACAATATTCTTTTTAAGGGAAGTTTACCGGATATTAACACCAGTAAGGGGGCTCCGATAGCAACCCCGAGAGCATAGGCCGATATAAAATGCCCCGCTTTTGGTATGCTTATAGACATATCTCGTGCAATATCCGGTAGTATGCCCATCATGCCAAATTCAGACATTCCCAATCCTAAAGTACCTAAAGCTAACGCTATGGTAGATTTTTTCATATTTTTTCAACTGCCTGTTTACTAAACAAAATTATAGGAAATTATTCCTTATTCCGCAGTTTCCGGCAAAAAAATATTTATCGTATATTTGGTTAAATTATAATACAGGAAATCATGAATATAACAGATATTTCAGGAACAACTACTCTTTCCAACGGTGTAAAAATGCCTTATTTGGGTTTAGGCGTGTATAAAGCTGACGGAGGGCAAGAAGTAATCACTGCTATACATGATGCCTTAGATGCAGGATATCGTCATATTGATACGGCTGCTTATTATTATAATGAAGAAGGAGTTGGAAAAGCCATCCAATCTGCTTCAATTCCTCGTGAAGAAATTTTTGTAACTACCAAAATATGGTTCAGCAGACAAAGATATGAGGACACTTTTAAAGCATTTGATGAATCTATGGAAAAACTTGGTCTTGATTATCTTGATCTATATTTAATCCATTGGCCTCATCCGGATTTCTATTTGGAAGCATGGAAAGCAATGGAAGAATTATATAAGGCGGGTAGAATACGTGCAATAGGTTTATGTAATTCTTTGCAGCATCATATCCAAAAAATTATAGATTTGGGACAAACCGTTCCTATGGTTAATCAAATGGAATTCCACCCCAATTTAGTACAACAGGATTTATTGGATTTTTGCAAAAAAAATCAAATTCAATACGAAGCTTGGTCTCCTTTAAAAAGAGGGGCTTTGTTTAACGATCCTTTACTTTTAGAATTAGCTCATAAGTATAATAAAAATGTAGCACAAATTATTATTCGATGGGATTTGCAAAAAGGGGTAGTTACTATTCCTAAAAGTACAAAAAAAGAAAGAATTATTTCCAATGCTGATGTTTTCGATTTTCATTTAAGTGATGAAGATGTAAAAAAAATAGATTCTTTAGATTCCAATGATCGAACCGGTGCTCATCCCGATCATTTTTTGGAATATTTTGCTAAAAAGGGAATCAAATAATGCAACTATCATATAACTCATTTTTTAAAGAACGATTCATTTAAACTCAAAAAAATATATCAATTTTTTTGGAGTTTAATTATACATATTGAAATATTTATTAATTCTTTTTTATAAATACTATTTCTTATAACCTTGAATTTGCTTTATAGACAAAAAGTATATACTTAATGTAAGAGTAAACTTTCCTAAATTAAATTTCAACTAATTACAGCTAAAAAATATTTACATAATATTGTAAAAATTTTTTAGACGTTATCGTAATTAAAACCAATTCCTAAATGAAAATTGCATACTGTATAGGTAACATTCATAATTCCGGAGGAATAGAACGTGTGATTTCAATTAAAGCCAATTATTTGGTTGACAAAGGCTATGAAGTTCATATTGTCGTTATTTATCCATCTTCTCAAAAGCCTTTTTTCAACTTTGATTCCCGTATTAAATTTCATTATTTGAATTTGGATTTTGAAAAAGATAGGGGATTGAAAAAACATATTAATTTTAAAAAAAATAAAAAAATTTTTCTTCAAACTATCGGAAATCTTTTTCAGAAGATTAAGCCCGATATAGCTATATCCACTTTTTGTAAGTACTCGAAATATATTTTTGAGTTAAATGATGGAAGTAAAAAAATTATTGAACGACATTTCGCTAAATACAAACGTGCGCAATATTATTCAAAATTGGATAATTATTTTCTAGGAAGAATCATAACGTATTTATACCGTAAAACAGATTATGATATTGGTAAGAATTTTGACCGATTTATAGTTTTAACGAATGAAGATAGAGAATCCTGGGGAAATACTCTTCCCAACCTTGAGGTAATTGAAAATCCACTTACTATATTACCTAAAACTCATGTATCTCTTGAAAATAAAATAGTAATTAGCTTAGGCCGATTAAACCAGCAAAAACAGTTTGATCATCTTATTGAAATATGGAACACTATTGTTCAAAAACATCCGGATTGGAAATTGTTACTATATGGAAATGGTGAGAAAAAAAGAGAGCTTGAAGAAATGATTGATCGATTAAATTTAAATTCCAACATTGAATTACATCCGGCGACTTCGGATATAAGCTCTGTTTTGATAAATAGTTCCATTTATGCTATGACTTCAAAATATGAAGGATTTCCATTGACATTAATTGAATCTATGGTTCATGGAGTCCCTCCTGTTTCCTATACCTGCAAATGCGGACCTAAAGAAATTATCCATGATGAAGTAGACGGATTATTAGTTCCTTTTAATGATAAAGAAATTTTTGCTCAAAAGCTCTCCTACTTAATAGAAAATGAAACTATTAGAAAACAAATGGGAAAAGCGGCTTCTGAAAATATTCTGCGTTATTCACAGGATATAATCATGCAAAAATGGATGAATTTGTTTCAGCGATTAGTAGAAAGTTAAAGTCGGGGTGCAGACTTTATCTTTTTATTATAAAATTCTACTTTTGTTTTAAAATACTTTGATTTACGAATTTTCCCCGCATCTGTAATAATGAGGCAACTATAATCCGGATAGTGGTTAATGAGTTTGCGTCCGGCTTTTACTCCTAGTACCATTATTGAGGTACTGAATCCATTGGCCGTTTCTGCATTCGGACCTATCACACTGACACTTTTAATTCCTTTTACGGGATATCCCGTGCGAGGATCGATAATATGAGAATATTTTTTTCCTTCTAATTCGACATATTTTTCATAAGAACCGGATGTTGTGACGCATTCATCTTTAAGTGTAAAAAAACCTGTTATGTCTGAAGGCTCAAAAGGATTAATTATTCCAATGTTCCAATATTCTCCATTAATTTTATGCCCCCAGACACTTATATCTCCTGAAGCATTGATTATCCCCGCTTTTACATTATTCTTCACCATTAGTTCTTTTGCTTTATCAGCTGCATATCCTTTTCCAATGGATCCAAATCCTATTTTCATTCCGGGGAGCTTTAAAAAGAGAGTAGAGTGTAAAGTATCTATAATGATATTTTTATAGCCTATTTTCTTTATGGATTCTTTGATTTGCTCCTCTAAGGGCACTTTTTTCATAGAACCGTCAAATTTCCAAATTTTATCCATAGCTGCAAAACTTATATCAAATGCTCCTTCTGTAATCTCTGAAATTTTAATTGCTCTTCGGGTAAGTTCCAATACTTCTCGATCTACTTTTACGGGTTGTATACCTGCATTTTGGTTAACCTTTGAAACTTGCGAATCAGGCTTCCAATCCGATATTAAATTTTCAATCCGTACTATTTCATCGATAGCCTTATCTATGTATTTTTCTGCTTGTAGGGAATCTTCTGCTAGTATTGAAAAGTCAAACTTACAACCCATTAAAGTTGCCGTGCGGTTTCGTTGTACTTGCGAATTACCGTTTATGCAAGATAATACAAATAATGCTGCCAATAGTACATATTTCCCTCTCATATTTTTACTACTTCTCTTGAAATTGATTAATAACAATCGGTTACAATTTGTCCTTTTCTTTTGTAATCATTACATTTTTTTAGACTATTTACAAAAACTACCTCATCCAAGACTTTTTCTACCTCCAGTTGCATTTGCAAAGCTCCACAAATCATGATTACTCCTCCCTCTTCCAATAAATTAACAAAAAAATCTCTGTCATTTTGAATTAAATCCATCACATATTTATTTTCTGTATCTGATGAATACGAAAAATTATATTGTTCTAAATATCCTTGGTTCATTTGTTCCTTCAAAAAACAAATATATTGATCTACTATTTCACATCGCTGTCTGAATCCGCAATACAAATAAGTTTTAACTTTGGTTAAATTTTGATCGATCATTCCTAAAAAGGGACCTATTCCTGTTCCATTGGCAATCATAACTACTTTATTTGCTTTTTCGGGAAAATGAAAAGAAGTGTTAGTTAAGATTTTCCCGTATATGGTATCTCCTTTTTTCCGATTTATTAAATATTCTGACGCCAAGCCGCTCGGATAATATTTTATTGATAACTGTATGTTATGATTGACTTTAGCTATGGAATAATATCTTTCCTTATTGTCTTTACAGGGATAAACAGCAAGGATATCTCCTGAAGTAAATTTTTGTTTACCGGGATGTATTTGTACTATAAAAGTTTCTTTAGAATCATTAGGTATGTAAACCTCCTCTATCTTCATTTTTATACGATTTTTGGGTTTACTTGTATAAAATTTGGCATCAGCATATAGTTTGATACCCGTTTTATTATTCCATTCTTTTATCCATGTTGTGAATTCATCTATTGATTGGTCGTTTACTGTGTGTAAATCTAATATCGATTCGCTCCATGCCTCTTTTTTGATTTGTTCGTCTACAGTTTTAGCAAACAAACAGTAATCTTCATAGGATTTTGATCCAAACCCAACTACACTGAACTTAACGTTTTGGTTTTGTGGATTTTCTTTTAGAAGTGTTTCGAATTTACGCGCATTTGAAGGAGCATCTCCCAGTCCATAGGTTGAAGTTAAAATTAGTATATATTCCGCTTTTGGAAATACTTGGTACTTATTAAGCTCTGTTAGATAGGATCGATAATTTTGCGAAACCATTTGTTGATGAATTGAATGAGCCATGTTGAACGTACTTCCATTTTCTGATCCTACCAAAAGTATAATTTGACTATCTTCAGGTAGGTATTTATTTTTAAAATTACGTTTTCCTCTTTTCCAAGTTATTGTAAATCCTGAAACTATAAAAAACAATATATATACACCGGCTATAAAAAGAATGACAGCCCAAACTACATGAGTTCTGCCGGTATGAAGGTCTAAACTTAGAGTTGCTAACTTTTTTGAAATCGGATCATTAACTTGAGAGACAACCTCACCTGTTAAAGGACTGACGGTTAATTCTTTATCTTTTAATTTTAAAATTAAATATTCGTCGGGATCATCGGAAAACGGAAATTCTATTTTACGAACTTCTGAAAGTTTAATTCGTGAAAAAAGAGGGATATCTTTATATAATAGTTTCTTTGTTGTAGTTTGATCTTGAGGGGAATGAAAAATAATTTTCTCACCTTCTTTGGAAAAAAAATGAAACCTTTCTAAACATAGATAACTTCCGGTTAATGAAATTATACCAATAGGTATAAGCAGTACACGTCCAAACAAAGTATGGTAATATTGAGAAAAAGATGCTTTTTTTATTTTTGAAAAAAAGTTGCTGAATTTTTTCTGTCTTTTTATTATAAGTATGCTTCCCGAAGTTGCTATTAAAAAAAGTAAAAATGAATTGATACCCACAAGTATGCGTCCTGTTTCATGCATAAACAGGGATCTATGTAATGAGGCAACCCACAAGATAAAAGAATTGTTTTTTTGTGGTTTTCCTATGATAGTTCCCGTTTTAGGGTTTATATATCCTACTACCTCCTCCCCATTCGTATCGGTTCCTTGTAATTTTACAAACGATTTTTCATTAATTTCCAATTCAGAAATTTCCTGAACAGTAGATTGTAATGCTGAAAGAGTCTGCGCAATACTAATACGATTTAAATCATGAATGCAATATGGTGACGTATTTTCTTCAATGGTATAAAAAGCAAGTATGGATCCCGTTATGGAAGCCATACTCAAAAATATGAAAGAAACTAATGCTAAAGTTAAGTGAGCATATCTCCAAATGGAAAGCGTCATTGAATTATTGAATCTTACTTAGTCTCACATAATTTATATATCCCGTTCCGGATATTTTACCCGTAAAGGCTTGAGAATTTAAAGGGATTTCCAGATCTTTTACATAATAATTTTGATCTTCAACAGCGGTTTCAAATCGGAGTTTATATCCCTTATCAATTTTAGAATCTTCAATTTCCAACGTGGTTATGCTACGGTCTCCGCCGGTTACGGATGCTCCGGTTTTAGCATCTATAGTTTTCTTTTTTGAATTGTATTTATGCCATTCTTTTAAGGTATTATACCATCTTTTATCTTCTCCCATTATATATAATGTCTTTTCATATTGACCTTGCGGAGAAATTAATGATACTACTATGTAGGCACCTTCTCCTATATAATTATTCATTTGAAGTAAACATTTATATTTATGAGTCTGTGCATGGCCCATAAAAGGCAACAACATTAGAAGTAAACTGTAAGCTGCTATTTTAATATTCATCTTCATAATAGATTATTTTAAGAAATCAACGGATACTTTATTTTGAGTTAAGATTTTGTTTTCTTTTGCTAAATCATAGGCTGTTTCTCCAAACTCTGTTTTTAGGTCTTTTTTTGCACCTAAAGATAGCAGATATTTCAAAATAGTATCGTCTTTAGCAATCATTGCGGCTCTTTGTAAAGGAGTTATCCCCTCGTTATTAGCTGTATTAACGTCTACTTTCAATCCTGAAATTTTTTTAATCAAATTGATATCATTTTTACCGACTGCTAAATGATAGAAAGTATTGCCTTCTTCTTGTTTTGCATTAAAATCTACTCCTTTATCTTTTAGTAATTCTAAATTTGCATCAAAATCTTTATTTCTAGGATGATAGGATTGGATAAGATAATAAACCAAACTGTTTCCTTTGTTATCTTTCTGATTTATATTAGCTCCATTAGCAAGTAACAAAGCAATCATTTCCGGTGTACTAGATTTTACTGCTAACATTAGAGCACTTTCTCCTTTATTGTTAACTTCATTGATATTTTTAACTAAAGGTAAAAATACTTGTGTATTTTTAATATCTTTTCCTGAAGCACTTTTTATAAATGCTGTATTTCCTTCTTTATCTTTTTTTTGTGAATCAACCTTTTTAGAAATAAAATAGTTGATAATTTCTGCCTGATCCGGTTTTGTTGCGACTATATGAAGTACGGTTTGTTGATCGTCATTAACGACTAAAGGATTTAATTTTATATCTTCTACCAAATATTTAAAAACATCTAAGGTATTGGCTGTTCTCCGTGTAGCTTCAGCTGCCAGTAAGAGAGCATTGTTGGTGCTTTTTACCCCTCTTGTTTTCAATTTTTTTAGTAATTCTATATCGCCTTTTCTGGCCGCATAATCAAATGCTGTGCTTCCTTTATCGTCTGTGTCCAATAAAGAAAGACCTTTGGATTGTAAATAATCGGTAAGGTGAAGATCAGAATCATAGGGAATAGCTAAAAGCAATATGGTTGCCCCGTTTTTATATTTTTGCTTAGGATTTAATCCGGCATCAAAAAACAAGCGATAGATTTCAACATTGGTTTGACCTGCATTTGCTGCAAATACTAAAGGAGTGAGCCCGTGGGAATCTTCTAAATTGATATTGCTCTTTTTATCGATTAAATATTTTATTAATTCAGTATTTCCTTTTAAAGCTGCCCAATGTAAATAAATTCTGTTATCATGAGTTAATTTATTTATGTCATTTCCTTTCTGTTTTAACAGGTATTTAATAGTTTCTAAAGGGGCTTCATTTAGTATGGCAACTGTAACAGCGTCAAATTTGTTATCATTAAACTCATTCGGACTGTTACCTTTTTTAATTTCTGTTTCAACTGCTTGTAAATCGGGTTTATTTTTCCAAAAGTTATTATCTAACAAGGTATTATTTATTTGAGCATTCATCCAAATGGATGCCATGCAAAGTAGAGTTACGAAACTTCTTTTCATTTTTTTTATATTTTAAATGAGAGCACTATAATAGTAATTTTTTTGCAATAATACTTATATAGACTAAATAAAAACAAAATAGTTTAAAGCAGTTGAATAAATCAACTGCTTCTATTAAAAAATTATCTGAGTAAAATTAATTAATTTTTCAAGAAAGTGACCGCTCTAATATGCTCCTTATCATTGGAAAGTTCAAATCCTTTATTTGCTGTTGCTGTTACCGGATCTATGGCATATATGGCTGAATTTCCGCTTACCGGATTTAATGGTAAATATATTTTACCTTTATATGCTAACGGCCATCCGTTACTTGACACTTGGGTATAGTCCATAATTCCTTCTACCCATTTAAAAGATTTAGATTCCATTTTAACGACTGCAAAACGTGTTGCTTTGGAACCGTTTCCGGTATTTGCTGTTTCGTTGTAAAATTCAAGTAAAAAGTAATCTTTAGTAATCGGAAAAACTTTTCTGAATTTATATCCTCCTGAAGCGGTTTCAATATCAAAATAATAATTTGAATCGAATGTTTGAGAACCTTTATTTATTTTTAAAGCCCCTGCTTTTTTAGCAGTGGTATTTCCGGATCCGGCACCTGAAAATACATATACGTTTCCTGAGCCATCCGGCCAAATTTGAGAATATACAGCACCTTTCCATTGGCCTCCTGAAAAGCTTAGACGCGAATCGTTGATGACAGATTTAATAGTCATGTTATAATCCATCAAGGCTACATAAACATTATCTGAATTTGTATATTTAAATGCAGCAGCTATTTCATTATTTCCTCTATCTGCAATTCCTGTAATGGTTGGTTTTTTGTCATCAATCATATGCGAACTTAAATCGATAGGTTTATCTATCATGGAAATATTATCTCCATTTCTTTCATACAGGAAGCTGTTGTCTTTATTGGATATGGCATAAATATATTTTCCAAAATTTCCTGTTACTGAAAATCTACCAATAATTATCGGACTTCCTTGTAATTCTTTCATTTTATCATCTGTGTCATATTTAAATGCTCTGCATCCTGATTTTCCTTGCCCTAAATCTGATCCGTTGGGATAAATAAATCCAACCAATGTGCTTGCATTGTTTACTACGATCTGTGTAAATGAACTGGTTGTTTTCACTGAATTAGAATTTCCTGAAATACTATCTCTACCGCTATCTAAATGATTGACAGTCAAAAAATAAGTTCCTGTACCTAATTTTCCACTCCCGGGAGCAGCTGCTATTACAAACTTATCTGCTTTAGTAGGAATGGGTTGTGTGGCTACCGTATTATCATCATCGCTACTACATGATATAGTCATGCATCCGGCCAAAAAGCTTACTAATACTTTTTGGATAAAATTTGTTTTTTTCATACTATATTTTATTTAAGAGTTTATTGAAATTTATTGTTTTTTTAATAGGGATAATCCCGTAATACCATCTGCTTCAACCACTAATCCTGCTTTAGCTGAAGTAGTTTTAGGATCGATCACGTATACGGTAGGCTGCTCATTGGATGTGGTAACCGGCAGATATATTTTACCGTCATAACTTAATGGCCATCCCGTTGCCGTAATTTGTTCTTTAGATGGGAAACCATCTCTTAACCAATTAAAATTTTTGGTGCTCATTTTTAGAATTGCATATTGAGAGGCAGGACTTATAATGTTATAGTCTAATTCGTTATAAAATTCTAACAGAAAATAGTCTTCCGTTATATGAAATACTTTACGAAATCGATAGCCCCCTGAGGCTTGTTCAATATTAAAATAGTAATCTTTATCGAAGGCAGTACTTCCTTTTTTTATACATAACGCACCCGCAGGTTTTGTGGTAGCGCTTTCGTATGAACCTGAAAATACATAGGTATTTCCGTTATCATCTTTTCCTATTTGAGAATACATGGCAGATCTCCATCTTCCTGCAGAATAACTGATTCTATCATCCGAATAAATTCGTTTAACATTTAAATTTGCGTCTAAAGCTAACACATGCACTTTATCGGGATCATTGGGACTAACGGCTGAGGTAAGAAATTCTCCATTTTCGGTATCAACAATTCCGCTAATCGTTGGATTATAACCGTTTCCAACTATATTATCGGTATGTAATGTTTTTTGGGTTATAGACATATTTGTTCCTTCTTGTTCTATAAAACTGAAGATGGCTCCTGTCGTTCCGTCTGCTAAAGCCTGTGATCCTCGTGCAGAAATCATATAATTTCCGAAATTTCCAACGGTATTATAACTGTTTACTTGAAATCCCATATCCTGATCTCCTTTTAATTTTTGAATTTTGCCGTTTGGAGCCAAAATGAAACAATATCCAACGTATGCCCCTCCTTGTCCGTATACCAGCCCTACTAATGATTTATAGTGGTTATTTATAAAATGTGTAAATACTCTTCCTACTTCCACGCCATTTCCCGATAGCGAGATTCTGCCTATATCCAGATTATCGGAAGTTAACATATAGCTGGAACTGCCCATAGTTGCAGCTATAACAAATTTTTGTGTAGCAGAATCTGTTCCCGGATTTTCTGATAGGTTATCATTGTCATCGCTCCCACATCCGATTATGAAAACTGATAGTGCTGCTATTAAAAGGAATTTTCTTTTAAATGATCTATTTCTCATATTATTGATTTATTTACTTTTTATGTGATTTTGAAAATGAATATCTTAGCTTGATATAGTAAGCCCTACCGGGCTTTTGTAAACTGTAGTTGTCATAAAGAAATTCATTGGTGATATTTTTAAGTTCCAATGAAACACTCAATGCACTTTCGTTGAGAGTGTAATTTATAATTAGATCATGTGATAGTTGTTGGGGTAAAGTGTATTTCGACTTTTTATTTCCCAAACTTTCCCAATTAAGATAAAATTTCTCAATAAAGTTGAATGTATAACCAATACTTAAATTATTTCTTCTTTTTACCCGATCGTTAATAAAATATGCTGCATCAATTGCTCCGAAAAAATAAGGTACATTGGGTATTCTGTCATTATAGGTGATATCTTTCCTATTTCCACTGACGGAAGAATATCGCTCTTTATTCCTTAAATTTTGGTAAGTTACATTTCCTCCTAACGAAAATTTATTTCTGTAATAGAATTTTATTTCAGCATCTATTCCAATATTTTTTACTTTTCCGTGGTTGACATAAGTTGCTGTTCCATAATGTTGTTCAATAATTCTTCGGATATAATCTTTAGTATCTCTTATATAAACACTGATATCAAAGTAGATAACATTATTATTTTTAAATTGTTTATTTAAAAGGATTCCTAGATTGTAATTCATGGAATTTTCAGCTTTTAAAACTGAATTTCCCAATTCTAATACTTCATCTCCAAAGAGTTCATTATCTGTGGGCAGACGGTATGCCTTTTCTAATGATCCCTTAAACTGAAAATCTTTCAAAAAATAAGTGACGGCTAAGCCATACCCGTTGGTGTTAAATTTTTCCGTGTTCTCAATATATTTTGTACTATTGGTTATGGTAGAAATATTTTTAGGACCTTTCACTTTTTGATAGTAATATTTACCAAAAACAGTCGTATTCCATATATTTTTATAATTAAAATTATAAGAACCTCCTAAAATATTTTTCAAATTGGTTCTTCTCATAGTATCGCGCACGGAACCGATTTCCACTATAGAAACCCGATCGGATTTCTTTCTTTTGTAGCCGGATAGAACATCATTTATTGCAAAGGAATGCATATCATTCCATCGATAAGTTAAATTTGCTGTTGATGAATAGTTATCATTATAAAATTTTGAAAGAGAATAAATGCCTTCTCCTCTGGTTTTTTTGGGTACATAGTCTCCTAACCAATTGTATTGTCTGGCTGCCGTGTCCGTATTTTTATTATAATTTCTATTATAATTTGCTGTGATTTTAACATTTAATTTATTGATCAAAAAATTATTTTTTCCGTAAACTAAAGAAGGCATAACAGTTGTACCCATTCTTTTTTTCATTCCGTAAACAATTTCCATTAAATTGGCATTTTGTATGTCGGAAAATTCTTGTCCTAATGTAATCCCTATTAGAAATTTATCTGCCCATCGTTTCTTAATAAAGCCTAATTTTAAAATACCTGTTTCATTGTGATATTTTCCATGAAATCTTTTGACCCAAAATTTTTCGGATGAAAAGACATTTGTTTTCAAATCCAATATAGAAGTCTTTACTTTGTAATTATTATCTGAATAATTTTGAAAAGCATTAAGTTGAATCGTAAATCCTGATTTTGAGGTATGGCCCATATTTAAATCGGTTCGGTAGGTATTAAATGAGCCGGAAGAATACGATAAATCCATATAGGTTTTAGTACTTTGAGCCGTCACAATGTTGATCACTCCACCTATTGCATCAGTGCCAAATTCAATAGGCACCACTCCTTTATATATCTCGATTCGATCCGCTATATTTACCGGAATATTATTTAATTGAAAAGCAGAACCGAAACCCTGCATAGGAACACCATCCATGAATATTTTAACATGTTTTCCCGTAAAACCATTTAAAGAAATTGACAGATCCGAACCTACTCCTCCGGCTTCTCTTATTTTTACTCCGGGTGCTTTCTCAAGCATATGAGCTAAATCTAATGAGCTATTATAAAATGATTTAGCATCTAAAACTGTTACATTATACGGAGTTTCTTTAGTTTTTTGTAAGGCTGATTTTCCGATAATTACAACGTTATCGATATCGGTAAAAGTGATAGGTTTAAGTTTAATGGATATATTTTTCTTTTCTCCTTTTTTTAAATAAACAGGAATACGTTGGGTTTCAAATTTAGGATTTGAAAACGTTAACCCATAGCTTCCCTCAGGAAGAATTATCTTATAATATCCTTTTTGATCGGTTTTAGTTATATAATCTATATTGTCTACCTGAACAGAACAATTTTCCAACACTTGATTATTAGAGGTAACTATTCCTTCTACTACTGCCATTTGAGAGTATAAACAGGTTGAAAATGAGCATATAATTAGAATATTGATAATTACTTTCATGGAGCAGTAAGTTTAAGACCACAACAATTTTTTATTTCTTATTTTTGTTTAGACTAAATAAATATTATTTGCGAAAGTATAATTTTAGAACCATATAATAATATCATATTTGGTATAAAAAATAATATAAACAGTATCATGAATATTTATTCGGAAATAAATCAAGATCTTTTACTGACTATTGAATTGGAAGACAGATTAAATATTAATTCACCTATAATTACTAAGAAAAACCATTTTAAAAGACATTTTGCCAGTGGTATTCAAAAAAGTATATATACCGATGGCTTATGTATTCTTATTCAAAAATTTACTGTAGCGCATAATTGTATTCAAACATTAAATATTGAAAAGGATTACATTCAAGTATCATTATTATTACAAGGAAAAGCAACTATTGAATCTTCTAAAAATAAAACCATTTATGGTATTAAGCCCGGTATTTTACAAATGACTTATCAAAATAAAAATAATATAAAAATTAAGATAGATTCTTATGAAAAGACATTTTATTCTATTAGTATTTTCATATCTAAACCTTTTATTTTTTCAATCTTAAAAAATGAAAAATGGTTTTTGGATAGTATTTTTTGTAAAGATATTCAACGGAATACTTATTCTGATTTCAACAAAATAGTTTTACCGATAGATTTCAATATGCTTACCGTTATAAATGAATTAATTGAAATTAAAGATACGGGAGTATTCGGTCACAGTTATTATCAAATTAAGTTAAAAGAGTTATTTTTAAAAATCTTTATAAAATTATCAACCAACAAGAAAGAAATAAAGTCTATAAAAGAGGAAGATTTCAAAAAAATTGAACAAGCTAATGCCTATCTAACTACCCATTACGAAGAACCGCCTACCATTAACCAGCTATCTAAAATTATTCATTTAAATGAACTAAAATTAAAAACGGGATTTAAACAGGCTTATAGTTGTACCATTCATTATTATATTATACAATTACGCATGAAAAAGGCACTTCAAATGTTGAATAACCATTACCCAATAAACGAAATTGCATTGGCAACAGGTTATAAAAGCACTTCTCATTTTATAACCTCCTTCAAAAAAATGTTTGGAAAAACACCTAAACAATACATACTAGATGAGTCACTTTAGACTTTAAATAAATCGATCGTTTCTTATTTGAAAAGATTTTTCGTTCTTTTTCCATCTTATTAATTCTTTAAATGATTTTTATTCATCAGATATTTTTTAATGTCTGAACGTATATTTAACTGAGCTTTTCTATTCCTTATTAGATATTTATTTTTTTACACTAAATTTGCCATTTAAAGTTTACATTGATATGTTACAGGTTGCATATATTAAAGATAATAAAGAAAAGGTCTTAGCCGGATTAAAAAAAAGAAATTTCGGCAAATTAGAACTTATCGATGAAATTATTTCACTGGATGAATCCAGAAAAAAGATTCAATTTGATTTGGATTCCCAGCTTTCGGAAATGAATAAAATTTCGAAAGATATTGGAATTCTAATGAAAGCAGGTAAAAAAGATGAAGCCGAAAATGCTAAATCACAAACTCTTTCTTTAAAAGAATCCACTAAAAAGTTGCAACAAAATTTATCTGAAACAGAGGAAAAGTTAAAATTAACTTTATATGAAGTACCCAATATTCCAAACGATTTAGTTCCTGTAGGAACAAATGAAGAGGATAATCTAGAGGTATTTAAGCATACTGCACATGAAAATATCATAAATAATGCTTTACCTCATTGGGAACTTACTAAAAAATACAATTTAATAGATTTTGAATTAGGAGTAAAAATAACCGGTGCCGGTTTTCCCGTTTATAAAGGAAAAGGAGCTCGATTGCAACGCTCTTTGGTTCAATATTTTCTAGATAAAAATGCTGAAGCCGGTTATATGGAAATTGTTCCGCCATTTGTAGTAAATGAAGCTTCCGGATACGGCACCGGACAACTTCCTGACAAAGAAGGTCAAATGTATTATATTAATGAAGACAAATTATATTTGATTCCTACCTCAGAAGTTCCGGTAACCAATATGTACAGGGATGTATTGCTTAACGAAAATCAACTACCAATTAAATTAACTGCTTATTCTCCTTGTTTTAGAAGAGAAGCCGGTTCTTATGGTAAAGATGTTAGAGGGCTTAACAGATTACATCAATTTGAAAAAGTTGAAATTGTTCGAATCGAAAGATCAGAAAATTCTTATGAGGCATTGGAGGAAATGGTTGAACATGTAAAATCTTTATTGGAATCACTACAACTCACTTACCGAATACTACGACTATGTGGTGGGGATTTAGGCTTTACCTCAGCAATTACTTATGATTTTGAAGTTTGGTCGGCTGCTCAAGAAAGATGGTTGGAAGTTAGCTCAGTATCAAATTTTGAAACCTTTCAAGCAAACCGATTAAAATTACGATATAAATCAGAAGGAAAAAATCAGCTTTGCCATACACTTAATGGTTCATCTCTTGCATTACCTAGAGTTTTAGCTGCTTTACTTGAAAATCACCAATCGGAAGAAGGAATTAAAATTCCGAAGGTATTAGTTCCTTATACCGGTTTCGACTTAATTAATTAAATATTTTTCCATGACAATTTCTGAAATACAACAAGGACTTATAAATGAATTTAATTTATTTGACTCTTGGGAACAACGGTATGAATATGTTATTGAATTAGGTAAATCTCTGCCCGAAATGCCTGAAAAAGACAAAACTCAAGATAAATTAATCAAAGGATGTCAGTCTCAGGTTTGGCTAACTACTCGTTCGGAAAATGGTAAACTATTTTTTGAAGCAGATTCTGACGCCATTTTACCGAGAGGAATAGCTGCCATGTTAGTACGCATCTATTCAGGACAACCCATTGAAGACATTTTAAAATCGGATGAAAATTTTATTGAAGAAATAGGTCTTCAAGAATTTTTAACTCCTACTCGAGCTAATGGGTTATTGGCAATGATTAAACAAATTAAATATTACGCAATTGCTTACTCTGCAAAAAAATAATTAGTAAAAAAAGTGAGTAAGATCAAAGAAAAAATTTTAGTCTTTCGTTTTTCTGCAATGGGAGATGTCGCAATGACTGTACCCGTTATAAGAGAATTTATCGAGCAAAATAAAGATGTTGAGTTGCTGATAGTTACCCGCCATTTTTTTGCTCCCTTTTTTCAATCAATTCCTAATATAACCTTTATAGGAGTGGATATCGAAAACTATAATGGAATTTTAGGTTTAAAAAAACTTGCTGATGAATTAAAGGTTTACGAACCTACTATGGTAGCTGATTTACACAATGTCTTAAGAACTAAAATTTTAAAATTATTTTTATCTAAACATGTAAAAAAAATTGCTACCCTTGATAAAAATCGTAAAGAAAAAAAATTATTAACTCGAAGAAAAAATAAAAAACTTTATCCACTTCGCCCTGTATCCGAATATTACGCCGATGTTTTCAGAAGATTGGGATTTGATTTAAAATTATCTCATAAATTATCATCAAACCCTATAAAGAAGAAAAACTCCATAGGCGTTGCACCTTTTGCAAATTACAAGGAAAAAATGTTACCTTTAGATAAAATGAAAGATATTTGCATACATCTTGCAAAAGATGATTATCAAATATATTTATTTGGAGGCGGAAAGGAAGAAACTGAAATTCTTGATTCTTGGCAGAAAATGCATTCAAATATTCATTCTTTATCAGGGCAAATTACCTTAAAGGAACAAATGAATTTAATTAGCCAATTGCCTTTAATGATAACTATGGATTCTGCCAATATGCACATATCTTCTTTAGTGGGAACCAAAGTTATTTCCATTTGGGGAGCTACTCATCCTTTCGCCGGTTTTTTAGGTTATGGTCAACAATTAAATGATGTGATACAAATAAATGATCTTCCTTGCCGACCTTGCTCGATTTTTGGAAATAAACCTTGTTATAGAAATGATTGGGCTTGTACAAGAAATTTGGAATGTTCCTATATCTTAAATAAAATAAAAAGTCAAACTATTTTATAATTAGTATTTTTATACTGTCTATATACCTAAAATTATTTCATAATCACAACATCTCTAATTACTTAGATTAAAAACTTACAGTATATCAAAAATTGATAACGTTCGATAAATTAACTTATTAACAATATAAAATACTACCAAAACCTATAGTCAATTTATTTTATATAAAATTATTTCTTAATTTTTATACAAATTTTCTTTTCTTTTTAAACATAAAAGAATTTGATTGTTCAAAAAATTTGTACTTTTGCCGTAATAATTTTAAGTACAATGAAGGAAGTTCAATTTAGACAAGCAATTTGTGAAGCTATGAGCGAAGAAATGAGAAGAGATCCTTCCATTTATCTGATTGGCGAAGAAGTTGCTAATTATAATGGAGCTTATAAAGCTTCCAAAGGAATGGTAGACGAATTCGGTGCCAAAAGAGTCATTGATTCCCCTATTGCAGAAAGTGGTTTTACCGGAATTAGTGTTGGCGCAGCCATGAATGGATGCCGTCCTATTGTAGAATTTATGACATTTAATTTTTCCTTGGTTGCAATCGACCAAATCATAAATAATGCAGCTAAAATTTATCAAATGACCGGTGGTCAATGGAATGTACCAATCGTATTTCGTGGTCCAACCGCTTCAGCCGGACAATTAGGAGCTACTCACTCTCAAGCTTTTGAAAGTTGGTTTGCCAATTGTCCCGGATTAAAGGTTATCGTACCTTCTAATCCTTATGATGCCAAAGGATTATTGAAATCCGCTATTAGAGATAATGACCCTGTTATTTTCATGGAATCTGAGCAAATGTATGGTGACAAAATGGAGATTCCTGAAGATGAATATCTTATCCCTATAGGTGTTGCAGACATCAAGAAACCAGGATCCGATGTTACTATTGTCTCTTTTGGTAAAATAATGAAAGTTGCTTTACAAGCTGCTGCTGAACTTGAAAAAGAAGGCATAAATGCAGAAGTTATTGATTTAAGAACTGTTCGACCTTTAGATTATGACACTGTTATTAATTCCGTTAAGAAAACCAATCGTTTGGTATTATTAATTGAAGAATGGCCTTTTGCATCTGTTGCTAGTGAAATTGCTTATATGGTACAACAAAAAGCTTTTGATTATTTGGATGCACCTATAAAAAGAATTACAACTGCTGATACTTCAGCCCCTTATTCTTCTTCTTTATTTTCTAAATGGTATCCGAATGTGAACCAAGTAATAACCGCAGTTAAAAATACTTTATATAAAAAGTAATCGTAGTTATTTTCTTTAATAATATAAACTAAAAAATATTTTTTCAGGTTTCAATTTTAATTAATAAATTAATTTTGAAACCTGAATTTTAAATTAATATCAGCTTTATTAAAGCTTATGGAACAAAAATGTACTTTTTGCGGAAGAAAAAAATCTGAAGTTCAACTATTAATTGCCGGACTTCACGGACATATATGCAATGATTGTATTGAACAAGCACATAACATTGTTGTACAGGAAGAAAATTTTAAAGACGACAGCAATTTTGAATTGCAAGTAAAAAAACCTAAAGAAATAAAAGAATTTTTAGATCAATACGTAATAGGTCAAGAAAACGCAAAAAAAACGTTATCTGTTGCTGTTTACAATCATTATAAAAGGTTAGCACATTCTTTAGAAGTTGACAGGGAGGTTGAAATTGAAAAATCCAACATATTGATGGTTGGTGAAACAGGAACCGGAAAAACTCTAATTGCCAAATCAATTGCTAAACTTTTGGATGTTCCTTTTACTATAGTTGATGCAACTGTTTTAACAGAAGCCGGATACGTGGGTGAAGATGTTGAAAGTATATTAAGTCGATTATTACAAGCTGCTGATTATAACGTTGAAAAGGCTGAACAAGGTATAGTCTTTATAGATGAAATAGATAAAATTAGTCGAAAAAGCGATAATCCAAGTATAACCCGCGACGTTTCCGGGGAAGGAGTGCAACAAGCTTTATTAAAACTTTTAGAAGGAAGTATTATTAATGTTCCTCCTCAAGGCGGCAGAAAACACCCCGATCAAAAATACATTCAAGTAAATACACAAAATATTTTATTTATTGCAGGGGGAGCTTTTTCAGGTATTGATAAAATTATTTCAAACAGACTAAATAAAAACACGATAGGTTTCAGCAAAACGGATGAAAAGACACTTGAAGAAGAACACATTTTATCTCAGGTAAATGCTACCGATTTAAAAACTTTCGGACTTATTCCCGAACTATTAGGAAGATTCCCTGTAATAACTAATTTAGAGCCATTGGATGATGAGGCTATGTTACAAATTCTTACTAAGCCTAAAAATGCAATAATTAAACAATATCAGGCACTATTTAAATTAGATGGAATCAATCTCTCCATTACCGATGAAGTATTAAATGAAATTGTAAAAGAAACCAGAATTTTAGGTTTAGGGGCAAGAGGGTTGCGAAGTATCTCAGAAAACATATTTTCTAAAATTAGTTATGATATTGACAATTATAACGGAGATTTACTTATAGATATGGATAAATTTGTTGCGTTAACGAAACACAAATCAATAAAATAAAAAAAAAAGACTTGCGAATAATATTTTTATTTATATTTGCACTACTAGTATATATTATATTTAATAAATAAATTTAACTAATAAATGCTTAATAAATGAAAATGAAATTTATACCCTTGCTTTTTGTACTGGGTTGTATTGCAAGCAATTCACAAATAACCACCACTAACGGTGCTAAGTTTTTTGTGAGTCCAGGTACGACTTTATTTAGTACTGGAGATATAACCATAGACAACAGTTCTGATGTATTTACTAATAAAGGTAATGTTAAAATATCAGAAGGTACTCTAAAAAATAATGGAAGTCCAAATAAGTTTGTTATAACTTATGACGATGAAAAAAATTATGGTCAATTAATAATCGTAAACAATAAAAGTACTGTTGGAGGTGTTACCATCCAAAAACATCTATATGATTATGGTTCCGGTGAGGTTCTTTTTGGTGTGCCTTTTATCAAATATACCTATGATAATTTCTCAGGTGATTTAACTAATAAACTACTAAAACCAGAGCTTATTTGTGGACTATTTTATATTAATAATAATTGTAAAAATAGCTCTAGATGGAATCGTCACCCTTTATTTACATGGAGAGAAGATCGATTTAGATACGATCCATTTCAAAAGGATGAAAATTTTGTTCCCGGAAAATATTATTCTTTTAGAAAAGAATTGTATAATACCGGATCAAATTTTGATGGTGTAATTTCATTTCAAGGAACTCCTTATGTTGCGGGCACTAAACCTACTGACGGAGGTACAGCCTCTGCAGCAGATCTATCTGTACCTATAAGTAGTAGAGTTGCTTCAGGCTATAATATTGGTAATAATGCTAAAAATCCTTATGGATTATATTATTGGACTTATTTGGATGATCCATTTGCTGCTACTATTAAATTTACTAAAACTACTACCGATGAAGTGTTAAATTCAAACCGATACTGGGATAGGATGTTGCGTATGGTAAATCCTTATACTTCCAATATTGACATAACTATATTACTTAAAGATCAAATTCCAAACTTAATAGGAGGCGCAAGTGATGGACCAATCACTAATAAAATTGTGGATGGAACTACCCGATATGAAGGAAAAACACAAATGTTTACATTTGATAATGATGGAAAATTAATTGGTGATGATATAAGAATTAT
The DNA here is from genome assembly GCF_026537405.1 of Apibacter sp. B3919. Taxonomy (NCBI): domain Bacteria; kingdom Pseudomonadati; phylum Bacteroidota; class Flavobacteriia; order Flavobacteriales; family Weeksellaceae; genus Apibacter; species Apibacter sp. B3919. Next base: position 373,248 of record NZ_JAFNMG010000002.1, on the reverse strand, counting down.
CCCTCCAATGACTAATTTTTTCATCAAAGCGAAAAGTGACTACGTAAAAGTTGATTTATATAAAGATAGTAAACCTCAAACATTTGAACAATCCAAATATGAATTTAATAAGGGGAAAGTATGGGGTACACGATCAAAATCTAATTCACAAGATCTATATCAATTAAATCTTGAATTAGTTTCCGGTAAAACTTTCTATGGTAATACATATCTAGCAGCCGGTCCAAATTTGATCACCGGAGAATTAAATGAATTTGAAGCCAAAATCAAATCCAATACAGAAAATGATAATGATGTAACTACCAATATCTATACCATACCGGAATCTATAAATGGTGGAAAATACCCCGGATATGAAGATACTGAATTATATATTAATGTAATTAACTCGGATAATTCTTCTAAAGTTGCTGTTCCAGTAGGAGTAACTGTTAATACTATGGATAAAGGAAAAGAATTTACCTTTAAATCAGAACTTAAGTATAACATGAATCCTATAAAAGAAGAAGGAAAATCTAACTTTGATAATCCTAATGCAAAATTTTATTTTCATGATAAACAATTAAAAGTTATTAAAGAAATAGATTCCAATTTTTCCTATTCTGTAACTCTTAATGAATCAACTAACGACAGATTTGAAATTTTCTGGAAAGAGCCTGGAACTTTAGGAAATGAAGACATTACTACTTTAAATGGTTTAACAACTATTTATAAGACCGGAAATGAATATAAAATTCACTTTGATCAAAATTGGAAAAAAGCAGAAGTAACTATATTTAACGTTTTAGGTCAGTTAATTTCCACAGAAACAAATATCGATACCCAAAATGATTATTTGCTACCCGTTCATACTACATCGTCATCTTTGTACGTTATAGTAGTGACTAATCAAATTACTGGTGAGAAAGTAACTAAAAAAATAGTTAAATAATAAAGTAAAATTGAAATGAAAAAATTGTTTTCCATAATATTTATAGCTTTAGTTTATAGTCAATCTTTTGCTTACAATATTTTGCAAGTTGTAGTTGAAACGGAAGAAGTACCTCCAATTCCAAACGCCGAAGGTGAGGTAGTAGCCTATGGTGGTGGGATAGGTATAATGGAACCAAACTCAACTCCAATTAATTTTATAGTGCCTTTTTTATTAATAAGTGCTATTTTTATAATGTTTTATATCTTTAAAAAGAAAAGAATTAAATCTATATAAAGATTTAAATTTCATAAATTAGCCTTGTTAAATAAATAACAAGGCTTTTTTTATGAAAAAAATTTCAATTACATTCTTATTAGTTCTAATAAGCTTAATAGCTCAAGCTCAATTTACTTTTAAAGGTACTATTGCCAATTATTCTAATAAAAGAATATTAGTTAAAATAGATAGAGCATTTGATGATATTTTAATAGGAAACATAACTACAAATTCAAATGGATCTTTTTCAATTCCTGTTAAAGATAACTATTCCGGTATAATTGAAATTTCATTACTGGATGCCAAGAAGAATTACATATTCATTTCTGATAATACCGATATAGATTTTAGCGCATCAATTACTACAAATGATGAATTTATTATAAATATACCGGGTAATCAAATTAATGAACGTTATCAAAATTATTTAAACTATGACATTAAAAAAAATTCTATTCTTCCTCAATTACAAAATATAAATTTTTATTATAATTCTAAAGATGATTTTTATTTACCCTTAAAAAATGAAATTCAAAGAATATCTGAAATGAATGAACCTGATATTTCAGAATTTCCATTTTTATCCTATTATTTAAAAACTTCAGATCTAATTAAAAACACTGAAATAGGAAACGGCGATGCTATTTCTAATAAAAATTTAATTTTAGATCATTTTAAAAATGCCGGACAACAATTTGAAACTTCCGGTGTAGGTAAATCTCTTTTATATAATTATTTTAAACTGTCTGCAATGGGAGCCACTTCTCAAAAAGATTGGGAAAATAAAATTGATAAAGCTATAGAAGTTTTATTGGATGAAGTTGGTGAAGAAACAAGCAGGGGACAAGAGATATTATCCGCAACTATCAATTTTCTAAATGGATATGGTTTAGTAAATCTTACTGATAAATATATGAAAAGAGCTGAATCACTAACATGCGAAATAAGTGCGGAACTTAAAAAAACAATTCAAGACAATAATTCTATAAAGGAAGGAAAAATAATTCCAAACATAAAATTTACGCATAAATTAAACGATAAGTATACGTATTTATATGACATTAAAACTAAATATAAATTAATTATGGTATGGGCTTCTTGGTGTAGTCATTGCCAACAAGAAATGCCATATGTTAAACAGTTTTACGAAAATTTTAAAAAATCGGGTGGAGAAATTATAGCCCTTTCTGTTGATTATAACAAAGAGGATTGGCAAAATGCTATTAAAGAAACTTCATGGTTAAACGATTCAGATTTAATATACTGGGATAGTAAATTTGTAAAAGAACTAAATATAACCGGTACCCCTACTCTAATTTTAGTAGATCAAAAAAATAAAATTTTAAAAATTACTTCTAAAATATCTGATATCAATAATTTAATTAAATAAGATACTCAAATATATTCTTTCACGTAAGAAGGGAATAATTCCCTTCTTATGTGTTTTCTTTAAATAGTAAATTTCAATTAATTTATATCGCTATTGCTAGTTATAGTAAGATCAGTTTCTTAATTTTGTAGAATGAGTGCATTATATCTTCAATCTTCTATTGAATATGTTAAAGGTATAGGAACTGAAAAAGCGAACTTATTAAAAAAGCAGCTTAATATTCACTCATGCGAGGATTTACTTAATTATTTTCCTTTTAGATATGTAGATAAAAGTAAAATTTATAAAGTAAATCAACTAGGCTCTTCTTCAGCTGAAATTCAATTAAGAGGTAAAATAATATCTTTAAAAGAAACAACTTTAAATAAGAAAAGCAGATTAACCGGTATATTTGAAGATAGTACCGGAAAATTAGAACTTATATGGTTCAATGTAACGAATTGGTTAGTAAAAAGCATTCCCTTACATGAAGAAGTTTTAATATTTGGTAAAGTAAATGCTTTTAATGGAAAATTAACCCTTGCGCATCCGGAAATCGAAAAAATGAATGATGCAAAACTAGCTCCTATAGTTTTAGAACCAATTTATTCAAACTCGGAAAAATTACAAAAAAGAGGGATCAATCAACGTTTTTTTAAAAAATCAATTAGGGAAATTTTAGTCGCTATTGATGATCAAATAGAGGAAAACTTATCGCAAGAAATTTTAGTAAATTATATATTAATTTCTCGTAAAAAAGCTTATCAACAAATTCATTTTCCAAATTCTTACGTTGATTTACAACAGGCCGAATACAGGTTGAAATTTGAAGAAATGTTTTTTTTTCAACTTGGTTTTGGATTACAAAAAATTCATAGACAACGTATAAATTTAGGAAATCCTTTTTCTAATGTCGGACATCATTTTAATGAATTTTATAATTTTCATCTTCCGTTCCAATTAACAAATGCTCAAAAAAAAGTAATTAAAGAAATTCGTAAAGACCTTAGCCGAAATATTCAAATGAATAGGTTATTGCAAGGTGATGTAGGAAGTGGAAAGACGATGGTCGCTCTCTTATCCATGCTTTTAGCTATTGATAATGGTTTTCAAGCTTGTATGATTGCTCCCACCGAAATTTTAGCCGTTCAACATTATAAAAGCATTTGTGAATTGGTTGATGAAATGAATATTTCTGTCCATCTATTAACGGGATCAACTTCGACCTCGGAAAGAAAACTAATCCATCAAGAATTACTGTCGGGAAAAATAAATATATTGGTGGGTACACATGCTTTACTTGAAGAAAAAGTACAATTTAAAAATTTAGGTTTAGCTATAATTGATGAACAACATCGGTTTGGAGTTGAACAACGCTCTCGATTGTGGGGAAAAAATTCGATACCTCCTCATATATTAGTGATGACAGCTACTCCTATACCGAGAACATTGGCCATGAGTTATTATAGTGATTTGGATGTATCCATAATTGATGAATTACCAAGTGGCAGGAAAGAAATTAAAACCTATCATAGAACAGATTCAAACAGGCTATCCGTTTTTGGTTTTCTTAAAAATGAAATTAAAAAAGGCAGACAAGTATATATTGTATATCCCCTTATAGAAGAAAGTGAAAGTCTTGATTATAAAGATCTTATGGATGGATATGAAAGTATAGTCAGAGATTTCCCAATGCCTGATTATCAAATAAGCATCGTACACGGGAAAATGAAAGCAGCGGATAAAGAATATGAAATGCAACGATTTGTCAATAATCAGACGCAAATTATGATTGCCACTACTGTTATTGAGGTGGGAGTAAATGTTCCGAATGCAAGTGTCATGGTTATTGAAAGTGCTGAGAAATTCGGATTATCTCAATTGCATCAATTAAGAGGAAGAGTGGGTAGAGGTGCTGAACAATCATATTGCATTTTGATGACCAAATCAGAGCTATCGAATGATGCTCAGAAAAGGATTAAAACAATGTGTGAAACAAACGACGGATTTAGAATATCTGAAGTGGATTTGGAATTAAGAGGACCCGGTAATATTTTAGGAACTCAGCAAAGCGGTACCATTGATTTTAAAAAAACAGATTTGATTCATGATAAGGTAATAGTATCATTATCTAAATCATGTGTTGATCATTTATTACAAGATGATCCTGATCTTACAAAGGAAAAAAATCAAGCTATAAGAAAATTCTTCTTAAAATATCATAAGAATAAAATCAAATGGTCAAAAATTAGTTAATACCAATGGATATTTAGATAAGGCTATTTTTGTCAGAATAATTCAAGCGCAAAAATATAAAAATAAATAAAGAAAATCCTAATAGTGAACTACCACCATAACTAAAGAAAGGTAATGGGATTCCTACGGTTGGAAACAATCCTATGACCATTCCTATATTAATTAAAAAATGCATAAATAATATGGACGCTAATGAATATCCCATAACTCTGGAGAATGCGCTTTTCTGTGTTTCTGCCAAATAATATATTCTTGCTATTAAACAAGTATAAAGCCCGATCAATAGGGTACATCCTACAAATCCCCATTCTTCGCCCACTGTACAAAATATATAGTCAGTCTGTTGCTCCGGTACAAATTTACCTGCTGTAACACTACCTTGTTTATATCCTTTACCCCAGAAACCTCCCGATCCTATGGCTGTTTTAGAATAAAGCAAATTATATCCTGCGGTATCTCTGTATTTTTTTTCTCCTTCGTATAGTACTAATATTCTTTCTTTTTGATGCTTTGGTAAATGCTCGAATATAAACGGTGAGGATATGCTTATAACACTTGATATTAGTACAAATACTATGATAAATAAAATATTAAAGTGTTGATTCCATTTAATTTTCTTTCTAAGCAAGAATAATAATAGAAATAGTAAAAGTGTTAATATTAAAATAACGATCCATGATGGAACCCAGATAGAAGTTAGAAATAAAATCGCAAAATAAAAACCAATGATGAACAACCATCCTGTCATTCCTTCTCTATATAAAGCGATAAAATAAGCAGTAAACACTAAAATGGATCCTACATCGGGTTGCAGCAAAATTAATACTATGGGAATAAATATAATTAGAAATGTTATTCCTAATGATTGATTATTTTTAATATTAAAATTAGGAGAATCTACGTAATTAGCTAACATTAATGCTGTGGAAATTTTAGCTAATTCTACCGGTTGTAAACTGAAACCTCCAATTCGATACCAGGCTTTAGCTCCATTAACATAGCTTCCAAACAGTAAAACACCGGTAAGTAAACATAAGCCAAATAAGTAAAATAAGCCCGCAAAATTCTCAAAAAATTTAGGACGAACAAGAAAGGTTGAAGTTCCTACTGTTAAAGATATTAACAGCCAGATGAATTGTTTAGTACCACTGGAACTATCAACGCTGTATATATTTGCGATACCAAATAAGGCTATAAGCAAATATAAAAATAACATTAAACCATCTACTCCCCTAAAAATTTTATTCATTTTTTAATCACCAATAAAATTATCTAATTTTTTTGCTGCTTCTCCCTGATTAATTATATTTTGTATTAATCGTTGCTTTTCTTTTAAGGATAGTTTTTTATTCGAATTAATCTTATTTATACTATCTTTTAAAGCTTGAGGTAAATTATTTGGAACATATTTTCCTGTTCTTTTTAAATAATCGTTCCATTGTCTCAAATATTCATTACTGAAATCAGATTTTATGATGCTTTCCTCCATTGATTTTCTTTCAATGGTTCCGGTAAGATATTTTTCTGCAAGTAGAGAGGCCATGGGTCCGGCATAAGTTGCTCCAAAACCTCCATTTTCAACGACTACAGCAATTGCTATTTTTGGTTTATCTACGGGAGCTATTAAGACAAATATGGAATGATCTTTTCCATGAGGATTTTGCGAGGTACCTGTTTTTCCTTCCTGACTAAATGTATTGGTAAAAATCCTATGACCCGTACCCGACAAAACTACCATACTCATTCCCTTATTAACAATATCAAAATATTTTTTCTCGACTTTTACTTGTTTGGGTACAGTAAATTGAGGATCTGTTATCGGTTTTCCATCTATAGCTTTTACAATATGAGGGGTGTAAAAAAATCCTCTGTTGGCAATAACAGCCGTATAATTTGCGATTTGTAATGGAGTTGCCAAAACTTCACCTTGCCCTATTGAATTCGAAATTATAGTATAGATATTCCATTTATCCTTTCCGTAACGTCTATTATAATAATTAGCATCCGGAATATTTCCTTTACTTCCCACTGCTAAATCATTATGCATAAATTCGCCGACGGCAAAACTTTTAACTATATCACTCCATTCATCAATGCTTTTTTCAATGTTACCCGGATACTTGTTAAGTATTCTTACGTAAGCCTCTGCAAAGAAATTATTACATGATTTTTGAATAGCTTTATCCATAGCTATAGGAGTATAAAAATATCCACAATGGCAACCTATCTTCCTGTTTCCATAATGAAAACCATGTTTACATATAAATGTTGTTTTTTCATCTATTACTCCCATTTGTAAAGCAGCTAAACCATTTATCAATTTAAAAGTAGATCCTGGAGGATATGCTGCTTGAGCCGCTCGATCAAACATTGGCTTATTCATAGAATCCATTTGAAGAGCATATATATGTTTATTCTTATCTCTTCCTACAAATACTGACGGATCAATAACAGGAGCTGAGGCCATAACCAATATTTCTCCATTATTGGGATCTAAAGCTACGATACCGCCTCTTTTATTAACTAACAATTTTTCTGCCAGATTTTGTAAATCATAGTCAATTGAGAGTGTTATATCTTTACCACTATGCATTTGCTGGTCATACTCTCCATCCTTATATGAGCCTATACTTCTTAATCTTCTGTCTTTTTGTATATATTTAATTCCTTTTATTCCTCGTAAATATTTTTCATACGATTTTTCTACTCCTGTCATACCAGCTAAATTACCGGGCATGTAATAGGACGAATCAGATTTTATATACTTTTCATTAACTTCATTAATATAACCCAATATGTTTCCTGCAGAATGGACCAAGTAATTTCTTTCTGGGGTTCGAACAATTGAAAATGCATTATATTTAAAAAGTTTTTCTTGTATTCTGGCTAAATCTTCACTAGTCAGACCTTTCATAAAGGTCATAGGAACCAGGTTATTGTAAATTTTCTTATTTGATTTAATACTTTTGATTTTTTTTATAAAATCAGCTTTCGAAATATTAACTAATTTGCAAAAACCTAAAGTATCAAAATTTTTTTCCATCTGGGATTGGGTAAAAGTCAACTCATAGGAAGGAGTATTTCCTACTAATATTTTACCGTTTCTGTCCATTATATATCCCCGTAATGGAATTTGATATTCTGCTTTTATTGAAGTATTTGCTGCGTTAAGCTTATATTTTTCTGTAAATAATTGTAGGTAGGATATACGCGCGATAAACAGTAACGCTAAGAAAATCAACACCCCTATTATAATCTGAAATTTTTTCACTATCCAATCTTATTTTTAAAGAAAGCGTAAATTATAATGATAAATAAAAATGAAAATACTGATGTTATAAGAGCGTCTTCTACTACATCTAATATCATAGATATTTTAAAACTTTCTAAAATAAAAAGACTTAAATGATGAATTAATATAATTATTATTATATACGATAGTAATTGAAGGAAATTTAAATCTGAAAAGTTTAATATTTTCATTTCTCGATCTAAATCTGAGATATATCGAAGTACTGTATTTCTTATAAAAGAAATTAATACGGATGAGAAAGCATTAACGCCTCCGGTGTCCATAAAACAATCAATTCCAAATCCCAAAAGGAATGAAAAAATTAGAAACAGATAATTAAAAGATTTGTCATATGGATAAAAAATGATCCAAATAATATATATGATAGGATTATATTTATGGAAAAAATAGATGTTATTAAATACAAAAACTTGCAATAATAGTAAGATGGGAATTAAGATGAGATTTATTAATGTGTATCTGTTAAGCATTATTAATTTATAGAATCTTTCAAACTTTTAATTTCTTCTCTATCCAGTTTATCCACTACATATACTTTTTGTATATTTCCCATATCTTGAAATAATTCAACTGAAATATTCCAATTACCAGTCTCCTCATCTATGGATTTACTGCTCACTCTTCCAATTAATATACCTTCCGGATATATTTTAGATTTTCCATCCGTTTCAATAGTATCTCCTATCTTTACACCTACATATTTAGGTATATCTGATAAATGCATGATTCTGGGATCTTCTCCCTGCCATAATAATGTACCGTAATATTTACTTGATTTTAATCTGGCATTTATCCTGGTATTCCTATTAAGAATGGAAATAACTTTGGAATAATTTTTCGTACAATTGATAATCATTCCTACAACTCCGGTTGAGGTAACAACGCCCATTTCCGGACTCACACCTTGATCTGTCCCTCGATCTATAATTAAATAATTATTTGACCTTGTAATTGAGTTTGATATTATATCAGCAGTTGTATAATAATATTTTTGCTTATATTTTGTAGAATCTAACATAGCAAAAAACTCAGGCTTAATTTTTCCCGTTTTTCCTAGAAATTTATTTCTATATTCTTTATTCTCTTCTATTAGACGTTCATTTTCCTTTTTGAGATTTATATAGTACGTTAAATAAGATATTTTAGAATCTACATAACCGGTGAATGAAATTATTTTTTCTTCTAGTATCGAATTATGATAAACATTTCTGTTAAACGTAAAAAAAAGAGCTAATATCTGCAAAAATAGAAATAGCAGAAATCTACTATTTTTTGATAGAAAATTTATCAATACAGACATTAATAAGTTTTATCTTAAGAATAATTTATTATTTGATTAAAAAATTCTCAAATTTTTCAATATTTTTTAGTGCAATTCCAGTACCTCTCACAACTGCTCTCAATGGATCGTCAGCTATGAAAACAGGTAATCCTGTTTTCCTTCCTATTCTTTGATCGAGACCTCTAAGTAAAGCCCCTCCTCCTGCTAAATATATACCGGTATTATAGATATCTGCAGACAATTCAGGAGGTGTTCTTGATAAAGTTTCCATGATAGCATCTTCGATTCTTAAAATTGATTTATCTAGAGCTCTGGCCATTTCTTTATAATTAACCATAATTTCTTTAGGTTTACCGGTAATTAAATCTCTACCTTGAACTGGTAGATCTTCAGGCGGATTATCCAGTTCTTCAAGTCCTGAACCTACCTCCATTTTAATGTGTTCTGCTGTTTTTTCTCCGATAAACAAATTATGATGAGTTCTTAAATAATATAAGATATCATTATTAAATACGTCTCCTGCAATTTTAATAGAGTTATCACAAACAATTCCTCCCAAAGCTATAACTGCTATTTCAGTAGTTCCTCCCCCTATGTCTATAATCATATTACCTTTAGGCTGTGTAACATCAATACCAACCCCTATGGCTGCAGCCATAGGCTCATAAATTAATTTTACATCCTTAGCATTTACTTTAGCTGCAGAATCTTTTACTGCTCTTTTTTCAACTTCTGTAATACCTGAAGGAATACAAATAACCATCCTCAATGAAGGATTAAAAATTTTTCCTTTAATTCCCGGAATTTGTTTTATAAATTCTCTGATCATATGCTCGGACGCGCCAAAATCAGCTATTACACCATCTTTTAGAGGTCTAATAGTTTTTATATCATCATGCGTTTTCCCCTGCATTTGCTTAGCTATCTCTCCGACTGCAATAGGCTTCATGGTCCTTCTATCTATAGCTACTATAGAAGGACTGTCTACTACTACTTTATTATTATGAATGATTAGGGTATTTGCTGTACCCAAATCAATTGCTATTTCTTGTGTAAGAAAATCAAATAATCCCATTTAACTTTTAAATAATTGTACTATTTGGTTGAATAAATTCTCGAAAAAATTATAAAAATACTTTTCTCAAACTTTTAAGTTTTGCAAAGATATAACATCTTTATTGAAAATGATATATTAGTTAGAATATTTTTATTCAAGACTTTTTATCTGTTATTTAATTTCTACATCATACGGCATTAAGTACATTATTCCTTGATTACTTTCTATATTTTTTATTTTTTGATATAATTTATAATGATCCTTACCTAATTCATATTTAATAAGGTTTTCTATTATACCCGATTGATTCAAATCATTGTCATCAGAGGTAAACATATTTACTATAAGATCCCAATTGGTTTTTTCTTCGGGATAGGAAACTAAATTATAGGATGTTACCCCTGCTTTTTTTGCAGCATATTCAATTGCCTCATTGAATCCGCCAATTTCATCTACCAAACCCTTTTCTAATGCATCCCTTCCGCTCCATATTCTACCTTGTCCCACCGAATCTACTTGAGCATAGGTCATATGTCTACCCTTCATTACTTCATTAACAAATTTATTATATGTTATATTAATCCCCTTATTCATTATTTCTTTAAATCCTTGAGATGTTCCCTGAGTAATTGAGTAATATTTTGAGTTTGTATTTGTGGAAACATAGTCTGAAGTAATGCCAATAGTATTGGCTAATTTTTTAACATCCGGGATCATGCCTAAAACGCCTATGGATCCTGTTAGTGTGTTATCTTGGGCATAAATTTTATCAGCAGCCATAGAAATATAATATCCTCCGGAGGCTGCTATATCACTAAATGATACTATTAAAGCTTTTTTCTTTTTTAGCTCATATAATTCATACAAAATTTCAGCAGAAGCATTAGCGCTTCCACCAGGTGAATTTACTCGTAAAACTACTGCTTTAATATCATCATCATTTTTTATTTCATTAATAAGGTTGATAAACGTTTTGGAGTAAACCTCTGTGTCTCCTTTACCTGTATATATTTGCCCTGATGCATATAATATGGCTATTTTATCATTAAAAAATGATACATCGTCAGTAAATTCTTTATATTGTTCCAAAGATATTTTATTAATGGAATCCTCATCTGTCAAACCTAATCTCTTCTTAATTAAATTATCATATTGGGATTCATAGATCAACCTATCTACTAATCTATTTTTATATGCTAATTCCGGAATAAAACCATATAAACTATCTACAGAATTATTTAAACTCTCGTTAGTAATTTTTCTTGAAGAGATTATATCAGATGATATTTTATTCCAAAAATTCTGTAACAAATTTTTTAACTGATATCTATTTTCTTCTGAAAGATTATCTCTAAGATACGGTTCAACGGCTGATTTATATTTACCGTGTCTTATAACTTCAAAATTTACTCCAAACTTTTGTCCTAAATTTTTATAAAATAAAACTTCTGCAGATAAACCCGCCAATTCTATACTTGCATTTGGATTAACGTATAGAGAATCGGCCACAGAAGATAAATAATATGATCTTTGATCACATTCATTACTATATGAGTATATAAACTTTTTACTTTCTTTAAAATTTAGCAAGGCTTGACGAATTTCTGCTATTTGAGAGTATCCGGCATTTATATTGGATAATTTAAGACTTATTCCTTCTATTTTATCATCTGTTTTAGCATGATTTATTACATCTAAAATATCTTTTAAATAAACATGCTTAACATTATTTAATAGTGAAATTGGTACTTCTCGATCATTTGAGGATTCCAAAATGGAATTGTTTAGATTTATTTCTAAAATTGATTTATCTTTAACAACAAATTTAGATGGAATAAATGCTATAATATTTATTAAAATCAAGCTAAATACAACTATACTGGTTAACAACACAATACCAACAACGGTTGCCAATACTTGAATGATAAATTTTTTCATTTCTTTCTATTAACAAATAATTAATTAGTAGATGAATAAGGTTACTTTGTTACTAGGCAGCAATTTAGGAAATAAAAAAAATAATATATCATCAGCTATAAATTTAATAGATTCCAAAATTGGTTCAATTTTGAAAAAAACCAAATTAATTGAATCTGAACCTGAAGATTATTATTCGTCAAATACTTATCTAAATATTGGAATTATCGTTAGTACCGATTTGTCCCCTATTAAACTTTTAAAATCTATTAAAGAAATTGAAAGATCATTAGGTAGAATTAATGACAGTTATTTTAGCGGAAAATATGAGGATAGAACTATAGATATTGATATAATATATTTTAATTCTATAACATATTACTCCACTTCTTTAAATATACCTCATATTAATCATATTTCAAAAAGAAATTTTTCTAAAAAAATTTTATATGAACTGGTTTAATATATTTTTTTATTTAAAAAATTTTGATAATTTTACAACCTTCAATCATTTTGTATAGGAGAAGACTTAATATACTTACTAATTAATTATAGTTATGAATAAAAAATGTATTCTATTTTTACTTGCAGTTATTTGTACATGCTTAAATGTACAAGCTCAAAATGTAGATAGTAGTAATTTCACTGATGATTATGTAAAATTTACTAATGATCAAAAGCAATTTAATGACTGGTCTGTATCTATATATGGAGGTGTTCCGTGGTTAATTACATCTGACTTTACCTCTATAGATAACGGGGCATCTAGCAAATGGAGAGTTGGATATGATTTTCAAGCTTCGATAAATAAACAAATTTCACATGTCTTTGGATTAAGTTTATTAGGTCAGTTTGGTGAAACTAAGCAAGGATATGGTTCAAATAAAGTAGATGCTAAAACTAATTATTTCGCATTAAGCGTTTTAGGAGATTTAAACGTTTCTTCTTTATTTAGAAGAATTGATAACAGATCTCCTTACAGATGGGCTCTACATACATATGCCGGTTTAGGAACAATACAATATAAAGCTAAAACTAAATTTATTGAAAAAGGTTCAACCGTTTATGAAACTATGGCTGATGAAGATATGGGACTTAAGTCTATATTTGCTCAGGTAGGTACCGGATTAACATATAAAATTAATAAAAGATGGGATGCATCTTTAAGAGCTATGTATGTAATCACCGGTGATGAACTATTTGATGGGTCCGGTAATAACGGACACTATGCCGAATTGCATAAAGGTGGTAAATCCGATAATTTTTTAACAACATCTTTAGGTGTTACCTATAAAATAGGAAAACATAATGAATATTTAGGTTGGGTTGATCCATTACGTGAAATGTTTACAAAAATCAATGATGTAGCAAGTCAACAACAATTAGAAGTTTGCGTATTTGGTGATAAAGATGATGACGGTGTTTGTGATGATTGGGATAGAGAATTAGACACTCCTAAAGGTGCTCGTGTTGATGGTTCCGGTAGAGCATTAGACGTAGATATGGATGGCATTATAGACTTATATGATAAATGTCCTACTTTCCCTGGTCCTGCATCAAACGATGGATGTCCTGAACCGCAAAAACTTGCTGAGGATGCTATTAATCCATTAATTGCTACAATGGGAGGTATCCAATTTAATCTTGATTCAGACAAAATTCTCTTAGAATCGCAACCTATTTTAGATCAAGTAGCAGATATTATAATTAAATACGGTCAAGGTACAAGATTTTTAGTTGAAGGACACACTGATGCTAGAGGAACAGATGCTTACAATCTTAATCTATCAAAAAGAAGAGTAACTTCTGTGATTAAATATTTAGTTTCTAAAGGTGTGCCTCCTTATCAATTAACAGGTAAAGGTATGGGATTCACTAACCCTAAATATCCTGAATGTAAACCTGCTTCTAAATGTCCTGAATGGAAAAATAAAGAAAACAGAAGAGTGGTTTTCAAATTACTTGATTCTGCAGAATAAAAAAACTAATGATATAAAAAAAGCCTCTTATATAAGAGGCTTTTTTTATTTAATAATATTTAAAACCTACCACTTCAAAGTTATATTTATTTACTATTTATATAAAATAATTAGTTGTTTTTAAGTATTTAAAACAATTTTTAAAACTTTAAAAACCACATATAAAGCATGATTTTATTATTTATAAGTGAAACTATTTAAATAAATAAAAATATTACATTAAACATTCAGTTTGGACCTGCGACCTGCATAGAGTATTTTATTTTAATAAAATTTAATTTATTATTAATATAAAAGACCTTTTAATCTATTTTATTGAAATACTGTCATATTTAAACGTTTATAAATAATAATATAGTTTCAATTAATTATTTTATCTAATATATAAGTCTTTAATGAATAGATACTAATATGTTGATCTATAATTAATCGATTTGTAAATCTATGTAAGTAAAAAGGGATAAGTATAAAATAAAAAAGCAGGTTTAAAAACCTGCTTTTTTTTAAATTGAATTTATTTTTTATTCTTTTGTTTCATCTGATTTATTCTCAGATTCAACTTCACTAGTTTCATTAACTACAGCTTCAGATGTTGATTCTGCAGAATCCGCCTTTTTAGTTGAACGACGACTTCTTCTAGTTACTTTTTTATTAGATTCTCCTGAATTATAGGTTTCATTAAAATCCACTAATTCAATAAGAGCTGTATCTGCACCATCTCCTAGCCTAAAACCAGTTTTAATTATTCTACAATACCCACCATTTCTAGAAGAAATTTTGGTTGCTACTGTTCTAAATAATTCAGTAACCGCCTCTTTACTCTGAAGATAACTAAAAACCGTTCTTCTATTATGAGTAGTGTCTTCTTTAGATTTAGTTAATAATGGTTCTATATACGTTCTTAATGCTTTAGCTTTAGCAACAGTTGTGTTAATTCTTTTATGAAGAATAAGGGAAGTAGCCATATTGGAAAGCATAGCTTTACGATGTGATGCAGTTCTCCCTAAATGATTAAACTTTTTTCCGTGTCTCATGATTTCTTATTATTCTGCTTCTAATTTATACTTTGAAACATCCAAACCAAAAGTCAGATTCTTAGAATAAACTAAATCTTCCAATTCGGTCAGAGATTTTTTACCAAAATTCCTAAACTTCATTAAATCTGATTTTGTAAAGGAAACTAATTCTCCCAAAGTTTCAACTTCTGCAGCCTTAAGACAATTAAGAGCTCTAACAGATAAATCCATATCAACTAGTTTAGTTTTTAATAACTGTCTCATATGAAGAGCTTCTTCGTCATAAGTGTCTGCGGATGAAACAACATCTGCTTCTAATGTTATTCTCTCATCAGAAAATAACATAAAATGATGAATTAATATTTTAGCTGCTTCTGTTAAAGCTTCTTGAGGAGTTATTGAACCATCTGTTTGAATATCTAAAATAAGCTTTTCATAATCAGTTCTCTGTTCTACACGATAATCTTCAATGCTATAACTAACATTTCTAATTGGAGTATAAATAGAGTCAATTGCTATAGTTCCTATTGGAGCGTGATTAGATTTATTTTGTTCTGCAGGTACGTACCCTCTTCCTTTATCTATATTAAAAGTTATATTAAATTTAACTGATTTATCCATATGACAAATCACTAAATCAGGATTTAAAACTTGATAAGAAGAAATAAATTTACCTAAATCTCCGGCTGTCAATTCTGATTTTCCGGATATTTGAGCTGTTACAATTTCATTTCCACCTTTATTGATTTGATTTTTAAATCTAACTTTTTTAAGATTCAATATGATTTCAGTCACATCTTCTATTACACCCGGAATAGTTGAAAATTCATGTTCAACTCCTTCAATTCTTATTGATGTAATAGCATACCCTTCCAACGAAGATAATAAAACTCTTCTTAAAGCATTTCCAACGGTTAATCCAAATCCAGGCTCTAAGGGTCTGAATTCAAATTGACCTTTAAAATCATCTGATTCAACTAAAATTACCTTATCAGGTTTTATAAAGTTTAAAATTGCCATATAAATCTTAGCTAATTTTTTGTTTTATTTAGAATATAATTCGACTATCAATTGTTCTTTGATATCTTCAGGAATTTGAATTCTTTCAGGAACTACTTTAAAATCTCCTGATAGTTTTTCATCATTCCATACTAACCATTCATAAGTTTTATGAGAATTATTAGCTAAAGCATCTTTAATTACTTGTAATGATTTAGATTTTTCTCTAACTCCAATCACATCACCCGGTTTTAAAAGATAAGAAGGTATATTTACAATCTCTCCATTAACTGTGATATGTTTATGTGATACTAATTGACGAGATCCTGCTCTAGTATTAGACAAACCGAATCTATAAACTACGTTATCTAGTCTAGATTCACATAATTGTAATAATACTTCACCGGTAATCCCTTTACTTCTTTGTGCCTTGTCAAACAAATTTGCAAATTGTCTTTCTAATATACCGTAAGTATATTTTGCTTTTTGTTTTTCAGCCAACTGAACTGCATATTCAGATTTTTTAGCACCTCTTCTCTTGTTCGGACCGTGTTGTCCTGGAGGGTATTTTCTTCTTTCAAAATACTTATCTTCCCCATAAATAGCTTGTCCGAATTTTCTAGCTATTTTCGTTTTTGGACCAATATATCTTGCCATTATAAAATTTGAATGATATTAATAGTATTAAACTCTTCTTCTTTTTGGTGGTCTACATCCATTATGTGGTATAGGAGTCACATCAATGATTTCACTAACTTCAATACCAGCATTATGAATAGTTCGAATAGCGGATTCTCTTCCAGCTCCCGGACCTTTCACAAAAACTTTTACCCTTCTTAATCCTAATTCATACGCAACTTGCGCACAATTTTCAGCTGCCATTTGTGCTGCATAAGGGGTATTTTTTTTAGAGCCTTTAAAACCCATTTTTCCAGCAGATGCCCATGATATTACTTCTCCGTTTTTATTAGTTAAAGAGATAATAATATTATTAAATGAGGCTTGGATATGAGCTTCTCCTACTGCTTCAATTTTAACTTTTCTTTTTTTAGCTGTTTTTGATGCTGTTTTTGCCATGTTTCTATTTATTATTTAGTGGCTTTTTTCTTATTAGCTACAGTTTTTCTTTTACCTTTTCTTGTACGAGAATTATTTTTGGTTCTTTGACCTCTAAGTGGTAAACCCAGACGATGTCTGATACCTCTCTGACATCCAATATCCATTAAACGTTTAATATTTAATTGAATTTCAGAACGTAATTCTCCTTCTACTTTAACGTTTTCGGAAATGAATTTTCTGATAGCATTAACTTCATCGTCATTCCATTCAGAAACTTTTTTATCCTCACTAATTCCTGCATCTTTTAAAACTTTAGCTGCAGTACTTTTACCAACACCGTAAATATAGGTAAGGCCTATAACTCCTCTTTTATTTTTTGGTAAATCTACACCGGAAATTCTAGCCATAGTATTAACCTTGTCTTTGTTTAAATTTAGGATTTTTTTTGTTTATAATGTATAGACGACCTTTACGTCTTACAACAATATCATCTGAACTTCTTTTTTTAAGTGATGCTCTAATTTTCATTTTTCTTTCTATTTTAATATCTGAAAGTTATTCTTCCTTTTGATAAATCATAGGGTGACATTTCCAACCGTACTTTATCTCCAGGTAATAGTTTAATATAATGCATCCTCATTTTACCAGAAATATGTGCGGTTAAAATGTGGCCATTTTCTAATTCTACTCTGAACATTGCATTAGACAATGCTTCAATAATAGTTCCGTCTTGTTCTATATGTTTTTGTTTTGCCATATATTAATTCGGATTTCTACTTAATCTTGACTGCATTAAACCATCATAATGGTGGTTTAATAAATAAGTATTAATTTGTTGTACAGTATCTAATAATACACCTACCATAATTAATAAAGAAGTTCCACCAAAAAATAAAGCAAATTTATCGGTTGCGGTGAGACCGATAATTTTAACTATTGCAGGAAGAACTGCTATAAGAGCTAAATAAATAGCTCCAGGTAGTGTAATTTTAGATAAAACATCATCTAAATAATCAGCTGTTTCTTTACCTGGTTTTACACGTGGAATTAATCCTCCATTTCTTTTTAAATCATCAGCCATTTGATTTATAGGAATTGTAATAGCTGTGTAGAAAAAGGTAAAGACAATTATTAATAGGGCAAATAATAAATTATATTGCCAACTAAATACTTGACTAAATCCTGCCCAAAAAGTATTAGTAGTTGTTTCAGAACGAACCAATAAACCCGGTATGAACATTAGTGCTTGTGCAAAAATGATAGGCATTACACCGGCTGCATTAACTTTTAATGGTATATATTGCCTAGCCGCATTTGTTATGGAACGTAATGATCCAGATTTTGTTCTACTTACGTATTGTACAGGAACTTTTCTTACGGCTACAGTCAACATAATACATAATATGATAACTAACAACCAAGCAATTACTTCTATAAACATCATGATAAGTCCTTTTCCGGTATCTCCCATTTGTACACCAACTTCTTGAACAAATGCTGTTGGAAAACCTGCTAAAATACCAACCATAATTAAAATAGATATCCCATTACCGATTCCTTTGTCAGTTATCTTTTCCCCCATCCACATAGCAAAAATTGTGCCTGAAATTAAGATTATAATACTAGGCACCCAAAATAAGAAAATATTATTGGGATCTACTAAATAGGCTGTTCTAAATTGCTCAATAGGTAGAAAGACTTGTGTAATAGATGTCAAATAGGCAGGAGCTTGTATTAAACATATTAAAATTGTCAACCACCTAGTAATCTGATTAACCGTCTTACGACCGCTTTCTCCCTCTTTTTGTAGTTTTTGTATATAAGGTATAGCTAATCCCATTAATTGCACCACAATAGAAGCAGATATATACGGCATAATACCTAAAGCAAAAATTGATGCTTTACTGAATGCACCTCCCGTAAATGAAGATAATAACCCTAACAGGCCGGTAGCCTGTTGGTTTCCACCATTGTTTTTGTAGATTTCAAGAATATTATCTACTTCTACCATATTGATAGCAGGAAGTGAAACATGCGTACCAAATCTGTATACCAATACTAGAACAAAAGTGAAAATAAGTTTATCTCTTAACTCTTTTATACTCCAGATATTCTTTAATGTCTGTATAAATCCTTTCATGCTATTTTATAAGATGTTAGCTTTCCCTCCGGCTTTTTCTATAGCCTCTTTTGCTGATTTAGTATATTTATCAACAGTTATATTAACGGTTGATTTTAATTCTCCTCTACCAAGAATTTTAACTAAATCATTTTTAGAAATTAATCCATTTTGGATTAAAGTTTCTTTAGTGATTTCAGTAGAAATTTTATTACTATCAATTAAACCTTGAATTGTGTCTAAATTAATACCCACATATTCTTTTCTATTGATATTCTTAAAGCCAAATTTAGGAATCCTTCTTTGTAAAGGCATTTGACCTCCTTCAAATCCTACTTTATCTTTATGTCCTGAACGAGATTTATCTCCTTTGTGACCTTTAGTAGAAGTACCTCCTTTACCACTTCCTTGACCTCTACCTAGTCTCTTGCTATTATGTGTTGAACCTTGTGCAGGTTTTAAAGTATGTAAATTCATATCTTATTATTCTTCAACAGTTACTAAATGTTTTACTACTGCAACCATACCTAATATTTGTGGGGTTGCTTCATGTTCAACGGTCTTATTCAATTTAGTTAAACCTAATGCTTCTAAAGTCAGCTTTTGATTTTTCGGTCTTTTAATTGAACTTCTTTTTAAAGTTATTTTTATCGTTGCCATGTTCTTATCCTTTAAATACTTTAGAAAGTGAAACTCCTCTTTGTTGTGCAATGGTTTCAGCACTTCTTAAGTTTAATAGTGCTTTTACTGTTGCTTTTACTACGTTATGTGGATTTGAAGATCCTTTAGATTTTGAAAGTACATCTTTAACTCCTGCAGATTCCAATACGGCACGAACTGCTCCCCCAGCAATCAAACCTGTACCATGAGATGCCGGACGTATAAATACATCAGCACCGCCATATTTTGCAGATTGTTCATGTGGAAGTGAACCGTTTAATATCGGTACTCTAACTAAATTTTTCTTAGCATCTTCTACAGCTTTTGAAATAGCGCTAGCTACTTCTTTTGATTTACCTAAACCAAATCCTACAACTCCTTTTTCATCACCTACAACCACAATAGCTGAAAATCCGAATGCTCTACCACCTTTGGTTACTTTTGTTACTCTTTGTACACCTACTAAACGATCTACAAGTTCTAACCCACCTGGTTTTACTCTTTCAATATTATTTATTCCTAACATAATTTTTTAATGTATTAAAATTTTAAACCTCCTTCTCTAGCACCATCAGCTAAGGCTTTCACTCTTCCGTGATATATGAAGCCATTTCTATCAAAAACTACAGTTTCAATACCGGCTACTTTAGCATTTTCAGCTAATTTCTTACCTACTAAAGCAGAAATTTCAGTTTTAGTTCCTTTTTCTCCGGCAATTTCTTTTTGACGCGAAGATGCGTAAGCTAAAGTTTTGCCAGAATTATCATCTATAAGTTGAGCGTAAATTTCTTTATTACTTCTAAAAACTGACAAACGAGGTTTTTCAGCTGTACCGAATATATTTTTACGTACTCTCCTTTTAACTCTTATTCTTTTTTCTCTTTTAGTTAATGCCATAACTTAATTTTTTATGCAGATTTACCTGCTTTTCTTCTGATTTGTTCTCCTACAAATTTAACTCCTTTACCTTTATAAGGTTCAGGTTTACGAAGTGATCTTATTTTTGCACAAACCATCCCTAATAAATGTTTATCATACGAAGATAAAGTAATTATTGGATTTTTACCTTTTTCAGTTAAAGTTTCCACTTTTACTTCCTGAGGTAACTCTATAACTACTAAATGCGAAAATCCTAAAGCCAATTCTAATTTTTGGCCTTGATTAGATGCTCTATAACCTACCCCCGCTAATTCCAATTTTTTGGTGAATCCTTCAGATACACCAACTATCATGTTATTAATAAGGGCTCTGTATAATCCATGCAAAGATTTATGTTCTTTACTGTCGGATGGACGTTGAACTGCTAATTCAGAATTTTCAATATTTATAGTTATTCCTCCGGTAAGTTCTTGTTTTAACTCGCCGTTTTTTCCTTTAACTGTAACTACATTATCTTTATAATCAATGGTAGTACCTGTTGGAATATTTATTATTGCTTTTCCTATTCTTGACATTTCTTCAATTTTTTAATAAACATAACAAATTACCTCTCCACCAACATTTTCTTGTCTAGCTTTCTTATCTGTCATTACTCCTTTTGAAGTTGAGATAATAGCGATACCTAATCCATTTAAAACTCTTGGAAGTTCTTTACAACCGGAATATTTTCTTAAGCCCGGTTTAGATGCTCTTTGAATTTTTTTGATAGCCGGAAGATTAGTTGCTTTATCGTATTTTAAAGCAATTTTAATAACTCCTTGTACACTACCTTCTTCAAATTTGTAGTTAAGGATATATCCTTGATCGAAGAGAATTTTAGTAATCTCTTTTTTAATTTTTGATGCAGGAATTTCAACAACTTTGTGTCCTGCTCTCATGGCATTTCTTACTCTTGTTAAGTAATCTGCAATTGGGTCTGTAACCATATTTATTTAATTTTAGAGTATAGAATTTAAATTCTACTTTTAAAATCTGTTATTTTTTAATTTTTACCAACTAGCTTTTTTAACTCCCGGTATTAATCCTTCGTTAGCCATTTCTCTAAAAGTTACTCTGGAAATTCCAAAAACTCTCATATATCCTCTTGGTCTTCCTGTAAGCTTACATCTATTATGTAATCTTACCGGAGAAGAGTTTTTAGGAAGCTTTTGAAGTGCTTCGTAGTCTCCGGCTTCTTTTAAAGCTTTTCTTTTAGCGGCATATTTAGCTGAAAGTGCTTCTCTTTTGCGCTCACGCGCTTTCATTGATTCTTTAGCCATACTATTAATTAATTCTTTTTAAATGGTAATCCAAAGTGGGTTAATAATGCTTTTGCTTCCTTATCGGTTTTTGCATTAGTTACAAAGGTAATATCCATACCTTGAATTTTCTTCACTTTATCAATATTTATTTCTGGAAATATGATTTGTTCAGTAATTCCTAATGTATAGTTACCTCTACCGTCAAAACCATCTGATTTTATTCCATTAAAATCTCTAACACGAGGTAAAGCAGCAGTAATTAATCTATCTAAAAACTCATACATTCTATCACCACGTAAGGTAACCATTGCGCCGATAGGCATTCCTTTTCTTAGTTTGAAACCGGCTTCATCTTTTTTAGATAGACATGGTATTGCTTTTTGTCCTGCAATTAAAGAAATTTCTTCAACTGCATAATCAACAATTTTTTTATCTGCTGTTGCTGCCCCTAATCCTTGGCTTATCACAATCTTTTCTAGTTTTGGAACTTGCATCACAGATGTATAACCAAATTCCTCTTTTAGAGCAGAGATGATTTTATCTTTATATAATTGTTTCGGTCTTGCTATGTATTGCATAATCTTTCAAATTTAATTAAATCACTTCTCCTGATTTGGTTGCAACTCTAACTTTTTTCTCACCATCCATTTTATAACTTACTCTTGTTGGTTTTCCGGATTTTGGATCCAATAGAGCTAAGTTAGAAATATGTATAGAAGCTTCTTTTTCAATAATACTTCCTTGAGGATTTTCTGCTGAAGGTTTTCTATGTTTTTTAACTATATTAACTCCTTCAACTATCGCTCTGTTTTTTTCAGGATAAATTACTAAAACTTGTCCTTGCTTTCCTCTGTATGATCCGGCAAGAACTTGAACTTTATCTCCTTTTTTTATTTTAACTTTTGCCATTTTTTTTAATTTACCTTATAATACCTCAGGAGCTAATGATATAATTTTCATATACTCTTTATCACGTAATTCTCTGGCTACCGGTCCAAAAACACGAGTTCCTCTCATTTCTCCTGCTGCATTTAACAATACACATGCATTATCTTCAAAACTAATATAAGAACCGTCTTTCCTTCTTACAGGTTTTTTAGTTCTAACCACTACTGCTTTGGATACTTGACCTTTTTTAGCGTTTCCTGATGGAGTAGCATCTTTTATAGTAACAACTATTTTATCACCTACAGATGCATATCTTCTTTTTGAACCTCCTAACACTCTGATAACTAAAGCCTCTTTTGCTCCAGTATTATCTGCAACTTTTAATCTTGATTCTGTTTGTAGCATCTCTAAATTATTTAGCTCTTTCTAATATTTCTACTAATCTCCATCTTTTACTCTTACTCAATGGACGAGTTTCCATAATGCGAACGGTATCTCCTTCATTGCATTCGTTTTTCTCATCGTGAGCAGTATATTTTTTAGTTTTTAAAACGAATTTCCCATACATGGGATGTTTCATTCTGCTTGTCTCACTAACAACGATAGTCTTATCCATCTTATTGCTAGATACTACTCCGATTCTTTCTTTTCTTAAATTTCTTTCCATAATTGAAATTAAATTCTTTTTCGGATTTTAAATTACTTTAAGGCTGTTAACAACCTTGCTATTGTTTTTCTCATCTCTCTTAATTGAATCGGATTTCCAATTGGAGACACTTTATGTGATAATCTTAGTTTAGCATACTCAGCTTTTGTTTCAGCTAATTTTGCTTTAACTTCTTCTTGACTTAAATTTCTTATATCAACTGCTTTCATCGATTTTATTATTTATGATTGCACAAAATCGTTAGCAACAACAAATTTAGTTTTCACCGGTAATTTTTGAGCTGCAAGTCGTAATGCTTCTTTTGCAACATCATAAGGAACTCCCCCTATTTCAAATAAAATTCTTCCCGGTGATACTCTTGCTACCCAATATTCCACAGCACCTTTTCCTTTCCCCATACGAACCTCAGCAGGTTTTTTGGTAATAGGCTTATCCGGGAATATTTTAATCCATAATTGTCCTTCTCTTTTCATATATCGAGTGGCAGCAATACGTGCAGCTTCTATCTGTCTTGCAGTAATAAATACTGAATCTAACGCTTTAATTCCAAAAGTACCGTATGCTAATTTACTTCCTCTGTAAGAAAGACCTTTCATACGTCCTTTTTGCTGTTTACGGAATTTTGTTCTTTTTGGTTGTAACATAATTACCTAAGATATTTTTTTATCTTCTTTCTTTAACTTTTCTTTTCTGAGTCTTTTTCTGAAGACCTACTAACGGAGATAACTCTCTTTTACCATACACTTCGCCTTTCATAATCCATACTTTTACCCCTAAGCGACCATAAGTTGTATGAGCTTCAGCAATATAATAATCGATATCAGCACGGAAAGTTGACAAAGGAATTCTTCCTTCTTTAAAAGATTCTGATCTTGCCATTTCAGCACCGTTTAAACGTCCGGAAATCATAATTTTAATTCCTTCAGCGTTCATTCTCATTGTAGATGCGATAGCCATTTTAACAGCTCTTCTATATGAGATACGGCTTTCAATTTGACGAGCTACACTTTCTGCAACTAATTTTGCATCCAGTTCAGGTCTTTTAATTTCAAAAATATTTATTTGAATTTCTTTTTTAGTAATCTTTTTTAACTCTTCTTTTAATTTATCTACTTCCTGACCACCTTTTCCTATGATAATTCCAGGTCTTGCTGTGGTGATGGTAATAGTAACTAATTTCAAAGTTCTTTCGATGTAAATTCTGGAAACACCTGCTTTGGATAATCTTGCTTCTAAATATCTTCTGATTTTATAATCTTCTGCTATTTTATCTCCAAAGTTTTTTCCACCATACCAATTAGAATCCCATCCTCGAATGATTCCTAATCTATTACCTATTGGATTTGTTTTCTGTCCCATACTTAATTTACTTCGTTTTTGTTTCCTAGAATAATTGTTACATGATTAGATCTTTTTCTAATCCTATATCCTCTCCCTTGAGGAGCAGGACGTAATCTTTTTAACATAGATCCACCGTCAACAAAAATTTCTTTTACATAAAGTTTAGCTTCTTCGATGTCTTTACCTTCATTTTTAACTTGCCAATTAGCTATGGCACTTAATAAAAGTTTTTCTAATCTGATTGAAGCTTCTTTTTTTGAATATTTTAATATGTATAATGCTTTATCAACATCAACGCCTCTAATGATATCTGCTACTAATCTCATCTTTCTAGGCGAGGTAGGACAATTATTCAAGCGAGCAATTGCTAAATTTTTCTTAGCTTCTTTACGTGCTGTTGCACTATTTTGTTTTCTGTTACCCATTGCTTATTATCTGTTACCTTTATTTTTATTTCCTGCATGACCTCTAAACACACGAGTAGGTGAAAATTCTCCTAGCTTATGTCCAACCATATTTTCAGTTACATATACCGGTACAAATTGTTTTCCGTTATGTACTGCAAACGTTTGACCAACGAAATCCGGAGATATCATTGATGCTCTAGACCATGTTTTAATCACGACTTTTTTTCCTGACTCTATATTTGCTTGAACTTTCTTGTTTAATTTATAGTGAATATAAGGTCCTTTTTTTAACGAACGTGCCATACTAGATTATTTTCTTTTTTGTAAAATATAACGATTCGATTCTTTCTTCTTTGAACGAGTCTTGTATCCTTTTGCAGGCATACCTTTTCTAGATCTTGGATGTCCTCCGGTTGATCTACCTTCACCACCTCCCATTGGGTGATCTACAGGGTTCATTGCTACCGGCCTTGTTCTTGGTCTTCTTCCTAACCATCTGCTTCTACCTGCTTTACCAGATACGATTAGCTGATGATCTGAATTGGATACTGAACCAATTGTTGCCATACATTCAACTAAAATCATACGAGTTTCTCCGGAAGGCATTTTAAGAACGGCATATTTACCGTCTCTGGCTATAAGTTGTGCGCTGGTTCCGGCACTTCTTGCCATTTTTGCTCCTTGTCCGGGACGTAACTCAATACATGAAATAACAGTACCTAAAGGTATGCTTTTTAATTTCATTGCGTTTCCAATTTCAGGAGCAACACTCTCTCCTGAAACGACTTTTTGTCCTACCTTAATACCGTGAGGAGACACAATGTAGCGTTTTTCACCGTCTGCATAAACCAATAATGCGATAAATGCAGTTCTGTTTGGATCATATTCTACTGATTTTACAGTAGCCGGAATGCCAAACTTATTTCTCTTGAAATCGATCTCTCTGTATCGTTTCTTGTGTCCACCTCCGGTATAACGCATGGTCATTTTTCCGGAATTATTTCTACCTCCTGATTTAGAAATTCCTCTTAGTAAGGATTTTTCTGGTTTTGAAGTAGTGATTTCTTCAAAATTGTTAACAATTCTGAATCTTTGTCCGGGGGTGATAGGTTTTAATTTTCTTACCGACATGATTCTTTATAAATTATATATTTCCAAATACATCAATGGTTTGACCTTCTTTTATGTCAACCATTGCTTTTTTCAATTTATTAGTTTTTCCAACTTGAAGACCTGTTTTTGTATATTTTGATTTAACAACAGGTGCAGAAATTAATGTTCTTACTGCAACTACATTAACTCCGTAAGCTTGTTCTACAGCATATTTAATCTCTGACTTATTCGCTTTAGTATTTACTAAAAAAGTATAACGATTTCTTTTTTCAGCGATTTCGTTAGCTTTTTCTGATATAATAGGTTTTATGAGTACAGACATAATTCTATTTTCTTAAATTTTCTTGTATTTTTTCTACTGAGCTTTCAAACAAAACCACTTCATTCGCTTTTAAGATATCATAACTACTTATCTCGTTATATCCTAATACTTTAGCGTCTTGTAAATTTCGTGATGACAAGTATACATTTTTATTAGACTGCCCTAAAATAAACAAAGCTTTTTTGTTAGCTAGTCCTAAATCTTGTAAAACTTTAGTAAAATCTTTTGTTTTAGGCGCTTCAAAATTTAAGTCTTCAACTACTTTTAAGTTGTTTTCTTTTAATTTTTGGCTAAAAACTGATTTTTTTGCTATTCTTTTTAATGATTTATTTAATTTGAACCTGTAATCTCTTGGTCTAGGTCCAAATACTCTTGCTCCACCTCTGAACAAAGGGTTGTTGATATCCCCTTTCCGGGAACCTCCTGTTCCTTTTTGACGGTGAAGTTTACGAGTTGATCCACTTAATTCGGATCTTTCTTTAGATTTATGGGTTCCTTGTCTCTGTGATGCCAAATATTGCTTTACTTCTAAGTAAACAGCATGTGTATTTGGTTCAACTCCAAATATTGTTTCGTCTAAAGTAACCTTTCTTCCGGTTTCTTTTCCGCTTCTATCTAGTACTACTAATTCCATCTTCTTACAATTACATATGAATTTTTAGGACCCGGAACTGCACCTTTTACAATTAAAAGATTTTTTTCATTGTCCACTTTTATAACCTGTAAATTTTGCACTGTCACTTGATTTCCACCCATTCTTCCAGCCATTCTCATTCCTTTAAATACTCTGGATGGATCTGATCCTGCTCCAATAGAACCCGGAGCTCTTAATCTGTTATGCTGACCGTGTGTTGCTTGCATAACTCCTCCAAAGCCGTGTCTTTTAACCACCCCTTGGAATCCTTTACCTTTTGAAGTTCCGGTAACGTCAACATATTCTCCTTCTGAAAATAAATCAACTTTTACTTCTTCTCCAATTTTCAATCCGTCAAACCCATGACGAAACTCCACCATTTTTCTTTTTGGTGTTGAACCTGCTTTTTTGAAGTGACCTAAAAGGGCTTTGCCGACATTTTTTTCACTTCTGTCATCGAAACCTAGTTGAACCGCATAATAGCCGTCCTTTTCTTCGGTTCTGACCTGTAAAACTGTACATGGACCCGCTTCTATAACAGTACAAGGAATGTTTTTACCTTCCTCGTCAAACAAGCTGGTCATGCCAATTTTTTTTCCAATAATACCTGACATTTGTTCTATTTATATATTTTTTCGGACTGCAAAATTAAAAAATTTTTTTCACAATTTAACATTCTGATTCAAAATTTTTTATAATTAGTTTTTATTTTGATTTCAATGGTTTTAACTTGATTAAAATTTTAATTTAAAATTTATCATTATTCCATCCAATTTTTGGTAAATCTATTTAGAACAAATTACTTATATTCTTATCTTTTTACTATTTGTTATACTTCACTTCATAATTCAGTTTTTTTTATCAAATAATCTTTAGCATATCTAAAGTTATATTTCCGGTTGTTATATAAAAAAACTATTTCTTCTTTATTAGTTGCAACTCCCCCATATATTTCTTCTTATTGCCTTCGGAGTCACATTGGATTATTATTCTTCTATTAATCTAAATTACTCAAATTACTATTGGAGTTTTTTTATTCTTGATCGCATTCTGACGAACTATTGTAGAGCCCATTCTGTGTTTAGTTTAAATTTTCGTATATTATTTTCATACTAATATGAGGTAAATCACATAAAATAATTTTATATTTGTAATAATATTTGTTCTTTATGATAAATGATTATAACAATGGATATCAATCAATTACAAAATAAAATCATCGATATCACCATTTGGAAAAAAGGCGAACAACGAGCACCACATAAGCCTTTATTGCTACTATATGCTTTATCAAAATACAAACAAGGTCATGCTCGTTTATTTCATTATAAAACTGAAATTGAGGCACAGTTACTTGATTTATTGAAGTGTTTTGGTCCTAAGCGTACGCATTACTATCCTAATATGCCATTTTGGCGATTGAAAAATGATGGATTCTGGCAATTAACCAATATTGAAAATTGCATCAATATTAATAATCCAAGTAAAGAGCCGACCGGTAGACAGCTAGCTTTATCACAAGTTTATGGGTGATTTGATGAACCATCCTATCAATATCTTAAAAAAAATCCATCTGCTATCGATCACATAGCAGAACAGATTTTAAGTCAGCATTTTCCTGAAAGTGTGCATGAAAATTTAATTAATCGACTTGATTTTGGTTTAACCGATTTTAATCGTCAACGTGATCCTATGTTTAGTTAGTCTTACAAGCTTAAAAATTTGCGGTTTTGAATTTAATGCATGAATCAATATCAATTGCACTTGAAGCCGCCCTTATATCAAGTAGAATTAATGGGCATCAAATGGTCAAGAGACTAATTTGGAATTTTGAAGGGAAGGATTTTATCGACCAAGATTTAAGGAAGATTATTTGCATGACCAATTTGTTGAATGGCATGTGGGAGAAGTGTTTAGGATATAGCGAAAAATACTAATTCTACTAGAAATTAATTATTTAAAAATATGGTTATGAACAGAATAATAATGAAAAATTGGATTATTGAAGCTTTAAATCACTTAGGTGGAAAAGCACGACCAAGGGATGTTAGCAAATATATTTGGGAACATTATGAAACTGAATTAAAGAATTCCGGTGATAGCCTTTATACTTGGCAATATGATATTCGTTGGGCTGCCCAGTCATTAAGAAATGAAGGTGTATTAAAACCGGTAAATAATCGACGAGATTTGCCATGGGAATTAGCTTAAATTATAGTCAGTTTTTTTTATCCCTTAGCATCAATTTTCAAATTTTGTGATACTATTCATTATTTTGAAGTGTGAAAGGATAATGAATATGCTTATTATTTCCATTTAATAAAAGCTGAATTCATCTGTAAAAATAACAAATTTATAAGGGATTTGATTAATCATCCTATAAGTGTATTATATGCCTTTTTCTTATGCTTTTTTAATAAGTTCTCTGTTCGGCCTATATTCGGCCAAAAAAACTCCTCTTTTTTTAGATTCTTCTATTGTCTCACTTGTTTGAATTGATCTTGTCCTATCTGGAACATCGATATTGCACCCTACCATACCTAATAGGAATACATATGCTAAAATATTTCGTGTTTTTTTATTCATACCATTCTTCGGATCCGTATAAAAAAACTATTTCTTCTTTATCAACAGCAATTCTCCCATACATTTTCTTTTTTTTCCTCCGTATATATAATAAATTAAAGTGTCTTTGGATAATTCTTCTTCTGTTAATATAAAGGTAAGATATTTCCCCTTAACACCCACATTACCATTGGAAGTATCTCCATTCATGCATCTTTCCCATGTTCGGGAGAGACCTATACTATCTATGGCTTCTATGTATAACTCATGTCCTCTTTGTTTTTTGATATTTCCAAGGGTATCATATACCCAGTGGATTTCTGCCCATGCTTTTTTTATTATTTCTATTTGGCCTATATTCGGCCAAAAAAACTCCATTAGCCTTCGATTCCTCTATTGTCTCACTTATTTGTGTAATCTTTGTTCTATCGAGTACATCGAAACCGCACCCTATCATATTTAGTAGGGATACACTTGTTAAAACTATTTGTATTTTTTTATTCATACCATTATTCTGATCTGTATAAAAAATCTATTTCTTCTTTATTAACAGTAACTCTCCCATACATTTTCTCTTTTTTCCTCCGTATATATAATAAATTAAAGTGTCTTTGGATAATTCTTCTTCTGTTAATCTATAAGTAAGATATCTCGCCCCATCAACCATATTTCCATTGGAAGTATCTCCTTGTTCGCATTCTGACCAACTATCGCTAAGACCTATACTGTCTTTGGCTTCTATGTATAACTCATGTCCTTTTTGTTTTTTGATATTTCCAAGGGTATCATATACCCAGTGGATTTCTACCCATGCTTTCTTTATTAGTTCTCTGTTCGATCTATATTCAGCCAAAAAAACTCCATTGGCCTTCGATTCCTCTATTGTCTCACTTATCTGAGTAAATAATGTTCTATCAGGTACATCGATATTGCATCCTATCAAACTTAGTAGGAATACACTTGTTAAAACTATTTGTATTTTTTTATTCATACCATTCTTCGGATCCGTATAAAAAAAACTATTTCTTCTTGATCAATTGCAACTCTCCCATACATTTTCTTTTTTTTCCTCCGTATATATAATAAATTAAAGTGTCTTTGGATAATTCTTCTTCTGTTAATCTATAGGTAAGATATCTCGGCCCAGCAATCATATTACCATTGGAAGTATCTCCTTGATCGCATTCTGACCAATTATCGCTAAGACCTATACTATCTTTTGCATTTATATATAGTATTTGTCCTTCATATTTTACTGTATTTCCAAGAGTATCATATACCCAAGGAATTTCTGCCCATGCTTTTTTTATTAGTTTTCTGTTCGATCTATATTCGGCCAAAAAAACTCCTCTTGCCTTCGATTCTTCTATCGTCTCACTTATCTGAATTACTCTTGTTCTATCAGGAACATCGATATTGCATCCTATCATACTTAGTAGGGATACACTTGTTAAAACTATTTGTATTTTTTTATTCATACCATTTTTTTGGATTATAATGATAATATATATTGTAAAATCCATTATTAGGAATAAAAGTTCCCGCTCCTCCTCCATAGATTCCTATGGAGTTTAACGCATTTTTAACTACATGAAAACAGTTGGATAATATAAAATGGTATCTAGACGAAGCACTTTGATATGCTACATTCAATGCTTGGGCTACTTCTCTATAACTTAATTTTTTTATAGTCATCATCTTATTATAATCTTTGGTTATTTTTTCATAATTCATCATAGAATTATATGAAGAAAAATATTCATCTGTAACCCTTGGTTTCCCCCCAATTATTTCATTACCATTTTGATCACGCCCATCTTTGGATATAAAGCGATAGGATCTTGCTCCGGAGTCTTTTAATTTTCCTCCTATTGCTGAATGACCGTATCCATTAACAGATTTAGTATTTTCAAATATATACAGCTCTCCTCGCTTAGGATCCAGCATTTTATGTGCCACATGATTCAATCCGCTTACTATTAATCCTGTAGCCGCACCTTGCCAGAAATTTCCGTCAGACAATACCGATCCAAAGCCTCCGCTTAAAGTTCCAAAAAATAGGGTTCCGCCTATTGTATTTTCGTCCGTTCCTGCAAGCATACCTCCAATTCCTACTGTTGAGGATACCAGACTACTTATACCTCCACTGCTTATCCCTTGTTGTATATCTCCCCCGCTTATTCCCTGTATGATTCCTTGTGTCAATCCATTCATAACTCCCTCTATGCCTGAGGCTAAAATATCAACCTGTAAATTTGTCAAGGTTTGCGTAGAAGTGCATATTCCGGTTCGTATTACACCCGCCAGACTTCCTACACCATAAGCAGCAACTCCACCGGCACTGCCCAAGGCTAAACCTTTTAAAAAGCCTCCCCATAGAAAAGAGTCGGTGCATAATGCATAAGTGGTATAAGTTACGGTTCCTATAGCAGCTCCTAATACTGCCGCACCTAACCAGGCTGATCCTGCTAGAGTAAATAATTCTCCGCTCGGGTCGGTATATTTTAAAGGATTATTCAATACATATCCATAGCGATTGTAATTCTGTGAATTGTAAGGATCTTGGATATTATTATCGGGAGATAAAAATTGTTTTAAAACCGGATCGTACATACGTCCGTTCATATGAATCAACCCTACTTGGCTAAAATGTTCATGACCGGTATATCCGCGGTCCATAAATATAAGTTTCGGATTTTTAGTTTCTATATTTCCTTGTCTATCGGTTACTTGAATAAGTTTCCCCCAAGGATCATACAATCTTTTTTCAATAATACCTCCTTTTTCATTTGTTATAGCCAGTATGGAACCTTGATAATCTCTATGAAAATAAACTAAAGATTCATCCGTTTTCTGATAATTCCCTTTTTTGAAATTAGTGATATTGGCAGCCGGTGCTTCGTAGGGATCCCCCCCTATATAGGTTATAATCGTGGTTGAATTCTTATCGGTAACAATTTCTACATCTTGAGCAGTTGAATAATATTTTTTTTGTACTTCCTTTGAATTTAATTGAAAGGAAGCCGAACTGCGGTTACCTTGTATATTGTAGATAAATTTTAAGTCATGAATATTCTTATATTCCTTATTAGAGCCATAAGATAATTTTTCTACTGCTCTAATTGATGATGGTTTTTTAAATGCGTTGTATCTGATTTGTTGAAGTGGGGCAGTTTCGTAATAATTTCTACCCTTTGAATTAAGATATATGTCGGATTTTTTATAATGTGCCAATGTTTGATATTGATATTCTCCTACATGCGAATTATCGGTAATTCTCCCATCGTTTGCATAGCGAAGTGTATGAATTCCATTGGAATCGTACCAGGTAACTAATCGCTCAAATCGGTCATAATCAAACTCTTCATTCCAATTGGAGTAATTATTGATTCGAGTATTTAAGTTCCCGTTTCTCCAATTAAATTCATATTCAATATCAAGGAGATGAGATCGTCTTGATGAATGCCTCATTCTTGTCATATATCCAGCCTTATCAATAGTATTATGAATATTTATACCATTACCCAACTTAATCGAAAGGGCTTGCATTCTTTCATTGACTCCTGTTATTTGCCAAACAGGTACATATCTTCCATTTTCTAAACGATCTATTTTTTCCAACATTCCGTTGTTTTCATTATAGCCGTAAGCAATTATGACAGAAGAATATAAATTACCATAGTAAACTATTTTTTCTTCGTTTACTATTTTTCCATAAAAATCATATTTATATTTATTTAAATATGTCACATCCTGCGTAATTTCTTCTGTTCCTACCAACAGGTTATTGTTGTTGTAAGTATAATTATACGTAAAACGTTGATTGTTATAACATCCGTATTCTTTTTTCAATAAACCTGTGTTGGAATATTCATAATTAACATTTAGATAATTACCTATATCATCCATTTTTTTAGAGAGTAGTCTTCCGGTGGGTGAATAAGTATAAGTAGTAGTTCCTTCCGGAGAGGATTCTTTCAACAATTCTCCATAA
This sequence comes from Apibacter sp. B3919, assembly GCF_026537405.1. Taxonomy (NCBI): domain Bacteria; kingdom Pseudomonadati; phylum Bacteroidota; class Flavobacteriia; order Flavobacteriales; family Weeksellaceae; genus Apibacter; species Apibacter sp. B3919. The sequence goes on along the minus strand of NZ_JAFNMG010000002.1, from coordinate 338,922 downwards.
TTATTATATTCCTGAGTATAAGGTTTGGTGCTGACCGAAGGATCCTTAAAAGATATTCTTCTACCCCACCCGTCATATAAATAAGTCAAAGTGTGGTCACCATATTTAGCTGTTTTTTGATTTCCGTTGGCAAAGTAGGTATAGTGAATTATTTCACCATTATCGTTAAGCATACGTATATTTCCATTTGCATCTCGAGTTAATGTTTGTTTTTTAACTTCATCATCAGTAGTAACGGACAATCCTTTATAAGTAGTCGTTATGGTTTTACCTGTAAAAAATTTTTGCTTTACAGGTCGGCTGAATTCGTCGTATTCTATGGTATTCCATCTTAAGGGTTGTTGCCCTTCAATGTATGGTTCACTTTCTTTTATTTTTCTTCCTAATGCATCATATACGGTTTGTTTGGATATATACATTTCAGGTTGATCTCCTTTGATCGTGGATTTTATTTCATTTCCAAATATATCTTTATGTATCCGGGAATATTCATGGGTATCTTCATCGAAAGTGGTAATTTTTATCCCTCCCCCTTCTGTTCTTTCATATAGGGTAATATTAAATAGTGGATCAATTGTAGAACCTATTATTCTTACATCTTCAACTTTCCCCCAATTATCATATCGTGATTCTGTAAGTACACCCTGTGGACTGGTATGACTCAATACCTGCCCCAAATTATTATAAGTGAAATATTCGGTTAGATTATTTATATCTGTTTTTTTAACAACAAATCTTCCGGTAGAATCATATTCTTCTTTAGTTGTTCGAGGAGATACTCCCGGAGCAGATACTGTTTTTTCAATCAAATTGCCAAAAACATCATACTTCATATCCTCGGTTATATAATCAGTACGGTGCCCTTTTTTCATTACCTTGGAAACTAAGTTACCTGAGTAGGAATATTTCTCTTCCGAAGTATATTCATCTCCATATGCTGATATTTGGCTATTGGTTTGAATTAATCTTCCTACATAATATCTGGTATCATAGGCATACGGAAAATCATCGTACGTATAATTTATAGTTTTTATTTCTACTCCATTATCGATGGTTTTTTCTTTTATATTATAAAATCCATCATAACTATATATTGTTTTAGTTTCAACACCTGTTAAGTAATCTTTTTCATTTTGTTCATCAAGTAATTTTGTCCACTTTTTATCACTCGATCTTATGATTGAATATTCAAAATCTTTTTTACTTATTAAATAGTCTTCTTTCTGCTCATTCATAATCAAACTAAGATTATTTCCTCGAGTTATCCAGTTGGATAGCGGGAGACCACGATATTGAGGTGAATATTGAGTAACATTCCAGTTAATTGAAGAAATATTTTGAGATTTCCAACTTGATTCTGCAACTTTTTTAAAACCTAGTAATCCCAATCCTTGAGCATGAGATACTAACCCGAAATATTTGTACTCTTTTTCGCGTTTTTTTCCTCCGGCTGTTATAGAGAGTTTTTTGACAACATCCAAATTAGATGCTTGTGAAATTTCTTTAAAGGGATATTTTTCTGTTAAAGAAGAATGATAAACTCCTTCTATATTTCCTAATCCGTTATTTTTTGAATTAGGTTCCAATGGAGCATATTCAATTTGAGTAACGATATTTCCATCAGATTCTGAAATGCCCGTCAATAATATATCTTTTCTCAAATCTTTATTAAAAGCGCCTTTCCAAATTTCGTTTCCTTGTACAAAAACTAAATTCCCTGTTTTTTGATTATTACTATAATCCGCAAGAAGCAAGGTAATTGGATCACTATATCCGTATTTAGACCATATGCCGGTATCAATGGGTGAGGCAAACATCGGTTTTTGTTCTCCTCCCAAATTCTCATAGTATTGCAAACTTGCTTTTCCGTTTCTCGATCCGTCCCATCCGTTTCCATATGATTCATATATTGAAATTATAAAATCTGATTTACCGTCTTTATTGAGATCTGCTACCCTATAGGTTTTATATCTTCTTCTTTTGGTTTGACTTTTACCTTTCCATAAGGGAAGATATTCTGCTAAATTTTGATAAAAGACTTTTTCAAAATCGTTTCCTTTGGATAAATATAAATACCAGTTAGAAGATCCTTCCTTTTCAGGAATCAAAAGGTCTGTTTTTCCGTCTCCGTTGAAATCGCCAAAAAGAACGGGTTTTATACCATCATATTCCGGTATATTACCACTTACTATAACTTTCAACTCTTTGTCTTTGGTTAGTGTCGAAATACTAAAATCGCCTACTTTTCCATAACCGGCTTTTTTATTAAAACTGATAATATCTGATTTTCCGTCTCCATCAAAATCAATCACATAATTGTTTGTATACATTAAAAAATCAGCTTTATTTAAAACTCGATAACTTTCCTTATCAGGCAATAAGGGATTCATATCAACATAATACGGTAAAATATATTCTTTACTTGGGCTGGTTATACAATGGAGGTTCGGCCTTCTTGAATGTAGATAGTCTCCATTTCTCCAGTAATCTGTACCGTCTATATCACGTAATCTTTTTATACTTTTATCAGCACTCCCCAAAACTATGATCTCAGATATTCCGTCTCCATTAAAATCGCCTTCGATGAAATCATAATATACTTTATTGGTATAAGTAAATTTTTTACTCGGATCACCGGCACATTCATCTGCATGGAAACCTCCGTGCGGATACTTAATTTTTCTAGTATAGTTTTGTTCAAATTTATTTTGTTCCTTATTAAAGTTAGATACAGTCAAAATTAATTCATTATCTGTATGATTTTTGAAATCTGAAGGTGCCAAATAACTCAAATCGTTATTCTTATAAGTTACTATAGATTGAAAATTATTCATTTTACCCCGAGTTAAGGTTGAAATTGGATAATTTAAAAGCTTTTCTGTATTTATCTGAATTACACTACCACTTTCTTTTCCAAGATTTTGAAATAAATCTTTATACAACTTCCCTCCGGCTATTACATCTACTTGTCCGTTTCCACTGAAATCTCCGATCATTTTTATATACTTTAAATCCCATAAAGCATCGGATTTATCTTTTATATATGAATCAAATGTATTATTGGTTGTATTATAAGAAAAATTAATTGGATTGGACGGGTCTCCATTTCCATTAAATTCTTGTACTGAAACCACTCGTTGGTAATTGCCTGTGATTGCCTTATGATTAATTTGATATTTTCTAAATAATTGATTACCTGCAGTTACCTCTATTTTATCCAATATACGGTTATTGACCATTTTTATTCCATGTACATAAGCAAACTCCGGACGCTCTCTTTTTTTATAATAAAATTGAATAGTGTTACTGTACCCGGTATCTTTCTTTTCATTTTTTCCCCATACTATTTTATTAATATAGGTTGTATTTTGATTCCTGTCATAAAAGTACTCAATATAATTACCTTGTAAATCAACCCATTTTTTTATAAGCCATTCGGTTACACCTCGGGAATCGTCTGATGAACCGTATAAAGCCATGGTCCCATCCGGAAAAAGTACTTTAAAATATTTTGGCCTTTTCCCATCTATTCCCGGCATTGATACCATACCCACAGACACAATATAAAGATTCGAATAAATTTCAGTTTGATATACTGTATTTTCTTTTCCGTAGTCTCCTTCTCTAATAACTAAACGTTGTCCATCTAAGGAATACTTATCATTTTCATTAAAATTAACTCCATCCACAAATCCATCAATATCTATTCGGGTAGAAACTAATGAAATAGAAGAAATTCCGGCTATATTCCACCCATACCCGGCTATTCCATTATCTGAAGAGCTGTTGTAAGTTAATGCTATTTGGGGAGCAACATTTTTTATTCCGGGCGGTAAAGCTATGGGAACTTTATAATTAGTTGACCCGAAAGTGGAAACATTTAATTCTCCTTTAGAATCCGCAAAGTGGGCTAATGGTCCGTTTTCCGGAGGGTACAATTCGTTGCGATCTTCTTCGATGAAATCACCTATTACACGAAGCAAAGGGTTATCAGGGTTCTCTAGATCTTTCTTATCCATTTTATTTTTAATTCCATTTACGTTTTTATCTAAATCATTATTTTCAGATAAAAGCGATTGGGCTGTCATCGGTAGTGTCATAGAGAGAAAGACAGACATACCTAGGGTATATATAAATTTCATTTTTATGTAATTAGTTTGAGGGTTGTGGCTTATTTTTTAATAATGGAGTGATTAATTATTCTTCCATCTGAACAATATATTTTAACATAATATACTCCTGAAGGCCTTTGACTCATTGAAAGAACTGCTTTTTGATCCGAAGCCCTAAATTTAACTTCTTCTATCAGTTTAGCATTATAAGCAGACAATTCTATCTTAACTAGTAAGTTAGCTATTTGAGTATCCCACTTGATGATTAATTCAGTTTCCACCGGATTAGGATATATCTCTAATCCATTTGTGGCAGTATACATTATAGGTCCATCAGGAACGGGAATAATAATGACTGGCTCAGGATTTAGCGGCAAGGGAATGGACTGCGAATCATCATCATATTGCAATATTCTTAACTCTTGATTTCCGGAAATATCATAACCAAAGTGAAGACTCTGGGCAGTTAAAGAAATTATTCCTATTAACAAACAGAATAGAAAGAAGAAAAAATATTTCATAGTAATGAATTTAAAATAGTTATTATCTATCAAAGATATAAAATAAAATTAAGTCAATACTATGTAATTATATTTTTATTTAAAAAAATAAGGGATTGCTATAAAATAAAGCAATCCCTCGGGGTTATTTTTGGTTTTTTTTATCTATTTTAACTCTTTAATTCCGAAATTTTTAAAAGCAAAAGCAAATTTATCTGCAGTTTCTTCAATAAGTAAATCAATAGGTTTTCCGGCTCCATGTCCGGCCCTGGTTTCAATTCTTATTAAAACCGGATTTTTGCAATTTTGTTTTTCTTGTAATTCTGCAGCAAATTTATAGGAATGAGAAGGAACTACTCGGTCATCATGATCTCCGGTTGTAATTAATGTTGCAGGATAGCAAATTCCTTTTTTAACATTATGTACCGGAGAATAGGATTTAAGATATGTAAACATTTCTTTATTATCTTCTGCTGTTCCATAATCATATGCCCACCCGGCTCCGGCGGTAAACGTATGATATCGTAACATATCAAGAACACCCACAGCCGGTAAGGCAACTTTGGCTAAATTTGGCCGCATGGTCATTACTGCTCCTACTAACAATCCTCCATTGGATCCTCCCGATAAGGCTAAGTATTCTGAAGATGTATATTTGTTGGATATTAAATATTCACCGGCGGCTATAAAATCTTCAAATACATTTTTTTTCTTTAATTGAGTTCCTGCGTCATGCCACTTTCTACCGTATTCCCCTCCTCCTCGAAGGTTAGCAACTGCATAGACTCCTCCATTTTGTAACCACACGGCAGTCGCTACAGAAAATACGGGAAGCAGACTAATTTCGAATCCTCCATATCCATATAAAAGGGTTGGATTTTTCCCATTGAACTGTGTCCCTTTTTTATAAGTAATTGTCATCGGTATTTTCGTTCCGTCTGATGAAGTATAAAAAATTTGTTTACTCTCAAATTGATTTGGATCAAAGTTTATCTCAGGTTTTTTGTACAGCTCTGATTTTCCGTTTTCCGTATCTAACTTAAAAACGGTTGATGGATATATGTAGCTGGTAAAGGAATAATATATTTCTTTTTGATGAGATTTTCCTGTAAAGCCTGTTGCCTGACCTAATCCGGGTAATGGTAAGGTTCGTATTAAGTTACCATTTAAATCGAATTGCTTCACCTCAGAATGTACATCAACAATATAGTTAGCAAAAAAATATTTATTAGCACCGGTCACATGTAAGACTGATTCAGACTCCGGTATGATCGTTTCCCATTTCGGCTCTTTCTGCCCTAATTGTGTTACATTCAATCTAACCAATTTTTTATTGGGTGCCTGTTCATTGGTTTCAATATATAACCAATCTCCATCGGTAGTGATTACTTCGTAATTATTGGTAAAACCGGTTACGATGGGTTGTATTTTATTTTTATTTTGGGTGTCCAGAATATATAGTTCATTACCCGATGTTGAATTAGCTGCCGTTATTATTATATATCGTTGATCTTCGGAAACCTTTGCATTGATATATCTTCTTGGTGTTTCTTCTCCCCCGAAAATTATCGGGTCTTTGGATTGAGATTCCTTTAAGGAATGAAAATACAAGATATGATGTTCTGTTTTCCCCGATAATTGACTTCCTTCTTTCGGCTTTTGATAACTCGAATAATAAAATCCTTCATTGGATTTCCAAGCTATGTTTGAAAATTTAACGTGAGTTAATGTATCTCCAATCTGTTTTTTAGTTTGGGTTTCTATTACTACTACTTTCCTCCAATCTGAACCACCTTCCGATATTTGATAAGCGGCTAGGCTTCCGTCTTTACTGAAAGAAATATCACCTAAAGAAGATGTACCGTCTTTAGAAAAGGTATTGGGATCTAAAAATACCTCTTCTTTTCCTCCGGAAGTTAATTTTCTATAAAGCACTGATTGAGATTGCAAACCATTATTCTTATAATAATAGGTATAGTTTCCTTCCTCAAAAGGTGCTGAAATTCTTTCGTAATTCCACAGCTTTTTAAGCTGGTCTTTTAGTTGATTTCTAAACGGTATGTTATGTAAATATTCAAATGTCAACTCATTTTGAGTTTTTATCCATTGTTGAGTTTTAGGAGATTGATCATCTTCCAACCATCTATAAGGAGCCGGAACTTTTTCTCCAAAATATTCATCAAACACCGATTGTTTTTCTGTACTAGGATATTTCATGTGTTGTGCATTTACGGTTAAGCATGAGACTAAACTTAACGTAATTATTTTTGGTTTTATCATAAAAACTAATTAATAATTATAAAATTAAAAAAAACCTTTAATTAACAAATTAAAGGTTAGATAAAATTATGGATGTTTAAAATATTAAAAGCTGTAATTATATTCGGTCAAATTTTTAAATTCATTAAGTCTATTTTCATACTCCAAGGAAGATAACTCTTGCAATTTCTCTGTACCGAATTTTTCAACCGTGAAAGAAGCTAATGCACTTCCCACGATAATGGCTTTTTTCATGTTTTCATAGGATAAATCTGCCGTTTGGGTTATATAGCCTGCAAATCCCCCGGCAAAAGTATCACCGGCACCCGTTGGATCAAAAACATCTTCTAAAGGCAGAGCGGGAGCAAAAAATATTTTATTTTCATTAAACAATAAGGCACCATGTTCACCTTTTTTTATAATCACTACCTTAGGACCCATGCTTTGAATTTTTTTTGCTGCTTTAACTAAGCTGTATTCCCCCGATAATTGTCGGGCTTCTGCATCGTTTACTGTTAATACATCTACTTTAGAAATAATTTGAAGCAATGAATCCCAAGCGGTATTCATCCAGAAGTCCATAGTATCTAAGATTACCAATTTTGGTTTATCAGTCATTTGTTCTAAAACAGATAATTGTATGGCGGGATGTAAATTTCCTAACATTACAATTTCAGAATTTTTCTGAGAATCGGGTATTTTGGGCTCAAAATTTTCCAACACATTTAATTCGGTGATTAATGTATCTCGATTATTCATATCAATATGATATTTTCCTGACCAAAAAAAAGTTTTTCCGTCTTCTATTTTTTTTACTCCTTCAATACCTATGGAATTTTTATGAAATACCTCTATATATTCAGGTTTAAAATCACCGCCAATTACAGAAACAAGGTTAACTTCTGCTCCTAGCTTGGAAGCAGCCAAACCTATATAAGTGGCAGCTCCGCCTAAAATTTTATCAGTTTTCCCAAATGGGGTTTCTATGGCATCGTATGCTACGGTACCCACTGCTAGTAATTTCATTTATTTTAATTAAAATTGTGTGTCTACAAAGATAAACCTATTGTAAAAGATAAGAAAAGTTTTACCGTAAAATATATCCTGTTTTATAAAAAATTTTTTACTTAAATGCCTATACTTCAATAGTTATTTAATATATGTTTAAATTCATTCAGGTTGATTTTTATTTTCGACAACTAATTCTATTCTCCTTACGGCTATTTATTTTTTGACTTAAATCCGTAGGATAAGCCTATCCCAAATGTTTGTCTTGTTTGAACTCTTTCTATTTGATCGTGATCATAAATTAGGTCAAAGGTTAGTTTCGTGGATATATGATTATTGACTTTCATATCTATAACACTTCCAAAATTCACATCAACCCTTTCGGTGTGAGATAAGTAATTAGTAAATAAAGACAAAGCATTATCCCAAACAACATTTTTCATGATTTCAACTTTATATTTAGCGGTAACCATTGCCCCAAGTTCCATAAACATACAGTCTCCGTCATGTTTTAATCCGTAATTATTTTTTTTCTGCAATTTTCTGTCCAGAACAAATGTATTTTTAGAGGTTATGGGTAATAATGATAATTGAAAATTTCCATCCGGTTTATATTCAAAACCAACCCCTAACGTTAAATAGCCCGGAGACATAAAAGAGGAAATTCTGTCTTTGGAAGTGTAATCCGGATGGGCAGAATAATCATATCCGTTAAACATTTGTGTTTTAAAAGACATATCTATACTTGCATACCAATTCTTTGATATGCTCCTTCCATACATCGATTCAAGTAACAAAATATCATCAGTTTTTCTCATCTTATCGTTTTTGTTGTTAACTTGACCATAACCGATAGTTATTGTATTTTTAAAAATATTTTTTCCTTTTTTGTAATCTAAGGAATATTTTATTCTTGCTGATCCTCCAAAAGAATTTGTTCCTCCGGCTATCCAATGTGAAAATGAACTTTGATTTACTATAAGTGAATGGTCTCCACTAATTTTCCAATTTTTAGTTTTTTTGGGAACAGTTACCGTATCTGTAATAGGATTTTCTGTACCTAATTGTTGAGCATAAATAAAATGTGAAAGGATGGATACAAATAAAAATAATAAAATTTTCTTCATCATTCTTGATCGATTTATTGGTTTTAAAAAAAGTTAAATATAGCAAGTATTCAATTTACGCATTAGTTTACTTTTATTTATCAATTAAAGGATTGAATTGATATTGTTTTTCTTGTGTTATATAAGTTTCTTGTTAAATGAAATAAATAATATACGAATATATTCGTATATTATCTAAATTCAAAATTAAATATGCGTATTGTTGATAACCTTATTAATTATTTATTAAATAATGAGAATTTTTAATTATTTATTGGTCGCAAAATACTTCATAGAAATATAAATGGAGAGTGTTTTATAGAGAGGTAAAATCAAAATGAACATGAATGCGAAAAAATAAAAATAACTTTAAGAGCAATATCATATATAGCTGAATAATAACAACAGCTATATATGATGTAACTAATTTATATTAACTAAAAGATAAATTTTATTTTTTGCTTTTATAAAGAACCGGATTTAATTCGTCATCATTGTACATCTTCATTTGTTTATATACTTTCATATACTTTTTCCCGGTTGAGTAGTCTTCTAAAAGTTCTTCTATTGCAGTAGACAGATCCAAATACTGTTGTTGTAAAACATCTAATTTTTTCTGACAGCTTTCTTTGTGTTCTTGGCCCGCATCCGGACGTTCAACCTCAGCTTTCATATGATATATCTTTAAAGATAAAATCGATAAACGATCTATCGCCCAAGCAGGACTTTCCGTATTTATTTTTGCATCGGAAAGAATTTGAACGTCCTTATATTTATTTAAAAACCAGCTATCCAAATTTTCTACCCGATCAGTCCTTTCTTGATTAGATTTGTCAATCCACCTTTTTAATCGTAAGGCTTCAATCGGATCAATATTTTCATCTCTAATTAGGTCTTCCAAATGCCATTGAACGGTATCAATCCAATTTTTTAAATACAATAAATGTTCAAGGCTATCTTGAGGATATGGGTTGTTAATTTTCTGGTTTACATCATCTTTTACATGATAATCCTGAATACTTTGGTTAAATATTTCCCAGGCTTTTTCTGTAAATTTCATGTTGTTATTTATTATTTTACTAATAATTAATTTGTGATTAGTTTTCGTCTTTAGAATTGGATGATGATTGAGAATCTTTTTTCTTTTCATCATCTGACTTAGTAGCATCTTTAAACTCCTTCAAACCTGTTCCCAAACCTCTCATCAATTCAGGAATTTTTTTCCCACCAAACAATAATAATACTACAATCAATATTATTACTATAGACATAGGATGTTCAAATAATCTCATAATTTTTTTGATTTGTTTCAAAGTTAATGAATTTTTGAAAATTCTTAACTTCAATAATACATTTTCTATAAATAACTTACATACCGGATAACCAGTTGGATGGATTTTGAGGTACAGTACCTTTCCATACCTGGAACCCTAAAAGGGTGGTATTCGTATCGTCTGTGTAAATTTTACCTAACGCTTGACCTGTTTTTACTTTGTCTCCTACGGAAACAATAACGGTTGAAAGGTTTGAATATAAGGTAAAATAATTTCCATGACTGATCAATACTGCTTTCCCTCCTCCGGGAACTATCAAAATTCTGCTTACCGATCCGTTAAATACGGATTTAGCCAAACTACCCGGTGCAGCAGCTATCTCAACGCCTTGATGCTCTACATAAATATTCGGTACTACCGGATGTGGCGTTCTACCAAATCCGGAAACCACTGTTCCTGCAACCGGCCAAGGTAGTGAGTTTTTATTGGCTTCAAAATTTCTAGACAGTGTTTCTGAAGCACTCGTATTTATGTTAGGAATATCTAAGGACTTCTTCTTTGCAACTGCTTTTTCTTCTGCAATTTTTGCATCTTGTGCTTTTTGGGATGCTAATTTTTCGGCTGCCGACTTTTCAGCAGCTGCCTTTTCAGCAGCTTTTCTAGCGTCGTCCGCTCTTTTTGCGGCTGCTTTATCATTAGCCTCTTTTTCAGCGGCTAATTTAGCGGCTAATGCTTGTTCTGCTGCTTTTTTAGCTGCAGCCGCTTTTTGCGCAGCCATTTTTTCTGCCGCCATATGAGCCTCCATTGCTTTTTTAGCTCGTTCTTCTTCTATTGTTTTTTTTCGTAATCTTTCCGCTTCTTCTGCCTTTCTTCTTTCTTCTGCCTCTTTCGCCTTAACAACTCTAAGCTCTTCTGCAATAATTGCTTGAACCTGTCTTTCCAAAGCCTTTCTTTGTGATTGCTTTTGCTTTATTTTTTCGGCTAAATCACCTTGCTCCTTCATATATCGCTCAACTAAAATTTCTTTTTCTTTCTTTTCTGTGTTTAGTTGATTGATTTGGGCTTGTTGTTGAGCCAAAACCTCTAATTTTTCTTTTTTTGCGGCTTCTCTTAATTCGATGGTATGCAAAATTTGCTGTTGTTTTTCATTAATTTCAGCAACTTTTTCATCTTGGAATTCCGAATATTTCTGTAAATATTTTATGCGTCGAAAAGCTTGAGATATATTTTCTGACGATAATATGAATAAAATCTTATTTTGAACGGATTTATTTTTGTAAGATCGTATCAATACATCTGCATAATCTTCTCTGAGCTTTTTTAATTCTCTTCGTAATTTATTAACTGCTAATTGATTTAAGTATATTTCTTCATCTAACACTCTGGCTTCTTTCCGTGTGGTGTTGATCAATTTTGCCCGTACGCTTATTTTTTTATTAAGATTCGCAATATATGTAATAGATGTTTTCGATTCATTTTTACTTGAAATCAAAGCCTTGTTTAGTTCGGCAATCTCTTGTTTTAACTGAGCACTCTGTTTTTGAAGGTCTTCTTTCTTATAGGGTAACTGACTATAGATAAATATAGTTAGTAAAAGAAAGAAAAATGTATATATTTTTTTATTAATAGCCATTAATTAATTTTTCTTTGCGAATATCCCTTTGGAATTTCAAAAGGCGTTTCCATATTAACGAACTCAAATTTATTATAATTCAATGTAATTTTAATCTCTTTTTCTCCTTTTATGAAAATTTTAATATTTTTTGGCAAAATTTTATTCTCAATACTTATATAATCATCATAATCTATCTGTAAATACGTATTTTTTGATGGATCATCCATACGTATCTGTCTCAAATTAGAATTGGAATCGAAAGTAAGTCTTCTTGAAAAATTTCTTGCATCTTTACCGCTGCCTACTTTCATAGTTTTTTTGGAAGTAAGTATGTAGTAATTATTCTCAATTGAAAAATTAAAATCGTTGATATCTAAAGGAAAAAATAATTTACCTATCAATAAATCTTCAATATTTTTATAGGTTAAAAAATCTACTTTTAAAAGATTATTTAGATAATCAAAATTTGAATCAACATATGTTTTTCCTAATCTTTCATACATCTTAAATCCTCCCGGATAAATGGAAGCTCTTGCTAAAGGAAGAATTAAAGATGCGTTAGCCCAAATTTGATTTCCTTTATCGATATATAGGGTTAAGGCTACCGAAGGATATGAATTCCCCGATTCTATATCTGCATTGGCTTTTATCTTTAAAGTAGTAAAATCGACAGGTTGAGCAATAGTTTTAACTAAATTTTCAACACTTGCATTTTCATACTTAATTTCTTTTTCATTGATGGATATTCCTTTTTGGGTTTTACATGAAAATATCAATGCAGAAGCCAAGAATAGAATCAGTAATTTTTTCATATCTTTTATTTAGTTTCCAATACACTAAAGTCACCTAAGCTTAATGATCGAGAGACCCCAATATACTTAGCCGAATTACCAATCATTGAATTGGTAAGATTTCCGTGACTGATTTGAGTGTTTTCTTGTATCAACGAATTTTCTATATTACTTTTATTAATTTTAGTTCCATTGCCTAAAGAAACATTGGGACCTATTTTTGAGTTAATTATTTCTACATTTTCACCGATGAAACACGGTGGAATAATTAAACTGTTTTCAATTTTAGCACTTTCAGGATATAAAGCTAATTCATCTTTTTCATAATTTAAAATTTTAGAATTAGTTTCTACCGTTACATCCTTGTTTCCACAATCCATCCAGTCATCTACTTTTCCGAGTGTAAATTTAGCACCTTTATCTCTTAGAATATCTAAAGCATTGGTCAGCTGATATTCATTAGCTACTTTAATATCGTTATCAATCAAATAATTTATTTCATTCATTAATTTATCTGCATCCTTGAAATAATAAATACCAATAATTGCTAAATCTGAGACAAACTCTTTCGGTTTTTCAACGATTCCTTTTATAATACCGTATTCATCTAATTTCACCACTCCAAAAGCACTCGGATCTTCCACTTTTTTAACCCAAATTACTCCATCTGAGTCTTTATCTAATTGAAAATCTGCTTTAAATAAAGTATCCGCAAATGCAATTATAATGGGGCCTTTCATACTTTCTTTAGCACAATGAATGGCATGTGCCGTTCCTAAGGGACATAATTGATGATAGATAGTACCTTTAGCTCCTAATTTTTCAGCAATATCAATTAATTGATTTTCCGTTTCTTGTCCAAAATCGCCTATTATAAATGCTATTTCTTCTATTTTATCATCCACTACTTTAGCGATGTCTTCAACTAATCTTTGAACGATGGGTTTTCCTGCAATAGGTATCAACGGTTTTGGAATAGTCAATGTATGCGGCCTCAACCTTGACCCTTTACCGGCCATTGGAACAATAATTCTCATAATTTATCTAATTAAAATGTTCTTAAAAAGTTTTTTTAGTATTACTAATTTTATTTGATACCTGAACTTCCATATCCCCCTGCACCTCTCACCGTTTCACTCAATTCTTCCACTTCTTCCCAAACTATTGTTTCATGTTTTGCTATCACTAATTGCGCTATCCTCTCTCCATCATTTATAGTAAAATCTTCTTTAGAAAGATTTACTAAAATTACCCCTAATTCACCTCTATAGTCAGCATCTATTGTTCCGGGAGAATTAGGACAACCTATTCCGTGTTTAATGGCTAATCCACTTCTTGGACGGATTTGCCCTTCATATCCGGGAGGTATTTCAATATATAGTCCTGTAGGTATTATTTTTCTTTCCAAAGGCTTTAATAATACAGAAGCTTCCAAGTTTGCTCTTAGATCCATTCCTGCGGAAAAGGCCGTTTTGTATTCGGGAAGCTCATGCTTTGATTTATTTATAACTTTAATTTTCATTATAATTATCCCTATTTTTATTACTTTACAAAATAATAATAAAATTCACAAATTACAAAAAATAACTTAAATTATCTAAATACTTATTTAAAGGATAGCCATTTTAAATTTATACATAAATAGGAATGTAATATAATAATATACATTTAGCAAAGATATCCTCTTACATACTATATAAAAACACTAACTTTACAACTTTATAATAATTATAATTTTCTTATAATGAAAGAAATGTTTATTAAAGACCTTACTTCTCGTTATAATTATAAGGGAGAAAAAATAATGCTTGGAAAAGCTATGTTAGATGGCCAAATAGTACCGGAAGTTGAAATATCAGTTCCTTTAAAAATGATAAACAGACACGGTTTAATTGCGGGTGCTACGGGCACCGGAAAAACCAAAACTCTTCAGGTATTGGCCGAGCAACTTTCTCTTAAAGGTGTTCCAACCTTATTAATGGATATCAAAGGTGATTTAAGCGGTATTGCAAAAGCAGGTGATCCTAATAATCCAAAAATACTGGAACGTTATAAAAAATTAGGTTTATCTTACCATACGCAAGGTTTCCCGGTGGAATTATTAACTATTTCACAAGAAAAGGGAGTCAGACTCAGAGCTACGATTACTGAATTTGGACCTATATTATTAAGTAAAATCCTTGAACTTAATGATGTTCAAACCAGTATCATGTCAATACTTTTTAAATATTGTGATGATAAAAAACTTCCCTTACTTGATCTTGACGATTTACGAAAAGTTTTACAATTTGTAACCGACAATGATCAAGGCAAATCGGAATTGGCTCAAAACTACGGTTCTATTGCTCCCAGCTCTTTAGGTTCAATTTTAAGAAAGATTGTTTTTTTGGAACAACAAGGCGCCGGTCGTTTTTTTGGAGAACCCAGCTTTAATACAGACGATTTATTGGAAGTTAGAAACGGGTTGGGAGTTGTGAGTATTATTCGTTTAACAGATATTCAAAATCAACCCCAATTTTTTTCAACTTTTATGTTGAGCTTATTGTCTGAAATATATCAGACCTTTCCTGAGGTAGGTGATCTTGACAAACCTAAACTTGCCATTTTTATAGACGAGGCCCATCTTATATTTAATGAGGCTTCTAAAGCTTTACTTAATCAGATTGAAACTATGGTTAAGCTTATACGTTCCAAAGGGATTGGATTATATTTCTGTACCCAGGTTCCGGGAGATGTTCCCGAAGGCGTTTTAAGTCAGTTAGGATTAAAGATACAACATGCTTTGCGCGGCTTTACCGCAAGGGACAAAAAAGAGATAAACAAAGCGGTAGAAAATTATCCGACTTCTACATATTATAAGGCTAATGATCTGATACAACAATTAGGTATAGGAGAAGCATTTGTAACTTCATTAGATGAAAAAGGAATCCCTACTCCTTTGGCAGATACATTCATGATATCACCGAGTTCTCGTATGGATGTACTTACTTCCGATGAAATTGATGAGATTGTAAATAATTCAGACTTGGTTAAAAAATATGCGGAAGATATTAATAAGGAAAGTGCTTATGAAATTCTTAGTGAAAGAATGAATGCCGTTTCTGATGATAAAAATTCTACAACTACAGAAACTCAAACGAACAAAAAAGGAAATACAACTACTCAAAAATCCGAACCCTCTTTATTTGAAAAAATAATGAATTCACCATTTGTTAGAGATATTGGAAGAACATTTGTACGAGAAGGGTCAAAAATGTTTTTCGGAGCTTTAGGGGTTAAAAAAAATACAAGAAGAAAAAATTAATTTTTGACGAGTATAGATATTTTTATATGGACTATGCAATTTTAGATGTGGAAACCAGCGGTGGTAAATTTAATGAAGAAAGTTTAATTGAAATCGCCATATATAGATTCGATGGAGAAAAAATTACAGATTCTTTTAGCTCTTTAGTCAACCCTGAAAAGGATATACATTTTTATGTTCAAAAGCTCACGGGCATTACGCAAAAAATGGTAAAAACTTCACCCAAATTTTATGAATTGGCAAAGCGAATTGTTGAAATCACGGATGATGCCATTCTTGTTGGACATAATATTAGTTTCGATTATCGCGTAATACGCAGTGAATTCTCTCGTTTAGGATATGATTATCAACGACCCACCCTGGATACTATCACATTAAGCCGAAATCTAATTCCGGGTATGACCTCCTATTCTTTAGGTAAACTTTGTGATTCGCTGGGAATTCCTGTAAGTGATAGACATAGAGCTCATGGAGATGCTCGCGCTACCGTTAAATTGTTTCAGCTTTTATTAGCTAAAGATTTACATAAAAATATTATTGGATCATCCATAAAGCATAGCAACTACCAATCTTTAAATAAAAAAATACTTTCTTTTTTAGAAAAGCTTCCCCTTGAAACCGGAGTTTTTTATTTTCATGATGAAAATGACAAAATTATATACATCGATAAAGGTTTAGATATATCAACTAAAGCCAGACAGATTTTAACTTCAAAAAGTAAAAAGTCAAGAATTTTACAAGTTAAAACCAAAGAAATCAGTTTTGAGCTTACCGGTAATGAAATTATTGCGAACATAAAGGCTTTAAATGAAATTAAAATTAATCGCCCCCTTTATAAGCCTACTAAAGAAAATTATACTACTATATTCGGTATTTTCTTTACGCCACCCACTTTAAGCATTGATTTTATCAATTTTAAAAATAAAAAATATGCTTTATTCGCTTTTGAAACCTTAGATAAAGCTGAAGATGCATTACTTTCTTTACAAAAAAAAATAGATAGTGGTGTAAATATACTTTCAGAAATAAATTTTCAAGAAGATACGTATATTTTATTAACAGATAAGGGAAGAACATTCGGTGAAAAATCTTTTTTGTTTTTTGAAAACGGTCATTTTAAAGGATACGGTTTTTATTCCCTGCACACACAAATAAAAAATGTAGAACAGATAAAAAAAATAATGGTTCCATCCACCATAAATGCTGAAATTTTACTTCAAATACGTAATAAATTTTTCATTTCAAATAAGTTACAAAAAATTATTATTTCAGAACCCAACCTTTTCAGTTAAATTCAATTTAAACATTTTTTTTAAAAAGTATATCATTCTATTTTTCTATAAGGTGTGTATTACGAATTAATTAATTATTTTATAATATAATCAGTTCTTATTATGAGAAAAAGAAATTTTTTACTAATAGATTCTTATTTTTGTAATTATATATACTAAAAAAAGATGAAAGGGATACTTTTGGTCAATCTGGGATCACCAAAAACTCCATCAGAACAAGATGTTCGAGTTTATTTGCGTGAGTTCCTAATGGACAAACGGGTAATTGATGCGCCGTGGTTAATTCGTAAATTCATTGTGGAATGCATGATCTTACCTAAAAGACCTAAAGAATCTGCTCATGCCTATCAAAATATTTGGTGGAAGGAAGGCTCTCCTTTAGTTGTAATTTCAAAAAGAATTACTCAACTATTGCAAAAAAAGTTAAAATATCCCATTGCATTAGCGATGAGATATCAAGAACCTTCCATTCAAAATGGTCTGCTCGAATTAAAAAATCAAGGAGTTTCAGAAGTTTTGGTTATTCCATTATACCCTCAATATGCAATGAGCACAACTGAAACTGTAGTAGAAAAGACTAAAGAAATTCAAAAAAAGTATTACCCGGATATATCAATAAGCTTTCTACCTCCTTTTTATAATGATGAAGAATATTTAGAGGTTTTAAGCAATTCTATAAAAAAACAGCTGCCCGAATCCTACGATTTGATTTTATTCAGTTATCACGGTCTTCCAGAACGTCATATTTACAAAACCGATCCGACTAAGCAGTGCCGAATTGACGATACTTGTTGTTTCGAAAAAGGATTGGCATCTCATCCCTACTGCTACCGACATCAATGCTATTACGTTACCGAAAAAGTTCGCCAAAAATTAGGTTTAGATACATCTAAAATCAGGCAAACTTTTCAATCCAGATTAGGCAGAGATCCCTGGCTAAAACCTTATACTGATAAAACTTTGGAATCTCTTCCTTCTGAAGGGGTATCTAAAATAGCGGTTGTGGCACCTGCTTTTGTATCCGATTGTCTTGAAACTTTGGAAGAACTTGCGATAACGGATAAAAAATTATTTATGGATTGCGGTGGCAAAGAATTTCATTATATAAAATGCCTGAATGAAGATGAGAATTGGATTAATTGGTTACAAGAAAAAATTAACAGTTTTTTATATCAATCTTAATCAATGGTTTATCCAATAGAAAATTTAAATTATAAAATTCTTTACTACTTTTGTTTTAATATTCAATTGTTTTGAAAAGGTTAATTAAGAATATATTACTTCAGATATCCAAAGTATCTTTTCCCGTTCTATATGGTATCTCAACATTTTTATATTTTATCATTTATTATATCATTGGTTATAGAAAAAAAATTGTCAGAAATAATCTCTTAATTGCTTTTCCTGATAAAACCAAGGAAGAAAGATTGAATATTCAAAAACAGTTTTACAGAAATTTTATGGATTTTATGGTTGAACTGATTAAAACATTTTCGATGAAGGAGGAAGATTATGATGAGAGAATCAAATTTGTAAATTTGGAAGTTTCGCAACAATGCCATAAAGAAAAAAAAGATATCATTATGCTTATCGGACATATGTTCAATTGGGAGTGGTTAACAGGAATTTCCATGGATTTAAGTCAGAAGCATTCATATGCTGTATATAAAAAAGTGGCAAATAATTTTTTTGATCAGGAAGTACATGAATCTCGCGCCAGGTTTGGAACTATTCCTCTTTCGGTTAAAGAGGTGGTAAGATCCATGATTAAATTGCCTAATGACGGTTCTCATGTATTTTTGTTTGTTGCGGATCAAAGCCCCTTTAAAAGTAGAATTCATTATGAATTAAATTTTTTTAATCGAATAACTCCCGCATTTAATGGATATGATAAAATTGCTCGAAAAAAAGATTATGCGATTGTGTATGTTGATATGGTTAAGGTGAAAAGAGGAAAATATGAAGCTCATTTGAAACGTATTCTTCCTGATGGCGACCAATTCAGGGAAAACGAAATTGTCGAAAAATTTTACTCTGAATTAGAACAAAATATAAAATCCAATCCAAGTCTTTGGCTTTGGTCTCATAAAAGATGGAAATACACAAGCGGAATAGATTATCAACTTTAGCAATTGCTATACTTAACTATAATGGAACTGGCTGGTTTGAGAAATTTTTACAAAAGGTAATCGATTACAGTCCGGGCTCATCTATTTATGTAATTGATAATGCCTCAACGGATGATTCTATATATTACTTGCAAAAAAATTTTCCGTCGGTAAAAATCATACAAAACAATAAAAATTATGGTTATGCGGGTGGATATAATGAAGGGTTAAAATTTCTTTCCGAAGATATTTATTGTTTATTAAATTCTGATGTGCAAGTTACTGAAAACTGGACAGTACCCATTTTAAAATTATTTCAAGACAATTCAAATATTTCAGCTATTCAGCCTAAAATTAGAAGTTACAAGGAAAAAGATTATTTTGAATTTGCAGGAGCTGCAGGTGGTTTTATAGATAATTTAGGTTATCTGTTTTGTCGCGGAAGAGTTTTTTTCAGTCTCGAAAAAGATACGGGACAATATAATGACAACTGCGAAATATTTTGGGCAACCGGAGCTTGTTTATTTATAAGAAGGGAGGATTTTTGGGAAAATGAAGGATTCGATTCCGATTTTTTTGCTCATATGGAAGAGATTGATCTTTGCTGGAGATTAAAAAATAAAGGTAAAATTATTTATTATTGTTCAGAGTCTACGGTATATCATGTGGGAGGTGGCACTTTGGATGTTTACAATCCTGAAAAGACTTATCTTAATTTCAGGAATAATCTTTTGATGCTTATTAAGAATTTACCGTCCGATCAAGTGGTATGGATTATTTTATTCCGGTTGTTATTAGATGGATTGGCAGGAATTAGATTTCTTTTTTCAAATGGTTGGAAACATTGTTGGGCCATCGTTCGGGCTCATTTTGCTGTTTATCGAATGTTGCCTAAATTTTTAAAAAAACGTAAAGCCGGAATCAAAAATTATTATAACAAAAAATACATTATATTTCAATACTTTGTTGAAAAAAGGAATACATACACGCGCTTAAAATAAATTCTTATTAATTTATTTAGCTATCTACTTTTTTATAACTTTACAAACTGTATATTTTTTATAAAACTATGGAATTAGCAAGAATACAACAACTTGAAAATTTAGCCAAAGAATTTGGCACTCCTCTTTATGTTTATGATGCCGATATAATTAAAAATCAATATAACAGGCTAGTTAAAGCATTTAAAAGCGTTAAAAAAGTCAAGTTAAATTATGCGTGTAAAGCTAATACCAATCTTAATATTTTAAAATTCATTAAAAGTATTGGTTCCGGATTGGACACTGTATCCATACAAGAAGTTCAGTTGGGTTTAAGAGCCGGATTCGAACCAAAAGAAATTATTTACACTCCCAACGGGGTTTCTTTTCAAGAGATTAAACAAGCCGTTCAGTTAGGCGTTCGTATCAATATTGATAATCTTTCGATTTTAGAAACTTTTGGTCATGAAATAAAAAATTATCCTGTTTGCATTCGAATTAATCCTCACATTATGGCAGGTGGAAACACTAAAATTTCAACCGGCCATATTGATTCGAAATTTGGAATTTCCATTCATCAGCTTCCTCATGTTTTGCGAATCGTAAATAATACGGGAATCAAAGTGGAAGGAGTACACATGCACACAGGTTCCGATATTCTTGATGTGGAAGTTTTCCTTAAAGGAGCTGAAATACTTTTTAATGTAGCTAAGGAATTTCATGATCTAGATTATATTGATTTCGGAAGCGGATTTAAAGTTGCTTATAAGGAAGGAGATCATGAAACCGATATTAATTATTTGGGTAAAAAATTGGGAGAGCGTTTTAATGAGTTTCAAAAAACATATCCTCATGAATTGACCCTTATGTTTGAGCCGGGTAAATTTTTAGTTAGTCAATCCGGATTTTTTATTGTTTCAGTAAATGTAATCAAGCAAACTACTTCAACTGTTTTTGCTGAAGTTGACAGCGGGTTTAATCATTTGATACGCCCTATGTTTTATAATGCTCACCATACCATTACTAATATTTCCAATCCTGAAGGAAGACACCGATTCTATACTGTGGTAGGCTATATTTGTGAAACTGATACTTTTGGAACGAATCGAAAGATAAGCGAAATACACGAAGGTGATTTGCTTTGTTTCCAAAATGCAGGGGCTTATTGTTTCTCCATGTCCTCCAATTATAACTCAAGATTGAAACCTGCTGAGGTTTTATTAATAAACGGTAAACCTCACTTAATCAGACGAAGAGAAAATTTAGACGATTTATTAACTACTACGGAGGAAATTTCTATTTAAAAAATTTGGAAAAAGAAAAAAGGTTTGTATATTTGCAACCGTTAAAAATAACCTACCTATAAGGTAGCCGGAGAGATGGCAGAGTGGTCGATTGCGGCGGTCTTGAAAACCGTTGACTGTAACAGGTCCGGGGGTTCGAATCCCTCTCTCTCCGCTAATAAACCCGCTTATATAGCGGGTTTTCTTGTTTTTACGCGGTTTATAGCCCTTTTTTACGTTTTTTTACCTGTGCCATATTCTGCCAATTTTTTAATACCTTTTTAAAGAAAGTATCAAATCTTTTGATACTTTTTGAATATAAAATAGATTTAACTCATATTAGTTACAAAAAATGGCATTTACAGAGTTATATTTTCCTTTTAAAGCGCTAAAAACTATTTCTATACATTTATTAACACTATTAAAGTCAGTCATAAATCCTTAAATATATTAACTTTATACTAATAAGATTTTCAACCAAAAGTATATTATTATCTAAATTTTACGGGTTTATTTTACAATAAAATATATTTTTAAATAAATTATTTTAATGCATAAGATTATTCCATCATAAAACAATCGTTACATTAATTTTAAATGAAATTAAAAATATATACTATTGATATGTTTATTCTTGATTTTTCTTATTTATTTTCTTATTCAACAGTAGTCTTTTACATGTAAAACCTATTACAATAACTAATATAGATATAATTATTCCATAATTTGAGAATACATATTGTATATGTTCCCCTCGTTGTGAATTAACCTGTTTAATTTTAGTTTCTTTTATTGGTTTACTTTTTTCGACATATGCATAATCTGCCTCATAAATTTGATCAGCGGAGTCATTCGGATCATCGGGTTGATAACTTTCTTTGAATTTATTTTTTTTTCTTTTCAAATAATCGGTTAGCCCGGTAGCAGCAGCAAAGGCATCGTAATCAATTCCTGCTTTTTTACCTCCAATATATTTATAAACACGTTTATTATACTCCGGATCAGTTGATATTTCTTTCCTAAATCTTTTTAAATCATAACCTTTTTGGGGTCCATTTAAATAAATGTATAAATCGAATATATATTTATCATTCATTTTATTTTCTTTGAATTGATAATTATTTAATTTAAAAAATCTCAATACATTTATATCTAAACTTATTTAATTCAAATTTTAAAATATAAAAATATTGAGATTTAAAAATCAAGTACCTTTTTTATAATTTTAGATTTGGAAATATCACAATAAAAATTTTCTTATTAATCTATTGATTTCTTATTTTTCCAATGTAAATATCTTAACGGTGTGACCAACAATAATAGCTTCCTTGTTGTGCACAATTTCGGCATTGGTACCCGTCTTTTTTTATTTTAATACATTGACCGTACTGGCAATTTCTTTCTTGTGATACCTTTTCTGAATTTGTAAATGAAGTTAGAAAGCTCACAGCTGTTAAAGTAAAAGATGTAATAATTAATAATTTTTTCATGATTATAGTTATTTAAGGACTTCAAACTCAAAAGTCAATTTTTTTAATAAAAATAAGCTGTGAGTTTGTAGTCTCTTAATTGTAATCTGAAAGAACCTAAAATAAATGAACAAGTATTTTTCCTCCATTGGATATTTGCCATCGTTTCTACTTATTATCATATATATTTAAATTTGGTAGAATTCAGATAACAAAATAAAAAGCTAACAGCTTAATCTTAACCTATAAACTTACTCAAAATTACAAATAAAATAAAATGTGTAATTATAATTACTTTTAATTAACTGAATAAATAATTAATTATTATCATCAAGTGAAATTTATTAAATAATAAATATAAATATTGATCTAATATATGTTAATATTATTAATATCACACATTATCGCATGATTCCTAGTGAACATCTATGGAAACATCAGATGTGATTAAAAACTACTCTTAAAATTGTTGAAATTGCAAACTTAGAATCAAAAGTAAAAGTACCATAAAGGGCAATTATCTAATTTAAGAATTATATTTATTTTCTTTTAAATCAGAATTTAATTCTAAATTTTAATTTTTTTATTGAATTTAAATACATAAAATTATTACAATAATTCAGTAACCTTTTACTAAAAATATTATTTTAGTTAATCAAACGGAAACTTGAAAAAACTATAATGTTTTACATGGTTTCAATCGATTTATTCTCTCGACTGAGAATTAATTCCGTTGGTTTGAGCTGTTTCTATAGCCCAAGCAATTGCATTTGCGGTAAAAATTGAATTATATATAGTATGAATAGGTCCTCCTATATTAACATTTCCATAATTAGGCTTGGGTATTGGATAATAAGGATATGTATAATCGTTAATTGTAACTTTATCTATTAACATAGGATATTTATAAGAACTTGCATCATTTCCATTCATTTTATTAGGATAATTAGTAAGTGACGAATTAAATCCTCCATCTCCAACAAAGATTAAATTATATTTTTTATGTTTAAATGCAGAAATTCTTCCATCTTCAGTTCCTGAAAATATTTCAAGATCTTCTATAGGCAATGATTCTAAAACTGCTGTTTGACTAGTATCATCTCCCCATTTTTTTCCTCGTATGTCTCCAAAAGGACCATTTAAAACAGAACTATCCGCATCTGTAAAATCCCATACAATACCATTTCCTTTTTGATCAGTATACAATGAGCCTTTGATCGGCAAATCAGGATATAAAGCTTTAAAAAAACGTTCTACACGACTTTGATCTTCTATAAAAAGAAGCATAATCCCTTTTCTTTTAAGATACTCTACATAAATTGGAGCTGATTTAAGCGTGATTTCAGATGTTTGCCCTGTAATAAGTATATCCGGTGGATTATCCCCCAGCAACAAATTTTCTAACTCTATTTCTTTGGGAGAATCTAATATATTTTTATTATCAATCCATCCTTTAAATTTAACTATACTGTTTGGTGAAGGACCAAAATTTTCGGAACTGTTTACCATTAAAGATAAATTACCACCATATGGACCGGTTGACAAAGCATTATATACTCCCGCACCGGTAGCATATAATTTCACATAATCATAATAATAAGTCATGGGTACCGATGCTGAACAACTGGTTGATAATTCACTGTTAGAATATATAGTTAACTCTTTGGGTGAATAACCTTCCGGAATTCCATATCCTTGCAGCTTTACCGTTTGAGTTATTATATTATTATTGTTCTGCTGATCTCCTTCTAATGTTAAATTTTCAGTCTTAAAACCAATACCATCAACAATATTTGTATATAAAGATAATGGAGCTCCAATGTTAATCGGATTAAAACTTATGGTTACTTCAATATAATTATTTGGCGATAATTGAGATCCACTTGTATAAGATCCCTTAACGGATATAGAAGAACAATCTAAATTATATGCCGATTTCATTACCCGCTGTTTTACAACGACATTAAATTTACATGAATTAACTTCATTTATTTCCTGAGTTGTTAAAGTAAATTCATCTCCTGAATTATTTTCAGGGGTAAAATCTATAGGAGTACCATATCCCGGAATTTCAATTGTGTAAGTCCCTGTTGAAAGAAATTCTCCTGATTTAGAAAAAAAATACCTGTTATCCGGAGAAGAAACAGCATTAATTGTATAGGGCCCCGGTTTAGTAACATGCACCGTTACAGCGATTTTATTTTCCGCGGTAAGAGCTTCATCGTTAACATAATTTCCTAATACTTTAATAGTGGAACAATCTATGCTGAAATCAGCACTTAACTTATTACCGCAAATACTAATCCATCTCGCTTCGATCTTATTCCAGTAATTAAAGCAGTTTTCAGTTGTATTAAATATCAACAAACCATTTTTGCTAACAGTGGTTTCAATAGAATCTCTTTGTTTCTGACTTAGTCTTGGTATTAAAATTCCCTTGTTATTTTCAGGGGAAGAGATATCTAACATCGTTTGTGGATCCGGAAATTCATTTCCAATTCCTACTTGCGCATTAAGTGTGTAAATAAATAATAAGAAAATAATCAAATAGTTAGGCTTGCTCATAATCAAATTTTAGTAGTTATAGTATTATTATTAATTGTATTTTTTAAAATTATAAAATTTTTCACAATTAATTAGCCTTTTATACATAAAATTTTGAATATTTATTAAAATTCTTATATAAAAATTATAAATTATTAATTAGGTTCGTAAAAATTTTTACCCTTTACTTCTTGATAGCTAAAACGTTAAATATTTAAATAAGAACCATAAAATAATTTATGTAATTAAAATTTATTAAGAACAAAAAAGAACAAAAATGTGTAATTAATAATCAATAGACTATTTATCGGTTATTTAAAATTGATGAATTTTTTTAAATCTACTCTATAAATAATAAACTATTAGATTTAGTCAGAAAATTTTTAAAACTTACCATCTATGATTTCAATTTGCAGAATATATTATGTTTTTTTAAGCATTATATGATTTAATATAGAAAATTCTAATTCTAATTTAGTATACATCAAGCTAAACCCGGATAAACAGCTACTAAATTTAAAATAGTTTGTATTTTTTATACCAAGTAAAAAGGATGTTTTTAAACAGATGGAAGAACAATAATTTATTTTTCCATTAAGAAATTACAAATTTTATCAAATGTATAGGTAAAACATTCATCAACTTCATCTGAGATTTCTTTTCCACAAGGAAATGGGTCTTCGTGAATATATGTGTATGGATAATCCATTAATTCAATTTTTACCGGAATATCTCTTGCCGTTCCTTGCAATGTATTCATAATTTCGTAGGAAGGAATCACTTCATCTTTAGCCAAAGTGATTACATAAAATTGATCGCTGATTTTTCTAAATGTTTCTTCCCTTTCTTTAATTAGGTTTTTATAACAAAGCATACTCCTGAAATTAGGCCCCTCCGGTTCAGTATACATATAGTGTCGAAGAATCTCGTCTCTTTTCATATGACTTTCCATATGTTCAACAATAAAGGAATATAACCCAACTCCGGCTTCACTATCCAAAATAAATTTGGAAACGGGTGTTAATCGGTTAAATACGGCACCTCCACAAAAAATGGCACATTTGGTATCTGAAAAATAACCGTTTCTGTTGCTCATTTTTAAAACTTCAGCTAAAAAAGCACCAATGGAATAGGCAAAAAAGTCAATTTTAGCATCTTTATCAATTGCCGGATGTAGATCTTCTTTAATATCTTCAACAAAATCTATAACATCGTAATAAGATTGTAAACCCGACCAAATAAACCGTTGAGGTTTATTATTTATACGTGTACTTATTGCTACATTTGAAAGGCTGGAACATATAAGTATGGGAATTCTTTTTTTTCGTTCCTCACTTACCCGATACATTTCTCTGGAATTACTCCACAACAAGGGAGCCCTATTCATATGAAATGCCATTGGAAATAAAACAATAGCTTTTCCGGTTTTTTCTGCTAAATAGGTTGCCCAGGGTAAATACTTACTCCAATACTTTTCATTAAACCCATGAAATAGAATAATTATTTCTTTTGCCTTTTTTTCTTTTTTAGGCATTATTATATGATAACGAAACTCAATATTCTCGGATATATCTGCATCTTTTTTATTAAGCATCTTTTGTATGACATCCGGATCATGATCGTTAATTGGATTACTTAAGAACTCATAATCATCATTATTACCTAAACCACCTGGAAGTATAAATCGATAATTTGATTTAAATGAAAAATTTCTTATAACCAAATTCTCGTCTATTTCAATTTCATCCGTTGTATAATTTTCAATTTTCTTTAAATAATTAAACAAGTCTAAATATTTCATTTATATGTTAAAATTTGTAGTTAGGTATTGACTCACAAATAATTATACTATTATTAGGTATTTTAGGCTACAATTATAATAATTTTTCCGAATATATATAGGATATAAACCCATATTTTTTCGCAATAATAAAGATAATTTAATTTTATTATTAAAAAAAATATTCGCATATGATTCAATATTTTCTTAAAAACAAAAAATACATTATAAATATAAATTTAACCAATTAGTTAAATTATAATCATTTTTTTTGAATTAATTTTACAAATAATTTGCAATGGCATAAAATTTGATGTTAAATTACCCTTAATAATATGTTAATATATGCGTTCTTTTAATAAAACTCAGCTAAATAAATTAAAAAATAACTTATTA
Source organism: Apibacter sp. B3919 (assembly GCF_026537405.1). Classification (NCBI taxonomy): domain Bacteria; kingdom Pseudomonadati; phylum Bacteroidota; class Flavobacteriia; order Flavobacteriales; family Weeksellaceae; genus Apibacter; species Apibacter sp. B3919. The sequence goes on along the minus strand of NZ_JAFNMG010000002.1, from coordinate 311,101 downwards.
GAAGACTATATTTGCAAAAATTTTAATAATTAAATATTTTAAAATGTTTATAAATTCTAAAGGATGTTATATACCTACTAAGAGAGTTACTAATAGTTATTTTGCAAAACTTAATGATTTATCAGAAGATTGGTATTTTAAGAGGACCGGGATTTTGACCCGAGCCAGAGCTTCAGAAGAAGAAACTATAGACTACATGAGCATTAAAGCCGTTGAAGATGCTGTTAAAAATTTGCCTTACGACATTAGTGAAGTAGATTTAATTGTATTTGCTTCTTATACACCCAATGATACGGTGGGGACTACAGCTCATATTATTCAAAAAGAGTTTAACATAAACAATGCCAAAGCTTTTTATATATCTTCTGCTTGTTCTTCTGCCATCAATGGTATGGAAATTATTAATTCTTTTTTTAAAAGCAAAATATCTTCAAAAGCATTATTAATAAGTGCTGATAGAAACTCCAGCTATTCAGATGACAAAGACATTCAATCCGGACATTTATGGGGAGATGCTGCCGTTGCTCTATTTTTTTCCTCAGAACCTATGCGTCCAAATGAAGCTGAAGTTATAGATATTAATACACTTGGTCTTGGTAATATAGGCTATGGACCTAAAGCGGTTACTATGGAGCCTAAAAATGGTTTACATATGCCTTATGGTAAAGATGTATTTACTCAAGCGTGTATATATTTAACAAAGCTAACAGATGCTATAATCAAGAAAAATGGTTATACGATATCTGATCTAACTTATTTTATCGGTCATCAAGCAAATAAAAGAATTTTAAATAATGTATGTCATGAATTAGGGTTAGATGAAAATAAATCGCTTACAAATGTGGAAGAATTAGGCAATACAGGGTGTGCAAGTGCCCCTTTGGTTTTTGCTCAGAATTATGATATTTTTAAAGAAGGTGATCTTGTATGTCTTTCCGTTTTTGGAGGCGGCTATTCTTGCGGTACATGCTTAATTAAATTTAATTAAAAACTAACTGATATTAATTTTAAGTTCTTACCATTTCAAATTTCATTGCTATAAGAATCATAAAATTTTAATATCTTGTTTATTCAGAATGTATTATAATACATTCTTAAAATTTTATTTTGCTAATTTTTAACTATACAAAATGTAAATTATTGTATAGCCGGGTATTGTTTTTTATAATTTTAAAGTGTTGTTCTTTATTAATAAACAGTTCTATGAATTCTAGTAAGAAATAATTTTAAAACACATATCTATATTAAACATAATGTAGTTTATAAATCCGTTTTAGAAACTTTTAGTAATCATGCTAAAAGATTTACAAAACTTATAGAGATCTTTTTATAGATTTTAAATAATTATCTTTAGTTAACTACTTTATAAGTAAGATTTAACTAATCATATGTATACTTTTATAAAAGACAATTAACATTTATATGTGTATTTTCAATTAAAAAGTATACTAATATTGATAAATTTTAAACAAGATCTTTATTGGACGATAATGCAAATATTTATTTTTAATAAAATTCTATGAAGCTAGTATAAATATTAATTTTTACTGTTTGGATTTTTCAAATGCCTCACAAATTACTTGATGAATTAAAGGCATATACTCAGCCATATGAGAAATGGCATGTAAATCATCCAATTCCATCACCTTTAAAGATTCACCAAATACTTTTTTATAATATTCCGGATAAAGAACCTCATCATTTTTAGAGATAATAAGATGTATATTTTTGTTTAAAATGTTTTCAGAAGTAGCCGAAAATATTTTTTCTTTCATTTCGGGAGGAATCCGTTTTTGATCTTTAATTTGTTCCGAAGAGAAAACAGGATTAGTCATAACATAATGAATATCTTTAAAGAAATTTACCAAATTCCAAGCAAGATTTGCCCCCATACTGTCTGCCATAATAATTTTATCCCCTTTATCTTCCTCGAAAATTTTTGCTTTTTCTTCTAAAAATTTAGGAATGTCCATAAATTCATCCCATTCCCAATATATAAGGCTAAATTCTTTACTATTGCGATAAAAATTTTGTAAGCAATTGAATTTTTTTCCTGAAGTTTGATATCCGTGAAGAAAATATATTTTTTTCATTTGTAAATTTAGCTTGTCTAGTAGCTATTTAGATAATTATATTTATATAGGCCTATGCAATATCAATTGCGAACTTAATAATCTTATAAACCTCTCTGTTAGTTCATTATAAATTTCATTAAGCTTTTACCCTATTTTAAAATTGACATCTGTAAACCTAATCAAATTTATTAAATTTGTCAATAATATAAAATTAAAAATTATATTATTACATTTATCGTAACTGAAACAGAAATTATTTAAAAAGAACTCATTGTATAAGAAGTTATTTAGTCAGACATTAATATATGGATTAAGCAATGTTTTAGTCCGAGTATTTCCATTTATCCTTACTCCAATGTTAGTGCGAGCTTTCGGTCCGTCTAAATATTCAATATATGCTGATTTTTATTCAGCCGCGGGTATACTTTCTGTTTTACTTACCCACGGAATGGAAACTACTTTCTTTCGTTTTTTTCAAAAATTTAAAGACCACGAAAAAAGACAAAATGCAGTTTATTTTACTTCATTTTCCTCTGTTTGCATTGTTTCTCTCTTATTCTTAGTGTTTGGCATACTTGCCAGACACCCGTTAGCCTCAGCATTTAAACACCCTGATGAGGTAATTTTTTTAGTATGGTTTCTATTTATTCTTGCTGCTGATGCTATTTCAGCTGTTCCTTTTGCAAAACTCAGGATTCAAAACAGATCATTATATTTTGCTTCTTTAAAAATACTGAATTCAGTAACCATGTTTTTTTCCACAATTATATTAATATTTTGGATTCCTAAACAAATTGAAAATGGTGGAATTGGCGCTGTTTTTTTTAGTAAGATTTACAATTTTGATTATGGAATAGGTTATGCTTTTGCTGCAAACTTATTTGCAAGTATTATTACATTCCTTGCTTTAATTCCTACCATGCTTGATGGCAAATATGCTTTTGAATTTTCTTTATGGAAAAAGATGTTAAAATATGCGTGGCCAATTACCATTGCCGGTCTAGCCGGGATTGTTAATGAAACCATGGATCGACAATTTATTAAATATCTCCTTCCGGAAGGTATTGCCGAAGTTCAAATGGGTATTTACAGCGCTGTATACAAAATTGCTACTTTTATAACGTTGTTTAAGACTGCTTACCTGTTGGGGGTTGAGCCTTTCTTTTTTTCTCACGCTGACGACAAAAATTCAGGAAAAACGTATGCTACTTTAATGAAGTATTATGCTATATTTAGTGCCTTCATTTTATTATTCTTAGTAGCCAACTTAGATTGGATCGGTCGTCTTTATATTAGAAACACCGACTACTGGAGCGGCTTCCAGGTTGTGCCTGTTTTATTAATAGGGTCTACGTTTCTGGGAATATATCTCAATTTATCCATTTGGTATAAATTATCTGACAATACTCATTATGGTGCTATTATATCAGGAATTGGCGCATTCATAACTGTTGTTTTAAATTTTATTGGATTGAAATATACGGATCTTGGCTATTGGGCGTGTGCAATTGCAACTTTTGTGTCATACTTAACCATGATGCTTATATCCTATTTTTGGGGACAAAAAGAGTATCCTATACCCTACAATTACCGAAAACTGATTTTTTATATAGGAGGAAGTTCATTGTTAAGCTTTATTGCCTATTATTGCAGCAATCGAATGGCCGTGAGAATTGGGGTTGGTAATATTTTATTTTTTATTTTCTTATACCTGACTTTAAAAATTGAATATAAGGATGTCCAAATTTTTAGAAAAAAACTCGTACAACTGAAAAAACGCAAAAAGAACTAATTTCCAGTAGTATTTACTACATTCAATTTTTTTCTATCATAATAGATATCTTCGTTATTAAACATTTATCAATCTATAGCCCTACTATCTCTTACATATAACCAAGAACAACCTTGATTGTTAATGATACTTTTTTAAAAGACAAACAATTTTAAATTAAAAAATTCAATTTTATTATTTTATATCATTATGATTGATAATTAAAATTTTATAAAATAAATATATAATTTACATTTATTGTTTAACCGCTTGTTTAACGTACTTTAACCATAGAATATTTAAATAAATATATTTATTTATTCTATTAATTATAATAATTAAATATATAAATAAATATTTATAATAGCATATTAAAATAAATTTACTATATTTGCATTAATATTTATTTTATCTTATAATTATAATTTTGAGCATTCACAGATAGATATTCTTATTTATGCTGTGAAAACAAATAAAGCGGTCATTGTATGGCCGCTTTAAATTTTTAAAAAGTTTAATGCTGTACTCAATTGTAATAAATTATGTGTATTATAATAAGATCTAATCAAAATTAAATTTCCTTACCAGGTCATCAATGGTAACAGTTAAATTTTTTCTTTGTACTAATAGTCTTACTTGATCATCAATATTTGGAAATTCAAAGGGAATTAATCCTAAATATGTTTTCTTATTTTAAAAATCCATTCAGCAATAGAACTTATATCATTATTCAATTTACCCGAAATCATTTATTTTGAATTATTTTTTATTTATTATCTTTATTGTATAACAAATAAATATAGCATGGTACTATCAAGACAAAGTTTATTTCGCAAAATAGATAATTCACCATTGATTGTATTCCGTATACTATTTGGATTTTTGCTATTGGCGGAAACTTGGGGGGCAATTTTAACAGGTTGGGTAAACATCAATTTAATTACTCCTAAAGTCTTTTTCCCGTTTATTGGTTTTACATGGCTCCACCCTCTACCGGGATATGGTATGTATATTTATTTTATTTGTTTAGGTATATTGGGACTTTTGGTTATGATGGGTTATAGATATCGTTTAAGTCTTTTATGTTTTACTATATTATGGACGGCTCAATATTTAATGCAAAAAACAGCTTATAATAATCATTATTATTTTTTAATTCTAATATGCATTATTATGCTCTTTTTACCTGCGAATGCTTATTATTCTTTGGACTCAAAAAGAAATAAAAATATAAGATCTTTGACCATGCCTCAATGGTGCTCATTCGTTTTATTATTTCAAATATCCATTTTATATTTTTTTGCATGTATTGCTAAACTTTATCCTGATTGGTTAGATGGAACTTTTACGCGTTTATTATATTCCAATAAAACTAATATCCCTTTAATCGGTCAATTTTTCACCCAAAAATGGTTTTATATTTCTATAGCTTATCTTGGAATTATATTTGACGGATTGGTTGTTCCTTTAATGCTTTGGAAAAAAACTCGAACGTTAGCCTTACTTGCCTGTTTAATATTTCATCTTGCTAATTCGTTTATTCTAAACGTAGGAATTTTCCCCTATTTTGCCTTAAGCTTTACCGTTTTTTTCTATCCTCCGGAAACTATCCGTAAAATATTTTTCAAAAAGCGTCCACATATTTCTTTTGAAGAAAATAAATATAATTACTCTAATAAAAAAACAGTGTATTTTCTTTTAGTAATTTATTTCACCATTCAATTGATTTTACCTATACGTCATTATTTCATTAAAGGAAATGTATTTTGGACTGAAGAGGGGCATCGGTTAAGTTGGAGAATGATGCTGAGACAGCGTAATGGGTCTACACATTTTACTGTTATTGATAAAAAAACTAAAAAAATTCTGCCGTTTCGTATGCAGGATATATTTACTGATAAACAAATACTTAGAATCAATTGTTACCCTGACTTTATATGGCAAGCGGCTCAATATATAAAAGAGGATTCCAAATTGCGTCATAAAGATGTAGAAATTTATGCCGATACTCAAGTATCCGTAAATGATCATCCCTATAAGAGATTTATTGACCCAAAAATTGATTTAGCAGAAGTAAGCTGGGACTATTTTAAACATTCCGATTGGATTCTTTTATATGATGATTACAGAAAATAGATTTTTATATTAAATTTAACAGACAAATGCTAAATAAAATTGAAGCTTGCTACTTGTATTGTTTAATATAGTAAGAATAAATTAAATCATATCATTACTTTTTTTGGGATACTATAATCCCAAAAACACCCACTATTATAAGGAGAATACCAACTAACATCATTGAAGAAAAGGGTTCTGAAAACACTACTACTCCTATAATAACAGCGGTAATGGGCTCAAATGCGCCTAAAACTGAGGTGAGAGTAGATCCTATTCTTCTAACCGCCTCAACTAAAGTTATAATTGATACTATGGTTGGAATTAAAGCTAATAATGTTATATTTAGAACACATGAAGTATCTTTTACCGGAAACCATTGAAAAGAACCGGTCAATAAACAAAATATAAGAAGATAAACCACGCCAATAACTTGAATATAAAAGGTATATCTAAGCACTGGCATATCTTTTACGGTTGATTTAACGGATAATACCAGAAAAAATGCATAAAATATTGCAGCTGAAAGAGCAAACACTATTCCTTTGAAATTGATGTGACCTATTCCTTCCCCCAAAGATAAAAGGGCAACACCAACAACAGCCAATAGTATTGATATAAAACCTTTAACGGAAATTTTTTCACGAAAAAAGATTCCCATAATGATGGTAACAAAAACAGGATATAAAAAATGGACGGTAGTGGTAACTCCTCCTCCTAAATACGTATAGGATAGAAAGAAAAAGAGTGAACAAGTATTGCAAAGTAAACTTAGAACTGTTAATGCTTTAAATTCTTTCAAGGAAACTGAAAAATGTACTTTTTTTATTTTCATCAGTATTGCGACAGCAATACACGCCAATAAAAATCGATAAAACAAAACAGTATCAAAATTCAATCCTTTTTTCATTAAAGGAATGCTAAATAAAGGAATTAATCCATAGGTCATGGATGAAATAATTGCGCTCAATGATCCTTTAAAAAAGAATCCTTTTCCATATTTTCCAACCAGTGCTTTTGACTTTCTTGGTAAGCGTAATAATATATACCTTGCTGCCCTCATTTTTAGTGCAAAATTTGCTGCAAATGTATTTCTTATATTTCACAAAAAAAACTAGATTATTCAAAAAATAATCTAGTTTACATATGTTTTAATTTTTTTAGACATCAAATGCCGATTAACTAATTATTCGACTAATGGACAAAGCATTGGATCGTATTTAGCATCAAAATTATCTGTTATCGTAAGTATTGATATATTCTCTTGACTTTTTGAATGATTATTATTTATTCCTATTAAAAATTTATTTTTTTCAATAGGTTTTAATATATCTAAACTTGTAAATTTATCTATGTCTAATTGCGTACTCCATAAAAATCTACCTTGATCATCAATTCTAAATAAGTATCCATAGCTTAAACCTCTAGTTCCGATTTTAAAAAATTTTCCTCCAATAATATATCCTCCATTTTCTGCTTCAATAAGTGTATTTACTATTTCATACAACTTTATTGATTTAGAATAGTAATCTCCTTTCATTAATCCATATATCTTACTAAAAACTAAATTCCCTTGTTCATCCCATTTAGTTATTCTATAATCAGAACTTGTTTCATATGTTTCATCACTTGCTATAATATAATTTCCAAATTTATCTTGAATAAGTATCTGATTATATCTTGACTTTGAAAAAATCTCGGGAGATAGTTCTTTTTCCCATGTTATACTACCTCCATCTTTAAATTTAACGAGGTAAAATTTATTATTTCCCTTATCATCTTTTCTGTTATCTAACAAAATAAATTGATTATCAATTGTCCTTATGAGATTAGTTATATTTTTTATTTTATATTGATCTTGAGAAATCTTCCATTGGATTTCTCCTGCATCTGACAATTTATAAAGCCATACTTTACCCCCTTCAAAACTTCCACTGACTATATAACCTCCATCGTCTGATGATATTAATTTTGATACTTCACCCACATTTTTTTCCCAAATTTTGTTTCCAAAATAGTCAACTTTAATCAATTGGGATCCATTTATCAGAATTAAAAAACCTGATTCACCTTCCGCAATGAATTGTCCGGATTGTTCAGACTTTCCATCTGATAAAAATTTTGTCCATAAAAGATCACCTTCTTTATCTAATTTCGTTATATAAACTGCTTTACATGGCATGAAAATAACCCCAGTCAAAGAATCTTTCAGATATAAATCTTTAGAATAGCCTGTAAACATAAAATTTCCATCCTTAGTTTTTATCATAGATGACATTTGATAAGTATTTAAAGTTTTTTTCAATTCCACAGTTGGATCTTGTGCAGACAGGGTTGCATAAATCAAAATTCCTATTAATATAATTATATTTTTCATTATCTATTTATTATGTTTATGAATTAATTAACTAAAAATATTTTTACTTAGTTTTTAAGTATTTTTTGAACATATACATCTGACTCACTCTCTATTTTTAGTATATAAATTCCCGGTATAAACATAGACATATCTATTTTATCCAGATATTTGTATTCTTGTAAAATAATTTTTCCTGTGATATCTGTAATAAATATTTTCTTTACTTTTTGATCAGTAGGTATTTTTATATTTAGATAAGCATCTACCGGATTTGGATATAAAATAATTTGCTCTTCTTTATTAGTCTGATTTTCAATTCCTAAAAATTTACTATCTTTTATTTTACTAATTTTATATTTATTTACTAATATATATTCATTACTTCCCAAATCTTTGATGAATGAGATTGTATTATTATCATCATTAGTAAAAGTTTTTTTCCAAATAATTTTCTTTTGCTTATTAATTTTAGTTAAAGTTGTGTTTTCCGACAATAAATAAAAACCGTCTGCCGTTTCAAGTGAATTTAAAATCGATTTATCGTTATTTTCACCAATAAAAGTTAAATTAGAAATCTTTTCCCCCTCTTCATTTATTTCAATTATATTCAACTTATTATTTGCAATTTTATAGGAAAATAATAATTTTTTACTTTTATTTCTTACATAATTTATTTCAGATAAAGCATTATACATTTCCTTGATTTCTTTATTTTCAATGTTAATGCCGTCTTTATTTACCTTCAATAAATAGGAACTACCGAATTTGCCTGACATATATTCCTCATATTGTGTTATAAAAATATAGTTTTGATCGAGATCTTCCCTAATAGCTATACAATACCCACCCAATGATTTATCTAAAATAGTACGCCATTGTTCTTCTCCGGATTTATTAACTTTAATTATTATTCCTTCATATTTATCTATGTGTGGGTCTGTTTTTTTTACCGTAATAAGATAACCATCACTAACTGGTAGTACAGACATAATTTGCAAATCTTTGAAACTGTAAGAAATTAATTTATTTCTTCTATCCAATCTCTGATTAAAATCTATAAATTTTGTTGAAATCTCATATCCGTTACAATCGGTTTTCATTATCCATACACCATTTTCTCCTTTTTTAGGAAAATCAAAATAATCATATTTGTCTATTCCAAAAATAATATAACCGTCTTTTTCTCCCATTAACCGATATACTTCTCTGTCTACTCCATAAATATCTTCACTTAAATGCATTTCTTTACCAACTTTTCCATCTATATCAGTAAAAATTAACTTTGAACTTGTTCTATTCCTTCCATAAAAGTATATTTCTTCATTAACAGCTAAAGCATACCCGGATAATGTTTTAGCGACATCAGCAATAGAATAGTTTAAATTATTTTCCCAAAGTACCTCTGCACTTTGCGCATTGCTTTCTTGCAAGGTAAGAACACTTGCCCATAGAACTAGTAAAATTTTTTTCATAAATCACTTTTATTTTTTAGTGCATAAAAGTAGTAATCTTGGATAAAACACTCTACGGGATTTTAATATTTATTATAAAAAAGTATTATCCGACTATGAACAAATGGAAACTATGTTGTTTGGAATAATAAATTTTTCTTTAATTTTTATATTTCATAAAAAAACTAGATTATTTTTCAAATAATCTAGCTTTATAATTAATAAAATTTTAAATCACTTTTTTTAATCTTTAATCTTCTGCCGGACACAACAACGGATTAAATTTAGAATTTAAATTATCTGTAATTTTAAAAATATTTGTTTCTGAAAAATAATTCATTGGATTAAACTCTGAGTATATAGATACCATATAGGTATTTTTACCCATTGGAATTAAAGAATCAATAAAATTAGCCTTATTAAGATGAAAAGATTCATACCATTGTACATTTCCATTCTCATCAATCTTAAATATACTACTATCAAAATAAGTTGTTGTATTAAATTTCTCCTCACAGATAAAAAGATATCCTCCTTCTTCCGATTCAATAATTTTTCCTAAATAGGTTGAATAAAAGTCATTACCTATTGCAAAACCATATAATTTATTAAATATTACATTAAAATCTTTATCTAATTTCACTAATCTGATATCTTCTGAACTTAAATTATATTTGACTTCATGATCAGAAGTATCTTCTGTACTGAAAACTAAATAATTACCGGACCTGTCTTGATAAAAATCTAGATTTTTATTAGATTGATAAATGATATGATTAGGTATTTGTTTTTCTGATATTATTTCACCATAATCAGTAAATTCCATTATATAGAAATTTGAAGCATCTGATTTATCTTTCTTTTTTACTAACGCCAAATAATTTCCGTTTAAAGATTTTTGTCTTATTGAAACATATACTGCCTTATACTGATCTTTAGTTATTTCCCATTCTATTTCACCTTCTGAATTTAACTTATATATCCATATATCCTCTTTTTTATTAAAAGTGTTTGAAAGAAAAAAACCTCCTTTACTTGATGCCAATATATTTCGAGGCATTATAATACCTGTTTTCTTTCTAAAATAAATAATTCCTGAATTATCAATTTTGATCAATTGACCATCCTCAGTAAAAATTGAATACCCTTTATCATTCTCTATTAAAAAAATACCTTTTTCACTTGTATTTACCTTTTCTAATTTTCTTGACCATATAACCTTGCCTTCATCAGTTAATTCCTTTATTATTATGGAATAAACATCTTCAAATTCAGGCTCAAAATACCATGTATTTTCTAATAGCACATAATTGCCTTTCGTATTCTTTATAATAGTTTTTACTTGATTCGAACCTTCAAAAGTATTTAAGGTATTAATCTTAGGGTTTTGCGCATATATAACTGTAAAAAATAGTATGCTTAGTAGTATAATTATATTTTTCATTGTCTCTATTTTTTGGTGAATTATTAAATAAAAAATAATTTTTTACTTTTTAAGTATTTTTTGAACATATACTTTATATTCGGTTTCAATTTTTAAAAAGTATACACCAGGCAGACACATTGAAACATCTAATTTATCCTGATATGTATTGTGTTCAAACACCTTTTTCCCACTAATATCGGTTACCAATATTTTTTTGATTTTTTCTCCTTTTGGAACATTTATATATAAATAGCTCTCAACCGGATTAGGATATAAAAATACGTTCTCTCTTTTTTCAGAAACATCATCTATTCCTAAGAATGGCTGCTGATCCTTAAGTTTTAAAATATTAAAATTATTAAAAGCTATATATTCATTATTTCCTAAATTAAATAGATTATTATAACCGTAATTATTATTTACTTTTTCTTTCCATAAGATTTCTCCTTTTTTATTTATTTTAACAAATTCATTTCCTCCAATAAGATAGCAATCATCATCAGTTTCCATCCAAGTGGAATCATTTTCCATAACCATATCATAGATAATCTTAGATATCACTTTTCCATCTTCATTTAGCTCAACTACCATAAATTTATTTTCTTCATTTTTAACTGAAAATAAGAGCTTATTTTTATTATTTGTGATGGGTTTCATTTTAAAATCACCCAACTCAACTATTTCATGTTGAGTCAAAATCTTTCCTTCCTTGTCTAACTTGACATAAAAATTTTTATTGGATGATCTATAACTTTCTTTAATATACCCTATTATACAGTACTCGTTATGAACTGTTTCTTTTAAAACCTCAAGATTTTCAAAACTTAACTTTTCATCAAAATTAACTTCCCATAAAACTTGACCATTCTTATCAAGTTTGTAAACAACTTTAACAAATTGATTGTTTTTATCGTATATTTTTGCTGTAAGTAAGTAGCCGTCACTAATTGTTTTAACGGATAGAATTTCAATCGTTCCATATCCACTATTATTCTTATCAAAAGATTTCTTACTCCAAATAATTTTTGTTTCTATTACACCACCATTGCAATCGGTCTGCATCATCCATAAATTATCCAATTTATTTTTTGATTTATCTGAAAATTTCTTTTCATCTATACCAAAAATAACATAACCGTCAGAATTGGGAATTATCTTATTAGCTATTCTGATTCCACCATTTAAATCAGTATCTAAGAAATTTTCCTTGATTAATTCACCGTTTGGGTTTAGAAAAAATATTTTAGATAATATCCCTAATCTTAATGAACAATCTCCAATTAGCGCAACTCCCCTAGATCGGGTTTTGGCCATATCATTAATGCCAGGATAACAAAGATTTCCCTCATCTAATTTTTTCTCCCAAACTGCTTTTGAATTTTGCGCATTAAAATTTTGTAAAGTAAGAACACTTACCCATAAAACTAATAAAATTTTTTTCATAGATCATCTTTTTAATTATTAATGGGTTAAAGATAGTAATATTGGATAAAATATTATCTAGGATTTAAATTTTTTCAAAATTAAAATTCTCTTATCATTTACTTTTCCAACCCAATAATTCACTTTTATTTTTATTTTATTATTCTTGGATTTATTTTTTATATATATTTGATAAAAAAGAATCCAATTGTATGAAATGGAAAAAAATTTCATTAGGATTAATTTTTCTCTTTATTCTGGGAGTTGTACTTAACTTCGGAATTAATAGTTGGATTAAAAACAGTTTACCTGATTTCATTTCTAAAAGAAATGATACACCATATAAATTTAATTATTCTGATGTTACTTATTCGCTCCTCCAGGGAGAAATGAACATAAGTGATATCAATATTGCTCCCAAGTCCAACAAAAAGGGCATTTATACCATCAATGTAAAGAAAATAGTAATACACGGGGTAAAATTTATACGATTTTTATTATTTAAAGATTTAGCTGCAGATCTTATCGAAATTGACCAACCGGATATCATTTGTAAACAATATGCCGATTCATTAAATCACAAAAATGATTTAGTAAAATACAAGCTGGGAAATTCAATTCAAATTGGAAAATTTGAAATTAATAAAGGAAATTTAGCTCTTTACGACAAGGCAGACGGAGCTAAAAAAGCTTCTTTACGAAATCTAAACCTTCACCTTTCCGGGGTATTATGGGATATGGTGGATAATGAAAAACGTATACCGCTTACTTACGATAAAGTAAAATTGGATGTGTCAGATATATTTTATCAGCTCGATGAAATTCATCATTTACAATTAAAAAAGTTTAAGTTTACCAACGGATTTCTTGAAACCAATCAAATACTTTTATATCCAAATATATCCGAAGAGAGTTTTAAAACCGGAAATTATTTTCAAAAAACCTTACTTTCTATAGAGGTCCCAACCGCAAAGGTCAAAAATTTAGATTGGGGATATGATAAAAACGGTTACTTTTATCTTAAAACCTCTAAAATTGAAGTTGATTCCACTCATATCGCAATCATTGAAAAATATTCAAATTCAAAACCTAAAAACATTACGGAGCATATAGACCGAATAATCCCTTTTAATTTGAGTATTGATACCATCCAAATACTTAAATCGAAATTAAATTTCAATAATCATTTAACAAGCAATAATGTTAATATCGAAATTCTAAAAATAATCAACAAAGTTAATGATAAAATCACCCTGGAACGTTTAAAATTATATGATAATTCTTTAATTATAAAACAACCTTATGAAACTAAGTCAGCTAAAAACAATGCAGGCAAATTTACCTATTTATTCGACGATGTTCTTGAGATAAAAAATTTCATCATAGCTAATTCACATATACAATACTTCAATCCGGCTAATAACTCATTATTGGAAATGGGAAACATTAATTATTCGATTCATGATATTAATATCAATACGATATTTACTAATACAAAAAAATATATTCCTTTCTCCTACTCAAATTTTCAATTGGAAGCAAACCATATATTTTATACAGGATTTAAATTTTATAATTTCAAAATAGATAAAATGATTTTATCTGACAATAAATTTGAAGCAAAGAATTTAAACATTCTTCCTACTATATCTCCTCAAAAATTTGCAGCACAAAAAATAAGCAAAAACCTCTATAAAATCCATATGGATCATATACTACTCCCGAAAATAAAGTGGGATTTGAATAACAATAAATTCAGTTTACAAGCTTCTTCTCTGATTATAAATGAAATGAAAGCTTCAATATTTCAAAATCCAAAAGTTAAAGTCAAATCAAAAAATATACATTTCAACACGTACGACCTGGATACAGAAATTCGTTTAGATACATTTTTAATCGGCAAATCCTCCATCCATCAATATAATGCGGCCAATACAACACTCACTACATCAACAAAAGATTTAAAGCTTTCACTATACGACATTAAGGTAAAAGACTCATCCGATACCCATACCTTCGGTTTCCCTTTTTCTTTTTCAAAATTCAATATAACAGGTAAAAATATTTACCATGATATGGGATCTCATACGTTACAAATGAACCATCTGTTACTTACCCATACTTCCCTATATGCAAACACAATAAATATACTGCCCAAAAAAAGTCAATTGAATTTTATGAAAAAAAAGGGTATTGATGCTTATACGGTGAATCTTTCCAAAATTACAATACCCAAATTAAATTGGGGGTCATTAGATAAACAAATAAATTTTATTGCTCCTAAAGTCATCGTTGAAAATATGCAAACCACTATCCATCAATACGACATTCCTGACAATGTTTACAAACCAGTTTACAAACCTTTTTTCAGCGAAAAACTTAGAAAATTAAAATTTAAGTTAGACATTAAAGAAGTCCATTTTTATAATTCTTCCTTAACATATGAAGAAGAATCCCTTACTAACAATATTGGAAAAATTTTCTTTACCAACATCAATGCAAAAATTAAAAATATTTCCGGTGGATATGATGTTTCTCATTTACCCGATGTAGTCATAGATTTTAAAAGTACTTTCATGAAATCCGGAAAACTATCTGCCAGTTGGAAATTTAATACATTAAATAAATCGGATAATTTTACCGTTAAAGGAAATTTATACGGACTTCCTGCCGAAAAATTGAATCCATTTATAAAACCTTATTTACATATATCGGCAAACGGAAATATCCAAAAAGTTTCATTTAATTTTGATGGCGATAATACAGTTGGAAACGGTACATTCGGTATGAATTATAAAAATTTAAAAATTACCCTATATAAAAAGGATGGTGAAAGAGAAAAAAAATTCCTTTCTTCTCTAGCAAATCTTGCCTTAATAAAAAATTCAAAAGACTCCTTAAAAATGTCGAAAATTAAAAAAGTAGAAAGAAGTAAAGACAAATCATTTTTTAATTTTCTATGG
Organism: Apibacter sp. B3919; assembly: GCF_026537405.1. Lineage (NCBI taxonomy): Bacteria > Pseudomonadati > Bacteroidota > Flavobacteriia > Flavobacteriales > Weeksellaceae > Apibacter > Apibacter sp. B3919. The sequence goes on along the minus strand of NZ_JAFNMG010000002.1, from coordinate 295,519 downwards.
AAACTAACACTCAGTGGACTTAAAGAAACTTTATTGATTTTTTAATAAAAAATAAGATTTACAAGAATAACATACATTAAATTAAACAATGTTTTCTTCATAAAATAAGTAATAACGAATAACATAAAACATTCAACAAGATAAGTTACAAAAATCGTAACTTTGTTTATTCTTTGAATTACCCCATGCAGAATACATTAAAATTATCAGGATTAGAAGTTTTTACTGTTTATCCTGGAAGCAATTTAATAAACATCGGTGAAAGGACCAATGTTACCGGATCGCGTAAATTTTTAAATCTGATAAAAAATGAAAAATTTGATGAAGCTCTTTCAATTGCCCGAGATCAAGTGGATGGAGGAGCTCAGATCATTGATATTTGCATGGATGAAGGCTTAATTGACGGCGTGAAAGCTATGACTACCTTTTTACGTTTGATTGCTTCTGAACCCGATATAGCACGAGTTCCTATCGTTATCGATTCATCAAATTGGGAAGTCATTGAAGCCGGATTAAAAAACATTCAAGGAAAAGGAATAGTTAATTCCATCAGCCTTAAAGAAGGTGAAGAAGAATTTATAAAAAAAGCCAAAATAATCAAACGATACGGCGCGGCCATGATTGTTATGGCATTTGATGAAGAAGGACAAGCCGATAATTTGGAAAAACGAAAAATTATATCTCAACGCTCCTATAATATTTTGGTTCATCAATTAAACATTAACCCCTCTGATATCATCTTCGACCTAAATATTTTCCCGGTAGGTACCGGAATGAAAGAACACCGAAGAAATGCGCTTGATTTTTTTGAAGGAACTCAATGGGTGAAAGAAAATCTTCCGGGGTGTTTCGTTTCGGGAGGAGTAAGTAATGTATCCTTTTCGTTTAGAGGGAATAATAAAGTTCGGGAATCGATTAATGCAGCATTTCTATATCATGCCATCCAATACGGATTGGATATGGGAATTGTCAATCCCACTCAACTGGCCATTTATCAAGAGATTGAACCGCAATTACTAAAAAAGATTGAAGACGTCTTATTTGATAGAGATGAAGAAGCTACCGAAAGGCTTATAGAATATGCAGAAACTATTGTTGAAAATAAGGATACAAAAGAGCAAAAAATAGAAGAATGGAGGTCGTGGCCGATTGAAAAAAGATTGGAATTTGCTTTGATAAAGGGCAATGCGGACTACATTGAACAGGATGTTGAAGAAGCCCGTTTACAAGCCAATAAACCTTTGGATGTAATTGAAGGCCCTTTAATGGATGGAATGAATACGGTTGGCAAGTTATTTGGAGCGGGTAAAATGTTTCTTCCTCAAGTGGTTAAAACTGCTCGAGTAATGAAAAAGGCCGTTGCATACTTGCAACCTTTCATTGAAGCAGAAAAAAACGGAGAATCTCAATCTAACGGTAAAATACTAATGGCTACCGTTAAAGGTGATGTTCATGATATCGGTAAAAATATAGTCGGAGTCGTATTGGCTTGTAATAACTATGAAATTATAGATTTAGGAGTTATGGTTCCTAAGGAAACAATTATCGAAACCGCCATCCGTGAGAAGGTGGATTTGATTGGACTTAGCGGTTTAATTACTCCTTCTTTAGATGAAATGATCCACGTGGTTGAAGAACTCGAAAGAAGAAATCTTTCATTTCCGGTAATGATTGGAGGAGCTACTACTTCAAAAATCCATACCGCCTTAAAAATTGCCCCTAAATATAGTCATACAGTTGTTCATGTCTTAGATGCCTCTAAATCTGTTACCGTTGCATCTTCTTTACTCTCTTCACAAAGCGAGGATTTTAAGAAAAAAATATCAGAAGAATATGCCCATTTAAGAGAAGGCTATTTAAATAGAAGTACTGAAAAAGAATATCTTACGCTAGAACAAGCTCGTAAAAATAAACTAACTATTGATTGGAATCAATACATTCCCTGTAAACCCAAACAGCCAGGTGTACAGGTTTTTTCTTCCATACTCCTGGAAGATCTAACGGAATATATCGATTGGCAACCCTTTTTCAGAACTTGGCAACTGACAGGAAAATATCCCGATTTGCTTTCAGATGAAGTAACCGGCGATGAAGCCACAAAATTATATCACGATGCATTACAAATGATTGAAAAAGTAATTGCTGAAAAACTATTGCAACCCAAAGCCGTAATTGGATTATTTAAAGCCAATTCCAATGAACAAGACGATATTGAAATTTACTCGAATGACAATAAACTAATTCATACATTTCGAACCTTACGGCAGCAATCTGTAAAGTCAGAAGGAAAACCAAACTTAGCCCTATCCGACTTTATTTTACCTAAAAACAAAGAAAATTTACACGACTATATAGGATGTTTCGCTGTTTCTATTTTTGGAGCAGAAGCCTTGGCCAAACATTACGAAACAAACCATGACGATTATTCGGCTATTATGATAAAAGCTGTTTCGGATAGATTTGTGGAAGCCTTGGCTGAATACATGCATCATAAGGTAAGAAAAGAAATTTGGGGATATGCTCCCGATGAAATCTTGGACAATCAATCACTATTTAAAGAAAAATATCAAGGCATACGTCCCGCTCCCGGTTATCCTGCTTGTCCGGATCATTTGGAAAAGCTCACTATTTGGGAATTGTTGGATGTTACGGATCGTATTGGAGTACAATTAACTGTGAGTCTTGCAATGTATCCGGCTTCTTCAATTACGGGATATTATTTTGCCAATCCACAATCTAACTATTTCGGATTAGGGAAAATTACGCAAGAACAAGTTAAAGATTATGCTAAACGTAAAGAAATAAAACTTGAAGATGCACAATATTGGCTTAAACCTAATTTAGCCTAAGAATCTTACTATTTCACTTTTATTCTTGTATTAAAAAGTAATGAATTAAATATTTATAAAAGCTAAACAAGAGACTACTTTTCTTTATAGAGAACATTACTAAGCCAATAATTCCTTATCTAATATAAAAAGAAAAGGTACATTTGCAATTATGAATATTCTATTAGTTGAAGATGATTTAAGAGTTTCGGAACTGATAAAAAAGGGTCTTGAGGAACAAGGATTTACTGTAACCTTAGCTTATGACGGTTTATCGGCAAAAAATTTGTTTCTAAGCCATGATTTTGACCTGATAATCACGGATATTATATTGCCTGAAATTAATGGAATAGCTCTTTGTAAAGAAATAAGAATGTTAAAACCGGAACTTCCCATTATCATGTTAACCGCATTGGGAACTACCGACGATAAAATTGACGGTTTTGATGCCGGAGCAGACGATTATCTAGTCAAGCCTTTTGAAATGAGAGAGTTGACAGCAAGAATAAAAGCTCTGTTAAAAAGATCATCCAAAAATAAATTAGGATTTATCTTAAAATTTTGTGATCTGGAAATGAATTTGCAGACGAAAATTGTGAAAAGAAGCAATAAAGAATTAAATCTTACCCTAAAAGAATTTAAACTCCTGGAATTTTTATTGCAAAATCAAGGCAGAATTATTTCCAGAACGGAAATTGCCGAAAAAGTCTGGAATACTCATTTTGATACGGGAACTAATTTTATAGATGTGTATATTAACTACTTACGAAAAAAAGTAGATAAAGATTTTGAAAAAAAACTTATTCATACTCGCTCCGGTATGGGATTTATATTAAAATCCGATACATGAAAATTCGTATTCAGATCACTCTATTGTTTTCTTTGATTACAGCATCCATATTGCTGATATTTGCCACTATCATTTATATTTCAGCCAAACAAAACAGAGACAAAGAATTTTATTCTTTATTAAAAAAAGAAGCCATAACCAAAGCAAATCTCTATTTTAAAGCGAAAGTCCCCCCACAAACTCTTCAACAAATTTATCATAACAATTATCAAACAATTCAAGAAGTTGAAGTAGCTGTATACGATAAAGAATTTCATCTTCTCTATCATGATGCAGTAGATATTGATTTTGTGAAAGAAACTCCTGAAATGATTCATGAAATTTATTCCAAAGGAGAGATCAAATTTCATCAGGGCGACTGGCAAGTAATAGGACTTATCTATTCCTATAATAACAACAAATACATAATTACTGCGGCTGCCTATGACCAATACGGATACAATGAACTCAAGTCCTTATTGAGAAATTCATGTATTATCTTTATATTTTCCATACTTTTTATCATCCTTGTCGGATTTTATTTTTCTAAAAAAGTATTCCAACCGATTAAAAACCTAACCACGGAAATGAAAAAAATATCAGCCAATCATTTAACGGTTAGATTGAAAACCAAACCTGATAAGGATGAGCTTTCCGAATTGGCAATTACATTTAATCAAATGCTGAATCGGTTGGAAAATTCTTTTGAAACGCAAAAACATTTTGTTTCCAATATTTCCCATGAATTACGAACCCCGTTAGCAGCCATTATTGCTGAACTGGAACTTTCTTTACATCATCAAAAAACATCGGAAGAATATCAAAGGATTTTGAAAAACGCCTTATCAGATGCTAAAAAAATCACTAAATTATCTAATAATTTGCTTGATCTGGCAAAAGCCAGTTATGATCCCTCTAAAATAACATTTAAGCCAACAAGGATCGATGAAATCCTTATAGATGCCTGCAGTCAAATACAACAAGCAAATGCTGCCTATCAAACAAAATTATTTTTTGAAGATGATTTCATTCTCGATAATGAAACAGTACTAATGGGCAACGAATATTTGTTAAAAGTAGCCTTTATCAATCTTATTGAAAACGGATGTAAGTTTTCCGAAGATCACCTGTGCCATATATCCATTTCAACTAGTAATTCAAAACTTCAACTGAAATTTTCAGACCGTGGAATTGGAATTCCAACGGAAGATATCACCAAAATTTTCACTCCTTTTTACAGAGGAAAAAATAAAAGCTTTACCTACGGAAACGGAATCGGCCTTTCTCTTACTAAAAAAATTATTGAACTGCATTCCGGAACTATCAACGTAACCAGTCAATTGCATCAAGGTACTACCCTTACCATTCTATTATAACCTTTGTATTGCATTCTTTTCTAATAAAATTCTAATTTTTTTTTAAATCTTTTTTAATATTCATTAACAATTAGTTACCTTATTTTTGTATACAAAAAAAATTAAGAATTTTTAAAAAAGGCGGAAAATATGAAAAATATAAAAATCCGAAACATCAACTTACTAATTTTAGGATTATGCTTTATAACTTTTTCATGCCATAAACAAAATACAGAAGAAGAAAAGCCGGAATTTACTGTTAGTGGAAACACAATTATTTTACCGGATAATTCTAACATAAAAAATCACTTAAAAATAGAACCCGTAAAAAGTGAATGGTTAAGCCCCGACTTAGCAACCGTAGGAGTCGTCAGGGCCATACCAACCGGTTATGCGGAAATAGTGCCTCCGTTTGCAGGCAGAATTACCCAATCCTTTGTAAAGCTCGGACAAAAGGTAGACGTGGGTTCTCCTCTTTTCGCCATCAGCTCTCCCGAATATTTCAACGCTCAAAAAGATTATTTTGAAGCGCAACAAGAATATTCCTTATCAAATTTAAATCTTAAAAGACAAAAAGACTTATTAGAGCACGGAGTAGGAATACAACGAGTGGTAGAAGAAGCTAAAACCGATTACGAAACCAAAAGATCCGCACTTGAAAACGCAAAAGCTGCGTTAAAAGTTTTTAATATAAATCCCGGCAGTTTAAAATTAGGGCAACCCTTAGTTGTTACCTCTCCAATCAAAGGGGAAATTATTACCAGCAAAATAGTTATCGGTCAATATATCAAAGAAGAAGCTGAACCTATAGCCACCATAGCAGAATTAAATAAAGTATGGATTGCCGGACAAATAAAAGAAAAAGACTTAGGATTCATTAATAAACTAAAAGAAGTTACCATACAGGCAGACGCTTTTCCCGATAAAAATATAACCGGCAAAATATTTCACGTCAATGAAATGGTGGATGAAAACACCCGAAGTGTTGAAGTTTTGGTAGAATGCGACAATTCGGACAGATCCCTGAAACCGGGAATGTATGTGAACGTTCATTTTAAAAATGAACCGGAAGAAACTTTAACAGTTCCTACCCGAGCAATCTATCAAGTAAACGATGATCAATTTGTATTTGTACAAGTAGATAAAAATAAATTCATCAAGAAAAAGGTTAAAACCAAAGATATTTCAAAAGACAAAACCGAAATAAAAAAGGGAATTAAAGCAGGAGAAAATATAGTGACCGAAGGAGGAATATATTTACTGGAAGCCCAATAAAACAAAAAGAAAAACATGAATAAACTTATTCAAACAACTATACACAAACGTTGGGTACTGGTTGCCCTTTTTGTTATGCTTGCTCTATTCGGGTATTATTCCTGGAAGCACCTTTCCATTGAAGCCTATCCGGATATCGCGGATGTAACATCTCAAGTGGTCACCCAAGTTCCCGGATTAGCGGCGGAAGAAATAGAACAACAAATAACTATTCCGGTGGAACGGGCACTAAACGGTCTTCCGGGAATGCATGTAATGCGCAGTAAAAGCACCTTTGGACTTTCCATTATTACCATCGTATTTGAAGACGGTGTAGATGATTATTGGGCGAGGATGAGAATACAAGAACGATTAAATGATGTAGAATTACCTTATGAAGCTACTCCTGAATTAGACCCTTTAACTTCTCCTATAGGAGAAATTTATCGATACATTATTGAAAGTAAAACGCACGATTTACGCGAATTGACCGATTTGCAAAATTTCGTAATTATTCCACGAATTAAGCAAGTAGCAGGAGTTGCCGATGTAACAAATTTCGGAGGAATTACTACCCAGTTTCAAATTGAGCTGGATCCCAAAAAACTCGATCAGTATCAATTATCGTTAGGAGAAGTCATTAAAACCATTGAAAATAACAATGTTAATGCAGGTGGAAGTATTTTGCCTCATGGAGATTTAGGATATGTTATTCGTGGAATCGGATTAGTTAAAAACCTGGAAGATATCGGTAAAATAGTAGTCAAATCGGAAAATGGAGTTCCTATTTTATTAAATGACATAGGAAAGCTTAAATACGGAAACATTGAACGAAAAGGAATTTTAGGTTATACAGATAAAAAAAGAAACTATTCTGAGAGTATTGAAGGAATCGTACTTTTATTAAAAGGACAAAATCCATCTAAGGTTTTAGAAGGAGTTCATGAAGCGGTAAACGATTTGAATACTCAAATCTTACCGGAAGGCGTAAAAATACATCCGTTTTTAGACAGAACCGAATTGGTGAACACCACCTTGAATACTGTTTCGCACACCCTGTTTGAAGGGATGTCTCTGGTTATTGTTGTACTAATTGTTTTTTTAGGAAGTTGGAGAGGTGCTTTATTGGTTGCCGTAACCATTCCTCTTTCTCTTCTTATTGCTTTCATCTTGATGTACTTCACACATATTCCGGCAAATTTGCTTTCTTTGGGAGCTATAGATTTCGGAATCATTGTAGACGGTGCCATCGTTATGATGGAAACCATATTGCGGAAACGAGAAGAAAAACCTAATGAAGAATTGCAAGAAAAAACCATTGCACAAAGGGCTGCCGAGGTTGCAAAACCTATTTTATTTTCCACCATCATCATTATTACAGCCTATCTGCCTCTTTTTGCCTTCGAAAGAGTTGAAAAAAAATTATTTACTCCGATGGCATTTACAGTCAGCTATGCCTTATTCGGTGCCCTGCTCGTTGCCTTATTACTGATTCCCGGATTGGCCTATTTTATATACAAAAAACCTCAAAAACTCTATCATAATAAATGGCTGGAAAAGCTGACCGATCGCTATTTTATAAACATACAAAGGATTATGAAAGCTCCAAAAAAAATATTTCTTCCTTTAGGAATTTTACTGGGAGTTACTTTTCTACTGGCTTTTTATGTTGGAAAAGATTTTCTGCCTCCTTTGGATGAGGGATCCATATGGCTTCAAGTTCAGCTTCCGCCGGGTATTTCCGTTGAAAAGTCTAAAGAATTAAGCGATACGTTACGCGCACGTACGATGAAATATGATGAAGTAACTTATATTACGGTACAAGCCGGTAGAAATGACGACGGTACCGACCCATGGACGGCATCTCATTTTGAGGTTTCTATTGGATTAAAGCCTTACAAGGAATGGAAAAAAGGAAAAACCAAATACGACCTTATTGCTGAACTTGAAAAAGAATATTCAAAACTTCCCGGTTTTACCGTCGGGTTTTCTCAACCTATGATTGATGGGGTAATGGATAAAATTTCCGGAGCTCATAGTGAGCTGGTAGTAAAAATTTACGGAGATGATTTCGGGGAAACCCGTAGAATTGCCGAGGATGTTATGAAAACTTTAAAAACTGTTAAAGGAGCAGTAGATTTAGCTATCGATCAAGAACCGCCCTTACCTCAACTTCAAATAATTGCAAACAGGGACAAAATTGCCCAATATGGTTTAAATGTAGCGGATGTTGCAGAACTTATTGAAGTAGCCATTGGCGGGAAAGCCATTTCTCAAATTTTTATAGGAAATAAAGTTTACGATATTATCTGTCGTTACGATGAAAACAGCAGAAATACGCCTGATAAAATTTCAAATTTGATGCTTACCTCTGAAACAGGAGCCAAAATACCATTATCACAAGTTTGCGATATCAAGTTAAGTACCGGAGAAAGTACCATTACGAGAGAAATGAATAAAAGGCATTTAACGGTAAAACTTAATTTGCGAGATCGAGACCTAGGTAAATTCTTAGTAGAAGCACAACATAAAATAGAAAAAGAAGTAAAATATAATCACGAAAAATACCATATCAAATGGGGAGGACAATTTGAAAACCAAAACAGGGCTTATGCTCGTTTGGCTTTTATCATTCCTTTGTCTTTGGGAATTATGTTTATCTTATTATATAGTGCCTTCGGAAATTTCAGACAAGCCGGTTTGCTGATGAGCATTGTTCCTTTGGCTTTATTTGGCGGAATGTTAGCATTAAATGTAAGGGGCATGACTTTAAATGTTTCTTCAGCAGTCGGATTTATTGCTTTATCGGGAGTAGCTATACAAAATGGCGTAATTATGATTTCGCATATAAACTTTTTACGAAAACAAGGACAAACACTTCTCCGGGCGGTACTATTGGGTGCAAAAGATCGATTCAGACCGGTACTAATGACCGCAACAGTGGCTATTTTAGGTTTGCTCCCGGCTTCTTTAGCTACGGGTATTGGTTCGGATGTACAACGACCTTTAGCTACCGTAATTGTATATGGACTATTATTTTCAACTGTTATTACCCTGTTTGCCTTACCGGCTCTATATTATATTATTGAAAACAAATGGGGAAAAGATGAACAAACAGAAGAAATTTAAAACCTGAAATTTATGAAATCAATGTATAAGATTCTATCGATATTCATATGTCTCCTGTTTATACCGTTAATAGTACCGGCTCAAGTTGTTGATACTACCTTTGCTAAAAAACAACTGAACTATATTGATTTTATTCAGCAGGTTAAGAATAACAATTTGGAATACGCAGCACAAAAATATACGGTAAATCTCGCTGAAGCCGAGGTTGAAAATGCGAAAATTATTCCTGATATTGAATGGAACATAGAAGGAAACAGCAACCAAAAACATATGGGTAACAATTTGGAAACCGGCTTAGGATGGACTATCGAGCTGGGAGGAAAACGAAAAGCCCGTATCGACTTAGCTAAAAGTCAAGTTGATTTAAATCGTTATTTGTTACAAGATTATTTGCGAAATTTATATGCGGATGCTTCTTTGCAGTTTTTGGAATGTATTCAAAATAAAAACCTGTTGGATGTACAACTCAATTCTTATAAAACGTTATCCAATTTAGCCGCATCCGACAGCATTCGATATAAATTAGGAGATATTACTCTAACAGATTCTAAACAAAGTAAGTTGGAAGCTCAATTCATGCTCAATGAAGTCTTTAAGGCCGAGTCGGAATGGAAAAACTCTTTACTTGCCTTAAATTTAGTCATGGGTAAATCTCAAAAAGATACTTTATATACAGCTAACAGCAATTTTACCGACTTTAACAGAGATTTTGATTTGGCTGATTTGATAACAACCGCACAAAATAATCGTGCCGATTTACAAGCTGCTTTACAAAATAAAGAAGTTTCACAAAAAATGCTTAAGTTAGCGAAAGCCAATCGGGTAATGGATTTAGGAATTAGTGCCGGAATGCAATTTAACGGAAAAGCTACCAATGAAGAAGCGCCTTCTCCGTATCATACGGGGGTAACAGCCGGACTTTCCATACCTCTTCGTTTTTTAAACAACCGAAAAGGGGAAGTGCAAACAGCACATTATACCATTCAACAAGCAGATTTAGAATATAAGCAAGTGGAACTTCAAATTCAAACTGAAGTTACTCAGGCATATCAAAATTATGTAAATACCAAAAAACAAATGCAGCAGTTTTCCAATGGTTTGCTTTCCGAGTCCAAGTCCATTCTTGAAGGTAAAATTTACTCCTATAAAAGAGGTAATACGTCTCTTCTTGAAGTCTTAGACGCACAAAGAACATATAATGATGTTCAGGAAAATTATTATCAAACGTTATATAATTTCTGTTCTGCACTAGTAAGGTTGGAAAGAACTGTAGGTATTTGGGATATAAATTTTTAATTTTCAAACCAATAATCTTTTCATACCCTTGTATTTTTTACAGACCTTAGGTATTTTAAATGGCAGATTATATCTTTGCAAAAATTTTAAATAATTGGTTAAAATAGGAAACATAGAATTACCCGACTTTCCCTTTATTTTGGCACCTATGGAAGATGTGAGCGACCCACCCTTCCGTCGTTTGTGTAAAATGCATGGAGCAGATCTCATGTATTCCGAATTTATTTCCTCGGAGGGTCTTATACGAGATGCCATAAAAAGTAAGAAAAAGCTTGATATATTCGATTACGAACGTCCTATAGGAATACAAATATTTGGCGGAGATGAAGAGGCTATGTCTCTATCTTCCAAAATAGTTGAAACCGTACAACCTGATTTAGTTGACATTAATTTTGGATGCCCGGTTAAAAAAGTAGCCTGCAAAGGAGCAGGTGCTGGAGTGCTGAAAGACATTGATTTAATGGTTCGTTTAACTCGAGCTGTTGTACGAAGTACTCATCTTCCGGTAACCGTAAAAACCCGCTTAGGTTGGGATGAATCTTCCATTACCATTGATGAAATTGCTGAACGTTTGCAAGACGAAGGAATACAAGCACTGACTATCCATGCACGTACACGATCTCAAATGTATAAAGGGCACTCCGATTGGTCTCATATTGCGCGGGTTAAAAACAATCCAAGAATTAAAATTCCTATTTTTGGCAATGGTGATATCAACTCTGCTAAAAAAGCGAAGGAATATAAAGACACCTATGGAGTTGACGGTATTATGATTGGAAGAGCTGCTATTGGAAATCCTTGGATATTCAGCCAAATTAAACATTATCTGAAAAACGGAGAAGAGCTTCCACCGCCCGATTTGCAACAACGTATTGAAGCTGTTAAAAATCATGCTAATTGGTCAGTGGAATGGAAAGGCGAACGCACCGGCCTTTTAGAAATGCGTCAACATTATTCTAATTATTTTAGGGGAATTCCTAATTTTAAAATCTATAAAACTCAATTGCTTTCTGCTTTAACGTTAGAAGAATTGAACCAAATATTTGACAACCTCCTTGCTGATCAAGCAATTTAATTCCTATTTGAATTGATGATTTACCTGATTGAGTAAATTTTTATTATTTCTAAAATCTGTTGATAAGGTTGAATTTTTAAACTGATTTATAAAAATATAGCCGTCACATTTTCCATAAATTCTTATTCATCGATATTTTTTCTTTATCTTTATCCAGACTATTGATAAAGCTATCTACTAATGAATCAGGAAATTGTACATCTTATTGCCTTACGAATGTGTCCTCATATCGGCGATATGACGATTAAGAAATTAATAAGCCATTTCGGAAGCGCACAAAATGTTTGGTCTGCAAATTCTCAAGAATTGCTTTCAGTGTATCATATAGGTCATAAAACCATTCAACATTTAGGTAAACAATCGCTTTTAGATCAAGCTTATAAAGAGTTTGAATATTGCATTACTAATAATATTCAAATAGTGCATTTATGGGATGATTCCTATCCTACTATATTAAAGGAATGTTCGGACGCTCCTGTAATGCTCTATTATAAAGGTGCTATAAATTGGAAGCTACCCGCAGTAAGCATAGTAGGGACTCGTAAAATGACCTCTTATGGCGAAAATTTTACAAAAAAATTAGTAGAATGCTTTCAAAAAAAAAAAATCAATATTGTCAGCGGATTGGCTTTAGGAGTGGATGGATGCGCTCATAAGAAAGCTAATGAACTTGCCATTCCCACTCTGGGAGTACTTGCTCACGGCCTATCTACTCTTTACCCGCCACAACACAAAGGATTAGCTGAAAGAATAATACAAAACGGAGGTATCCTTAGCGAATTTGCACCTAATACTAAACCCGAAAGAGCTAATTTTATACAGCGTAACCGTATCATTGCCGGGTTGTCTTCTGTAACGGTCATTGTAGAATCAGGATATGGAGGCGGTGCCATTTCCACTGTGAAATTTGCTAATTCGTATCATCGTGAGGTATTTGCTTTGCCCGGAAAAGTTACGGATACTTGCAGTCAGGGATGCAACCAGCTTATCAGAAACTTGGAAGCTCAAATACTCACCCGTCCTGAAGATGTGGTATCCTTATTTGGAGAAGCTCCTATAAAAAATTTACAACAAGAATTATGGATTGATCTCACAGATCAAGAATTGAAAATTATTGAATTGTTAAAACGTAAAGGGAAATTGCAAATTGATGCCTTATCTTTAGAATTAAATTTACCTACGTTTCAACTCATGCCGATTTTGTTACAATTAGAACTTAAAAACATCATTGAAACCCTACCCGGAAAATATTTTTCTTTACTTTGATCTCCTACTTATTTTTAAAAAATATCAGTAATAAATAGTGCCCATCCGCGAAAAATTTTAAAAAAAATCAAAAGAGAAAATAAGGTCTAATCACTTATTATCATTGTAAATGTTTTCGGAATCTTAAATTATTTATTTATTACATCCTAAACAACTACTTTGGAAAAATGATAAAAAATTTCTATTAATTTCTTTTCAAGAAATCGATTAAAAAATAATAACCATTATCCTTTATCATTTATTCATATATGGTACAGTATATGTTTTAAAAATATCTGATCTATAAGTATCAATAGTTAAAAGATTATTTATTACTAATAAAAAAAGGTAACATGAAAACAAAATGGTTAACTGATCCCGCTCACTCCGAGATCTTTTTCAAAGTAAAGCACATGGTAATATCAACCGTAACCGGAGAATTTACCAAATTTCAAGGCTCCATAGAATCTGAAAGTGATGATTTTTCAAATGCAAAATTTGATTTTTCCATCGATGTAGATTCTATCAATACAAAAATTGCTGATAGAGATACACATTTAAAATCAGAAGATTTCTTTGACGTTTCTCACTATCCTAAACTGACTTTTACCAGCAATTCCGGTATTAAAGACAATAAAATCACGGGCATCCTCACAATCAGAGACGTAAGTAAAGAAATTACCTTAGATGCAGATTTTGGAGGAATCATTAAAGATCCATGGAATAATCAACGAGCCGGATTTGAATTTACCGGAAAATTAAATCGTAAAGATTTCGGTTTAAACTGGAGTCAAATGACTGAAGCCGGAGGTTTGGTAGTTAGCAATGAAGTTAAATTGCAAATAAATTTAGAGTTTATCGCTCAATAAATAATATAATAGTAAAAAACAGACTGAATTTAAATTCAGTCTATTTTTTTGTTCGTAAACTACTCTCGATTTTCTCATTTCGATCCTTTTTATTTATTCAATTGTATTTATCTGTTTAATTACAAGTGTATACACAAGTAGTTTATAAGAATTCTAATTTTAAGAAACTTATAATGTTTTATGTACTTTTGTATGAAGGTAAATTGTAACATGAAAATAGAAGAACTCATTAAACATAAGATTCTGATCTTGGACGGAGCCATGGGAACCATGATTCAACGTTTTAAATTAAATGAAGAAGATTATAGAGGCGATAGATTTAGAGATTGGAACACAGATTTAAAGGGAAATAATGATTTGTTGTCCATTACACAACCGGATATTATTAAAAATATTCATTTAGAATATTTTGAGGCGGGAGCTGATATTATCGAAACGAATACATTTAATTCGAACCGAATTTCCATGACTGACTATGATATGCAGGATTGGGTACATGAGCTTAATTTTGCTTCTGTTCAAGTGGCTAAACAGGCCCGAGAGGAATATTGGAACAAAAATGGCACAAAACCTCTTTTTATTGCCGGTTCCATGGGCCCGACCTCAAAAACCGCTTCTATTTCTCCTGATGTTAATGACCCTGCTTACCGTGAGGTAGATTTTGATTATTTAGCGGAAATTTATAAAGAACAAGCAGTATCTCTTATTCAAGCCGGAGCAGATATTCTTTTAGTTGAAACTATATTTGATACTTTAAATGCTAAGGCTGCATTTTATGGTATTGAAGAAGCTTTCGATAAAATCGGCAAAAAACTTCCCTTAATGGCTTCAGGAACAATTACTGATGCGGCGGGAAGAACATTATCCGGACAAACGACGGAAGCCTTTTTAGTTTCTTTATCACATTTACCTTTATTGTCCATTGGGTTAAACTGTGCTTTGGGTGCTGAACAACTTTTTCAATACTTGGAAATATTGGCTAATAAAGCACCTTTTTACCTTAGCGCATATCCTAATGCCGGATTACCCAATCCTTTAGGCGGATATGATGAAACGCCGGAAATGATGGCTGAAAAAGTTCAATTATATTTGGAAAATCAACTGGTGAATATTTTGGGTGGATGTTGTGGAACGACTCCTGAACATATTAAGCTTTTTAGTGAATTGGCTTCAAACTATACTCCTCGAACAATAACTTTTACCAAATAATGGGATTTATGAATGTTGTTTTTATAGATTTATTTCCAAGCCATAACCTATAAAAAAGGAGCTAAAGCATAAAAACTTTAACCCCTTTAACTAACTATAAATATTGATAGGTAAATATATAAGTAAAATTTTATTTTACTTCAATTTGTTTAGGTGCAATTTCTGTTTGTTCTTTCTTAGGTAAAACTAATTTTAAAACTCCATCATGATAGGTAGCATGTATTTTGGCTGCATCTATATTACTGTCATCTAAAGTAAAACTACGTTTAAAGCTGGACTGGTAATATTCAGTTCTGTGAGATTTTTTATTATGCGTTTCAGCTTTTTTATCATAACTAATCGTTAGTAATCCTTTTTCTAAATTAACTTTAAAATCTTCTTTTTTCAATCCCGGAGCGTATAAATCCACTTCAAAATTGGCTTTATCTTCAGAAATATTTACAGGTGGAAATTTTACTTCTGCTCTATTCCATGCAGGAGCATTTGAAAAAAATTCATCTAATAAATTTCCAAAACTTTTGTTGTTGCTTTTAATTAAATCTGCCATAACTTTTATTTATTTTTTTAAGATTTTTATGTTTTATGATTTTCAAATTACAGACCAAATACTTAAAAAAAATTGTAATTTATTAAAACAAAACCTTTTAGATAAAAAGCAAATTTTTAAATAATGTCATTTTGTCTTATTTTTGAATTAAATAATATTTTTTAACGACATTTTGTCATTACAAAAAAAAAGAATTATGGTAAAGTGTTTTATTTTTTATTTCATTTAACTTCCCTGATCGTTTTTACTATATTTGCAATCTTAATTTAAAAATTTTACTATTTTTTATTAGTTTTTATTAAAATAACCAGTATCAATATTATTCATGGAAACTTTACACTATTTAGTTGATTTTATTCTTCATATAAATGTTCATTTAGATGAATTAATGCGCAACTACGGAAATTGGGTTTATGCCATTCTTTTTTTAATAATTTTTTGTGAAACCGGATTAGTAATTACCCCTTTCTTACCCGGTGATTCTTTATTATTTTCCGCTGGAGCTCTTGCTGCTTCCAGTGATGAATTTAGCATCTATTTATTAGCCCTATTATTTGTGGTTGGAGCTATTATTGGAGATACGGTCAATTTTGAGATAGGAAAATATTTTGGACATAAACTATTCAGTAATCCCAATTCTAAAATATTTAAGCAAAGCTATCTTCAAAAGACTCATGAATTTTATGAAAAACACGGAGGCAAAACCATTATATTAGCTCGTTTTGTTCCTATTGTTAGAACCTTTGCTCCTTTTGTTGCCGGAATGGGACGTATGAGTTATAAATACTTTATTTCCTATAATATTATAGGAGGCGTTGTATGGGTGTTTATTTTCTTATTCTTGGGATATTTTGTAGGCAACATTGGATGGGTTAAAAATAATTTACCTCTGTTAATGATTTTAATTATTGTAGTATCTATATTACCCGCAATTTTAGAAATTTTACGCAATAAATTTATTGTTAAAAAGGATAAATAAAATGCTAATATTCATGTAAGAGTTTTTATAAAAAATTTTATTTTAATATATTTGTTAAATTATTATCTATAAATGGGTAATAATTTCGTAAAATTTTATAAAAAATCATAAACTTACATGAATATATCTCGTTTTTTTAATATACTCCCTTTTATTTTTATTACTATTACAGGCGCACTGTATCTGGTTAACTTCTTTTTTGGAGTTATTCCGGAAAATCTTTTTTTCGCTTGTCGTTGGTTATTTATTATTTCTATAATCATCTTTGCATTTAAAAAGAAAAATTTAACCATATGGATTTTTGTAGCGTTACTAGTTGGTGCTTGTTTAGGGTATGATTTTCCGGGGGTTAGCGGAAAACTCGATATATTAAGTAAAGTATTTCTTAAGCTGATAAAAACGATTATTGCTCCTTTGATTTTTGCAACTCTAGTTCATGGTATAGCCAGTCATTCAGATATTAAACAAGTAGGTAGAATGGGTTGGAAATCTCTGGTTTATTTTGAGATCGTTACTACCTTTGCGCTTTTTATCGGACTAGCAGCCATTAACCTTACTCAAGCAGGAGTAGGAACGAAAAAAATAAATATAGCCCATGAACAATTACCACAAGTAGCATCCCAATCTTGGGAGGATATTGTACTGCATATTTTTCCTGAAAATATAGCAAAGTCTGTCGCAGAAGGGCAAGTATTACAAATCGTCATATTTAGTATCTTATTTGGAGTAGCCCTTATAATGGTAACCAAAGAAAAGCGAATGTATTTAGTAAATTTTACAGACAGTCTTGCCGATACGATGTTTAAATTTACTAATATCATCATGTATTTTGCTCCTTTCGGTGTCTTGGGCGCTATGGCTTATACTATTGCACATATGGGACTGGATGCCTTAATCCCACTTATTAAGTTGTTATTAACTCTATATGGTGCTCTCATCGTATTTGTTCTCATCGTATTCCTTCCGATAGCTTTACTTATAAAAATGCCTATAAAACGATTCATTAAAGAAATCAAAGATGTGGCATTTTTAGCTTTTTCTACGGCTAGCTCAGAAGCTGCTCTACCTAAAGCCATGATTGCGATGGAAAGACTCGGCGTTCCTCGAAAAGTGATTGCTTTTGTAATGCCGACCGGGTATAGCTTTAATTTAGATGGAACTACTTTATATTTATCCTTAGCCATTATATTTGTAGCACAAGCAACGGGGGTCCATGTATCTTTTACTACCCAATTAATTATGATACTTACCTTAATCGTAACCAGCAAAGGTGTAGCCGGGGTGCCTCGTGCTTCTTTAGTTATCTTGATGGGTACGGCAAGTACTTTTAATCTGCAAGAATGGCCCATTTTAATGATATTAGGAATTGATACGTTAATGGATATGGCTCGTGCTACGGTAAATGTTATTGGAAATTGTTTAGCTACTGCTGTAATTGCCCGATGGGAAGGAGAGTTTGATCCTGAAGGAGCAGAAAAAAAGTTGTTGGAAGAAGAAAATGTTCAGAAAGCCTAAGTAAACAATTTTGCTATAACCTATTATTTTCATTTAAATTTATCAAAAACGTTAAATACATAAATTTAGTTTTTGACATTCAACCAATTAATGTCTCATTATTTATAATATATTAAATATTATTATCCATTTTCAATGAATGTAGGATAAATTTTGTAAATACTGAAAAAGACATTTTCGGCATAAGGATGAGTGAATTTTTTTTAATATTAACTTATCATTTTTTATTACAGTATTTTTAGGTCCTACTGTTTTAAGTAATTAATTTATATTCTTTTGAAGATCGAATTAAAATAAGTCACAACCTTGTAATAGTTTAGAAATTCTTTGATGTATCAAATTACATATAAGGCATAAAAGCTTTTATAACTTCAGGAGGAATATCCAATAATCGGTAATCTTTAGGAGAAACAAATATCAATTGTTGTTTTCCTTTACCCAATAAATTTCCGGCGGAATCGAAAACTTGATGTTCCAAAGTGGCAATCTTTCGATTATATTCCGAAGCTCGTATTTTTACGCTTATCCGTTCGAATTCTCTAGTTTCAGTAATATATTTGTGTTCAAAAGATCGTGTTAATATTAAATAGGTAGTATCCTTTAAATTAAAATCGGGTAATACATAATTAAAAAATAATTCGCGCGTCTTTCCAACCCAAAGAGCATAAACTCCAAAATAAACATTTCCAACTGAGTTGGTATCTGCATAGGTTGCCATAAAGGAATGCACAAACCATTTACCTTCAAAATGACTTCCCGTGCTAACTTCCAAGGTTTTCCCATTAATAGCTGTATGAGTTGCTTTAGATAAATTTTTTAATACAGGAATTTCTGACGCAGCATCTATCACTTCTTCAACTTTCTCTTTCACGACTCGTAGTAAGTCAGTATTTAAAACCAACCAAAACACATAGAGTATTGGAAGTATTGAGCCTATTATCATCAATACGGCCATTTGCATAAAATAACCTCCGGCAAATATTACTAATGAAAGTGCTCCAATCGAAAAAAGTTTCACTTGAGGTAAAGAATGCTGCGAATTGGGTACAAAACAACGCGCTATACCTAATGAGGCATAAGCCACAAAAAAAGTGGCATAAAATACCATAAAATATTCCAATTCAAAATTTGCCAATACAGAGAATATCGTAATTAAACCCGCCAAAATATAGGTAGGGATGGGAGAATCTGCAATTCCTTTAGGTATAATGGATAAAACAGGACTATTACTGGTTTTGGAAACTTCTTTCACAAACCACCGAGTAGAAACATATCCGCTATCTAAAGTTGTTAATACTGCGAATACTATAAATAAATAATAGGACAGCGGAACCCATTCGGGAAGTGTAGATTGAAAGTGGATCATATAATTTACAATTTGCTCATGACCGTATTTTATACCTCCCAATCCAACCGATGTCATATTCGGATTAAACCAATTACTGTTGAATACAAAACTTGCCATTAATCCGTGAAAAATAAGCAGGAAAAAAAATATAACGGATCCGAAAAAATATCCGGTACATATATTGGTTTCTTCTTTTCTCATTTGTATAGCTCGCTGCCATTGTTGTAAATCCAGCCAAGGCCCTACAAAAAAACCAACAAAAATGGCTACCATATAGCCTATGAAAATAGGTTTTTGAGTTTCATTTTTTACCCATGCTTGATAATTGTATATTTCTTTAGGTTGTAAATAAGTTAATAAGGAAACAATTATGACTAATAAAACTGCTCCAATTAATAGATGCCAGTATTTAATAGATTTAATCGAAAATTCTTCACCCAGTAAACAGGAAGCAGAAATAACCAATGAAACCACAAGTAATAAAGAAAAAATTTGTAATATACTTCCCCCATCATCCCAGCCCGGCCAATAAGAAGTAAGCAAAGGAATAAATAAATATTTTACAGTAGCAAAAACGGTTAACGTAATTGCCAATAACTGATATAAATATAAACTGAGGCGAAACGGCTTATACCATTTTTTATAAAAACGTTCTAATGATTCTTGTCCTTTATCCCGATTGGCAATCTTTTGAGTACCATAACCAAATAAAAATAATCCGATTGAGTTTAATAAAGCAAAACCCAATAGACCTGTTAAACCGAATAAATAAGTTATTTGCACGGAAAAAAACAGTCCTAATCCCCACAACCAGGATAGAGCAACCGAATTTCCCCAAAAAAAAGAATTTATGATTTTAGATTTCATTACTTTTAGTTTAAAGTATATGTTGTTTCATTAATTTATTAATGTCAAAAATAATGCTTAAGAAACTTATAAAGAACATGTTCTATGCCTTTAAATAACTCTTTCAGACTCTCAATTTGTTTTTTTGTAGCTTACAATTGCACCTACATTCAACACTACAGCAAAGATAATAATTATATATAATTGATGAGAGATATCAGCCAAGGTACTTCCTTTCATATAAACCAGCCTCATCACTTCAATAAAATAACGTACCGGATTAAACATGGTAACGATTTGCGCCCATCTGGGCATACTGCTTATCGGAGTATAAAGTCCGCCCAATAAGAAAAATATAATTATAATAAAAAACAACACAAACATGGCCTGTTGTTGTGTAGATGAAAAATTTGAAATTATTAACCCAAATCCGGTAAATGCAATAAGGTAGAAAAAACAAAATATATAAATTATTAGAGCATGACCGGCCGGAACTAACCCGTATACCAACCAGGCTATTAGCATACCAACAGTTAGTATAAACATTCCCATAACCCAAAAAGGAATCAATTTTCCTATAATAAAAATATATTTTGGAATAGGTGTAACATTGATTTGCTCAATGGTTCCAGCTTCTTTTTCTTTAACAATATTCAAGGAAGAAAGCGCCCCGCCTATAATACTGAGTAGCATAACCAAAATACCGGGCACCATAAAATTTCGATAATTCATTTCTATATTATACATATAATAGGGCTTAACAATAATTTGTCCCGAACTTTGAGATTGACTAACCAGTTCCCGATTGTAAGCTGCTAAGATTTGTCCTAAATATGAAGATCCCAATCCTGCTTTTTGTCCGTTTATGGCATTTACCGATAGCATAACATCGGTTGATTTTTCTCTTATAAAGGTATTTTCAAAATTATGGGGAATTTCTAAAATCAAGTCTGCTTCATTTTTTTCGACGACCTTTAATGCGTCTGAATAAGACGATGAATAATTGGCCAATTTAAAATATCCGGATGAAATTACCTTTTGTATCAATTCTCTGGAAGCCGAACTGTGATCGTTATCTATTATGCTTAATAAGATATTTTTCTGTTCAAAAGTGGCTGCCCATGGCAATACTAATAATTGAAAAACAGGCATAAAAAATACCAATCTCAAAATAGTTTTATTCCTGAATATCTGAAGAAATTCTTTTTCTAATAAAAATTTTAATGTTCTCATAACCTGTTTTTAAACATTTTGATACTTACCACTAATAAGAAAAGAGTCATACCAATAAGTATCAGACACTCTTGCCAGATAGCAAAAAAACCAAGCCCTTTAATCATTACATCTTTAACGGCAGTAATAAACCAGGTAGCGGGTAAAATGGTTGATATTATTCTAAGCGGTAAGGGCATATTTTCTACGGGAAATATTAACCCTGAAAGCAACAATGTGGGAAGCAATAATCCCATGCCCGAAATTAACATGGCAGCTTGTTGGGTTTCCGTTATGGATGAAATTAAAATCCCCAACGATAAGGTTGATAGAATGAAAATTGTACATAGAAAAAGAAGTAAAAGTAAATTTCCTTCAATTGGCACTTCCAAGATGGTAACAGATATAATTAATATAGAAAAAACGTCAATAATGGAGATCAGGAAATAAGGAACCACTTTCGCTAATACAATGCTTATAGGTTTTAGAGGAGAAACTAATAATATCTCCATAGTTCCTTGTTCTTTTTCTTTTACAATGGAAATAGATGTCATCATTGAACAAATTAACATAAGAACCAATCCCATAATTCCCGGCACAAAATTATATGCACTTTTTAATTGTGGATTATAAAGCATTTTAACCTGACTTTTAATTACATAAGAACCTGAACTCGCTTTATTCATTTGTTGTTTTTGATATTCCGCTATAATTTGTTGCAAGTAGCTAACTATGGTAGATGCTTCATTAGGATCTGATGCATCTACAATAAGTTGAACTTCACTAGTTCCTTGATGATACAAGTCTTTATCAAATCCTTGAGGAATAACCACCGCCAATTTAGCTTTTCCTAGGCGAAAACGTTGTTCAACCTGTTCTAATTTATCCAGGTAGCCTGTAAGGTCAAAATATTTACTGGCATTTATTTGTTCTATAAGTTGTATGGATTGGATGGTTTTAGAATTATCTAATACAATGAAAGAGGTATTTTTAATTTCTGTCGTAATAGCAAATCCAAATATCATAAGAAGTGCTATAGGCATAATTAAAAGCATAAGCATAGTTCTAAAATCACGGGTGATGTGAAAGATTTCTTTCTTTATAAAACTAAAAAATTGATTCATGCCCTATTCTTATTTTTTCCTTTATTTAGTTAAAATCTATTCTCTTTTTGCTCCTCTTGCCAATATTTGAAAAACTTCATCCATAGTTTCCGCATGATATTTATGACGAAGTCCCGCAGGCGTATCCAATGCTTCAATTTTACCATCGACCATAATTGAAACCCGATTACAATATTCTGCTTCATCCATATAGTGAGTTGTAACAAAAATGGTTATCCCGTTATTGGAAGCCTGATAAATCATTTCCCAAAAAGTACGTCTTGCTATGGGGTCTACTCCTCCGGTGGGTTCATCTAAAAAAACAATTTCAGGAGAATGAAAGGTCGACACTGCAAAAGAAACTTTTTGCTTAATTCCCAAGGGTAATGATTTAACCAAAACATCCCTTTCTGTTTCTAAGGAAAGTTCCTCTAAGCATTGTTCTGTTTTTACTTTAATATCCTTAGTGCTCATTCCATAAATACCACCAAAT
Source organism: Apibacter sp. B3919 (assembly GCF_026537405.1). NCBI lineage: Bacteria > Pseudomonadati > Bacteroidota > Flavobacteriia > Flavobacteriales > Weeksellaceae > Apibacter > Apibacter sp. B3919. Next base: position 272,387 of record NZ_JAFNMG010000002.1, on the reverse strand, counting down.
AATCGCATATTTTCTTTAATGGTTAAATCTTCATATAACGAAAATTTTTGGCTCATATATCCGATATTTTTTTTAATCTTATCCGACTCATTGTAAATATCGTATCCTGCAACAATTCCTTCCCCTGAGGTGGGAGATAACAATCCACAAAGCATTCGTATGGCTGTTGTTTTTCCTGCACCATTTGCTCCCAAAAAACCAAAAATTTCACCTTTGGATACTTCAAAGCTTATATGATTGACTGCAATAAAATCGCCAAATTTTTTAGTTAACTCTTTCGTTACTATGGTTTTCATTTTTATTCATTAAATAAATAAAACAATCTTCGATTCCCGGTTCAATTTCTTTTACTTCAGCTCCCTCTATCGTAACCTTTTCATTTTTAAATGTCACGTGCAAATATTCTCCGAATATATAACAGCTGTTTATTTCTTTTCGTTTGCGTAATTGCTGAAGAAGTTTATAATTATTATCAGATCGCACCGAATATAATTTATACGGATATTCTTGCGTAATCTGCTTAGGAGTATTGACAGAAAGTATTTTTCCTTCTTGAATTAGCGCAATCTTATCACATAAACTTGCTTCATCCATATAAGGTGTAGAAACCATTATAGTAATTCCCTGTTGTTTAAGTCGGGTTAACATATCCCAAAATTCTTTCCTGGATACGGGATCTACTCCTGTGGTCGGCTCATCTAAAAATAAAACCGAAGGCTTATGTATTAAGGCACAACATAGGGCTAGTTTTTGTTTCATTCCTCCCGAAAGTTTACCTGCTCTTCTCTTCTTGAAGGGTTCGATTTGAACATATATATCTTTAATTAAATCGTAATTTTTTTCAACCGTTGTATTGAATACCCGAGCAAAAAAATTAAGATTCTCTTCAATACTTAAATCTTGATAAAGCGAAAATTTACCGGGCATATACCCGACTCTTTCCCGTATTTGTAAAAAGTTTTTATTTACATCAAACCCATCTACAAATGCCTCTCCTTTATCCGCCACCAACAAAGTGGTTAATATTCTAAATAGAGTGGTCTTTCCTGCTCCATCGGGACCTATTAAACCAAATAATTCTCCTTTATTAATTTCAATAGATATATCTTGTAAAGCTTCAACCGGAACTTTGCCCGTATAGGTTTTTGAAATATTTTGTATGGAAATAACACTCATTATCTTTATTATATCTTCACTAAAATTTAGTCTTGTTTACTGTTAGAAAATGAATTTAGAACTTATCAGAAATCCACATCACCATACATACCTATTTTAATAAGCCCATCAGTATTTGTTACTGCGATTTTTACCGCATACACTAAATTTTGACGCTCATCTTGGGTCTGAATAGTTTTTGGAGTGAACTCGGCTTTATCGGATATCCATGTAATAGTGCCCGGATAGGATTTTTGTTTATCCTCAGAAATATTTATAAATACTTTTACTTTCTGTCCTATTTTAATTTTTTCTAATTGTTCTGAAACTATATATGCTCGTAAAAATAAATTTTTAGTATCTGCAATTTTATAGAGTGCTTTACCTTGAGTAACAACTTCTTTTTCTTCAACAAATTTGTTTAAAACAGTACCCTGAATTGGATTAATAATTTTACATTTTTTTAATTGATCTTCTATTTGGGATACTTGAACTGTATTGGTGTTACTTTCTTCATTGAGACTGTTAACCGATGTTGAAAGTGAATTTACTTGCGCATTTAAAGATTTTTTAAGAACTTCAATTTGTGAATTCGCATCATCCAGTTGTTTTTGAGTAGCTGCATTATCTGCCAATAATCTTTGAATTCTTCTTTTTTCAAATTCAGCTTTCGCAATCTGTTCTTTTATGGAAGAAACTTGGACGGATATGTCCGGTCTTTTTACCTGTATGGCTTTATTGGTAGCTATTAATTGTCTTTTCTTTAAATACAGCTGAATGCTGTCAACATATCCAACGTATTGTCCTTTGGCCAATTGATCTCCTTCCGTTAATTGAAAAGATTCCAATTTACCGTTAGCTTCCGATGAAACAATTACTTCAGTTGCTTCAAACGTTCCCGACGCATCATGCTCAAACTTATTTCGATTACAAGATAACAGGAACATAAACGTTCCCAGGGTAAATATTATTAACTGTCTCATAGTTCTAATTTCCTTGTGTATATTTATAATTATAGATACTTTGTAAATATTGCATTTCATGTATAGACTGCGTTACTCGTGCCTGATTTTCTGCATTAATATCTCCGATTAAATCATTCATATTGTAAATTCCATTTTTATACTTACTCTCTCCGGCCTTTTTAACACTATTCCTTAACCGAATAATTTCATCATCTTTTACCATCAATTGTTCATATTTATTTATTTCATTCTGAATTTGGGTTAGCTGAACATGTGTGTTAAATAAAAAGGTTTCTTTTTGAGATTGAAGTGAATTCCTATCATTTTTTAGTAATCGATATTCGTTTTTCTTTGTGTATAAGTTTCCAAAATTCCAACTCAAACGCACCCCGCCAATAGCATACGTTTTAAAATCTGAGTTCAACATATTTAAACCGGGTTTTCCATATCCTCCTTGAGCAAAAAGTGAAAATTTAGGCATATTTTTAGCTTTTATTGCACTTTCTTTAGCTTCATATACTAAATTTTGCTTATCATACATCCTTAATTCGGGACGAGAAATCACTTGATCAAAATTGATACTTTTGTCCGGAAGTTTCAGTTCAACCCTTTGACTTATTTCTTCATGTATAAATAAAGAAAGCATTTTTATATAAGCCATTCGTAAAGTGGTAAGCTCAATTCTTTTTTGATCGGTATTTAATAATTCCACTTTAACCAAATCTAAATCAGATACCATGGCAACACCATTTTTTAGCATAGCACTAACCAGGTTATAATTGGTTTGTAAATCGGAAGTTAAAACATCCAATTGATTCAATTGCTTGTCAATCGTTAGAATTCCAAAATACAATTGATTAATTTTTTCCCTTACAGTATATAAGTTTACTTCAAGCTTTTGCTTTTCAAAATCTGAATTGGCTTGGGTAATTTTTTTTTGAGATCGTGTTGCTCCTCCATCCCATAGCAATTGTGTAACATCTAAAGTTATTTTGTATTGATCTTTGTCCATTTCAGGAATATTGTAACCCGGAATCTTTATGGGTATTTTAGTTACTTGAGTTTGATAAGAAGCCTGTCCACCGAGAGAAATTTGCGGCAAGTAATTTTTTGCCAAATTATCCAAAGTATAGTCTTCGGCTAGAGAAATTAAATCATATTGTTTAATTAACGGATAATTTTCTCTTGCTTTTTCCTGACATTCTTCCAGGTTTATTACCGATAACTGTGAAAACAACAGACAAGGAAGTAAACATAATTGTAAAAAAATATACGTTTTAGTTTTCATAATCTCATTATTATACTAGCTTTAACATTGACTTTAACCAGATTGGAACTAAAGTTTTTCGTTGTTCGATGAAATCTGTAAAACTTTTTTCATCCATTTTAGTTACATATTTTATAAAGGGTTGTCCTATTATCGGAAAAATAGACATGGAAACTAGATTTATAAAAAAATGTATAGCTGTAAAATTCAACTTTTCTTTATTTATTTGCTCATTGATCTGTTTGAACATATAAGTCTCTTGGATAAAACCTTCGGGAATTTTAACCCTATCAAAAAGATGTTGAGGATTAGCCTGTAATTCACTGAATAAAAAAAGAGGCAAATTTGAATTTTTGGACATTCCTTCTATGTATCTTAAAACTCCTGCATCTATTTTCTCGGTCAAGGTTGTTTGCTTATTATTCATTATATGTTCCAGATAAAAAAACATTTCTTCTATGCTCTCCTGCATCACTATTTCAAATAAATTTTCTTTACTTCTGTAATAATAATTTAGCAGAGCCAAATTGATACCCGCCTCTTTTGCTATATCTCGGGTACGAGTTAAACCAAAACCTTTTTTTTGAAAAACGCGCTTTGCAGCCTCCTTAATTTTTTGCTCTGTTGACACATCTCTGACCATATCCTGATTTTCATTTCCAATTTTATAACTTACTCATTGCAATCGTATTGCATTTTTTATACCACTAAATATATTTTAATGCAAATATATTTAAATTTTTGATTTAATCAAATGATTAAATTTTATTTAATGAATAGTTTTTTCATAACTATAACTTCTATAATAATTCTTTTAAATGATCAGATATATATCGAAATGAAATTTAATGCATTGAAAAATTAGACAAATAATATTTCTACCAAATAAAAATAAAACAAACAATAATATGAGTAAATTATTATACTCGATTATTAAATCAGCATTAAATAAAAATAAATAATTACTTATATAAATAATTTAATATAAATAATCATGATATAAGTATTTAAACTTATAAAATCTAAATTTTGTTAGTTCATAGTATTTGATGTAAATTTGCGTGTCAAATTGTACAAGGATGAAAGAATTTAGTAAAGAAGTATACCTCAAGTGGTTTGAGGATATGACTATGTGGAGAAGATTTGAGGACAAAGCTCGTTCTCTATATTTAAAAGATAAAATCAGAGGTTTTTTGCATTTATATAATGGCCAAGAGGCAATTGCAGCAGGTTTTACTCATGCAATGGATATAACCAAAGACAAGATTATAACCTCTTATCGTTGTCATGCTCATGCATTAGCCATGGGGCTGGATCCTAAAGTAGCCATGTCTGAATTATGCGGTAAAGCCACCGGTTCGTCTCAAGGATTGGGTGGATCTATGCACCTTTTCAGCCGTGAGCACAATGTATACGGTGGACATGGTATTGTAGGTGGTCATATCCCGTTAGGTGCCGGTATAGCCTTCGCAGATAAATATTTTGAACGCGACGCGGTTACTATTTGCTACATGGGTGACGGTGCAGTAAGACAAGGTACTCTACATGAAACTTTCAACATGGCTATGAACTGGAAATTACCGGTAGTATTTGTTTGTGAAAACAATCAATATGCTATGGGTACATCGGTTGAAAGAACTACTAATAATTTGGATATTTACCAATTAGGACTAGGGTATGAAATGCCATGCGCTCCGGTGGATGCAATGAATCCTGAGACAGTTGCAGAAGCAGCTTACGAGGCTATTGAAAGAGCAAGAAGAGGAGATGGTCCTACGTTCCTTGAGGCTAGAACGTATCGTTTCCGAGGACATTCCATGTCTGATGCTGAGCCTTACAGAACGAAAGAAGAAGTGGAAGAACACAAAAAAGAAGACCCGATTCTATTCGTAAAACACAAAATTTTGTCTAATAATTGGGCAAGCATCGAAGAATTAGATGAAATAGATAAAAGAATAAAGGATGAAATGAATGAAGTTGGTAAGTTTGCAGAAGATGCTCCTTACGCTGATGATGACGTATTATATAAATATATATACTCAGAGCCAAATTATCCTTTTTTAGATAAATTAGAAAACCAATAAAAACACGAATCAAAACCAAATTATGGCTGAAGTTATAAAAATGCCTCGTCTGAGTGATACCATGACTGAGGGAAAAGTATCTAAATGGAACCTAAAAGTAGGAGATCCTGTAAAAGAAGGCGATATCTTAGCAGAAATTGAAACAGATAAAGCTGTTCAGGATTTTGATTATGATGGTGATGATGGTATCCTTTTATATCAAGGAGTTAAAGAAGGTGATGCTGCACCGGTGGATTCTCTGTTAGCTATTATCGGAAAAGCAGGGGAAGACATCAGCGCATTAATTGGAGGTGCTAACAGCAATTCTTCATCTTCTGAACCAACAACTAATAACGACTCTAGCAATACGAATACAACTTCTACCCCTTCTGCTTCTGTAGAAATCCCTAAAGATGTGGAAATTATCAAAGTTCCCAGACTTAGTGATACCATGACTGAAGGTAAAGTTTCTAAATGGAATGTTAAGGTTGGTGATACCATTAAAGAAGGCGATGTTATTGCTGAAATAGAAACAGATAAAGCGGTTCAAGATTTTGAATACGATGGTAACGGCGGAGTTTTATTATACCAAGGAGTAAAAGAAGGAGATTCTGCTCCGATTGAATCTTTATTGGCTATCGTAGGACCTGCAGGTACGGATGTTAGCGGAATTATTGCCGGAGGCACTGCTGCTTCTACTGCAACTTCTAAACCTGCTGCTTCTGAGCCGACAGCTGTCGCATCCAATGACTCTAAACCTTCTTCTGAAGCTAATACAGTTTCATCCGGCAACGGTAAAATATTCGCTTCTCCTTTAGCAAAGAAAATTGCTAAAGAAAAAGGAATTAGCCTAGATCAAATTAAAGGAAGTGGAGACAATGGAAGAATTATTAGAAAAGATGTTGAAAATTTTGTTCCAACAGCTTCAACTACTTCAGCTTCTTCTTCTTCAGCTAAATCTGCGCCGGTTGCTCCGCAAATAACTCCGGGTGTAGACACTGAAACTCCAAACTCTTCCATGAGAAATGCTATTGCTAAAAGTCTTAGCCACAGTTTATTTACCGCTCCTCATTACAATTTGGTATTTGAAATCAATATGGATAATGCTATGGAAGCTAGAAAAGCTATCAATAGCCTTCCTGATACCAAAGTATCTTTTAACGATATTGTAATTAAAGCCGTTGCAATTGCTTTAAGAAAACATCCGCAAATTAACAGTACTTGGTCCGATACTAAAATTATCCACCGTGGAAACATTAATGTAGGAGTTGCCGTAGCAGTTGAAGATGGATTAGTAGTTCCGGTAATTAAAAACACCGATTACTTATCTTTAACTCAAATTTCATCAGCAGTAAAAGACTTAGCCGGAAGAGCTAGAGATAAAAAATTAAAAGCTAATGAAATGGACGGATCTACTTTCACTATTTCTAACTTAGGAATGTTTGGAGTGGAATCTTTCAATTCTATTATTAATCAACCGAATTCATGTATTTTATCCGTGGGAGCTATCATACAAAAACCGGTAGTGAAAAACGGACAAATTGTGGTTGGTAACACAATGCAAATATCATTGGCATGTGATCACCGTGTAGTAGATGGTGCTACCGGAGCTCAGTTTTTACAAACTCTTAAAATGTATCTTGAAAATCCGGTATCATTATTGGCTTAAGAGATTAAAATATTTAATTAAAAAACACTCAATTCTTTACAGAATTGAGTGTTTTTTTTTAACTTTATTTTATTATTACTTAGCTTAACTTTTTTAAATATATATTTTTATGTCCAATTTTACTCTTACTATGATAAAACCCGATGCTGTTTCTAAAGGTCTAACGGGAACTATTTTAAAAGATATTACTGAAGCCGGTTTTAGTATCATTGCTTTAAAACTAACCTCCCTCACCTTAACAGATGCCGAAAGATTCTATTCAGTACATCAGGGCAAACCTTTTTTTGAGGACTTAGTGAATTTTATGACCTCCGGACCTATAATTGCAGCTGTTTTAAAAAAGGAAAATGCTGTGGAAAATTTTAGAAAGTTAATCGGTGCTACCAATCCCGATCAGGCAGAAGAAGGTACTATCCGAAAAAAATATGCTGAAAGCACACAACGAAATGCTATTCATGGATCAGACAGCGACGAAAATGCAGCGATTGAAGCTCATTTTCATTTTGCAGAAAGAGAAATCTTTTCTTTCTTATAAAAATCTGTTTTATAGGTTTTTTGTTTTAGCAAATACTTTATACATGGTAATTATTTTACCCATTTTTATAATTTATTAGTAACTTAGGTGCATATAATAAGTATTAAATATGATTAAAGTCTTAGATCTAAAATATGAAGAGTATTCCCAATGGGAAGATCTTTCCGACCAAGACTTAATAGTAATTAATAAGGCTAAAGAAGCCCGTAATTCTGCTTATGCCAATTATTCTAATTTTAAAGTTGGAGCCGCCTTATTATTAGATAATGGTAAAATCTTAACAGGTAACAATCAAGAGAATGCCGCTTATCCCAGTGGTTTATGTGCTGAAAGGACCGCTATTTTTTATACTATAGCAAACTATCCGTCTGCTAAAATAATAAAAATGGCTGTAGTTGCCGGAAAAGATGATAATAGTTCCATTCCTGTCTCTCCTTGCGGAGCCTGTAGACAAGTACTTATTGAATACGAATTCAGACAAAAAATGCCTATTGAATTTCTTTTTACCGGTTTGAAAGGAAAAGTAATTAAATTTAACCAATGTGCTGATTTACTACCCTTTTCTTTTAATGAAAGTGCTTTATAAATATAATGAATAAACTATAAATGATAATAATAACAACTAAAAATATTTTTCATCTCCCAATAAAATGGCCTGTTTTGAACAAAAATAATTAATATGAAAGTTACAGAACATATTTCCAATGCAAAGGGAAAAACTTTATTTTCCTTCGAAATACTACCGCCTAAAAAAGGAGAAGATTTACAAAATATATTTTCCAATATAGATCCTTTAATGGAATTTAATCCTCCTTTCATTGATGTAACCTATCATAGAGAAGAATACGAATATAGAGAGTTACCTAATGGATTGATACAAAAAATTGTTACAAGAAAACGTCCCGGTACAGTGGGTATATGTGCTGCAATTCAACAAAAGTATAAAGTTGACGCAGTGCCTCATTTAATATGTGGTGGGTTTAATAAAGAAGAAACTGAAAATATTCTTATCGATTTTAATTTTTTAGGTATTGATAATATTTTAGTTTTACGAGGAGATCCCATTAAAAGTGAGGGTATTTTTAAACCACACTCTCAAGGACATTCATATGCTAATGAACTGGTGTCTCAAGTTCAAAACATGAATTCAGGTAAATATCTTCATGAAGAATACGCTCATGGAGCTACTGATTTTTGTATTGGCATAGCCGGATATCCTGAAAAACATTTTGAAAGCCCTAATTTAGATACGGATTTAAATTATTTAAAGCAAAAAATTGATGCCGGAGCTGATTACATTGTTACCCAACTGTTTTATGATAATACTAAATATTTTGAGTTTGTAAAGAAGTGTAGGAATATCGGAATTACTGTACCGATCATACCCGGCATAAAGCCTGTATCTATAAAAAAACATCTCACTATTCTTCCAAACATTTTTCACATAGATATGCCTCAAGAATTAGTTATGGCCGTAGAAAAATGTAAGGTTAACAAAGCAGTGTATGAGGTGGGAATAGAATGGACGGTTAGTCAATGCAAGGAATTAATGAAGCAAGGAGTTCCCGTACTTCATTTTTATTCTATGGGAAGATCTGAAAATATAAGAAAAATTGCTAAACAACTTTTTTAAATGCAAAAAATAAAATTAAAAAATATAAAAATTTACGCCTATCATGGATGCTTAGAAGAAGAAGCTAAAATTGGTTCTTTTTATATAGTTAATGTGACAATACGGTTAAACTTAGAAAAATCAGGAAGATCTGATGAGCTTAATGATACTGTTAATTACGGAATTGTTGCACAAATAGTTAAAGATCAGATGGCTGTTCGCTCCAATCTTTTAGAACATGTTGCCTATCGAATTATAAGAGAAATAAAATTTCAATGTAAAAAGGTAAAAGCTGTAAAAGTCTCTGTTGCAAAGGTAAACCCGCCTGTACATGTAAATTTAGATCAGGTAAAAGTAACTTTTAAAAAGAAATTTTATTAGATTTTAATTTTAATTCAAAAAAAATTGTAGATTTGCAATCCAACAAAACGGCTTCGTGGCCGAGTGGCTAGGCAGAGGTCTGCAAAACCTTGTACAGCGGTTCGAATCCGCTCGAAGCCTCAATAAAAACCATCTCAAATGAGATGGTTTTTTTATTATTCCTTATTTTGTTTAACTCTTGCCCAATTGGCGATCAATCGATCCGGAGTCTTACAAGCTCTTTTTTTAAGTACAAAACAATTTCTTTTTACAGAAAAAGAATTTCGGTCGTAAAGCATATCTTCTTTCATCTCTTCTAATTCTTTCTTTCTACACTCAGCTGCTTTTTCCGGATTAAAAGGTTTTTTCGAGGCTTTTTTATTTAATTCTTCTGCTTTTTTAGCTTGTACCCATAACCATTCATTGAAATTGTTTATTTCTCTGGGACCTATAGAATCAATTAATCCGATCTCCAATGCCCGGGTTACACTTACGGGTAAACATTCTTCGGTTAGCTTTCTAGCCTGTTGCTCTCCCACCCGTTTAGGCAAAGTATATGTCCAATATTCTGAACCATATAATCCCATCGTGGCATAATGAGGATTAAGTATTATTCCATCTCTGGCAACTACAAAATCAGCTGTTAAAGCTAACATTACTCCTCCCGCTCCGGCACTTCCTGTCACACCGGCAATTACCCATTGTTTCGTATCTAAAAGTTCTAAACATACATCGTCTATAGCATGTATATTTTTCCAGGCCTCTTCTGCAGGATTTTCTGCTGCTTCTATCGTATTAAGGTGTACACCATTGGAAAAAGCATTGTATCCTCCTTTAATTATCAACACATTCGTTTCCTGTTCTTTAGCAAATTGAATAGCTTTTATCATCCTTTCGCATTGTTGGGTACTCATTGCACCATTATAAAAATTAAAGGTTAACTCTCCTATTTTTCCTTTTTGGGAATAATGTATTGTACTGTACTCCTCATTAGATAAAACCGTATCGTACAATGAAAGTGTTAAATCTTTTAGACTTTCTGCTTTTTCTTTTAAAACTTGTACAGCCGGTAGTTTAAAGGGCAATTGGTCTTTAGCTGCTCTTTTTAACGAACCAATCCATAGGCTTTTTTCTCCTGTTCCAATTAAAACTGCATCTTCACGGCGGGCTAAAAGTTTTCCCGCTTCACCTTCACGATGATCCAAATATGCATCATATATATAAAATTTTTCACCTTCTATTTCTGCTAATACACCGGGTATTCCTTCTGCTGAATTTACTATATTTAAAATGTCTTTTGCCGAACTAGTCCATTCAAAATGACGATCCGATTGTTTCATATTAGGTTCTAGCCTTCCCTTTACGTTTTCGTTATTATAATCTAACGGGATGGGTTTTTCTTTATTTATAAATTTATCAATAACCTCAAAAATACATTTTATAGCGGCATCACTTACAAAATTGTTATAAAGCTCTGATTTTCTTATTAAAGCAGGTTTTTTAAATTCATGACTTGCCCAAATAGGTCCGGCGTCCATTTCTTCTACGGCTTGTAATGCAGTTACTCCCCATGTGTCAAGATTTTTTAAAATTGCCCAGTCTAAAGAAGAGGCTCCTCTATCTCCTCTAATACCCGGATGGATAATTATGATAGGTCTTGTCTCATTTTTCCAAAGAACTTCAGGCACTCTATCTTTCAAAAAAGGACAAATAACAAGGTCCGGATGGGCAGTTTCAATTGAACCTATAACCTCTTGTTCTGTGGTAAAAAGTAAAAAACTAACCTGATATCCTGCTTCTTTCAATGAAAGCCAGACTCTTTGAGTCAAGCCATTAAAAGCTGACGAAAGCAAGATAATATTTAATGTATTCTTCATAATTTCTAATATTATTTAATTCAAAATATAATTTTTGTTCACCTAACAAATATATATAAATCAACCAAATATTATTAGAATATTAATATAATTTAAATTTATATTATATTAAATAATTTACAGACTCTTCAAACTTATTAATTGAATTGATAATAAAAAAGGCAGATTTTTCAAATCTGCCTTTTTTATTATATTTTATAAAAGTTTATATATTTTCAAGTATAATTGCACTAGCTCCTCCTCCTCCATTACAGATTGCTGCCGCTCCATACTTTGCATTATTTTGTTTTAACACATGGATTAAAGTAACTATAATTCTCGAACCGCTATTACCTAAAGGATGCCCTAAAGAAACAGCGCCACCATTTACATTTACTTTTGAACTATCTATGTTTAGTATTTTAGCATTCGCTAATCCAACTACGGAAAATGCTTCATTGAACTCAAAAAAATCAATATCATCTAAAGATAAATTTGCTTTTTTTAGGGCTTTGGGAAGAGCTAAGGAAGGTGCTATGGTGAATTTTTCAGGCTCACAAGCAGCATCTGCATAGGAAATAATTTTTACTAACGGTTGTAAACCTAATTCTTTAGCTTTCTCAGCTGTCATTAGTATTAGTGCTGATGCTCCATCATTTAAAGTGGATGCATTGGCTGCAGTTACAGTTCCTTCTTTCTGGAAAACAGGGGATAATTGTTTCAGCTTATCAAAATTTACATTTTTAAATTCTTCATCTTCTGAAATGATTATGGGATCTTTTTTTCTCTGAGGAACAGTCACAGGCACAACTTCATCATTGAATTTACCGGATTTCCATGCTAATTCCGAACGTGTATACGATTGTATGGCAAAAGCATCTTGCTCCTCTCTGGAAATGTTATACTCTTCTGCACAAGCATCTGCACATATACCCATATGATTGCGATCATATACATTTATCAACCCGTCTTTTAGTAAACCATCAACTAACTTTTGATCTCCCAACTTGTTTCCAATTCTTCCTTTTGTTAGATAATAAGGTACTTGCGACATGGATTCCATTCCTCCTGCCACTACTATTTCATTATCTCCTGCTTGAATGGATTGTGCGCCAATCATTACCGCTTTCATTCCTGAAGCACATACTTTGTTTATGGTAGTACAAGGGACGTTATTCGGTATTCCGGCTCCCAATGAAGCTTGTTTAGCCGGTGCCTGTCCTACATTGGCCTGTAAAACATTACCCATAAAAACCTCATTGATTAAAGTTTTTTCCAATTTAATTTTATTCAGTGCCCCTTCAATGGCTGCTGATCCTAATTGCACCGCTGAAAGGCTTGATAGACTGCCTAAAAAACTTCCTATGGGTGTTCTCGCAGCAGAAACAATAACTAGTTCTTTCATTTTTTAATGGTAGTATATTTTTAATCTTTAATTTTTTACTGTTGACTTGTGGTAAATATACTTATTTTTACTTTATCATATAGTATTTTGCTTCTATTCTTATTATTAAAGAAAGATGAAAATTAATATAGTACACACAAGAATGTTTTAAAAAATCTTTATGCTTCATCTAAATTAATGGTCAATGTTTTTGTTTTAGGATGAGCCATACAGGTTAGTATTTTACCTTTTTTTAGATCATTTTCTGTTAAGACTAAGTTTTCATCTAAATATACTTCCCCTTCTGTTTTAGTACAAATACATGCTCCACAAACTCCTCCTTTACAAGAATAAGGAGCCTCTACTCCACTATCCAGTAAAGCAGTAAGTAAGGAAGAACCGTTATTTATCCAATTCATCGTTTTTGTGATTTTCCGAAATGTATAGGTAACTTTTACTTCTTTTACTGTAGAACGTTTGACTTTATCATCAAAAAAAACTTTTTCAACCGGCTCATACAATTCGTAATGTATATTTTTTTTAGGGATACCTTGCTCATAAATAGCATTAGCCAGGGTAACGATCATATCTTTTGGACCGCAAATTAGCGCTTCGTCCAATTCATCCCAATCCATAATTTGATTGATGATTAGTTTTATTTTGTGAGCATCCAATTTTCCCTCAAAAAATTTATCTTGCATTTCTTGTCGGGTATAAAAAAAATAAGGGAAAAAATTAGTAGGATTTTGTTTTTGTAATTTAGTCAATTCATCCTTAAAAATTGCTTCATTTTCATTCGTATTACCATAAAAAAGATAGAATTGAACGTTAGGCTCATGATATAAGGTATCTTTGATAATGCTTACAATCGGAGCTATACCACTACCGGAGGCAAATGCTGCCAAAGTTCTTTTTTCATTGGGTCGCGAGGGAATTCCGAAAGTTCCCATGGGAGCAGAAATAGATACAAGATCTCCTTCCTTCACATGGTTTTGCACAAATTCAGATACAAACGCATTTTTAGCCTTTTTTACAGCAAAAGACAGATATCCTTCATACGGTGCAGTGCATATCGAATATTCTCTTTCGAAGATTTCTCCATTGATCTCAAATTGAAAGCGAATAAACTGTCCCGCTTTCCAATGGAATATAGATTTTAATTCTTCAGGAATTGACAAGTCTAATCGAACACTTCCTGAAGTAAGCGGTATCACTTTTTGTACACGTAAGGAATAAAATCGCATTATTTTATTATTTCTTTTAGGTCTGCAAAAATACCGGATTTAAATTAAAAAAATCTTAAATCGTTTTGAAGGTTTATCCGAAAAATAATGTGATTATTTGAAAAAACAGATTTAAACACAACTTTTACGGTTTGGTTTCCGCATGGTTTTGTGAAGAAATTATACTGTCAACAATATATTTAGTATATCCTCTCCAAGGTAATGCTCCGAAATATTCCTTATAGTGCAAGATAACATCCTTTCCGGTAAGCTTCATTAATTGATGTGCCAATTCTTCATTATCCACAGAAAATTCAAATTCATTGGATTGCATACCTCCGGTGGTTCTTGATTTGAATCCGGTTTGAATTAATTTTCCTTCATAAGTTTTAAAAATAATCCCTTTATGCATGATATAATTTAATTGCCCGGACTTTACACTGCTGTCTCCGTAAGGCACATAATAATACACATAAAATATTGCAACCCCTAAAACGCTGATAATTAAGAATAGGATTATCATTGATTTTTTCCATGAACCTGATTTATTTTCCATATCGAACTTATGTATTTTTCTGAATTAATTGTATTCATTTTCTTTTTTGTCCCATTAAGTGAATTACCATAGTTCGATACTTATAATCATCGTAAAAATTAGTTTATCAACTTTTTATAATCCAAATTTATTCCAATTCGTACAATTAGTAATATATTTGCAGTTATTTTTTTCACCATACCTGTAACTATGGAAAAATCATCTCAACCAACCGGTACTGCATTTACCTTGTTGTCATTATTAGCACTATCTCATATGTTTAATGACACATTGCAATCGGTTATACCTGCCATATATCCGCTTTTAAAAAATTCGTTGGCTCTAACGTTTACTCAAATAGGTTTGATAACCCTTGTTTATCAAATGTCCTCCTCCTTATTCCAACCCATAATCGGAATTTTTACCGACAAGCACCCTCAACCCTATTCTTTACCCGTTGGAATGACTTTCAGCATGATGGGCGTTATATCGCTGGCCCTTGCCACTAATTTCACTCATGTGCTATTAGCTGTTTTTTTTACGGGATTAGGATCGTCCATATTTCATCCGGAAGCCTCTCGTCTTGCCTATCTGGCTTCGGGAGGTAAGCACGGTCTGGCTCAATCCATCTTTCAAGTGGGCGGAAATTTCGGAAGTTCCATAGGTCCTTTAATTGCGTTATGGATCATAACCCCTTATGGCCAAAAAAATGTGGGATGGTTAGCCATCATCGCTTTATTGGGTATTGGAATAATGCTTGTAATCAGCAAATGGTACAAAAAAAATTTAGTTCTTTTAAAAACCAAAAAAGAATCCGAAAAAAATATCGGAGATCAAAATTCCATAAATAATACTTCATTGCCTCGACCTAAGGTAGTTTTAGCTATAGGTATTTTATTACTTCTGGTTTTTTCAAAATATGTTTATATGGCAAGTCTTACCAGTTATTATACTTTTTATCTTATTAATAAATTTGGTGTTAGTATTGATGAAGCGCAAATCTATCTTTTCGCTTTTTTATTTGCTATTGCAGCAGGTACAATTATTGGTGGCCCTGTTGGCGATCGAATAGGTCGAAAATATGTAATTTGGATTTCCATTCTCGGAACTGCTCCTTTTGCTCTCTTAATGCCTTATGCGAATCTTACTTGGACATGCATTTTAAGTATTTTCATAGGATTGATTTTGTCATCAGCCTTTTCAGCCATTCTCATCTATGCTCAAGAATTAGTACCCGGAAAGGTGGGACTTATAAGTGGACTTTTTTTTGGTTTGGCTTTTGGAATAGCCGGAATAGCTTCTGCTATTCTAGGTAAAATTGCCGATAAGACGGGTATTCAATACGTATACTATCTTTGCTCCTTTTTGCCTTTATTGGGATTGGTAGCATCTTTTCTACCCGAAACTAAGAAAAGAAATAAATAAGCTCCTAATTTTTTAATTTAATTATTTTTTTTGTTTTAAAGTTGTTAAAATTATTAGGACCAATCAAAATCATCAACAACTTTATACTGATTATTAACAGGGTCGTAAGTAAAATACAAGTGTTTAAATCCATTGGTTAATAAAATATATTTGGATTTAATTTGCGTATTATATCGAGCGGCCTGTTCAAAGGTAGTTTGAGTAATAGGTATTTCAGGAGCTTTGCATTCAACCAATAATCTGGGTTCTGATTTTTTATACAGTAAGATATCCATACGTTTAGTTTGTTGATTGAGATTTATTTTTTTTTCGATTATAAACGCTGATTGAGGAATTTTTTTTTCGGTTTTTAAATAAAAAATAATATGTTGCCTTACCCATTCTTCAGGTGTTAGAATTAACCATTTTTTTCTAACTTCGTCAAAAATATACCAAAGAGATTTTTCCTCCTTTACATGAAAATTATATTTTTTTGGGAAATTTAAAATCGGAAGTTCCATTATTCTAATTATGAAAGAATATAATAATTTAGTCAAAGATATTAAAAATAAAAAGTTTCTGCCTGTATATTTTTTACAGGGTGATGAGCCTTTTTACATCGATAAACTTACCGAATTACTGGAAGAAAATGTCCTAAAGGAAGAAGAAAAGGCTTTTAACCAAAATATTATTTACGGTACAGAATCTGATTTGGATCAAATTATATCTTTGGCAAAGCAATTTCCAATGGGAGCCGATAAACAGCTTATAATAATTAAAGAAGCAAAGGGGCTGCCTTTTGACAAATCCGAAGCCTTTGATAATTATATAAAAAATCCTCAGCCTTCAACTGTATTGGTCATCAATTATAAATACAAATCTTTAGATAAAAGAAAGTCGGCAACTAAATTACTCAGTAAACAAGGATATATTTTTACAAGCGAAAAGCTATATGACAACCAAGTACCCACTTGGATCGGTTCATTGTGTCAATCTAACGGTTTGGAAATTGACGAAAAATCCAGGATTTTACTTGCCGAATTTTTAGGCACTGAACTCTCCCGTATTGATAACGAAATTCAAAAACTTAAATTAATTGTAGGTAATTCCAAAAAGATAACTCCTGAAATCATTGAACGAAATATTGGAATTAGCAAAGAGTACAACAATTTCGAATTAAGAAAGGCCATCGTTGAGAAAAATACGAAACAGGCTTATAAAATAATAGACTATTTTGAAAAAAACCCAAAAGCAAATCCTATTGTTTTGACTTTTGGAACCTTAATAAGTTTATTTTCTAATATTCTTATCGTACACACTTTACCGATAAAAACTCCTCAAAATATAGCTAAAGAACTTCGTATTAATCCTTTCTTTGCTAATGAGTATTTAACCGCCATTAAAAATTATTCTTTAAAAAAAACTACTGCATGTATTGCTTATTTGCGAGATGCAGACATGAAATCCAAGGGAGTGGATGTTTCATCTCATGCAACTTCTAAAGATATCTTAATGGAAATGTTATATAAAATACTTCATTAATCAAAACATATTCATTACATACTATTAAAATTTATTTA
The DNA here is from genome assembly GCF_026537405.1 of Apibacter sp. B3919. NCBI lineage: Bacteria > Pseudomonadati > Bacteroidota > Flavobacteriia > Flavobacteriales > Weeksellaceae > Apibacter > Apibacter sp. B3919. The sequence goes on along the minus strand of NZ_JAFNMG010000002.1, from coordinate 254,779 downwards.
AACAACATATATATGGTTTTAATTATATTAATTACTTTTGATGTATTAAATTATTTATACCATGTCAGAATTAAAAATAATTGCAACCATACAAGTAAAACCTGACTATCTTGATGATGTTAAAAAAATAGTGTATTCCTTAGCAGATGGCTCCCGCAAAGAAGAAGGTAATATATCTTATGATTTACACGAAAGCATAAAAGATCCTTTAAAACTTTCTATAATTGAAGTATGGAAATCCCAAGAAGCTATTAATATTCATAATAATACCAAGCTATTTAAAGATTTTATAAAATTCATTGATGGCAAATATGATGAGTTAGATATTGATGTCATTAAACAAATTTACTAGACATATAAGATTATATTATTAATTTATATAGTAACCCCTTCATTTATATAGATAATATAATTGTAATTTATTATTAGTGCTTTATTATATTTTTTATAAATTTGTACCAATCAATATAAACAAAAATGATTCAAACACATATACATCATCATTATTTACACACTTACAATCAGGTGAGGTAAGTAATTTTGTTATGCAAAATGTCAAAATAAATAATAGCCGCCTGAGTTTTCGGGCGGTTTTTTTTTAGGATCACTTCAATAGTAAAAAAATTTAAAAACTATGGCTAATGAGTAAACTGAAAATTGCTATCCAAAAAAACGGACGGCTAAGTCAAAAATCACTGGAATTATTGAGTGAATGCGGAATAAAAATTCCAAATGGTAATCAAAAATTGAAAACTGTATCAACCAATTTTCCTATTGAAATCTTATTTCTTAGAGATGATGATATTCCACAATATGTAGAACAAAATGTTGCCGATATTGGAATCTTAGGTGAAAACGAGGTTTGGGAAAAAGACCGAAATGTAGAAATCATAAAGAAATTAGGTTTCGGTAATTGCCGAATGTGTTTGGCTATACCTAAAGAAGAAACATATACCGGAATTGCTTATTTTAACAATAAAAGAATTGCAACTAGTTATCCTAAAATTTTAAAGAAATTTTGCAAAAAAAACAATGTAAAGGTTGAAATTGAAGAAATCGGTGGAAGCGTTGAAATAGCCCCGGGAATAGGTTTGGCTAATTGCATTTTCGATATTGTCAGCACCGGAAGTACACTTCTCATGAACGGACTAAAAGAAGTGGAAACCGTTACTAAAAGCGAAGCAGCCCTTATAAAATCAAAAAAACTCTCTCAAGACAAACAAGAAATTCTAGATAAATTATTATTCAGAATTCAATCGGTACTATATTCTCGAGAAAATAAATACATCTTGTTAAATGCTCCTAATGAAAACTTGAAAGATATTATTTCTTTATTACCCGGAGTTAAAAGTCCTACTATTTTACCCCTGGCAAAAGAAGGATGGAGCAGCATACATTCTGTAATTAAAGAAGATAAGTTTTGGGACATCATTGAACAATTAAAAGAATTTGGAGCGCAAGGAATTTTAGTCATTCCTATTCAAAAAATGATTCTTTAAATTTTTATAATAAAAAGAATAACCCATTCAGTTTACTTAACAATCAACCATTTTATCTATTAATAGAGCTCAAAAATGAACATTATAAAATATCCTCCTGTAAATGATTGGCACCATTTAGTCAAAAGACCTGAAAATGAAAAAGTTTCATTGTATGAAACCGTAAAAAATGTATTTACCGATGTAAAAAATGAAGGCGACGCAGCCTTAAAAAAATATACTCTTCAATTTGACCAAGTGTATTTAACTAGCTTTACTGTTTCCGAACAAGAACTTTTTGAGGCGGAATCATTAGTTTCCGATGAATTGAAACATGCCATCTTACAAGCTAAATCCAACATTGAAAAATTTCATTTTTCTCAAAAAGAAAAGAAGAAAATTATTGAAATACAACCCGGTATCGAATGTTGGAGGGAATCCAGAGCTATAGAAAAAGTTGGATTATATATTCCCGGAGGGTCTGCACCGCTTTTTTCGACCGTTTTAATGTTGGGAGTACCCGCTATCATTGCAGAATGTAAAGAAATTATATTATGCACCCCTCCTAATAAAGAAGGCAAAATACATCCTGCTATTTTATATGCAGCAAAAACAATAGGTATCAAAAATATATACAAGGTAGGAGGTATTCAAGCCATCGCAGCGATGACTGTAGGTACAGAATCCATTTCACCTGTCTATAAAATTTTCGGTCCGGGAAACCAATATGTAACCGCGGCTAAACAATACGCCCAAGAATTTAAAGTCAGCATAGATCTACCTGCAGGGCCCAGTGAGGTATTAGTAGTGGCCGATTCGTCCGCTAATCCTGCGTATGTTGCTTCCGATTTGCTCTCACAAGCAGAGCATGGACCTGACAGTCAAGTTGTTTTCCTAACCACGGATTCAGAAATTTTAAATCAGACCCTAGCCGAGATCAATACTCAACTTGAAAGTCTTCCTCGAAAAGAAATTGCTAAAAAAGCTTTACAAAATAGTCTAGGTGTTTTATTGAATTCCTTAGAAGAATGTTTTCAATTGAGTAATCTTTATGCTCCGGAACATCTGATCTTGGCTATTGATCATGCTAAAAACTATACACACTCTATTGAAAATGCGGGATCAGTATTTTTAGGCAATTACAGCTGTGAAAGTGCCGGAGATTATGCAAGCGGAACGAACCACACATTGCCTACTAATGGCTATGCACGAAATTACAGCGGGGTTTCTCTGGATAGTTTTTACAAAAAAATCACTTTTCAAGAACTAACCAAAGAGGGATTGCAAAAGATCGGAAATACTATAAAATTAATGGCTGAAGCTGAAGAGCTGCAAGCCCATAAAAATGCGGTAAGCATACGTCTACGATCCAATTAAACTAATTTATATATTTTATTTAAAAATAATTAGGGTAGAATGAACGCTTTTAATTCAATAAAAATAATAACCATGAAAAATATAAATGAACTGGCCCGTCCCAATGTGCTTGCCATGCATCCGTATTCTTCCGCAAGAGATGAATCCGGAGGAATAGAAGGTATTTTTTTAGACGCCAACGAAAACCCTTTTGGAAACAATAACCGTTATCCGGATCCCTACCAAAAAGATTTAAAACAAAAATTAAGTGAAATTAAAAATATTGCCACGGAAAAAATTTTTATTGGGAACGGAAGTGATGAAATAATAGATCATATTTATCGGGTATTTTGCAATCCCGGTAAAGACAAAGCCATGTTTTTCAGTCCAACTTTCGGAATGTACCAGGTAGCAGCAGAGTTGAACGATGTTACGATTGTTGATATTCCTCTAACATCCGATTTTCAAATCAATATCGAAGAAGCTCAAAAATATTTCAACGATGAAAATCTAAAAGTAATTGTTATTTGTACTCCCAACAATCCGACAGGCAATGCGATTAATCCAAAAGATATTGATTTTATACTAAAAAACTTTAATGGAATTGTTGCAATCGATGAAGCATATATAGAATTTACCGAGCAACCTTCCTATCTAGAAAAAATGGATCAGTACCCACATCTTGTACTGTTCCAAACGCTCAGTAAGGCTTGGGGTATTGCGGGAGTACGTATTGGTATGGCCTATGCTCAACCTGAAATTATTCATTTACTTAACAAAGTAAAGCATCCATATAACATCAGCGAATTGAATCAAAAGGCAGCTTTGGAAGCGCTGAATCAAAGCAGTGAATTTGAAAAAAGAAAAAAAATTATTCTTGAAGAAAAAGAAAAATTGCGTTCTGCTTTGGAAAAGCTATCGCTAGTAACGAAAATTTACCCTTCCGATACGAACTTCTTGCTCGTTGAATTCTCCGATTCCAATCAAGTTTTCCACCAATTAATGCAAGAAAGTATTATTGTACGAGATCAATCTTCCAAAATTAAAAACAGCCTTCGTATTACGGTTGGATCTCCGGAAGAAAATTTAAAATTAATTAATTCATTATCTAGGCTAAACGATACCTTATGAAAAAAGTATTATTTATAGACCGTGACGGCACTTTAGTTAAAGAGCCTCCAATAGATTACCAATTGGACAGCTTGGAAAAATTGGAATTTTATCCTCTGGTTTTCCAAAGCCTTTCCAAAATATCCCGTGAAATGGATTACGAATTGGTTATGGTAACCAATCAAGATGGATTGGGTACCGAATCCTTTCCTGAAGAAACTTTTTGGCCTTCACAAAATAAAATCATCAAAGCTTTTGAAAATGAAGGAATAACGTTTTCTGAAATTCTGATTGACAGAAGTTTTGAACATGAAAATCTCCCTACACGAAAACCCGGAACGGGAATGTTAACTCATTATATAAAAGGAAAGTATGATCTCTCCCATTCGTATGTAATTGGCGATCGATTAACCGATGTACAATTAGCAAAAAATTTAGGCTGTCGCTCTATATATATGGGAACGGAAGAAAATTCCGGTGCAGAATTACAAACGCAAAGCTGGGAAGAAATTTATCACTATTTAAAAAAGCAACCCCGAAAAGCTAAAGTGATTCGCAATACTAAAGAAACCAAAATTTCCGTGGAAATAAATTTGGACGGTTCGGGAAAAAGTTCCATATCCACAGGCTTAGGCTTTTTTGATCATATGTTGGAACAAATAGCTAAACATGGTTCTATGGATTTATATATTAAAGTAGATGGAGATTTGAATGTAGATGAACATCACACAATAGAAGATACGGGAATTGTTTTAGGTGAAGCTATTTTACAAGCACTTGGAAGTAAAAAAGGAATTGAAAGATATGGATTTCTGTTGCCGATGGATGATTGTTTGGCTCAAGTAGGCATCGATTTCGGGGGGCGTCCGTGGATCGTTTGGGAGGCAGAATTTAAAAGAGAAAAGATCGGAAAAATGCCTACCGAAATGTTTTATCATTTTTTTAAATCTTTTAGCGATAATTCGAAATCTAACTTAAATATAAAAGCGGAAGGAAGTAATGAACATCATAAAATAGAAGCTATTTTTAAGGCCTTTGCAAAATCTATCAAAATGGCTGTTAAACAAACCGATGATAATTTTGCCATTCCAAGCACAAAAGGCAGTTTATAAAATACATAAACTTATTTTTTACTTTTTACCGCTTATTTCTAAAGTTTTAAATAATTAAGTAATTCAAATATTTAAGAAAAATACATACTTTCAAAAATTATAAAAAAGGCTTGTGAAAAATGATAGCAATTATAAAATACAATGCAGGTAATATTAAATCAGTACAAAACGCACTAACACGCTTGGGGGTTGAATCTGTTGTGACCGATGATCCCAACACGATAATACATGCCGATAAAGTAATTTTTCCGGGAGTAGGCGAAGCCGGAAGTGCTATGTCATATTTACAAGAAAGAGGTATGGATATTTTAATAAAATCGATTACACGTCCTTTTTTGGGGATTTGTTTAGGACAGCAGTTAATGTGTTCTCATTCGGAAGAAGGCAACACCCATTGTCTGAATATTTTCGATGTTAACGTTCGAAAATTTCCTTCTACCGATATTGTGCCTCATATGGGTTGGAATACAATCTATGATTTGAAGGGAGAAATTTTTAAAAAAAATACTGACCATGATGATGTATACTTTTTGCATAGTTACTATGCGGATTTATGTGCAGATACTTCTGCTACCTGTACTTATATTTTACCGTTTAGTGCCGCTTTACAAAAAGACAATTTTTTTGCTACTCAATTTCATCCCGAAAAATCGGCAGATGTGGGAGATCAAATATTAAAAAGTTTTATTGAGCTGTAAGTTTCTGTTCAGATAAAAAGTTATCATTCAATCAATGGTATGTTACGAGAAAACCCTCGTAACTTTAATAAAAAATAATATAGCTGAAATAAAAAAATGAGAATTATACCCGCCATAGATATTATTAACGGAAAATGTGTACGTTTAACTAAAGGAGATTATTCTACGGAAAAAATTTATCGGGAAGATCCTTTGGATGCCGCTAAAGAATATGAGGATATCGGAATTCAATATTTGCATGTGGTTGATTTAGACGGCGCAAAATCCAACCGAATCATCAATTATAAAACACTCTATAAAATAGCTTCCCAAACAAATTTAAAAATTGATTTTGGAGGGGGCTTAAAAAGCGATGATGATTTGAAAATTGCATTTGAAAATGGAGCTTCACAAATTACGGGCGGAAGTATTGCCGTAAAAAATCCTGAATTATTTCTTTCTTGGCTTTCAACTTTTGGAAATGATAAAATTATTTTAGGGGCAGATTGTAATCATCGAATGATAGCCACCCAAGGTTGGACAGAATCTTCCTCTTTAGATGTAGTTGATTTTATTAAAGAATATGAGAAAAAAGGCATTCGTTATGTAATTTGCACAGATATTTCCAAAGACGGAACTTTAGAAGGCCCATCAAATGAATTGTATGAAGAAATCCTTCAATCGACTTCCATACATTTAATAGCCAGTGGGGGGGTGTCTTCGCTGGAAGATTTGCTTAAACTAAAGGAACTAGGTTGTGTAGGCGCTATTATCGGAAAGGCTATTTATGAAGGAAAAATCAAATTGAAGGAACTTAAGCAATTTTTAAATAACGGGTAAAGTAATTTTATTGAAACTTTGTATGGTTACTAAACAATCGCTTTAGACTTTTCATGCAAATTTTAATTTTTTAAAAAAAATATAAAAAGAAGTGCTAAAAAAACGTATAATTCCTTGTTTGGATATAAAAAACGGCAGAACTGTTAAAGGAGTAAATTTTGTGAGCCTCACCGATGCCGGAGATCCGGTAGAATTGGCTAAAGCTTATGTACAACAAGGGGCAGATGAATTAGTTTTCCTGGATATAACCGCAACTATTGAAAACCGTTCCACCTTGCTTCACTTAGTAGAAAAAATTGCTAATGAAATTAACATTCCATTTACAGTAGGAGGAGGAATAAATTCTGTGGAAGATGTATTTTCTTTAACTCAAGCCGGTGCAGATAAAGTAAGCATAAATTCTTCAGCTGTAAGAAGACCGGAATTGATTTCAGAAATTGCTTCCCGTTTCGGAAGTCAATGCGTGGTAGTTGCTGTGGATACCAAAAAAGAAAATACAGGTTGGAAAGTGTATACTCACGGGGGAAGAACCCCGACTACGATTTTAACATTAGATTGGGCAAAAAAGGCGGAACAACTGGGAGCTGGTGAAATTTTACTTACTTCCATGAATAGTGACGGCACAAAAAACGGATTTTCTCTTGATATTACGCATGATGTTGCATCTAGCGTAAATATTCCCGTTATTGCTTCAGGAGGAGCCGGTACTAAAGAGCATTTTTCGGATGTATTTTTAAACACTAAAGCATCGGCGGCTCTGGCTGCCAGTGTATTTCATTTTAATGAGATTCCCATTCCCGAATTAAAAAGATTTTTAAAAACTAAAAATATTCCTATACGATGAAATTAGATTTTGATAAAAGTAACGGATTGATTCCTGTAATTATTCAGGATGAACTTACCCTGCAAGTACTCATGCTGGGTTATATGAATGAAGAAGCCTTTGAAAAAACAAAAAGGGAAGGAAAAGTGACTTTTTTCAGCCGCTCCAAAAATCGATTATGGACGAAAGGAGAAACCTCCCATAATTATTTATGGGTAAAAAAAATTGATATAGATTGTGATCACGATACTCTTTTAATTAAAGTTTCTCCTGAAGGACCTACCTGTCATACGGGAAGTTATTCTTGTTTTGAGGAACAAAATGTAAAAGGATTTGTATATAAATTACAAAATATAATCAGTCAACGAATTGACGAAAAAGTAAACGGGTCGTATACCTATCAACTTTATCAAAAAGGAATTAACAAAGTAGCACAAAAGGTAGGTGAAGAGGCTGTTGAAGTTGTTATTGAAGCAAAGGATACGGATGATGTTTTGTTTAAGAATGAAGCAGCAGATCTGCTATACCATTACCTTATCCTTTTGAAAGCAAAGGGTTTTCAACTGGAAGATATTGAAAAAGTATTATTTGATCGAAACCATTAAATATAAGAACTGCAATTAAAAATTGCAGTTCATACTCTAATTTTTTCTATTTGTTTTTAACGCGTTGATTCATTTTCTTTCGGGTTTATGCCTTCTTTTTCAAATAAGTCTAAAAATTGATATTCATCTAATATATGTACTGTTCCCAATTGTTCAGCCTTTTTAAGTTTCGATCCGGCTTTTTCTCCTACTACCAAATAATCTAAATTTTTACTCACAGATGAAATATTTCTTCCTCCATTTTTTTCTACCAATTCTTCGGCATGTTCTCGTGTGAAAGCGGTTAATTTCCCTGTAAATAAAAAGGTTTTTCCTTCTAAAATATGAGAGATTTCTTCCTGAGAATCTTCTGTTTCGAAATGTAAACCTGCTTTTTTTAATCTGTCAATGAGAGCCAAATGTTCGGGTTTAGCAAAATATTCTTGAATGCTTATGGCTATTTTATTTCCTACATCAGCCGTATTTTCCAGATCTTCTAACGTCGCATTTTGTAACCCCTCTATTGATTTAAATCTTTTAGCCAGTTTCTTAGCCATGGTTTCTCCTATATGACGAATTCCCAACGCATATAAAACCTTCTCAAAAGGGATTTGTTTTGAATTTTCGATACCGTCAATTATATTTTGAGCCGATTTATCAGCCATTCTATCCAGTCCGATTAATTGTTCTTTTTTTAAGGTATAGAAATCCGATATATCTTTGACCAATCCATTTTCATAAAGCATTGAAACCGTCTCTGCTCCTACGCTGTCTATGTTCATGGCCCTTCTGGAAACAAAATGTTCCATTCTTCCCATCACTTGTGGCGGACAAGCCTTTTCATTGGGGCAAAAATGAGCAGCTTCTCCCGATTCCCGAACTAAAGGAGTACCACAAGCCGGACAATTTTTAATAAATTCCAGCTTAATCGTGCCCGGTTCTCTTTTATCGTAATTCACATCCACAATCTTGGGGATAATTTCTCCTCCTTTTTCTACAAAAACGATATCATTGATTCGTAAATCCATATTAGCGATAAAATCTTGATTGTGAAGAGAGGCTCTTTTTACTGTGGTTCCTGCAACTAACACCGGTTTCAAATTGGCTACCGGAGTTATTGCTCCCGTTCTTCCTACTTGATAGTCAACACTTAATAATTGTGTTTCTACTTTTTCGGCCTTGAATTTATAAGCAATGGCCCATCGAGGAGATTTAGCCGTATAACCTAGTTCTTCTTGTTCTGAAATGGAATTTACTTTTATTACGACTCCGTCTATCTCAAAGGGAAGATGATATCTTTCCGTATTCCAATGTTCAATAAAAGCCGTTACCTCTTCTAGATTGGTACACAATCGGGCATAATTCCCTACTTTAAATCCCATGTCTTTAGCATGTTGCAAAGAATTCCATTGGGTACTGTATCCTCTTTCATCAGTAAGTACATAATACAAATAGCAATCGAGGCCCCTTTTGGCTACCGCCTCGCTATCCTGAAGCTTTAAACTTCCACTAGCCGTATTTCTTGGATTGGCATAGGGTTCTAATCCTTCTTTTTTTCTTTCTTCATTGAGTTTATCCAAAGATTTTTTGGGCATGATAATCTCTCCTCTTATATAAAAACGTTGCGGATATTTACCTCTGAGATGAAGCGGAACAGATCGAATAGTTCTCACATTATGGGTAACATCATCCCCTTGAAAGCCGTCACCTCGGGTAACTGCTTGAACTAGCTGTCCGTTTTCATATAATATACTGATGGATAATCCGTCGTATTTTAATTCACATACATATTCTACTTTTTCATCTATAGATTTGGCTACTCTTGTTGCCCAATCTTTGATATCGTCAAATGAGTAACTATTATCGAGTGAATACATCCTTCTTTCATGTCTTACGGTAGGAAAAATCTTAGTTATTTGTCCTCCTACTCTATGGGTAGGTGAACCGGGACTGTCTAATTCCGGATTTTCTTTTTCTAATTGCTTCAGCTCATTCATCATCTGATCAAACTCATAATCCGAAACATCTGATTGATCTAATACATAGTATTTGTAATTTAAATCCGTTAGTTCCTTCCTTAAAAATTCAATTCTGTCTTTAGTATTACTCATATTTAGAATATTTATTCAAATTTATAAACAATGGTTGATATGTTAAATACCAATGGATACTATTTAGTATACTAAGTATTTTTTATCTATATTTTTATAAAAATCGATGCATTTTAGATTAAATTATACCAAAATACACAAATCATGCTCAATTTTCATTTATAAGGGATTATGCAAAATACATTGTATAATTTCTTTAGTTTTTATGAAATGATTTATTAATCGGGTTAGATACTAAACTTTTCGGTTACATATAAAAATATTTACATAAATTTGTTCTGTTAACATTTTTAAATAAATACTATGTCTCACGGATTATTAAAGGGGAAAAAGGGAATTATTTTCGGGGCGCTAGATTCTAACTCCATTGCATGGAAAGTTGCAGAACAAGCTCATGCAGAAGGAGCTGAATTTATCCTTACTAATTCCCCAGTCGCTCTTAGAAAAGGGGAACTTAACGCATTGGCTGAAAAAACCGGCTCTGATACGGTTCCTGCTGATGCCACTTCAATGGAAGATTTGAATAAACTTTTCGATCATGCTCTTGAAAAATTCGGAAAGCTTGATTTTATTTTACATTCTATAGGAATGTCTATTAATGTCAGAAAAAATAAAGATTATACTGATATAAATTACGAATGGTTAACTAAAGGCTGGGATATTTCTGCCGTTTCTTTCCATAAAGTTATGAAAACTGCTTGGGATAAAGACGCTATGAATGAATGGGGTAGTATTTTAGCTCTTTCTTATATTGCCGCTCAAAGAACTTTTCCCGGCTATAATGATATGGCTGATAATAAAGCTTATTTGGAAAGTATTGCAAGAAGTTTCGGTTACGAATGGGGAATCCGTAACAAAGTTAGAGTTAATACAATTTCTCAATCGCCTACTCCTACTACTGCCGGAAACGGTGTAAAAGGTTTTGGTGGATTTATTGAATTTGCTGAAGAAATTTCTCCGCTTGGTAATGCTACCGCTGAGGAATGTGCAAATTATTGTATTACGTTATTTTCCGACCTAACCAGAAAAGTAACTCTTCAAAATCTTTTCCATGATGGAGGTTTTTCCAATGTTGGAGTTAGTGAAAGAGTTATGAAACGTTTTGAAAAATAATTAGTTAATAAAATTCTATAAAAAAAGAGGCTTATTTTAAAGCCTCTTTTTTATAGAAATACTTTTATTTCAGTTTCGGTTGTAATTTAATTACTTGGTCATCATTAATATGATAGTATTTAATTACAGCGTTATAATCTTTGTAATCAATAGGCATTTTACTACTAAATGCATTACCGGAAGAGCTTCCCGGGATAATAACAATTCTAAAAACTTGTTTATTAATTAATCCAGGAGTTAAAGTCAAATCATAACTTCCACCGGCATAAATATTAAAATCTTCAATACTAAAATCATAATCATAAGAAAATTCGCTTTCAGTAATCCCATCATTATTCAAATCAACATAAAAAGTTCGAGGTATAAGTTGCCATACATCTTTACCGGAAGCATTTTCAGCAGAAAGCCTATATATTAATAAATGATCTCCGTTTATTATGGCCGGTCTAAGCTCTCCGTTGATCACCCAACCCAATTGACTGTCAAATCTAAAAGAACTTTCAATTTCAAATACTCTTGAAATTGTATCCGTGTTAACTACAACACTTCCTTTGTCATCATCATCACTGCAACTAGTTAAAAATACAGTAAAGCATAATGTTAGTACTACTATTGATACTATTTTTTTCATAAAATTATATTAAAAAACTAATTTACATATTTTTCTTATAACAAAGACAAAAATGAAGTAATTAAGTTTAAAATCGTATCTTTGCATGTTCAAAATTTAACAAGAAAATGATATTAGTCCAGAATCTAGGTTTACATTTTGCAGGATCTTATCTATTTGAAAATGTAAATTTTAGAATTAATAAAAATGATCGTATTGGATTAGCGGGTAAAAATGGTGCGGGTAAATCAACTTTATTAAAAATTTTGTCCGGTGAGCAACCTTCAACTGAAGGAAATGTTGAAAAAGAAGGAGAAGTTCGCATTGGATTCTTAAAACAAGATTTAGATTTTGAGAAAGGAAGAACCGTATGGGATGAGGCAAAACTGGCTTTCAAAGAATTAAATATAATCAATGAAAAAATTGATACAATCAATCATGCTCTTGCTACAAGGACCGACTATGAATCTGAGGAATATCACAAGCTTATTCATGATTTAACCGATCTAACCGATCGATTTTCTCATTTAGGCGGCTACAATATTGATGGAGAAATTGAAAAAATTTTAAAAGGGTTAGGTTTTAAAGAATCCGATTTTAATAGGCTTACTGATGATTTTTCGGGAGGATGGAGAATGAGAATTGAGTTAGCTAAACTCTTATTGGAAGAAAATGATGTGCTGCTTCTTGACGAGCCTACCAACCATTTAGATATTGAATCCATCATTTGGTTGGAAAGTTTTTTAATTACTTATAGCGGAGCGGTGGTGCTGGTATCACACGATAAACAATTTTTAACCAATGTTACCAATCGAACCATTGAAATTTCCAATAAATCCATTCAAGACTATAAGGCTAATTATACCAAATACCTTATTTTAAGACAAGAAAGAAAGGAAAAACTTCTTCAGCAACAAAAAAATCAAGAACAAGAGATTAAGCGTACAGAACAATTAATCAATAAGTTCCGTGCTAAAGCTACTAAAGCCTCTTTTGCTCAATCTCTTATGAAGAAATTAGATAAGGTAGAACGCATTGAGGTGGAAGATGAAGACATAACTCGTTTTAATATTCGTTTCGAACCGAGTATTACTCCCGGAAAAATAATTTTTAAAGCAGAAAATTTAGGTAAATCTTTCGATACTCATACTATTTTCGAAAATGCCAATTTTTACATCGAACGTGGAGAGAAAATAGCTTTCATCGGTCAAAACGGTCAGGGAAAAACTACTATGGCTAGAATTATGGATGGCTTATTATCTTATCAGGGTAAACTTGAAATAGGCCACAACGTTCAAATTGGATATTTTGCTCAAAACCAATCCGAAGAGCTAAATGCTTCTAAAACTATCTTAGAAGAAGCTGAAGATTCTGCTACAGAAGAATCTCGTCCTAAAGTTCGAGACTTGTTAGGGTCATTTCTTTTTCAAGGAGATGATGTACATAAAAAAGTGTCTGTACTTTCCGGAGGGGAAAGAAATCGATTGGCTTTATGTAAATTACTTCTTCGACCTTTCAATACGTTGATAATGGACGAGCCTACAAATCACTTGGATATACAATCTAAAGCGATATTAAAACACGCCTTAAAGAATTTTACGGGGACACTGATTTTAGTATCTCATGATCGTGAATTCTTAGATGACTTAGCTGACAAGATTTTTGAATTCAGAAATGGAGAAGTAAAAGAATTTTTAGGTAATATCAATGAATATTTAGAGTATCGTAAAAAAGAAAATATGAGAGAAGTTGATATCGAAAAATCAACTACCCGTAAAGTGACTTCAGAAAATACACCTACTAAAGCTTCTCAGGAAAAGCAATTTAAATCGAAAGAACAAAAATCGTTAGAAAATAAATTGTCTAAACTTGAAAATGACATTGAAAAAACAGAACAAAAAATTTCTGCTTTTGAAGATTTATTTAGTAAAGAAAACCCAAAAGAGGAAGATATTAAGGAGTATTCTGAGTTAAAGGAAAAGCTTACCCGAATTACTCATGAATGGGAGAACATGTTTTCTCAATTAAACGGATAGGTATGGTATGATTTCCTTTTAAAGGATAGTTACCTATTATAAATGAAAGTAATTATATTTTGCAATTAACCCTTTGTTCATCAGTATAATAAAACTCTATGTAAAGGGTTGTTTTTTTACCTTAATTTTTCAATTATTGGACTATAGAATTAAATTTAAATTAATAGTAACAGATTAAAGTAGGAATCTTTAAATTTGTTACTTAATTTCTTAATTTTAATTCATTTTGACTATAATAACTTTTACAATTATTCTATTTTTTGGAGCAATTGCAGCGGGTACTCTGGGTTCTCTTACCGGACTTGGCGGCGGAGTAGTCATAATTCCTCTATTAACTTTGGGTTTTGGTGTTGATATTAAATATGCTGTTGGTACCGCATTGGTTACTTCGATAGCTACTTCTTCGGGGGCCGCAGCTGCTTATATTAAAGAAGGAATGACTAATGTGCGTATTGGAATGTTTCTTGAGATTGCTACCACCCTGGGAGCAGTTTTAGGTGCCTTACTTGCTGTTTTTCTACCTACTTCCGCAATTTATATAATTTTAGGTTTTACTCTTATCTTTTCATCTGTCATGACTTTAAGAAAGAAAAATGCATCTATAGATTATACTGCTCCGGGGAGTAATTTAGCTACAACATTGAAATTAAACGGAACATATCCTACTCCTGACGGAATTAAAAAATATAATGTTCGAAATATTGGTGCGGGTTTTTCTCTAATGACGATAGCCGGTGTGCTTTCCGGTATCTTAGGTATTGGATCGGGAGCGCTTAAAGTATTAGCTATGGACACGGCTATGAAAATACCTTTTAAAGTATCGACTACTACTTCTAATTTTATGGTAGGGGTTACTGCAGCCGCCAGTGCAGTTATTTACTTTCAAAGAGGTCAAATTGATCCTTTTCTTGCCATGCCTATAGTGGTAGGGGTTTTGTTTGGAGCTTTTCTAGGTTCAAAAATATTGATGGCTATAAACGTTCAGCTGTTACGTAAAATTTTCAGTTTGGTTATTGCTATTCTTGCAATTCAAATGATCTATAGAGGATTGGAACCTTCATTGATTAAATGGTTTCCACATATCAATTTTCCTAAACTTTAAGCTGAGTGGGTTATGAGTAATTTATTTTCGAGAAAATTTTGGGAAGAACGTGATGTAGAGCTTTATATTGGTAAGTTGCTTCGTTACGGAGTTATTCTTTCTTCTATTATTACTATTACCGGCGGAGTAATTTATATATCTCAACATCCGGATCAACAACTCAATTTTAAAACATTTGTAGGGGCCCCAAATTATTTGAGGGAATTATCTACTTTATTACCCGCTGTTTTAAAATTGGACGGATTAGCAATCATACAGCTGGGAGTTGCCGTTTTGATCGCCACTCCTATTCTACGGGTTGCTTTTTCAATAGTGGCTTTTGCTATTGAAAAAGATCGAATGTATATTGTTATAACCTGTATTGTTTTAGCTATTATCTTATCAAATATGATTTTTGGTCTGGAAGGATAAAAACTAACCGAAAATTCTAATTTACTAATCACTGCTTACTTATTTTCATGCAGCAAAAAATTAAACATATAGTCTCCGAAAGTACCTTTTTTATTTTTGGTTTTTATTTTAGTCGTGGCTTACGTATTGCTCTTGCTATTGTAATCCCCCTACTCGCCGGATGGTTTTTTAAGAGACCCGATATTGGTATAGTTGCTTCTTCCGGAGCTCTTGTAGCCGGACTGGGAGATAATCCCGGATCTATTCGTGTTAAATTTTATACTCAATCTATTGCCGCTTTATTTTACTTTTTAGTGGTTTTTGTGTGTCAGTTGTTGATATCGCATGAAATTATTTTCGGTATTTGGATTACTTTGTGCGGCTTTTTCTTTTCCATGTTTTTTATTTACGGCTCCCGTGCGGTTAGTGTAAGCACCTCTTCTTTATTATGTGTGGTCTATGCATGTAGTTTTGAAGCTAACCATATCATAACTAATACGTTGGGAATGATGATGGGTATTGTATGGTATGGATTTATTTCATTGGTTTTATGGAGAATTCAACCGTATAGGGTGATTGAACAAAAAATTAGTGAAAATATTAAACTTTTAAATGAGTATACAGAGCTAATACATGAGTACTTTTTGTTAAAAATTAAAAATCCTGCTAATAGTCAAAAACAAACAGAGATTTTAAATAAGCTTTTTGAAAAACAAACAAAAATACACAGTACTCACGAGGATATCCGAGAAAATCTTTTTAAACTGCGGATTAATGCAAAAAGTTTTTCTGCAAAAGGTAGAAAAATGACATTAATTTTCAGTGCATTAATCGATCTGTATGAACAACTTTTATCATTAAATTGTCAAGATGACAAGTTGATTCAATCTCTGGTTAAAAGTGGGCTAAAAAGGGATTTTGAATATCATTTATCCAATATGGAAAAAATCCTCTATGAATTAAGTTGGTCTATAAACTTCCATAAAAAGGTCACTGTAACTATTGATACCGCTCCACTGGATCGTTTTAAAGAAAAAATACTTTCGATTGAAGAAAAGGAAAAAAATAATGAGAAATCCGTTATTGATATCAATGCTTTAAAACATGTTCGTTTTATTTTTAAATCATTTTATAAACAAACCGGTTTTATTAAATCACTTATCAACGGAGAGTTTAGATCGGAGAGAAAACAATATGAGGATTTGGATTTGGAAAAGTTCACCAGACAATATAATTATAGCTTTTCTACATTTAAAGCTAATTTAAATCTTAAATCCAACATTTTTAAACATGCTTTACGAGTAAGTGTCGCCATATCGGTTTCTTATATAATTTGTACTTTACTTAAAATTGAGTATTTTGCTTGGGTATATTTAACCATCATTTTAATTTTAAAACCTTTTTATGGAAATACGAAAAACTCTTCTATTCAAAGGTTGCAAGGTACTCTAATCGGGGGAGTATTAACGTTGGGTCTCCTTCTTGTTACGCATAACATTTATGTGATTTCTATAATAACTTTTATTTGTATTGTGGGCGCTTATAGTTTTATACCTATCAGTTATAGAACGGGGGTTGCTTTTGTTACCATATTTGTTATACTCCTGATTTTTCTGGAACACAGTGGAAGCGATGGTTGGACAAATATTTATCATCGTTTGGGAGGTACAACGATTGCCGTTGTAATCAGTTTTATTTTAAGTTTTTCTTTTCTTCCTACTTGGGAATATAAAAATCTTCCTGTATTGATTGAAAAGTTATTGAAATATAATTTAGATTATTTTACAAAAATAACTTATAATTTATTGAATGTTGAAAAGCTTTCTGATACCGATATAAAACTGTCCAGAAAGGATGTTTTGTTGGGAACTTCCAATTTATCAAGTACTTTTCAAAGAATAGTATCAGAACCTAAAATTTCAAAAAATTACAAATCCGATATATATAATATTCAAACTTTTATAAACCTTCTTTCTACAAGAATATCATCCCTTAGATCCTATATTAATGAAAACAGTAAAGCATCAGATATAGATAAACAGTTGATCTCATCTATTGAAAATACTTTAAATAAATGTTTATTAAATATCAAAGGGTCTTCCTTTGATTGTGATACGGAATGTCAAGAAAAAGAGGAAGAATTAAATATTTTGGCAGATGATCAATCATTAATTTCTTACCAGCTTCGGGAAATTAATCTTTTATCACAGCAAATTTATTCCTATATAAATAAGCTTAATAATTTTCAGGAGTGGAAAGATTCTAAAAGGGATTTTACTATTTAATGAAATTCGCAAAACCTTTGTAAGCATACATAATTAAAAGGTAACGAAATAGTTTTCCGGCTAACATAGACAGGGATACGATATAGACATTGGATCTCATATATCCTAAGGCTACAGGTATGATATCTCCAATAATGGGTAAAAAAGAAAAAAAGGAAATATATGCTCCTTTTTTATTTAATCTTTGAGTGGCTTTATCAATTTTTGTTTTATTTATTTTTAAATATTTTTCAATCCATTCAATTTTACCCAGCCTTCCCAGGTAGTAACCGGTCATTCCTCCTAACCAGTTTCCAATGGTAGCTATCAGAATACTTATCCATGGATTCCCGCCCATAATGAGTATTCCTGTAAGAACAGCTTCAGAGCTAAAGGGTAAAATGGTTGCTGCGAGATAAGAAGCAATAAATAATCCTATATATCCATAGTCTACTAATCCGTCTAACATATAAAATTACTTATTTTACATTTATAAAATCTATCTTATCATCTTTTATCCTTTCATAAATTAAGTGATAGGCTTTTTCTTTGAGTGATTCTTTCGTTTCTCCATTCGGATACAATATTTTTACACGCTCTACTTTAACTTTACCCGGATATCCTAAATTAAATACAAATGGAAACATATTTTTTAGATTATGAAATGCATATACAACAATAGGACTATTACAATAAATTGAAGCTATAAATGCTCCATCTTTAAATTTTTCCAATTTTATTTTTCTCTTGGGAACCCCTCCTTCCGGAAAGATAACCACATTTTTATTTTGTTGGGTTAATTCTTTTTTTACGGCAGAAAAAACTGCTTGTTTGCTTTGTCTACTGGATCTATCTACCAGGATGGATACTTTTTTATAAATTCTTCCGAATACGGGATATTTTTCCAACTCTTTTTTTCCTACAAATATAATTGGATGATGAGGGTGAAGTACATACATTAAGACCACGTCTATTAAGGAAGTGTGATTGGCAATAAATATGTAATTTTCTTTAGGATCTAAATTTACTTCCGAGAGTAATGAATAGGTAAATCCTGATCCATAGAAAAGCACCCATCCCCACATTCGCATAAAGAAGTAGGTTAGCTTATTATTTTTCTGATAAGTCATCAGATAAATTACCACACCAATGGTAAGTGTGCAAAGGGCAGCTAAAATATAAAACCAGATTCTCCAAAGTATGGTAGCTACAGTCCTAAGATATTTCATATTTAATCTATATGAACTTCTAAGAGTTTTGTTGTTTGTACAAGGGGTTTTACTTCAACATTCTCAACTTCCGCAGGAAGCAACACCGTATTCCCTTTTTTAAGGGTTACGGGTAAGGTCTTATTCAATAGGGTGCATTCTCCTTCTAAGCAAATCAGTATACGAAATGAATTGGACAAGTTATTTAAAATTTTATTTTCTGTAACTTCCATTGATGAAACCGTAAAATATGGAGATGCTAATAGTGTTGTCTCTTTTGCATCTTTATCATAATATGAAAATGGATCTTCAACAAAAGTATAATCCATTACCTCTTTAGCTTGATCGAGGTGTAATTCTCTTTTTTTTCCGTCCTTATCAATACGATCATAATCGTAGATTCTATACGTCACATCTGAATTTTGTTGGATTTCAACTACTGAAATTCCTTTTCCCATAGCATGAACTCTACCGGACGGTATATATATAACACTTCCGTTGTCAGGGTGTATTTTTCTGAGGATTGTATCTAAAGTATTTTTTTCAATATTTTCCGTGAAAATAGTCTTATTTGTTCCTTTTTCAAATCCTAATATAATCTCTGAATTGGGCTCTGACTCCAATACATACCACATTTCCGTTTTCCCGAAAGAATGATGGTGAGCTGCTGCATACTCATCATTTGGATGAACTTGAACAGATAAGGGTTGAGCTGCATCTAAGAATTTAATGAGTAAGGGAAATTTATCTCCATATTTCTGATATACTTTTTTCCCTACTAAACGGTCTTTATACTCTTTGATTAAATCGTCTAAATTTTTACCCTTTAGGCTTCCGTTGCTAACTATACTAACATATCCCGGAACAGTTGAAATTTCCCAGCTTTCTCCCAGTTTTTCTTCCTTACTTTCTTTACCGAATTGTTTTAGTTTATTTCCTCCCCATATTCTGTAATGGTAGGAAGGTTGAAATACCAATGGATATAGTGACATATTTATGTTAATTTATATGCAAAAATACAATTTTAAAATTTTATTTATCTTATTTTTAATTTAACTTAACGTAAATAGAAAATCAAAATCTTCTTGAGAGCCCAGTTCTTTAATGGGTTGATTGTATTTAAAAATTCTTGCCGTTTTTTCTCCTATCAACTTTAACTTTTCATTTTCATAATGCAACATAGTACCTTCTCTTAATCCTACTACATATAAATTATGATTTAAGGTTATAAACTCTCTAATTCTTTGTTCACGGGTTTCTCCACCAAAATCGTCAGGATGTGTATCTATATAATGGGGATTAATTTGAAAAGGGATCAAATTTAAGGTTTGGAAATTTTCCGGTTCAACTATTGGCATATCATTAGTTGTTCTCAAGCTGGGACATGCAATATTGGATCCTGCACTCCAACCTATATAGGGTATTCCCTCTTTAACTCTTTCTTGGATAAGCGAAAGTAATTTTTCTTGTTGTAATTTTTTTACCAAATTCCAGGTATTTCCCCCTCCTACGACAATTGCTTCTGCCCTTTCTATCGCTTCTTTTGGATCTGAAAAATGATGTATACTTTTCACTTCTATACCTATTTCTTTCCAGGCTTCATTAACTTTATTTTCGTATTCCTCATACGAGAAAGTTACTGCTGCAAAAGGTATAAATATAATAGTTATTTTTTCAGTACCCAGGAATGATTGTACTTGTTTTTTTGAAAATTCAAGATATTTTTCTCCAACATTAGTGGAATTACTGAGTAATAAAAGCTTCATTTTTTTACTATTACCAATCATTATTAAAATAAATAATTTTTCTTTATTTATTACTTAAAATAAATCATTATGAGAACGTTAATAGCTATAACTAATGTTATAATTCAAGTAATAAATTGTTACATTTTAAAGTCAAATATAACTAGAAATTAACTCAAATTCCATTTTATGAATTGAATAAATAAATTTGAAGTAGAATATGGTTATTTCAACTCGTTAAATTTTTATTACTGTTGGTTACAAATATCATTTTATCAATTTAATTTTATATATAATTTTGAAAAAAATTATTTAAATGTATACTATTAATTCTTTGGCAGAGCGATTATTGGGTAGAAAATTAACTAAAAGTGACGGAGTTAAGTCTTCGGAACTCGATAAAGTTGAAAGTAAATTGGGTTTCACACTGCCTGATATTATTCGTGATCTTTATTTGATGACCGGAAAAAATGGAATGTTGATGGAATCATTCAATCGTTTTGCTTTACCTACGCAACTTCAAAGAGATGATAATAAAATAGTTTTTTTAGAAGAAAATCAAAATATATGCTATTGGGGATTTGAAATTGATCCGGAAAATACTAATCCAAAAGTATATCAACTGTTAAATGAAAATGAATGGTATGAGGAACAAATTCCGCTGATTGAATTTTTAAAAGTCATGTTGTATTATCAATGCGCTCAAGGTGGATATGAATATTTAGGAATTTCCAACATTTCAGAAGAAGATTTTGAAATTTTCATCCATACGGAATGGGAAGATGTGGTAAGGTATAACGGTTTACAAATTTATTGGAAACCGGATTGTTTACTTTGGTATGTTTACAATAAAGAAAATATAAGAATCGAGGATATTTATTTTTCTGCAAGATCTGAAGAAGCATTCCTTACGCATGCACAAAAATATGAATTGGAAATTATTTAATATACAATTTGCTACGCAAGTGGTTTACTAGACCTATGATTTATTAAAACAAATCTATTGTCCACAAATGCGTAATAAATTTCATATAAATCTGTTTTTCAAATTACCAAAAATTAAGATAAATGTAAATAATGTATTTTAGTTTTATCTATTTAGTAATTTATTTTATAAAATTCTTTTAAAATTGCAATGATTTAATTTATTTTTTGAATATTCTTATTTCTAAAAGTAGTACTTTTACAAAAAAGGTATTTAATGGCAGTAAAAATAATTAATCAGTCCAATTATGAATGGATAGACCTACTCAATCCTACGAAAGAAGAAATGCAAAAAATTGCGGAAAAATGCAATCTTAATTTCTATAA
Source organism: Apibacter sp. B3919 (assembly GCF_026537405.1). Taxonomy (NCBI): domain Bacteria; kingdom Pseudomonadati; phylum Bacteroidota; class Flavobacteriia; order Flavobacteriales; family Weeksellaceae; genus Apibacter; species Apibacter sp. B3919. The sequence continues at coordinate 232,909 of NZ_JAFNMG010000002.1, read as the reverse complement.
TCTTGCAGATAGTTTAGAGCCTAATCATTTACCAAAATTTGAAACTGAAAATGGCATTAACTTCCTAATATTAAGAGTAGTACATAAAGGCGATAAAAAAGACACCAATATTGAAAGTCTTTCCAACAAAATTGCCGTTTTTTTTAATGATTCTTTACTCATTACTATACACCGTATTGAAATGCCCTTTATCGATGATATTGCCAACAAATGTCAAAGTATGGGACAAACTTTCTCGACAAATATGGTGATTATAAAAATTTTAAAAAGTGTATTACAAACTTATAATGATTCCATATTACACATTATTAATAGATTGGAATCTTATGAAAATAAACTTTTTTTAAAAGATCCCTCTTCCAAAGTTTTGCAAAGCATTTATTCTTTAAAAAGAAAAACCAATCTTTGTACTAAACTTTTAATTCTTTCGGATGAGGTGATTAATTCTATTAAACCCTCTAAGCAAGAAAAGGCTGCCCATCAAGATGCTAAGGATTTATATCTAAAGTTAACAACTCTTTATGAACAAGTCATAGACGACCTCAATAATTTACTCAATTTATATATTTCCCTATCTTCCCAAAAGAGCAATGAGATAATGAAAACTCTTACTATTTTCTCAATATTCTTTATGCCCTTGACATTTATTGCGGGTATTTACGGGATGAATTTTCATTATATGCCTGAACTGGAATTTAAATTGGGGTATCCGATCATATTATTGATTATGTTTATTATTACCCTGATTATCTATTATTGGTTGAAGAAAAAAAAATGGCTTTAAAACTTTTTCAAAAAATTTCAATTAATTTGATTTAAGTATAACGATCTCAAAACAATTTCCAATTTGTGAAATTTTACTTTTAACTCTTTTTTTATAATCATTTAAGGTTTTTAAATATTTTTTTATCTATAAGATAAAATAATACAAGAGGATTTTAATGCTGGCGAGTCAAATAACTATGAAAAGTTATTCTTTTAATTTTCTATAGGTTGAATCAAAACTAATTATTTTTCCTAGTAAATAATTGAAAAGACTACTGAATCAAAAAATAATTGTTGATAAATCAAGTACCTTTTAAATTTTACATTAACGTAAAATTTCTAATTCCTATTCAACAGATTATAATTATTTTTGTATAAAAATTGTCAACATGTATAGAACCAACACCTGCGGAGAACTTAATGAATCAAATATAGGACAAAAAGTAATTCTTGCCGGATGGATCCAAACTATTCGTGATAAAGGATTCCTTACCTGGATAGATTTACGCGATCGATATGGAATCACTCAACTTGTTTTTGATGAACAACGAACCGATAAGGATTTAATTGATAAAGCAAAAAAATTAGGTCGTGAATTTGTTATTCAAGCCTCAGGAACAGTAATTGAAAGATCCAGTAAAAATCCTAATTTGCCTACAGGTGCTATTGAAATTTTAGTTGAAGAATTATCCATACTTAATCCATCGTTGGTTCCACCATTTACAATTGAAGATGAGACGGACGGAGGCGAAGAATTACGTATGAAATACAGATATTTGGATATAAGACGTAATCCTGTGAAAGAAAAATTAATTTTCAGAAGTAAGGTTGCTCAACTGGTAAGAAATTATTTATCTCAAGAAGGTTTTATTGAAGTGGAAACCCCTGTCTTAATAAAATCTACACCTGAAGGAGCAAGAGACTTCGTGGTTCCGTCTCGTATGAATCCCGGACAATTTTATGCCTTGCCTCAATCGCCTCAAACTTTTAAACAATTACTTATGGTTGGAGGCCTAGATAAATATTTTCAATTAGTTAAGTGTTTTCGTGATGAAGATTTACGTGCTGACCGCCAACCCGAATTTACTCAAATTGATTGCGAAATGTCTTTTGTTGAACAAGAAGATATTCTCAGAACATTTGAAGGTTTGACCAAACATCTTTTAAAAGAGCTGAAAAATCTTTCTTTTGATAAATTCCCTCGAATGACTTATGCGGAAGCAATGAAGAAATACGGTAATGATAAGCCGGACATTCGATTCGGAATGGAATTTATTGAATTCAATGAAGAATTACAGAACAGCGGTTTTAAAGTATTTGATGAAGCGGAATTAGTGGTTGGTATTAATGTTGAAAAATGTGCTGTTTATACTAGAAAACAGCTGGACGAATTGACCGATTGGGTAAAAAGGCCTCAAATAGGTGCTTCGGGATTGGTATATATACGTTACAATGAAGACGGAAGTATTAAATCTTCTGTAGATAAGTTTTATTCTGAAGAAAAATTAAAAGCAGTCATACAAAAAGCAAATGCTCAACCCGGTGATTTGATCTTAATTTTATCGGGGCAAGCTCATAAAGTACGCCCTCAATTAAGCGCGCTACGTATGGAATTGGCTGAACGTTTAGGCTTACGAAATCCTGAGGTTTATGCTCCTTTATGGGTTGTCGATTTTCCATTACTTGAATGGGATGAGGAAGAAAACAGGTATGTTGCCATGCATCATCCGTTTACCTCTCCAAAACCTGAAGATATTCCTCTTTTGGATACCCATCCCGGAGAAGTTAGAGCCAATGCTTATGACCTCGTTTTAAACGGTAATGAAATTGGAGGAGGTTCCGTTCGTATCTATAATAAAGAATTACAAGGAAAAATGCTTTCTTTATTAGGATTTTCTCAAGAAGAGGCCGAAGCTCAATTTGGTTTTTTAATGAATGCTTTTAAATTTGGTGCTCCTCCTCATGGCGGAATAGCTTTTGGCTTTGATCGTTTTGTAGCTATTTTAGGAGGACAAGAAGTAATCCGAGATTATATTGCATTTCCAAAAAACAATTCGGGAAGAGATGTTATGATAGATGCTCCTTCCTATATTCATGAGCAACAATTAGAAGAATTAAACTTAAAAATAACCAAAGAATAAATCAATTCTTATAGTATCCCTAGTAAAAAATAAAAAGCAAAATTTTTGTAACCAAAAATTTTGCTTTATAAACTAAATAAAATAAAACCAATTTTGTGAGAACACACAGTGAAAATTACTCCTTTACTTTATTTATATAAAATAAATTTTTCATTTATCAATTCAAAGGTATGTTTTTTATTTAGAATGATTTTAAATAATTATATGATTTAAATCATATTATCCGGTAGATAGCATTTAGTTAGCTAAATTCAACTTTTTAAAAATTATACTTACTAAGTTAAGCGAACCCGTTTAATCTATACTATCGATATCCACGTCATTGTTTTGCCAATTTTCCAGTGTAGGCAAATTCATTGAATTTGTTTCTGATACCGGGACATTAGCTTTGATTTCAGGATCATTGGCTTTTACAGATTTTTTGTTGTTTTCCTTTTCTTTATCTTTAAAGAATTTTAATAAATCTGCAGCCTTCTTTCCCTCTTCTTTATCTTTATATAAGACAGCAATGTGTTCTAACGATTGTTCAAACTCTTCTTTATTTCCTAATTTTGCATCACAAAAAGCGGAAAGTAAGGCAAATTTAGCTATAATTTCATCTTTGGGATATTTGGAAAGTGCCTCACTTGCCATGTCTTTTACTTCTGAATAGTTACCGTTTTTGTATTTTTGATAGGCATTTTCATAAAACAAGATTGCATCTGAAGAATTAGTTTTTAATTCGTTAACTTGAGGATGCAAAATAGCGTAAGCATATTTAGTATCAGGATATTGGGTAGTTATTATATCTGAGTATTTTTTTGCTAACACTTGATTATCTCCTTGATTAAATCGATACAAGTTATACATTGCCAAAACTTTTATTTCCTCATTGTAAGGTTGAGTTGATAATAAATGTTCTAAAGTGGAGGTAGCTGATTTTACATCATGTAACTGATCGTAATATAAAATTCCTAATGATAATTCCACAGAATCTCTCTGATTTTTTAAAACATCTATTTCTGATTGACTTTTAGGTAAATTTTCTGTATAATATTCAACCTCAAATCGTCTAGGATTCTTAGAATCCGATTGACCCGATAATTGCGTTTTAACATCATCTAAATTAGAAATCTTATTGCTTATTCGCCAGTTATCCTCCAACATTCTATCCCCCCATTGTTTTCTAAATTCTGATTGACCTACTTGCTTCAGATTATTATTATAAAAATACCATTTTCCTTTGGTATTGGGTGTAATCATCGTAAATGCAGATGTTGTATTTTCAAAAGATTCGGTAGCAAACTCGGTATTATTTTCTCTTCTTTGATTCTTTTCTTGTTGTAATCTTTCTTTTTCTTCTTTTTCTTTTAGTTGATTTATATATTTTTGATAATAATTATTTCTTTGCTCAGGTAACATTTTAGCAACCGTTATAATACTATCATTCTTTTTTACTAAGTAATATTTTTTGGTTACTTCTCCTAAAACTTTATTTTTAGCTGTTAATTTTCTTTTCATTGCCGGATCAACAAATCTTGAAATTGCGCTATCATAATAGGCACTTGCATAGACATAGTCAGGTTTTGAAAAATAATTATCTCCTATTTCTTGATAAACTAATGCTCGTATTTGAGGATCACTCTCTTCCTCTTTTAAAGAGGTAAAAAAATAGTTCATCGCATCTTTATTTCTTTCTTCTTTTAGGGATGTTAGACCCATTGCATAGTATATTTCATTTTTTCTGGATTGGTACAATCCTTTTTTGGTTAACCCTTTTAAAAATTTAATTCTATTCGTATAAGCTAAGCTATCCTCTTTTTTATACAATCTAGATAAAGCAATTTGTGATTTGATCTCCAACTCGGGAGTAGATTTTTTCTTAAAAGCTAAATTATAATAGTTTCTTGCCAAATCCTTTTCGTTCAATTTTTCTGATAATTGACCTTGAATAAAACTAAAACGAGCTTGGTTTGTATTGCATTTATTATATTTTTTTGCAACGTCTAAAGCTTTAACAGCTTCTGAATATCTTTTTTCATCAATTAAAAATTGAGAATATATTTTAGAGATAAATTTTGCATCTCTTTTTTTTAATTTTTGATTGATGAGTTTTTCATAAATCTCATTTGCTTGAAAAGAATTTCCTGATTGTGCTTGTGCTAAAGCCATATAACCTTCAACTTGAGCTTTTTTAGTATTTTTTACTAAGGTTGAATTCATATAATTCAAATAGTTAAGAGATTCAAACGGATCTCTTTTATAATAATAAGCTCTGGCTAATAAAAGATAAGCCTCACTCATCATGGAATTATATTCTTTTCCTTTTATAAGCATTGAATGTTTTTCAATGGCTTTCTTTCCTTTTTCTATAGCTTTGTCATAACCTTGCGCTTTTGAATCATTACCCGCACCTAACATCTTCCCAAAAGCGTCAGATAAGGAATTTATGGCTCCTTGGGCATCTAAATTTTTTAAATTATCTTTTAGTTCTCCTGATAGATTTGCAGTGTTATTATCTGAACTTGCTAAGAAATTATCAAGAGAATTTTCTTTTTCCTCCACAAAAGGATTACCCGGTTCTACCGGTAAAATGGCAGAAAAATTATCCCTGTATCTTGAGTTTCTTGATTTCAATTCTTCATTTAATGCTTCTTGGCCGTTGAATAAAGTATTGTTCCATGTGGTAATCCGATGATATGTACGATGAGTTATCCCGTTTTTTTTGGTTGAACAGCCTCCCAAAAGGCTTAAAATCAGAATTGAATATATAATTTTCTTCATTTATTTCTTATAATTGACAAAGCTAATAAAAAAACGAAAATTTATTAAATTTGTTGTTTTTAAATGCCTACTATTTCACTTATTATCTCTTATCTTATAAAACCTTAAATATAAGCTAAATTTGTTATTAAAAATAATTATAATTTTTATATTAAATGCGCAAATACATTCTAAACAAAAAATATCAGGAAAGCAAAGATGAATTATTAAACATTATCAATAATTTTGATAGTTATGATGAAATACTTGGAAACCCGGAAAGAAATGTTATAAAAAAAGTTCCTTTTAAGGGAGATTATATTACAATTAAAAGTTTTAAAAAACCTCACTTAATTAATAAATTTGTATATCGATATTTTAGAAAATCCAAAGCTAGAAGATCTTTTGAACACGGAACAAAACTTTTGGAATTAGATATATTAAATCCTGAACCTTTAGCCTATATTGAAAATTTTGATATCATGGGTTTAACTTCCAGTTATTACATATCAAAATATGTTTCCTATGATTTTACCTTGCGTGAATTATATGATCAACCGGATGGTTTTGAATGTGTGAAAGCCTTTGCTCGGTTTTCCTACTATGTTCATACTAAAGGAGTATATATTAAAGATAATACACCCGGAAATACTCTTATTATCCGTAAAAATAACGATTACGAAATGTATTTGGTAGATTTAAACAGAATGGAATTTCATGAAGAGTTATCTTTTGATATTAAGATGAAAAGTTTATCAAATAATATTAAGGAGCAACCCTATTTAGACCTATTAATTGAAGAATATTCTAAGGTTTCCGGATATCCTTTACATGAAGTAAAATCTAAAATTGCTCATTATCAAAAAGAATTTAATCGTAAAATTGAATCTAAAGCAAAATTTAAACGTTTTTTAAAAAAAATATTTAAATAGCTATCATTTATTCCTGATTTGAATTTGATTTTTTATAAATAATTAGGAAGTCACGAGCTAATCTCTCTTTGTATGATTTGCCGGAAGGAGCCACAGTATTTAAATCAACATACGAAACTTTCTTAACGTTATAAATTGAGCTTAATTCTTTAATTAAATTTTCCGTATCTTTTTGAAAGCAAAGAACTCCGACATAATTTTTATTTTTTAATACCAATTGATCTCTAATTCCTACCTTGTCAATAGGTGGAATCTTATCTTCATAATCCCAAACAATTTCGGGTGACATGTATTTATAATCATACAAGGTCATTTTATTCGTAGTAAATCTATGCAAATCTTTTACAGATTTGTAATTGGGATTATATAAAAAACTCTTGGCTAGAGGGAAAACAAAAATTATAACCACACATTGTAATAGTATAATTGAATTAAATGCACGGTGCCAAGATTTTTTAATAAGGAAATACATAATACTAATTCCTACTATAAATAAAACCAGGGATGAGTATAATGCCCAATCGGATTGTCGCGTAATTTTTTCTTTAAAAAATAAATATATTACCAAAGGATAAACAATTCCTACTAAACCTAATAACCCAAAGTTTATCTTAATCAACACAGAATCTTTTTTATTTTTAATTCCCTTAAGAATGAATTCTATATAGAATCCTGTATTCAAAGCAAGAGGAATTAAGGTGGGCAAAATATACCGTACTTTTTTTTCCGGAATAAAACTGAGTAAAAGCAAGGAAAATAGTGTCCACAGTAAGGTAAATTGATAGGCTTTAAGGTTGGAAACCTTATTTTTCATATAAGGATAAAAGAGAGCTACTAAGGAAGATATCGTCCATACTCCGGATTGAGTAAAAAAGCTCCAATAATAAAAAAAGGATTTCGAGTTATAATCATTAATCCAACGGGCTGTTTCTTTTTTTGCCATTGAATTCAAATGTTCCGGATCCATCCAATGTACATAAGCCGACCAAGAAAGGCCTCCTATAAGACCAATAAGTATATAAATGCATAGTGGTTTTAGAATCTTTTTATTTTTAAAATTAAATTTATAAATACAACCGTAAGAAATTAAAAACGGAAGCAGCAAAGCATATAATGAAACAGGTCCTTTACTAAGCATGGAAAAGGCAAGAAAAATTCCTCCCAGTATTGAATTTTTTATTGTACCGTTTTTCAAACGTAATAAATTCCATAGATAAAATATTGAAACAATCATAAAACTGTGACAATAAATATCCCATTGATTATCTCTACCTGCAAAATAAACGTAAAAAGAAGTTAATAGAATTAATCCGTTTTGAAAACCGGTTTGTCCCGTAAGCCCTAATTTCAGTGAAAATTTATAGATATAAAATACGAGGAGCATAGTCACAAGAACTACGGATATACGTAAAATTGCCACAGAATGAAATCCGAATAAATACCCAAAAAAAGCAGTCATCCAAGTTGGAAGAGGTGGTTTTTCATACCTTGGTTCTCCGTTTAATGTAGTCAAAAACCAATGTCCGTCTTGCACCATTTCTCTTGCAGTGATAAAGTTTCGTGCCTCCATTATATTAACCGGCATGACTCCTAAGTTTACCCCTAATATAATCAGAGAAGTGCAAAACAATATTGTTATATGCTTAGTGTTATTATTTTTCATGCATATTTTATTTTATTTAAAATGATATTTTTAAATAAAAAATTTTCATTACTATATAATCGAAAAATAGTCAAATATATTTTATTAACTATTTTATTTAACTATCACTTTTCTTCAGGATAATTATGTTTCTTGTATAAACAATAATTCCTATAATGTGCCCGGCAAATAATACAGGGTCTTTTCTGATAATTGAATAAATAAAGATCATCAATGATCCGGTAAGACTTAAAATCCAAAAGCCCATAGGTAATTCCGATTTCTTAATTTTTTCCGAATAAATCCATTGATAGATAAATCGCATGGTAAATAAAACTTGTCCGAGGCTTCCCCATATTAGTAACCATAAGGGTATATTTTGCCTGCTAAAAAGTTTATGTAAATCAAAAGCACTGTTCCAAAGGCTAAATATAATTGCCACAACAGGAAATAAATATAATATATATCTAAAAACTACATGATATTTCATCCAGGCATCATGAAGCTGAATATTCCTAATGTAAATGTAATAAGTTATCAATTGCCCTAACATGATTGAAAAATCATGTCTCAAATATCCGTAAACGAATAAAAAGAATGAAGCAACTAGACTTACCTGCCAAAAGATGAGATCAGAAGTAACCTTTTTATTTTTTTCTGCTGAAATCCATTGAATTATCATCCTACTTGAAAAAAGTATTTGTGCAAGAAAACCTAAACTTAAGGTAAAATACTTTGCAAATAGATCATTAAAAAAAAGATTCTCAGCTAAGATATTTTTCATATTTTTTTCTCAGCTACTTTATAATTGATATATTTATTTTTCATCCAAATGTAAGCAAAGCAATCACTTAGAGGCCCAATCAGACGATTCCATAAATGAAATTTGGATTTACCGGCTATTCTTTCGAAGTGCTGCACCGGAAGTTGTTTAATTTTCCCGTTTTGAAGTAATATCATTGCCGGTAGAAAACGATGCAATCCTTTAAACATCGGAATTTTTTTCGCATATTCACTTTGAATAATTTTTAAAGGACACCCCGTATCATCCATCCCGTCATGAGTAAAAGCACGTCGGATTCCATTCGCAATTTTCGATGAAAGATTTTTAACTTTACTGTCTTTCCTGTTGGATCGAACTCCTGTAACCAATTGGTATTGATCCGCATAATCTAAAAGAATGTTGAAATCCATGGGAGATGTTTGAAGATCTGCATCAATATATCCGACCCATTGTGTATCGGCATAATCAAATCCGGCCTTTATTGCGGCACTTAACCCATAATTTTTATCGAATGATATATAAAAGAATTCTTGATTTTCGTTGCAAATTTTTTGAATTACCGAAAGACTTGAATCTTTAGAACCGTCATTAACAAAAAGTACTTTTGACTTTTTCTTAGCAGCATGTAGAAATGCCAACATTTCTTCTTTAACTCGTTCAAGATTATCTTCTTCATTAAAAACCGGTATGATTACCGTTAATTCATATTCCATGTATGTGGGATGTAAAATAATTATCAAATTTATTAAAAAAATAGTGAATTTAAAATTGGAGAGTTATGTTTTAAAAGATGATAAACGACATTTTATTATAATTAAACTTATTATACCTTTGAGAAGATTATTAACAATAAATTAAGTATAAAAATATGAAAGTAACTGTAGTAGGCGCCGGAGCCGTAGGGGCTACTTGTGCTGATAACATTGCAAGGAAAGAAATAGTTGACGAACTAGTAATCGTTGATATAAAAGAAGGTTTTGCCGAAGGTAAAGCTTTAGATTTAACACAAACCACATCACTTTTAGGATTTGACACTACTATTACGGGAAGTACTAACGATTATTCTAAAACTGCCGGATCTCATGTTGCCGTGATTACTTCAGGTATTCCCAGAAAACCAGGAATGAGTCGTGAAGATCTTATTGGTACTAATGCAGGAATTGTTAAAGACGTTGCAACTAACATATTAAAATATTCTCCGGATGCTATATTGGTAATTATTTCGAATCCTATGGATACAATGACCTATTTAGCTCTTAAATCTTTAGGATTACCTAAATCTAGAGTTATTGGTATGGGAGGGGCATTGGATTCATCTCGATTCAAAACCTACTTATCTTTAGCTAGTGGAGCTTCTCAAAACGATATTCAAGCTACTGTTATAGGGGGACACGGGGATACAACGATGATTCCTTTAACTCGTTTTGCTTCTTGTCAAGGGGTACCTTTTTCAAAAATATTATCTGCAGATAAACTAGAAAAGGTTGCTTCCGATACAATGGTAGGTGGTGCTACATTAACTAAACTATTAGGAACTTCAGCATGGTATGCTCCCGGGGCTGCCGGAGCTGCAGTGGTTGAATCTATTATTAGAGACGAGAAAAAAGTAATTCCTTGTTCCGTTTACCTAGACGGTGAATATGGTGAAACCGATATTTGTATTGGAGTACCTGTAGTTTTAGGTAAAAACGGTATTGAAAAAATTGTTGAACTGGAACTCAATGACACTGAAAAAGCTAAATTTAAAGCTTCAGCTGATGCGGTAAGAAATATGAATAATGTTTTATACGAAATGAAGGTTCTATAAAGTTGTAAAAACTAAATAAATTTAAAACAGCTTATTAGTAAGCTGTTTTTTTTTCATATAAATTTAACATCTATATTATAATCAGATTCTCTACTACAAATCAGAAGAAATAATTTCAATCTAATTAACCGTTCGTTAGCTTCATAAATTTATTTATTTGAAATTTTTGATTTTTTTTAAATAAAACATATATCAAAAACGACTTTTGTTTGTTCTGACTATATTTATATGATTGAATTATTAAAGAATGATTATTGATCTATGTAGCTAACAATTATTTATTTTTGTATAGTAAATTTCAAAGTAAACCAGGAAGATTATATATGACAATTATTGAATTATATTCCATTTTTTTGCAATCTTCAGGAATTGCAACGGACACCAGAAAAATTGAAAAAGGCAATTTATTTTTTGCTTTAAAAGGAAATAATTTTGATGGAAATAGATTTGCTGAACAAGCAATACAGAATGGTGCTTTAGCTGCCGTTGTAGATGATATTGATGTATCAAATCCTGAAAAAGGCATTTTCTATTTTGAAAATTCTTTAGTTGCTTTACAAAATTTAGCAAGATATCACAGAAATCAAATAAACATACCTGTTATTGGTTTAACCGGAAGTAATGGTAAAACTACTTCTAAAGAACTAATAGCTTCCGTTTTAAGTGAAAAATTTCATGTTTTATACACACAGGGTAATCTAAATAACCATATTGGAGTGCCGCTTACCATCTTATCTATAAATCCCGAGCATGAAATTGCTATCATTGAAATGGGGGCCAATCATCTTAAAGAAATTGAATTATTAAGCGGTATTTCACAACCAACTATCGGCTATATAACAAATTTTGGTAAAGCTCATTTAGAAGGCTTTGGAGGCAAAGAAGGAGTAATTAAAGGAAAATCAGAACTTTATGCTTTCTTGAGAGAGTATAAAAAAACGGCTCTGATAAATACCGATGATCCTTTACAAGTTTCCTTGAGTCAAGGAATAGAAAAAATAACTTTCGGTTCTCATGGCTCATATACATTCTCTCTATTAGAAAATAACCATCGGGTTAGCATTCAATATAAAGACCTTGTAATTAATTCTCAACTTACCGGTCAATACAATTTTACAAATATTTGCGCCGCTTTTTCCTTAGGGCTTTATTTTGGTATAGATATAAATACGATTAAAAAAGGAATAGAAAATTATTCCCCTCAAAATCAACGTTCACAAGTTGTGGAAAAGGAAAACGTAGTTTTAGTATTAGACACCTATAATGCTAATCCGAGCAGTATGGAAGTATCCTTAGAAAATTTTTCTCATTTTAAAGGAACTAAATCTATAATTATTGGAGATATGTATGAATTGGGCAGCGAATCGGTTTTAGAACATCAAAAGATTGTAAATCTTGCAGAAAAGTTAAATTTTGATTTTATTTATTTAGTTGGTGAAAATTTTTATTCTACCAAGACAACGACGACTAGGGTTCAAAAATTTCATACAACTAATGATATGAGAGAATATCTTAAAAACCATACCCTACCAACGCAAAATATTTTATTGAAAGGTTCTCGCGCCATGGCTTTAGAAAGACTCATCGATTTTTTACCTTAAAATTATTTAGGAGTAATTTCTTGGGTAAATTATTATCATATAAGATGTTTATTACATCATAAATTCTTTACCATAAATGTTAAAGTTTTAATCTAATTTTTTGTTTTTATATATAAAAAAAGAGGCTATTAAGCCTCTTTTATTTTGTTCTATCTTAATTCTTATTTTATTCCTAATTTAGCTTTAACATCATTTAGAATATTTGGTCCTTCAGCATATAAAAGAGAAGGTTGAGAAGTATCAAAAACATAAAGGTAACCTTTAGATTTAGCAACACTATCAATTGCATCTTGTGCTTTTTTCATGATAGGCTCATATAAATCTGCTTGTTTTTTATCTAAAGCTTTTGCTGCTTCTTCTCGTAAAGCTACTAGACTTTGTTGATCTTTTTGGAAATCTTCTTCGTATTTTTGAAGTTGATCTTTCATTTTTTCAAGATCAGCTTGTGATTTTCCTTGCAAATCTTTTTGAATTTTTTCATACTTAGCAGAAAAACTGTCTTCTTGTTTTTTAATTTCTGCCTTTTTTTGATCTGCTAATGTTTTTAATTGATCATCAGCTGCTTTTTTTTCAGGCATCAGGCTTAATAATTCCATTGAATTAACATGAGCTATATTTTGAGCTTTAACTAATTGAAAAGCTCCAACAAATGCAGTTAAGAGGAATACTAATGTGATTTTCTTCATTTTTATTCTAATTTTATTATTTACTTGTTTTATCATTAGTTTGATTATTATTTTGAGTTTTTTTCTTAGGTATATATTTACTACCATATCCTGATTTTGGTTGCGATTTAATGGTAGTTTTAGACTCATTATTTACTGTTTTACTTTCTTTATTCTTAGGAGCCGGTGCAGTTATTTCATGTACATCTTCCTCCTTAGGATAATCTTTACTTTTTACGTTATTTATATTTTTTACCTCTGAAACTTCATCTACTTTTTCAGAAGAAACTTCATTTACTTCTTCTTTTTGAATTTGTTCCTTTTTAGTTTGTTTGTTTTTAGGAACATACTTTCTTCCCCATCCTGATTTTTGTTGCTTTTTAGTAGACTCTTTATCTTTTTTATCTATTGCAGTTTCATCAGAATTCTTAACATTTTTAATTTTAACTTCTTTGTCATCAACTTCATCTGAATTGGATATCATAGAAGATGATTTACCATTTTTATCCTCTTTCTTTTTGGTTGCAATTCCTAATTGTTTCAACACTTTATCTGTGATGTCATATTTGGAATCTGTATAAACCATAATTAAATCTGACGATTTGTCTAAGATTAAATTATATTTATCTTTTATAGCTATGGCATTTATTGCATTCCAAATTTGATCTTGTATAGGTTTAACCAAATTAATTCTTAAATTGACTGATTCTCCTTTTGATCCGAATTTTTTTTCAATAAATTCATGAAGCGCCTTATCTGTGCTATCAATTGACATCAACCTTGACTTTTGCTGATCCTCTGTTAATAAAACCTTTTCATTCTCATACTCAATACGAAGTTTTTCTAACATGGATTGTCTGTTAACAATCTCTTCCTGCCATTTTTTAACTTCATGGTCAAGTCTTTGTTCTGATTGTTGATATTGCGGCAATTGTTTTAAAATATACTGCGTATCTACGTAAGCCATTTTTTGAGCAATGCCAAAACTAAAAAGCAAGAGCAGAGCATATGTCAATGTTTTCTTCATGGTAACTATATATAAGGCTTTTCTAAAATCATACCAAGTTTTTATAAACTTTATTTTGCTATAAATATATTATTATAATTCAATATAAGCAAAAATCATCTAAAATTGTTGACCAAATATGAAATGGGTTTCCCATCCATTGGCACTGTTTGAATTAATGGTTGAATCAAATCCTTTAGCAAAATCAAAACCTAACATTCCGAATTGTGGCATAAAAATTCTAATACCAAAACCGGCAGATCTTTTTAGCTCAAACGGATTAAATGATTTATTATTGCTCCAAGTATTTCCTCCTTCCGCAAATGTTAATGCATAAATTTTCGTAGCTCCTCCTAATAATACCGGATAACGCAATTCCAACATAAACCTTGAATATGAGGTACCCCCTCCTAATGGGGTAATGTCTTCACCGGAAACTCCTCCGAAGGATGTAGCATCTCTATACCCACGTAAAGGGATAATTTCTCTACCATCAAATCTATTTCCATATAGCCCGGTTCCTCCTAAATAGAATCTTTCAAAAGGAGGAATTCCTACTTTAGAATTATAATTACTTAAAAATCCGAATTCTCCACCTGCTTTTAAAACAAATTTACCTACTAATTCCTGATACCAATAGGCTTTCATCTTTATTTTATAATATTCCAGCCATTTGTATTTTTCCTTATCGGTTTTTTTGCTGTAATCTTCATTGTTAAATGCGGAATATGGGGGAGTAAATTTCACTGAAAGCTCAAATTCAGAACCCATTGTCGGGAATATAGGATCAAATCCTGCTGAATATCTACCTAAACTTGCATAAAAACTGAAATTGTTACTTTCTCCATTATCCCATGTTGTATATCCTAAGGCATTTTCATCAGCTATATTAAACGGATAATTTCTAAAAGAGTATAATTGATAATTGATACCATAGGAAAGCCTGAAATAATTATCCGGCCAATTTAAACGAGTGGTTAAACCGACTTGACCTCCATATATATTTAGTTTGTTTCTTCCTTCTGCATAATAGTTATTATAATTCAATATCGTGCTGTAAAGAGAAACAGTCATGGAAGTAGGCCTTTTACCTGTAATCCATGGTTCTGTGAATGAAATGCTGTAATTCTGATAATTACTTCCTGCTTGGGCTCTTAAAGATATACTTTGTCCATCACCGGAAGGAATAGGTTTCCAAGCTTTTTTCTTGAAAAAATCATTAAATGAGAAATTTCCAAAAGTTAAACCTAAAGTTCCAATAAAACGATTTCCTCCATAACCTCCTTGTAATTCTATTTGACTGTTTGTTCCCTTTTCTTCTAATTTATAATTAACGTCTACCGTACGAGTTTCAACATTAGGTGTAATATCAGGACGCAAAGTCTGTGCTTCAAAGTATCCCATTTGGGCTAATTCCATAATGGTTCTTTGTATATCTTCTTTTGAGAAAAGATCTCCGGGTCTTGTACTCAATGATCGTTGGATCACGTGATCATGGGTTTTGGTATTTCCTGAGAAAGTAACTTTGTCCCAATAAGCTTGTTCTCCTTCTCTTATTTTAATTTCTATATCTATCGTATCATTTCTAACTGCTTTTTCAATGGGAACTACATTGGCAAAAACATAACCGTTATTATAATATAGTGTTGAAATATCATCGTTTTTTTCTGATCCTGATACTTTTTTATTGAAACCTACTGCATCATAGGGTTCTCCTTTTTTATATCCGATAACTTTTGAAAGTGTCTCACTAGAATATGCAGAATTTCCTGAGAAAGTTACATTTCCCAGATAATATCTTTTTCCTTCTGATACATGAACATCTATATCAAAATTCTTTTTATTGGCTCTGAGTACAGTATCTGAAGTTATTTTCGCATCTCTAAAACCGTACGATTGAAAAGTTTCAACAACTCTATTTAAATCTTCCAGGTATTTTTCAGGAACATATTTTGATTTCTTCCAAAAGCGATAAAATCTTTTTTGTTTAGTATTTTTGAAAGCTCTTGATCTGACGGTTGAAGCTTTTAATACTTTAGTTCCTTCTATTTTAATTGTTTTAACTTTAACTCTAGGACCTTTATCTATGGTTACATTCCAATTGACTAAGTTAGGATCTGTTGGATTGGTCGATTCTTTTATTATTGCTTTGGCATCCGGAAATCCTTTGTCTGTATATTCATTTCTTATGGAGTTTTGAAGTTTAGAACGCAGATCATCGGTAATTTTAGCCTTTGTTTTAAGACCATTGTCTTTTATCAACTTTTCGCCTTTAGATTTACTAATTCCATGAAATTTTACAGTACCTAAATCCGGAAGTGCTACCAAATTTATACGAAGGTACACCTCATTGTTGATTACTTTAGTTAAAAAAATTTCTACGTTAGCGAAAAGCTTAGAATCCCAAAGTTTTTTGACTGCCGTGTTAATTTGCATTCCCGGTATTTCCACAAAATCTCCTTCATACAACCCCGTATACCTCATGATTTGATTCTTAGAATATTTATCGGTTCCGGTAATTTTGATTTCTTTAATACGTAAAGCAGAATCGTCTTTTTTAATAGGGTCTATATCTTTTTGAACATCAGCCTTTGGTTCTTGTGGTGATATTTGAACACTGTCTGCAACCTGACCAAATATAAATATGTTTACTGAGAATAAAACGGCCGCTAATAATTTCTTCATGTACACTTTTTACTTCTTTTACTTTACTTTTATTTGTTCACTTATTTTCCCGAATCTTCTTTCTCTGCTCTGATAAAAATCTAATGCTTTTAAAAATTCTTCTTTATTAAAATCAGGCCATAATGTATCTGTAAAATATAATTCTGCATATGCTATTTGCCAAAGTAAAAAATTACTTATTCTTTGCTCTCCACTCGTTCTAATGAGAAGATCTACATCCGGTAGATCGTTTGTATATAAATATTGATTAAAGGTATCTTCATTTAATTGTTCCAAAGATATTTCGTTATTTGAATAATCCAGAGCAATTTTTTTGGCAGCATCGAGAATTTCATTTTTAGCCCCATAACTTAATGCCAATGTCAATGTGCCCCTTTGATTATTGCATGTATCTGTGGTAAGCAGGATTAATTCCTCTCGGACGTTAGTTGGAAATTTATCAATATTGCCGATAACTTTAACTCTAATACCTTTTTCTTTTAATTTTTTTGTCTCTTTTTTTATAGTGTTAATCAATAGACTCATCAAAGAATTCACTTCTAAAATGGGTCTATTCCAATTTTCTGTTGAAAAAGCATATAAGGTAAGGTAAGGAATATTTGCTTCATCACAAAATTCAATCGCCTCTCGAACTGCTTTAATAGCATTTTGATGGCCAAGACTACGAATCATACCTCTTTTTTTAGCCCATCTTCCATTACCATCCATAATAATGGCAACGTGTTTAGGCATTTTATTTTCTTCTATAAATATATCTTTTTTAGACATTAATAATTATAATTTAATAACAATAACATGGAGGTCTTCCAAATGTGTAAGTAAGATTTATCCCCCATATTAAATACCAATCGTTACTTTTATATGTATTACCTGTTTGATGTTTTCCTATGATTTTAGCATTTCTTCTATTTATCTCATCCTTAAGTTTAGGGTCTACAGTACTTATATTGTTTAATTGAGGATCTATGTTTATAGTTATATTTTTGTTTTTTATAGAACTATAATCAAGATTATCCTGGAATGTATATCTTGCTCCTATTTCAAGAGATAATAACCAATCGTATTTAATTTTAAATTTATATCCCACGCCAAAAGGAATATTAAAATCGAATTTCATAGATTTCTTATAATTTTCTTCTGTTACAAAATCCTGAAAATTTAAAGGATCCCTGTAAGAACCATCATAATTTTTAGCTCTCGTATGATTGATTGTATATTTCCTGTCATAAAACCCATATCCGCCCACTCCGGCAAATATATATGGAGAAGAACCTGAATATTTTATATCATTGATATCAAAGAAATAATATTCAAATAAAACTGAGGTTTCAAAAATGGTATTACTTCCTGATATTTTTCTTTTAAATCTATAATCTTCACTTGCTTTCTCATCGTCAAAATAGACTCGGTTATAAATTAAATTTAAACGTAAACTTTGTCTATTATCTAAATTATACCTATAAAGTACTCCTAGAGAAATTGGAATTCTATACCTATCCATAGGAAATATTTCAATATAATCGGTTTTACCTATATCACCAATTATATTGGCTCTTCCAATAGATATTCCTACTTCATTACGTTGAGCTTTTATATGCATTAAACAACAAGTACAAATCAGAATAACCAGTAAGAAAACTTTTTTCATTTTAATTTAATATTATTTCACGTAATTGCATAATTGCTTTAAACGTGAAATAAAGTCATTTTGTTGCATTATCCTCTGCAATATTATGTATCTTCTCAAGCAACAAAGATAATAATTCTTTTTATGTTTATACTCTTTATTTTGTTATTAACTTATTTTTAGTATATAACCTTTATTTTAATTATCTTTTTACCCCTTCTTTATAAAATAAAATGGAAATTTCAAATTAAAATATGTAAAATTTGATTATTTTTGAAACCTAATGTCCAAAGTTACTGAACAAATTAAAATTCCAATAGCTGATGAAATGAAGCTTTTCGAAAAAAGGTTCTATGAATCCATGAAAAGTAAAGTTCCCTTATTGGATAGAATCACCCAGTTTATAGTTAGAAGAAAAGGTAAGCAAATGCGCCCTATGTTTGTTTTTTTAACTGCTAAGCTTACCGGTACTGTAACGGATAAAACATATCGAGCAGCTTCATTGATCGAACTTATCCATACTGCCACACTTGTTCATGACGATGTAGTAGATGAAAGCTACATGAGACGAGGTTTTTTTTCAATAAATGCTTTATGGAAAAATAAAATTGCTGTTTTAGTGGGCGATTATCTTCTATCGAAAAGTGTATTATTAGCTACTGATAATCAAGATTTTGATTTATTATCTATTATTTCCAGAACTATACGAGAAATGTCTGAGGGAGAACTGCTGCAATTGGAAAAAAGTAGAAAACTCGATATTACGGAAGAGGTCTATTTCGAAATTATACGTCAAAAAACAGCTGTATTAATATCTGCGTGTTGTGAATCCGGAGCACGTTCTACCTATGCTTCGGATGAAAATGCCGAAAAACTTCGCCTTTTTGGAGAATATACCGGAATTGCATTTCAAATAAAAGATGATTTGTTTGATTATACAAGTACTAATTTAATCGGGAAACCGGTCGGTATTGATATTCAAGAAAGAAAAATGACGCTTCCATTAATTTATGTGCTTAACAACGCAAGTAAAGAGAATAAAAAATGGTTGATAAATTCCATTAAAAATCACAATAAAGATAAAAAAAGAGTTGCTGAAATAATCAAATTTGTAAAGGAAAACGGGGGGATTAATTATACGATTGATAAGATGAATGAATATAAGCAAAAAGCGCTCGATATTTTAGTTAATTTTCCAAAAAATGAAAATAGAGATTCGTTGGAATTGATGCTTAAATACGTTATTGAAAGAAAACACTAAATTACCTCTACTTATTTCTTCAATTTGCAATTATTTTCATATTAGTAAAATCCAAAAAATTATTTATTAATTATTTTTTACCTATAAGTAAACTTATATTTACGACTCGCCTATATATAAATATCTATAAAAAAATTATATTGGAATTAGGTAAGGAAATTTAAAAAATGATTTAATCATTTTTCAAATTTCCTAAAGTCATTTACTAGTTTAATTTATTTTCTAAATATAAATAAAAGGCATATTCTAAGGCTACTTCTTTTAAGGATTCAAAACGTCCGCTAGATCCTCCATGCCCTGCATCCATATTTGTTTGAAGTAATAAAAGGTTAGAATCTGTTTTCATATCTCTGAGTTTTGCCACCCATTTGGCCGGTTCCCAGTATTGTACTTGAGAATCATGTAAACCGGTTGTTACCAACATATTGGGATATTCTTTATTTTCAACATTATCATAGGGTGAATACGATTTCATATAATTATAGTATTCTAGTTGATTCGGATTACCCCATTCATCGTATTCTCCCGTCGTTAAAGGAATACTGTCATCTAACATAGTTGTAACTACATCTACAAACGGTACATCTGCCACTACTCCATGAAATAGTTTGGGGGCATAGTTAATAACTGCTCCTATTAATAATCCACCGGCACTACCTCCATTGGCATATAAATGATTAGACGATGTATATTCTTTTTTGATTAAATATTCAGCACAGTCTATAAAATCGTAAAATGTGTTTTTCTTTTTTAACATTTTTCCATTTTCATACCAAGGCCTTCCTAAATCTTCTCCACCTCTCACGTGAGCAATTACATAAATAAAGCCACGATCTAACAAGGATAACCGTATGGAGCTAAATGTTGCATCCATTGAATATCCATAGGATCCATAAGCATACAATAACAAAGGGGTATTTTTAGATGGCTGAGTATCTTTCTTCATTACTAAAGACAAAGGGATTTGTACTCCGTCTCGAGCTTGAACCCAAATTCTTTTAGTAACATAGTTATCTTTATTAAAATTACTCAAAACTTCTTGCTCTTTTAAAACCTTTTTTTCTTTGGTGCGCATATTAAAATCAATATCGCTCCATGGGGTAGTCATTGAAGTATAACGATATCTGATAGTATCCGTATCGAAATCTCTGTTTACAGAAGTTCCTACTGTATAAACTTCTTCTTCGAAAGGTATCTCATAATTAATTGAATTATCCCAACTCTTAATTTTTATATGAGTCAACCCTCTTTCTCGTTCTTCGGTTACTAAATAATTTTTAAATAGCTCAAAACCCTCCAATAAAATTTCCTCATTGTGTGGTATTACTTCAATCCAATTATCAATTGAAGTATCCGATATAGGGGTTTTCATTAATTTAAAATTAGTTGCCCCGTCTTTGTTCGTAAGTATATAAAAAAATCCTTCAAAATGATCAAAGGAATATTCCAATCCCCTGATCCTTTCTTGAAATATTTTCCATTCAGCTTCGGGATGATCGGCAGGAATAAATCTATATTCATCTGTTAAAGTACTTCCGGAGGCTATTACAATGTATTGTAAGGATTTAGTTTTGGTGACATAGACATTAAATGTTTCGTCATGTTCTTCAAAGATCAAAAGGTCTTCCTCTTGAGAAGTTCCTAAAATATGTTTATATATTTTAGATGAACGTAAAGTTTTAGGATCTTGTACAGAATAAAAAATGGTTCGGTTATCATTGGCCCATACTACATTTCCTGTGGTATCTTTTAATTCATCGGAAAGTATTTCGCCGGTTACCAAATTTTTTATTTGAATGGTATATATTCTTCGACTCACTGTATCAACTGAATAACAAGCCATGGTATTATCCGGACTAACGCTAACACTTCCAATTTGGTAAAATTTATGTCCTTTGGCCATCTCATTGACATCAAACATGATTTCTTCTTTGGCTTCTAAAGAGTCCTTTTTTCTTATATAGAGAGGATATTCTCCTCCTTTTATGTATTTGGTGGTATACCAATATTGATTAAATTTATAGGGAACGGACTCATCATCTTCTTTTATCCTGGACTTCATTTCCTCAAATAATTTTTTTTGCAATAAATCGGTAGATTTCATCTGCTCTTTTGTATAAGCATTTTCTTCCTCCAAATATTTTATTACTTCAGGGTTTTCTCTATCATTAAGCCAATAATAATTATCAATTCGAATATCGTTATGAGTAATTAATTTTTTAGGAATTTTTTTTGCTACCGGTGCCTTCATAAATACTTTATTTATATAAACATCAAAAATAAGGGTAATACTATAGAAAATCAATTATATTAGTCTTTTTATTTAAAAGCGTTTTTTTAATTGAAATATATCTATTGTATTTATAACTAATTGTCATTAATTTAACAATCAACTTATCTCATTGGGCTAGAAATTTTTTCTAAACTTCATACGTATAAATTGGTAATTTATGTGACTATGCATTCAAATTATAAGAATATATTTATATTTACTTTTTTATCATTTAAATTTAATAATCAATGATTTTAACTACAACTAACTCTATTGAAGGATCTTCAATCAAAGAGTACAAAGGAATTGTAACCGGAGAAACTATAATTGGTGCTAATTTTATTAAGGATTTTAAGGCTAATCTTACAGATTTTTTCGGTGGCCGATCTAACGCTTATGAAAAAGTATTGGTTGAAGCTAAACAAACCGCATTGAAAGAATTGGAAGAAAAAGCAATTCTTTTAGGAGCTAACGCTGTAATTGGTATTCATATTGATTATGAAGCCTTAGGAGCTAAAGGCAGTATGTTGATGGTTTCGATCTGTGGCACTGCAGTTGTAATTTAAAATCATATTATTTATGAAAGTTATTTTACTATTTTTTCTTTTGTGGAGCGTTTATAGCTATTCCCAAATGGAAATAGATCAAGAAAATGTTACTGTACTGTTTGAAATAAAAAAAGATACTAGCGGAAAATATATTAAAAGAAGTTTTAAGGATCTTGCTTCAGGGACAGTCTTTGAAATGGAAGCTAATCCCTATCAATTTAATTATGAGGTACGTGAAGATGTTTTACAATATTTTAAAAAAAGAACTCAGAAAAAATTTAAAATAAAAGATTTACACGGAGCCTGGATTTTAAAATCTGTTTCGGATTTTTCGGGAAAAAATTTCGAAGAATGGGAAAAATATGAAATTAATGAAACATTAGAGTTCAACTATTTTACTCATTTATTTATAAAAAAGCCTGTATCTTCTACAAATACATATACAGGATGTTTTAACTTAAATAAAAAAAGTGGAATTCTAACTACTGAATCTGTTTCTGAACCATCCGAAATAACTTTTCCGAAAAATAAAACGGATAAATTTTTAAAAAAATGTATAAATTCTCAATATAACCCGATTCAAGATAGCTTTTATTTATATAAATTAGATTCTGAACATATGATTATTTATAAGTTTGTACCTCTTGATGAAAATAATGAATTATATCGAACGCTGTTTATAAATTACATGAAAATTCATTTTTGATTATCCACCATTTTAAGGATTTTTATTTTCTAAGTATTATTGCACTTTTACCAAAGAAATTTGCCATATTTTTGTTATAAAAATGGTCATTAGTTTCCTTTAAATCACTTCTAAAAATAGTTTCTGGTTTAATCTTAATAGGCTTAACATAGATTGTATCTTCTTTAGAATTGCGTATAAATTCATACCTTTCCTCCATTTCTTTTTTATATTTTATCATATCACCGCTTACTATGTCTTTATAAGAATGATATAGATTATTTGTTAAATCATAAACTTTCTTATCTTGAACAGCAAATACATAACTAAAAATAGTTACAAATAAGATTACTACTAAAAAATAGGGTGAAATATTAATAGTATCGAAATACGGCATTATAACTATTTTATGTGCTATAATCATGGAGAAGATTAACATTTCAAAGAAAATCACATTTACCGTTCGCAAAGGCGGAAAAAAACCAACGGACCATAAACTTGGAAAAGAACCTAAAAATAAAACAGCTAGTAAAAGAAATATAAAAAATGCTATTGAATGTTTTAAATATGAAAAATTTCTTTTTTTTAGCCATTCCCTTATATTAAATAATACTAAAAGTTGAATTATAAAAACTAATATGAAATATCTTACAATGATCGTTATTGACTTTTTTATAGTTTTTAAAATACATTGAGACAAAGACAAATGATGAGCAATTGTTGATGAAGACCTGAGTTGGTTTCCGGGCGATGCAAAAATGAGCAATGTTAATGCCCCCGCAAAAATAAACAATGACAAATATAATACATCGATTTTCTTATTATTAAAATATGAATAGACGAACAATAGGAAAATAAAAACATCTATATAGATCATGGATATTTCATTGCATCCAATAATTAAAAATACTAATACAAAAACAATGATCTTATAAAAATAATTATCGCATTTTTTTGCCTTTATTATGCTTCCTATAAAAAATAAAGAAAGAATGTTACCTAAATTATAAGTAGCTGAACCCGCCAACCAGTAAAAAGCCGAGGTTATATCCGGTAACATAAAAAAATAGGTAAAGCAAAATGCAGCCATTAAAACCACTGTGATTTTTTTATTTCTTGAAATCTGATAAAACATAAAATATGATCCCAAGACAAATAAAAATATCATTAAGAATGAAAGTACATGATATCCCCCAAACCATCCAAAATAAATTGGATTAGTAATTAATATTCCGGTCGCTGTATACCTACTACCCCAATACATATATTCATAAACTTGTACGTCAAAAAAAGATCTCGATAAAAGTTTAATGGCATATACATAATCATCAAGGATCGGTTCTGAATAAAAACTTAAAAGTAATAAGGGAAATAAAGTTGCTAAAAATAATATTATAATACTCCAATTAAAAAATTTGTAGGGGAAGGTTGATTTCATAAATTATGCTTACACGCTATATACCCCGCAAAATTATTAAATTTAAACTAAAAATAAATAAATTTGTCCCATATTGAAATATATATAAAAATTAATTAGTATTTATATTATAATAAAATATTAGTAAAAATTAAATTACTATTAACCCATAAAAACAAACATTTAATATCTATTAAGCTATAATTCAATAAATATTATTACACATAATGTTATTATTTTTTATTAACAAAGTATCTTCGAGCAATTATTAAAATTATAATTATAAAACATTAAATTACAATGTCAATTATTTCAAAATAAAAAAACTCTCAAAAATGAGAGTTTTTTTATTTATATTAATTCAATTTTGTATTGAGTAATTTTTATGCATCCAGTTCACCAGCAATTACGTTTAAACTTCCTAACGTAATAATAGCATCAGACAGCATTTGGTCTTTGATCAATTCCGGATAGGCTTGATAGTAAATAAAGCAAGGTCTTCTAAAATGCAATCTATAAGGACTTCTCCCTCCGTCACTAACCATATAAAATCCTAATTCACCATTACCTCCTTCAACTGAATGGAAAACTTCACCGGTAGGAATATCTGTTTCTCCCATGATAATTTTAAAATGATAGATAAGAGCTTCCATACTGGTATAAACATCCGGTTTATCCGGTAGATAATATTCGGGAACCTCTACATGATAATTTCCTTCAGGTAAATTTTCATAAGCATTTTTAACCAATTTGAAACTTTCTCTCATTTCTTGCAAACGTACCATAAATCGATCGTAAGCATCTCCAGATGTCCCAATAGGAATAATAAAATCAAAGTCATCATAAGAAGAATAAGGGCTCATGACTCTCACATCATAGTCTACCCCTGCTGCACGTAAGTTAGGACCGGTAAATCCATAATTCAATGCTCTTTCAGCGGAAATACCTCCTACCCCGATCGTACGGTCCATAAAGATTCGATTTCTTTCCAATAATTTAGCGAATTCTTCCAATCTTTTTGGAAATTCTGCAATAAATTCTTTTATTAATTGATGGAATTTTGGACTAAAATCACGCTCAAACCCTCCAATTCTTCCAATATTGGTAGTCATTCGAGCTCCGCAAACCTGTTCATAGAGGTCATATATCTTTTCTCTATCCTGAAATACATAAGTAAATCCGGTTAAAGCACCTGTATCAACTCCCATTACTGAATCGCAAACCAAATGATCCGCAATTCTTGCCAACTCCATAATAATGATACGCATATAATCAATCTTTTTGGATACTTTCACGCCCAAAAATTTTTCCATGGTCATATGCCATCCCATATTATTTATGGGAGAAGAGCAATAATTAAGTCTATCGGTTAAGGTGGTTATTTGAGAATATGTTCTTCTTTCAGAGATTTTTTCAAATGCACGGTGAATATATCCAACGGTTGATTTTGCTGAAACAATCCTTTCCCCATCCATTAATATTTTATTTTCAAAAATACCATGGGTAGATGGGTGTGTTGGTCCTAAATTTATTTTTTGTAATTCTCCATCGACTTGTTCCTTAACAATGTATTTGTCCACCGTATTGGATAAATCGACCAAATCACTTATATTTTTTTGTTTAGACATTTTTTAATTCTAACTTTTTTAATTTACTAATTATCTGCCGAACATGGCAT
This sequence comes from Apibacter sp. B3919, assembly GCF_026537405.1. Classification (NCBI taxonomy): domain Bacteria; kingdom Pseudomonadati; phylum Bacteroidota; class Flavobacteriia; order Flavobacteriales; family Weeksellaceae; genus Apibacter; species Apibacter sp. B3919. The sequence goes on along the minus strand of NZ_JAFNMG010000002.1, from coordinate 206,651 downwards.
CATTCTTATCCGTACGGGTAGTATCTTCCAGCGTATATTGTTTTAAAAGCGGATGATAGTCCATATCATCCATGTTTAAAATCCTTGTTAAATTAGGATGTCCTTTAAATACTATTCCGTAAAAATCAAAAGTCTCTCTTTCCTGCCAGTTAGCTGCAGAATAAATTGAGGTAACCGAATCAATTTCAGGATTCTCAATAGAAAAGAATGCTTTAATTCGTATTCTAAAGTTGTTTATGAAACTATGTAGATGGTAAATAACTCCTAATTCCGATCCTTTATTATCGGGATAATGTATTCCACACACATCAGTTAAAAAATCAATTTTTATCTCATGATTTTTAATAAATGTTAGTAAGGATAGTACAATATCTTTTTTTATTTCAATGGTTAAAATTCCATCCGGCTCGTATGCCCTTATAATACCATCACCAAACTCATCTGATATGAGTTGCAATACCAATTGATTATCTATAATTTTTCCTTCCATGATTACGATATTTCATAGGATTTTAACAACTCTTTATATTCAGCAGATTCTCTTCTTCTTAAGCTTTCATTTCTAGCTATTTCTTGTATCTGCATAAAACCTTCTATAATTTGTTCGGGTCTTGGAGGACAACCGGGCACGTATACATCTACAGGTATGACTTTATCTATTCCTTGCAATACAGAATAGGTATCAAAAATTCCACCGCTGGAAGCACAAGCTCCGACAGCCATTACCCATTTTGGTTCTGCCATTTGAGTGTATACTCGTTTTAAAACCGGAGCTAATTTTTTGGATATCGTTCCGCAAACCATTAAAAGGTCTGCCTGTCTTGGCGAAAAACACATGTTTTCTGCTCCAAAACGCGATAAATCATAATTGGCAGCTTGTATAGCCATAAACTCAATTCCGCAACAAGAGGTAGCAAACGGTAACGGCCATAAGGAATATGACCTTGCCAATCCTATAATTTTATCAAAACTTCCGGCAAAATATCCGGGCCCACTTACTCCTTCAGGAGCATCAACAATCTTAACTTTTTTTTCTGCCATGTCTTTTTTAAAAAATATTTAAAATAGATATTTTATTCCTATTTTTCCCAATCTAACGCTCCTTTTTTAACAACATATACGAATCCTAAAAGAAAAACCGAGATAAAGGTTAATACTGCTAAAAAGCCTTCTACTCCAAAATCTCTGATGTTCAACGCATAAGGATAAAAGAAGATAATCTCAATATCAAATAGTACAAATAATATTGCTGTCAAAAAATATTTAACTGAAAAAGGCGAACGGGCATCACCTTCATAAGCAATCCCGCATTCAAAGGTATCATCCTTAACTTTACCGTGTACTCTCGAACCTAACATTGCTGAACCGACCAGTGCTATCACACTGAAACCCAAAGCAACTGCAACCTGTATAAGTACCGGAACATAATCTATAGGTAAACTCATCCTTTCTAATTTATTATACTTTCTAATTTAGATTGCAAAGTTAATATATTTTTTAGAGTTGATCTCTATTTAAACCTGTAAACATCACCCAATTAGTCCTTATTTTATTCATATTAAAAAAACCGTTCAAAAAACACATATCTTATTATATTTCAACTGTTTATAAAAAAAGATAATATAAAACAACCTTTTTATTTGTAATTGGTCTAAATTAAAATTATATTTGCCTAAAAATAAAAATTATTATGAAAAAAACATACATAGCTTTTGTTCTTTTATGTTTAGGGCAGCTTCTATTAGCGCAATACACATCAGGGATCAAAGGATATTTATTTGATGTAGAAGACAAACCGATAAAAAAAGCAACTTTCTACATTGACGGTGAAAAAATTTCTGAGATCGACAATCAAACCGGTTTTTTTGAAATATCGGGATTAAGTGATGGATTTCATAAATTGACCATTTCTTCTCCTAAATTCAATGATTATAACGAATCCGTTATTCTCAATCCTGATGAGGTAAAAGAAATTAATATAACATTATACGGTAAAGGAGATATTGATGATGTTACCATATACGGAACTAAACAAATACATGGTTTAGACATGATTACTCGTTTGCCGGTTGCTCCCAGAGAATTACCACAAAATATATCCGTAATTTCCAGTGAAATTATCAACGAACAGGGCGCTCTTACTATAACCGATGCAGTTAGAAATGTTCCGGGGGTTAACTTATTCGGTACTTATGGAGGTTCTTCGGAAAGTATGTCTATCAGAGGATATCGTGGGACTCCTGTATTGAAAAACGGAGTTCAGGTTGATTCAGATTTTCGTTCTGCTTCTCTTTTGACTGATATGCAAGGGGTATCAAGCATTCAAGTTTTACGTGGTTCAGCAGCTATAACTCAAGGTATTGGAAACGGATTAGGAAGTCCGGGAGGCGTAATTAATGTAGTTACCAAGACTCCATTATTTTTAACCGGAGGAAATGTTGCTATTGAAACCGGTAGCTGGGGGTTATTTCGACCAACTTTTGATTATCAAACCATTTTGGACAAAAAAGGTACTGCAGCATTTCGTTTAAATGGTGCATATCAAAGAGCGGACAGCTATAAACCAAGAGTTGACAATAATAGAGTTTATATAAATCCTTCTTTTGAATGGAGACCGGATGATAAAACGACTGTTACTTTAGAAATGGATTATATTAATAACAATATAACTCCCGACAGAGGTACTGTAAATTCAACTGATGCCGATAAAAATAATTTATTAGATACTACGCATAAATTTTTTGGCTGGGCAACGGATAATCAGAATACTAGGACTACTACCTATAGCGCCAAAATTGTACGAAAATTAAATGAAGTATTAAGTTTACGTGCCTTATACGCGGCATCAATAAACAACGAAGAAACCTATGGATTAGGTTCCATAGCTAGTCCATATACCTTTAATGTGGAAGCAAAAGGACAAAAAATTTCGGATTTTTTAAGACGTACAAGAAATCTAACTTGGTCTGAAAGTGAAGATAAAAACAAAGTGATTCAGATTGATTTAATTGGAAAAAATTTATATACCGGCAAGGTAAAACATACTTTTCAGACAGGATTTGATTATAAGATCAATAATACGAATTCTACCACTCACGGAAAATACAGAAAAGATAAAGACGGAAAAGTTATCTTAGATCCAAAAACCGGTTTGCCTCTTATTGACAGATCCATTGAAGTAGATGTTATTAATATATTTGACAAAATACCTAACGTATTACCTAAGGGAATCAATAAATCATCTTTTGATGCCATTGCTTCTACCAGCTCCAGCGAATCTGAAGTTTATGGTATTATGATTCAAGATGCTGTGGAAATCAATGAATATATAAGAGCCAATGTTGGATTACGTTATAGTCAAGATGCTAAAAAACCCAATATAGGAGCTGCTAATGAAGCATGGGATCCTTTTGTAGGAATCATGGTTAGTCCGGTAAAAAATATAAGTCTTTTTGGTAATTATGCTACTACAACCAATTTGCGTTCAGCAAGTAATCCTACTAAAGATGGAGGGACTATCGGATCTTCAGTTACCAACCAATTTGAAGTTGGAGTAAAATCTGATTGGTTTAATAAAAAATTAGATTTCAATGTAACCTATTACTTTATCAAAAATAATGATATTTCATATCAGATATACGAAAATGGAGTGGGAACAGGCTTTTACTCTAAAGCAGGTGATTTAAGAAGAAACGGTGTTGAAATTGAGGCAAACGGACATATTTTAGAAAATTTACAAGTAATTTTAGGATATTCTTATTCGGATGTTCAATATAAAAACAGCGTTGCTTATGTAAACGGTTCCAGACCAATGAATGCTCCTTATTCTACCGCTAATGGATGGGTACAATATTTATTTAATCGAGGAACATTAAAAAATCTTGTTTTGGGTGTAGGTGTTTATTATGTGGGAGATCGCCCAATTAATGACTATAGTTCAAACTTAAGAGCAGATGGACACGGTTCAACACCGGGCATTAAACCTTTCAACATGCCGGATTATACAACTGTTAATGCTCAATTGGGATACACGTATAAAAAAGTTGGTTTGAAATTCTTCTTTAATAATATATTCGACAAAATTGGTTATACTTCTTATTATAGAGGAGGTTATATTAATCAAATCGATCCTAGAAATTTTAAACTTCAACTTTCATATAATTTCTAATTTTTTCATAAAATAATTTTTAATTACACTATAAAAACTACCTGCTTTGCAGGTAGTTTTTTGTTTAAAAAAGATTTTTATTTCTTGATAATTCAATATGATATAAATAAGTTTGATAATTTTTGAAAATTAACTTATGACTTATACCACTTTTGCCAGGTTTAAAATTCCGTATGTATTACGTAATTTTTCATCTGTCTATTAAAAACTTGTTTACATTTTTTGAAACGAAATTGAATATATGAGTTATTCTTCAAAATAGATGACCTAAGAAATTAGAGTTCAAATACCTTTTTATATTTATTGCATTTCTGTGAGATATTTCCAATATCTTTTAGGCATATGTTGTTTTTGAAGTTTCAAATTAATTCTCTCTTTTATTGATAAAGCTTGAAAGTATTTTTTCCACGATTCTTGAAATAAAATTTCTTTTGAATCTAATAATTTTTCGTTGGGTTGATCTGAATTAAAATATTCATTATCGCTTTCCAAAGTCATTTCAATCACTACTTTTCCATCATAATAAAATCCATAATTGCGGTTTAAATCATAAATAATCCAAGACTGTGAAGAAAATCGATCTTTAAAATGAGGAATCGCCAATGGTAAACTATTATAAATTGGATATACGGGAGCAAAATAAATTCCGTCTTTTGACTTTTTAAATCTTACAAATTGTTTCCAATTATAGCCTTCTTTGTATACTTTTTTAGCCAAATTGTGAATGTTAATAATGACTTCATCCCCAAAATCAGTATGTCCTGTAAATTTTGTATCAATGGCTTTTTTAATAAATTTATATAATAGCCAATCTCTATCATCTTGTTCTGACAACCATACAGCTTGCATTATATTAAGAGATTCTTTAGACATCTTTTTATCTAAATATGCCCAAGTTTTACTAACAATTTCATCTCGTGTTTGTATTTCAAGTAATTGATCAACAAACAATGGGGGTATTTCTCCCGATTGAATTAATAGTTCAGGAAAAAGTTTTCTTTCGTATGCTTCATAAATTACACATAAAAGCCCATCCAACGATTTATCGTAAGAGAATACAATCATAATTTTAATAGCTTTTTTAAGGGAAAATCAAAGATATTTGATTGGTGTTTTGGGATGTATGTTTTTTGTTTACAAGTATTTTTTTTACGAATTCAGGCTTTATTTCATTAATTGTTGTTCCTGACGAATCTCTACAGGTAATAAAATATTGGGCTCTTTTTATGATAACACCTATTTTTTTTAATTGATACCTATCTAATTTACCAAATTTACGGGAGGCTATAATCAATTTAGCCGATTTAATTCCGATGCCGGGCACTCGTACTATTTGCCTATATTCTGCTGTATTTACATCAACAGGAAACATTTCGGGATGACGAAGAGCCCAGGATAATTTTGGATCTACTTCCAAATCAAGGTTTGGGTTTGTATCATCAATTATTTCATCAGCCGTGAAATGATAAAATCTCATTAACCAATCTGCCTGATATAATCGATTTTCTCTTACTAGAGGTGCTTGTTGTAAAGCAGGAAGCCTATTATCGTGAGGATTGACCGGTATGAATCCCGAATAATACACTCTTCTCATGCTAGATTGCATATATAAAAGTGAAGAAACTTTCAATATATCTTGATCGGTTTCATTGGTTGCTCCAATAATCATTTGTGTACTCTGCCCGGCTGGGGTGAATTTAGGAGTAGATTTATATTTTTTCTTTTCTTCTTTATATTCTAATACCCCATTTTGAATGTACTTCATAGGTGCAAAGACACTTTTATGGTCTTTTTCGGGAGCTAAAAATTTGAGATTTTTTTCTGTGGGTATTTCAATATTTACGCTGAGCCTGTCTGCATACAATCCGGCTTGTGTAACTAATTCTTTACTGGCGCCAGGGATGCTTTTCATATGGATATATCCATTGTATTTATGAACCGTTCGGAGTTCTTTAATTACCCGCACCATTCTTTCCATTGTATGATCCGGACTTTTAACCACTCCCGAACTTAAGAACAAACCTTCTATGTAATTCCTTTTATAAAATTCTAGGGTTAATTCCACCAATTCCTTAACGCTAAACGAAGCTCTTTTTATATCATTGCTTTTACGACTAATGCAGTAGGCACAATCGTACATGCAATAATTGGTCATCATAATTTTTAATAAGGAAACACATCGTCCATCTTCAGTAAATGTATGACAAATTCCTGAAGATGAAGTTGAGCCTATACCTCCGACTTTACTCTTTCTTCCAACTCCACTTGAGGAACAAGAAACATCATATTTAGCTGATTCTGCTAAAGTTGCGAGTTTATTGATAATTTGTTCATTCATATATAACAAAATTACAAATACTGCTATTTTTAAGGAAATATTAAATCATAAAAGAAACTTAAATATTTAATTAACAACTACTTAAGATAAATTTTTTATTTAGTTTTTTTAAATTTAGCCATTAAAAAAAACTATTTTCATAATTGGATGTTATTGATCATTTAATTATGCCAAGTTGTGTTTATTAACTTGCCATAACCAAATGATTGATTTTTATTATTTATTCAATAAGTTTAGTAATTTTTTAATCAGTGATTATGTCCGGATTCCATTTCTCCTGATTGTAGATAATAAACCCCTGAAATTACAAGTTCTTGATGAGGATCTAAATTAATCACTTCCACAAAATTATTATTTGAACTTCCAATTAGTACTTCTTTTTGTTCTATTTGATTATTTTTTCTAATAAATACATAATTTTTACCTTCTTCTTCATATACTGCCTCTTTAGGTACAGTTAGCACTTCTTTACTTTTATTAATTATATATGCATTTACAAATCGATTTTCATAGAAATTTGTGTCAGGCAATTTTGTTTGAATATCTGCATGAACCTGTATGGTGTTGTTTTCGGTACTTGTTACTTTTCCTATAATGTGAATAGTTCCTTGTAAGGTATCTGAAATTTCAGGCAAAGTGAATTCAATTTTTTGTCCTACAAAGAGGGTTGAAGCATATTTTGCGGGAACATTTAATTCTACATGTAGTTTTTCCTGATTTATTATTAAGAATAATTCTTCTGTGGTAGTTATTTGTTTACCGGGAGAAATTTCCTTTGCTTGAATAAATCCGCTTAAAGGACTTATAATTTTTAATTCCGGATTAATTTTTCCTGTTTTAATTATAGTAGCAGGAGAAAATCCCAGTAATTGTAATTCAGATTTCAGACTTTCATATTCTGCAGTTGAAACTTGATACGTTGCTAAAGATTGTTCATACGATTTTCTGCTAATTGCATCACTTTCTAATAGGGCATTTTTTCGCTGATAATCCTTATATGCCAAGTTCATTGTATAATAACTCTCTAAAAATTGTTTTTGTAAAGAGATGAATGAAGGATTATTTACCGTTGCCAATTCTTGCCCCTTACGAACGAAATCACCGGTTATGAAGTTTATTTTTCCAATAAATCCATCTACTTTACTATGTATAGATGCCTTATTTTGAGGCAAGGCATGTATTACACCGGTAACCATAATTTTGGATTCAATGGGACGTAATTCTGCAGTACCGAATTTTATATCATTGGTTTTAATCTGTTCTTCGCTCAAAGTAATTCCTGAATGTACACGGGATTCTTTTTCGATAGAGTTTTCTTTATTTTTGGATGAACAGGAATAACCAAGCAATATTGAAATAAAAAGTAAGATTATATGAGTTATTGTTTTCATGATGGATAAATTAATTGGATTGTGTTAAATAGTTTAGCTCAATTAAGGTTTGATTGTAGTTGTTCAATAAATCTAAATAGGTGGTTTGAGCATCTATGGAAGATTTTAGTATACTGCAATATTGCAAATAGTCTATTTCTCCGTATTGGTATTTAATCGTCGCTATTTTTATCATTTTTTGTAGTTCTTCTGAATGTGAAGTTCCAAATATGCTTAATTCCTTATCTAAATATTTTTGCTGCTTTTTTAATTGCCTGATTCTTAAATTTAAATTTCGTGTTATCTCCTTTTTTTTAAATTCAACATTGTTATTTTCAAGAAGAGTCTGTTCTTTAATTTTTTTATAAACATTGTTAAATAAGGGAATGCTTATATTAACCACACCCGCAAAATAACTGGTTTTGTGTTCAATGCTTTGCATTAATCCGCCAATTGAAAATTCAGGTAATTTTTTGGCTTTTTCCAGAATCAATGTTTTGTTATTAACATGCAGCTCTTTATCTAATTCATCCAAGTATAGATTATTCAAACTATCCGTCAAGGGATTTTTTTCTAATTTTTTAAATGATTCAAGAGGTACTATATTTTCATCTGCACTTATTCCACATAATGAATATATCTTATTTTCAACTTCCATATTTTCTTGCTCATTTATAGTTTTTTGCTGAATTACTTGTTCTAATTCTGCCTTAAAAAATTGTTTTTCCATATAATCCGTCTCTCCTTTTACATATTTTAATTCAGCTTTCTTTAATCCTTCTCTATATATGGAATCTATTCGGATAAATAAATTATTCTTTTCCAAGATGTAAATCCATTTATTATATAATTGTTCTAAATGATAGGTTATTATATGTTTTTGTAAGTTAGATTTAGCCGTCAACCATTCTAACTGACTATCAATGAGGCTCTTTTTTTTGGTTTGTGAAAATAGATTTCCTAAATCTTGTGACACTTCCCATTGATAATCAGCATCTTTATTGTTAAATTGTCCAAAACCGATAGTCATTGAAGTAGAATTGATTGTATAGGCATATTTTTTTTCAATCTTTTCTTTTTGAATTTGCAATTGACTGGATTTAAGCTCTCTATTTTCTTTATAAGCTCTTTCTACAAGGTAGGAAAGAGAAACTTTTTTTTGAGCACTCACTGAGCCAATACTGCCTAAAAAAATTAGTATGATTAGCATCTTTTTTACATTTATATTCTTTTGAAAATTTTTATTTTCAAAAACATAATATAAAGCCGGAATAACGAGTAAGGTTAATAAAGTTGAGGTAACCAGTCCTCCAATAACTACAGTAGCCAAGGGTCTTTGTACCTCTGCTCCGTTTGATGTTGACATGGCCATTGGAATAAAGCCTAAGGTTGCAACCATTGCCGTTATAACCACCGGACGCAGACGGTTTAGTCCTCCTTTTTTAATTATTTCTTTGAGTGAAATATAGTTGCCTGAATTTTTCAGTCTATTTAATTCACTTACTAACACGATTCCATTTAAGACAGCAACTCCAAAAAGGGCGATAAAACCTATTCCTGCTGAAATGCTGAATGGCAATTCACGTATCCATAAAGCTATAACTCCTCCTATGGAAGCCAGGGGTACGGATGTAAAAATTAATATTGCATCTTTAAAGCTTTTAAAGGTTGTATACAATAATATAAGTATAATTACTAAAGCTATGGGAATTGCAATGCTCAGTCTCGAAGTTGCTTCTTGTAAATTTTTAAATGCTCCACCATATTCAATTGAATATCCCGGTGGTAATTTGATATTTTCTTCTACTCTTGATTGAATTTTTTGTACCAGGGAATTTATATCGGAATTACGCACATTTACTCCTATATTAATTTTTCTTTGCGCTTGTTCCCTTGAAATCATCATTGGTCCGGATTCATAATTCACGGTAGCCACTTCGGAAACGGGAATTAAATTTTGGGTAGCCGTACGTATTGGTAATTGATCTAAATTTAAATCTTTTCTATATTTTTCATCCAGTCGCATTATTAAATCAAAACGGCGTTCTCCTTCCATTATAACTCCTGATTTTACTCCCGCTACCCAAGATCGGATAACTTCATTTAAGGTAGTTATATCCAATCCATATTGTGCTAATTTATTTCTATCATAACTTATTTTCATTTGTTTTAGCCCTTCGGTTTGTTCTACTTTTACATCGGCTGCTCCTTCTATTTTATTTATAATCTGAGCCGTTTGATCTGCCACCTTTTTTAATTCTCTTGCATCCTCTCCATAAATTTTAATTACTATGTCTGATTTTGCTCCTGTCATAAGCTCATTAAATCTTAATTGTATTGGTTGAGAAAATTCAAAAGAAGCTCCTAATATTGTCGACAGCTTTTCTTTTATTTTTTCCACTAATTCATCTTGTGTTTTGGCTGAAACCCACTGATTTTTTTCTTTTAAAACAATCATGATATCTGAATCTTCTATACCCATTGGATCCGTAGGTATTTCGGCCGTTCCTATTTTTGAAATTACATGTACTACCTCCGGAAAATTGTCTTTAATTATCTTTTCAACTTTTGAAGTAGTGCGTATACTCTCTTCTAATGAACTTCCGGGCTGGATGCTCATTTGCATCGCTATATTTCCTTCTTGTAAGGTGGGTACAAATTCGGCTCCCATATTGGAGAAAACAAAGAGAAAAAAAAGCCAGATTACAAAAATGCTACCTATGAGAATATAGGGTATTTGCAACACTTTATCCAAAACAGGCAAATAAATTGATTTTAATTTATTCATGATTTTATCTGAGAAGGTTACTTTGTTTTCAATATTTTTTTTAAGGACAAATGTTGACAATACGGGTACATAGGTTAATGATAATATAAAAGCTCCAACTATGGCAAAACTAACAGTGAAGGCCATGGGCCTAAACATTTTACCCTCTATTCCCTGTAAAGTCATAATGGGAATAAACACTAAAATGATAATAAGGATTCCGAAAGCTGCTGATTTATATATTTCTCCTGCTGTTTTAGATACTACGTTATCTAATTCTTTTTGAGTAAGCTTTTTTCCTAAATAGTTTGCATGTAAAACTGAAATGACCGATTCTATAATTATAATTGCCCCATCTACAACTATTCCAAAATCTATAGCTCCTAAGGAAAGTAAATTTGCTGAAACTCCGAATAAATTCATCAGTATCAGAGCAAATAATAATGAAAGTGGAATAATGGATGCTACTATTAGCCCCGCTCTTATATCGCCTATTAAGATAATAACCACTAACATTACTATTATTCCACCTTCTAGTAAATTTTTTTTAACTGTTGAAATAGTCTTTTCTATAAGATTTGCTCTATCTAAATAAATATAAAGATCTAGGCCTTCAGGTAATGTTTTTTTAATTTGATTGATTCTTTCTTTTACCTTGTTAACTGTTTTATAAGAGTTTTCTCCTTTTAACATCAACGTGATTCCTCCAACCACTTCTCCCTTTCCATCCATTGTCATGGCTCCAAATCTTTGGGCAGAAGCATATTTTACTATCGCTATATCTGAAATTTTAATGGGTACTTGATCTTTTACTGTTATAACCGTATTTTCAATATCTTGAAAATTTTTTAGTCTCCCTTCTGTTCGTATGTAGAACAAATTATGCTTTTGTTGAATGTAACCGGATCCGGAATTTTGATTATTTTTCTCTAGTGCATTATTAACTTCTTCTAAAGTGATATTGTAACTTTGTAATAAGATAGGATCTATAGCTACTTCATATTCTTTTACTTTTCCTCCAAAACTTGAGATTTCTATTAATCCTTCGATTCCGTTGAGTTGCTTTTTAATTATCCACTCTTGAATGGTCCTTAACTCTTCAAGATTATAAGTAGATTCATATCCGGGATTAACTTTAATTATATATTGGCAAATTTCTCCTAATCCTGTAGTAATAGGCATTAATTGCGGTTCTCCTATTCCATCGGGTATTTCACTTTTAGCGACATCAATTTGTTCTTTAACCAGCTGTCTGGCTTGTATTATGGGAATGTCTTCTTTAAATACAACGGTAATTATGGATAAACCAAATCTTGAAATAGATCGTACTTCTATAGCTCCGGGAATATTTCTTAATTCTGATTCAAGGGGTATGGTTAATAATTGTTCTACTTCTTGTGGAGCTAAGGTAGGTGAGGTAGTTACTACCTGTACTTGATTATTGGTTATGTCAGGGGTAGCATCTATGGGTATATGTTTAAAAGAATAAAGACCCCATACCATTAATGCTACTACTCCCAATGCAACCAATAATTTATATTTTATTGATAAATCAATTATGGTTTGAAACATGATTAAATTGTTTGAATTATGAATTGAAATGGATCATTATTCTCATTATTTAAACAATAGTTTAAATAATGAGTTGTAATTCATCAATATTATTTTTTATGTAAAAAATAACTGTTACTTAATTTTTTGAATAGAAACTTTAGTTAAGGAGAATAAGAATCAATAATATATTTATTATCTCCAAATACTTAAATCAGTTTGAGTTTAAGGGATTTACTAATGGGGGAGCTCTCAAACCTCTTCCTAAAAATTTTTCAGAAGTGGTTTTTGTATATGCATAGTAGAAATTTGAATCTTTATTCGAAGAATTTAATAATAGAAAATTATGCCCCAAAAAAGATTCCGGTATAATATAAATGAGTTGTTGAGAAAATTCATAATTAGAAATAGATAATTTAAAATCGTCTAAATTTTTTTCTCCTAAATTTATATGTTTGATTATATCTTCGAGTTTCTCGAATAAGTTTACAGAATGATTATTTTTAGCCTCAGATAAAAAACATTCGTGAAGAACAATTTCAAATTTAACCTTGTGTTGATGAGGAACAAAGGAATGTGCTACAATTAATAACGTAGCAAAAAATATGAATATTTTACTTATTATCTTCAAACACTACAAAAATATATATTTTATTAAAATAAATTATATATTTTATGTATTATTTCACTATAAAAGAATTTAAATTGCTTTTTTATCTCCTCCAATAGTCTTAAATACGGTTCTCAAGATTATAATCATATCTAAATAAAAAGTCCATTTTCTAACATAATAAATGTCTGCAATTATTCTTTTTTGCATATCTTCTCTGGAATTTATTTCCCCTCTGAAACCTTTTACTTGAGCTAATCCGGTAATTCCGGGTTTAACATGATGTCTACGACTATATCTTAATAAAAGATCATTATAATAATTATCTTGAACAACCATATGAGGTCTTGGTCCAACAACAGACATATTTCCTTTCAATACATTAAAAAACTGAGGCATTTCATCTAAACTTGATTTTCGTAATATTCTACCTAATTGGGTAACTCTGGAATCATCTTTCACGGTAGCTTTAATGTCATTATCTTCACTGTTTTTCATCGTTCTGAATTTATAGCAATAAAATATATTCCCTCCTAATCCCACTCTTTTTTGAGCATAGATTACAGGTTTGCCCGATTCTAGCAAAATTGCTATTGCAATAAGAGGGTATAGCCAACTTAAAATAAAAATTATAACAAACAATGAAAATAGAATATCAAATAGCCTTTTTATAAATTGATTCCAAAAATCATCTAAAGGAAATTTTTTAAATAACAATATTGGATACGTATCATAATATTCTAAATCCAGACTATAAAATGAATTGTATAAAGTGCTTGGAATAAATCTAATTTCCATATGAAGTTTTTGTGCTAATACGACTAATTCATCATGAACAGAATGCGATAGTTTACCGTTTAATGAAAAAAATATGATTAGTATTTCTTCTTCAAGTATAAAACTTTTTAACTTTTCTAAATCAAATTTGTATTTATTTTTTTTTATATCGTCTTTAATATTTGCTAAAAAACTTCCACAATTAACATATCCATAATCTTTTCTTTTAGACAAAAATTTTATAAATGATAAGGTATTATTATTCTCATCAACAAAAATAACTCTTATATAATTTCCTCCTAGACTTCTATATATTTTTAAAAATAGAAAAAGAACAACTCTAATAAAAAAAGTAATCAGAAAAAGTGATATTAAAAAATATATAGTTACTTTATTTGAAAAAAGATCATCCTTTTTTAATCCGGAGACAAAGAAGGTTATGACACCAAATAAAATAATCTGAAAAATGTTATTTTTTAAAATTATCCCAATACCGGTATTCCTTTTAATCTCATATAAATGGGTTTTTAGTGAAATAAAATACCAGCTCATCAAAAGTAATATTAATACCTTATAATGTGCATCTAATAATTCTTTTAATGAAACAACATATATCCCTAAATGATAATACTGAATTTTTAAAAAATAAAAGAATAAAATAATTATGAAAACTATATCGAACAATAGTTGTAAAAAATAACTATTTTTTAAATATCGAGTATATCTCATACATCCTATAATTTATAAAAAAAAAATAAATATTTATTAATTGATAAAAATAGTTATTTTTTATTAAACAAATATCTATAATTTTACTATATTAGACTAAATTAATGTGAACTTAATAAATATTAAATAATTTTATATTGATGAAAAAAATAAAAGTTTTACATATAGTTGAAGCTCTAGGTGGAGGGGTATATACATATATAAAAGATTTATCTATTTTTTTTGGAAAATATAATAATATATTCGATACTACTATTGCATATAGTTCTAAACGCCCGGAGGTATCCAATTTAGATTTAAAAAAAGAGTTATCAAATGGGGTTAGATTAATAGAATTGGATATGAATAAAGAAATCTCTTTAAAAGATTTTAAAAGTACTTACGAACTTATAAATTTATGCAAATCTCTACAACCTCAAATAATACACCTTCATTCTTCTAAAGCAGGAATATTGGGTAAATTTGCATCATTATTTTATAAAAAAGCTCTGCTGTTTTATACTCCACATGGATACTCTTTTATAAGAAAAGATATTTCTCCTGTTAAAAAAAAATTATATTATAACATTGAAAAATTTACTACTAAATATTTGGGAGGCACCACAATTGCCTGTGGAGATAGTGAATTTGAAAATGGCACTAAATTAGGTAAGACCTTATTAATTAGGAATGGAATTAATTTAGAATCTATATTACCTAAATATGTAGAAAATAAGATCATTAAAAATCGCCTAAGCATAGGAATTGTAGGAAGAATAACCTATGCTAGAAACCCAACTCTTTTTGACAAGATTGCAAAAAATAATTTGGATATTGACTTTTTATGGATTGGCGATGGTGAATTAAGAAATGTTATTACTTCTCCTAACATTACAATTACCGGATGGTTAGACAGAGATAAGATATTTGACTATTTAATTAAATTAGACATATATATTCAAACATCTTTATGGGAAGGCCTGCCTATTGCCCCCTTAGAAGCTATGGCGTTTCAAAAGCCGGTTCTAGCAACAAATATTATTGGAAATAAAGACATTGTAAAACACGGAGAAACCGGATTTTTATTTACGAATGAAAATGACATTCAAGAATTTATTGAAGCTTTAAAAGACCGTTCAACACGTGAAAAAATGGGTAAATTAGGATTAAAAAGGTGCGTAGAATATTTTGACCTTAATAAAAATTTTACTCTTTTAAAAAATATTTATCTTGATTCCTTACATATAAATACCCAAAAAAACTAACTAAAATACAGCTAAATACGATTCCATCAAAACGAATTAAAAAATCATCCGTTATATTGGCTACTATAAATGATAGAGAATAATAAATTATTAAAGAGTTATGCAATTTAAATCCAATATAAAGTGGTAATGCCATAAAAATAATTAATAATACGAAACCTAAAATTCCAAATCTAACTAAATAATCTAAGTATTGATTGTGAACCGGAAATTTATATTTAAACAAAAACATTTGGTCTGTTTCATAGTAGTAATCGAATAGTTTTCTTTTTCCGTCTGAAGCTCCTACTCCAAACCAGATATTTCTTTTAGACAAATCAAAAGCTGATTTCCAAATACTTAATCTTGTTACTAACGAATTGTAAATTTCACCTTCAGGGTTCTCAACTTCATCCAGCTTTCCGATTTTATCCATGTTCCCAAACGAAACCGTTGTATATTTCTTTATTGTATAGGGGAAAAGTGTTATAAAAACGACTATAAATATAAAAACTATGGCTGTAATTAAAACGCTTTGTTTTAAAGTAAACGATGATTTAAATTGATACAAGGTTATGAATACAGAACCTAGTATTGAACTGCAAACAGCTATTCTAGTATTTATTAAGAAAACAAAACCCAGCAATATTGTATAGGTTATAAAATTAGTTATCTTTTCAAGACGTCTTTTGGAGTTAGTATTATAGAAATTATATAACGAACTAATACAACAAAATGATACAATTAAATTGAGTGCCGGTGCATGATTGTTGTCGATACTTCTCGAAAAGCTATACCCCATATCCCACACATCTATTCCATTTAAATAATTATTTATATTATCTTGATAAAAAATCACATACCTAATTAAAAAGAAAAACAGCATCAAGCATATAATTTTTGTCCAATAATTAATTATTTTAAAAATGTCAATTTTAAAAGGAGATAAAATAATAAAAAAGGGAAAAAATAAATAGATAATTTTTTTCTCTAAAGACTTAAATCCATAATAAGCATAATCATTATTCCAAAACATTAAAACTTCAATAAGAAAAGGCATCGATAATAAAAATATCAACCCATTTAATTTTATTTTGACTTTCAAATTTATAAAAGCAAAAATTTGGAACACAATATAGGAAATAATTAAAATCGTACAAATCGATCTGAATAGTATAGTACTTAAAATTAATATTAAAAAAATAAAATTTATCTTTTCAAAATTATTTTTCTTTATCATCATAAAATAAAATAAAATAAATCAATGGAAATATACCCGCTTTATGTCTAATGGAAGATCCTAAGTCAGGTTCAAACAAGCCTTGAACAATAAAAAATGAAAATGTTATATAATATGCCCATCTAATATTATTATTTTTTTTAACCTTCAAAATTTGATCAAATTTTAAAGATAAACAAAAAAATAATGTCAATTGCCAAATTGAAAATAATGAAACTTGTGGTGAGGCAGAAAAAATTGATGTGATAGGAATATTAACTACCATAAATCCGTATATTATTGACACAGCATCTCCATACCAAGTATTGGTCGGTAATGGAGGGATTATAGCAGATCTTGATTCTTCTTTTATTTTAGGATCATCTAATCGTCTTTCATTTAGCTCCGTGCGAGTTTTATCTGAAAGATATCCATGTTTTACCATATTATGTCCACAACTTATAAGAATAATCATTATCAATCCGTATATTATAATTAAAAATGAATTAAGCTTTAAATTACAATAACTCAAAATACTAATAAATATAGATAAAATTAGAACTAAATAATAATATTCCCTAAATATATAGGAATATAATAAAATCATTAAACAAATAATTATCCTATTTCGAAAAACATATTCTTTATTTTTATTTTTAATTAATTTAACAAGAATAGCACAAAATATAAATGTTATAAACTCTTTAGTTTGCATTGATATAAATATACCAATAACAAAAAAAGAGGCATACATCAAAAGATTGTTTACTTTTACCTTATCAAAATTAGAAGGAATACCAATTTTAGTTAAAATATATATTAGAATCGGATATTGTATTAAAGCCACTAAAGAAAAAGGCATCCACCTCATACCTGTAATGGAATAAAAAAAAATTGAAAGTTGAAAGCCTCCAACTACTCCCTTTAAATTCCATGGATTATGAATGATCGTTAATGCATCTGAAAAATATTTTTTAGGTAATACATAGCTACTGCAGATTGCAGCTATTAATCCTAAAAAAGAAAAACTGAAAAAAATAAACTTACTTTTTGTAATCGTCAGATTATTCATTAGTATTTTAAAAATTTAAATATTTGCAATGAAATTCTATCCCAACTAAGGGATGTTTTCTTTTTATGCATTTGTTTAATTAAATAGTCTCTTTGAAATTGATCTTCAATTAGATGTACTAAACCTTTTTTTAATGAATCTTTATTGGGCTCAACCCAAACACATTCATCTTGATCTAATTGTTCACAAAAACCTCCAACATTTGTACAAACCATAGGTAATTCTGAACTAATCCCGAGAGTAATAACTCCCGATTGTGTCGCTTCCAAATATGGTAAAACTAAAATATCAGCCCAATTTAAAAGTTTACCTATTTCCAAATCTGACAGGTATTTATCCTGTATCTTTAATTTTTCTGTATCTTTGATTTTTAATTCGTAAATGCTTTTTCCGGCAATTATACATCTATCTATTTTATCTCTTATATCTTCAACAACTTCAGCTAAAAGCTCTACCCCTTTATAGGGACTAATCCTGCCTATAAAAAGTATATTTTTTCCCCTATTTATTTTCGCAGGGGAATCACTTAATGACGTTGTTTCAATTAATCCATGTGGAACTATAATACTCGGTTTAATTAATTTTAATGTTTTCTCTACATTAACTTTAACATAGTTTGTCAAAAATATTAATTTAGAGCTCAATCTAATATTTAAATTAGAATATTGCTGGATCAATAAACTATTTTCTCCTTTATGTAAAACACCATCATGTACTGTCAATATTACGTCGCGACCTAATAATCTAAAGAGCATAATAAAGGGTAAATTCCATAAATGAAAATACGGTAAATATAGTATTCTATAATTTTTCACTATTTTAGGTAAAAGAACTATACAATAAAATGGAAGTATAAATAGTGTATTTAAAATAAATGAAAAAGCTGATTTATAGGTTATTAATGATTTTTGATTAGGTATTGAAATTCCTTCTATAGCAAATTTAGATTTATAGTAATCGTAACTATTTTCAGGAAAATGTAAAACTATATTGTCAGAATATAGAGGTAAACTTCCTGTCCTACCTAATGATAAGATCATAATCTTACGACTCATTTTAAATTATATTTTAATCCTAAAATTATTTTAAATATCATCATTATCCTATCCCATTGCCCTCGTCTTATTCTATTAATTAAGATGGGTACAAAACTTAAATAAACTGATGGTAAATGATACCATTTTAAGTTTTTCTTTGCAAAAACCAGTTTATTAATTAACAAATAATAATCTGAAAATAAAGTTTTTGATTTACCTTCATTATTTCCGTTATCTATAGTTGTTCCATGTTTATGAAAAATATATAAATCAGTAAATATTATAGATTTCCAATCTTTTTTCTTTGCTCTACTAGTATAATCCCACTCTTCAAAATACAAGAAATAATCTTCTTCGAGAAAACCTACTTCCATAAAACATTCTTTTTTTATAAACATTGAAGCTCCTATGGGGATTAAATTATAAATTGCTTTTTTAGGAATATCTGAATAATTCATGCATTCATATAAAGGAAAGGTATGAGCAAGCCAATCATTATATTTATTTGCTGTACATTGCAATATTTCCGGCTGATTATAATAACATAAAGAATTACCAATTATACCAATAGTATTCTGCATTGTTTTAAATTTTTCAGATATATTATGCAAAAAATCAACGGGTACTACTGTATCATTATTTAAAAGCCAAATATAATCAAATTTATCCTGTTTTTTCAAATATTTTAAAACAATATTATTTGCAGCTGAAAATCCTTTGTTTTCCTTTGCTTTAATAAAAACAATTTTTTGTTCAATATCTTTTAACTCATATAATTCTTCTTCATTTAAATACAACAGATCTTGACTCGACTTTTCTGAAATTGGAAAAACTAATTCCGGAAATTTAGTTTCTATTTTCATGGAAATGTTTTGACCCCATTTCTTAAACATTTCAAAATCATCAAATTTCAATGAATTATCTACAATAAACAACTGAAAGTTTTGTATGGTAGATTTTAATAATGATTCCAAACATTCTATAGTGTCTGAACATCCATTATAGTTTACAATAATAATTTTATACTCCAATTTTATTATTTTTAATACTATCAACTAATGATTTTAAACATATTTGCCAAGAATTATCTGAATGATCCTTATCAGGATATTTAATTAAATAATTATTATCATTAATTATTTGTTCCAAAACAGATTTTAAATCTTCATCATTATTCTGTCCCACTAATTTTCCAAAATTTTCATTTTTTTCTATGGTTTCTTTTGCCCCACCTACATCCGTAGAAATAATATAATTATTAAATCTATAAGCTTCCGAAAAAACGATAGCATATCCCTCCCATATTGACGTCAATACAAAAACTTTTGCTTTATTATAATATTCCCATAAAATTTTCTTTTCCAAAATTGGCCCAGTAAATATTACCTTATTTTTTAATGATGGATTTTTATGATAAAATAATTTAATTTCTTTTTGGAAATTTTCCTCTATTGTACCTATAAAATAAAATTTCCAATTTTTAAAATTTGAAATTTTTTCAATAGCTTTTAAAAACATTACTGTATTTTTTTGAGATGTACCTAACCGCCCAACAGTTATAATTTTATTTTCTTTTTCTGAAAAAGGAATAACATTAAGTGATAATTTCATTAATTCCTCTTCATCAAATCCATTTTCAACCAAGAAGATTTTTTCTGAAATATTTAAATTTTCATTCCATAATTTAAATGATAAATGAGTTTCAACTGATATATAATCGCATTTCTTCAATAACTTATTATAAATTTGGTTTTTAATAAATGAAGAATTATTTTTAACATCTAAAATATCTTCTCCTCCATCCACTTTTAAATAAAACTTTCCATTAGGATTAATCATTTTATATAAAATGCATAAAATGGCACTTGTAAATCTGAAATGAAAAGTCATTAATAAATCAATCTTTTTACCATTCTTAATAACATAAAGCAATGAAGATAAAAAAAATGATATATTTTGTAATTTTTTTAGCTTAAATATATTTATTAACGAACGTAGTTTAACTCCTTTGTAGTTATTATTTTTAAATAAATTGTTTGTTTTAGTTTTTTTATATACAATGGTTACTTCATAGGATAATTCTTTTCCAAGGTAATAAGGGACAAGAAAAACATCTTTTCCTAAATGTTCTTTTTCAAAATGAGCAAAAACTAAGGTTAAATTTTTAGATTCCATTTATTTAAAAGCTGATTAAAATAAAATAAAACATTTATTCCTAACAAAGGTGTGAAAGCTAAAATAATAATTGACATTATTCCGGTTTTAAATAAAAGTGAAAAATAAATATTATCAAAATGGATAAAACGGTTTATTATTTCTCCAATTACTAGTAATAATATTAAAATTAAGATAGATTTAAATAGATATAAAAAAATTTTCTTCTTATTATGAATAGATATTATATAAAGCATTATAAAAACTATTAATAAATGAAAAAGACCTATAGAAACAGGAAATGTAAATTGATTAAATAGCTTATAAAAAAAACAATTAAATATTATAATTCCTATTTGAGTTAAAACGCCCAATACCGCTTGTTGTTTATTTTTTAATTGAGAAATCATAACCGGTGATATATAAACATATAAACAAATAGCTATAAAAGATATGGAATATAATTTTGTTAAAAGGGAAATTTGTTCTATGTTACTTATGCTAACTTCTCCTTTTTTAAAAAATATATAATTAATTTCATAGGCATTTAAATATAATAAGGGTACAAAAAAACTTATTATTAAAATGATAAATTTCAAATAATTATAAAAGGAAATATAATATTCTTCCCATTCCTTTCTATAAAAATTTTTAGTAAGTTGGGGGATTATAGCTGTTAATATAATACTGGTAATAACAACCTGAAATAATAAAGTGAATTTTTGAGCATAATCAATCATTGAAATTATACCTACTCCCATTTTATTGGATAAGCTTTTTTCAATTAATGAATTTATTTGACCAACTATATAAGGAAAATAAAAAGGAATACCAAATACTATAAACACCTTTGCTTGAGATATAAAAGTTTTATTCCATTTAAAAATAGGTAATAATTTTTTTTTTCTTAAAAAATAAAGTATTACTAAAGATAAAATAAATAAATTAAAGTATTGCCCTACATATAAAGAAAATATACCTATATATGCTGTACCAAAATATATTATCCCTAAGTTAAAAAAAGATGTAAAAAATGATGTTATTTCCGGTATATAAAATATATTATTAGCATTTAAGATACCTATCCCTATTGAAGTAAATTGCGTAAACAAAATACTATAAAGTAAAATATTAACAAATAAACAATATCTATTTAGTAATATACCATCCACAGTGAATAAACTATGAATAATATTTTTACCGTAAAAGAAAAAAATAATGACTAATAAAATAACCATAATAGCATAGACAAGTAACAAAGAACCCGTTTTAGTTAATGCTGATTGAACCGATTCTTCCTCTTTCACTTGAACATATTTTATCCTAAAAACATCTGATATAGGATTAAAAAATGTATTATTTAAGTTGATAATAAATGCGGTAGCTATAATCCAAATATCCCTATCTATAGATAATCCAAAATACTTTGCAGAAACACTAACAATTAATAAATTTATAACAAGAGTAAGTGCCTTTATAATAAAGATATTTAAACTAATTTTGCGTGATGAAATTGCCATTTCCTACAAAATAATTTATTATCAAAATAAGAACTTATATCCCTACTTATAAAGCAGAAATAATTTTTTTACTTCAATCATATTTATTTTTATATAGTGTAGAATATGATTGATTAAAAATTATGATTCGTATATAAATAGTAAAAAAACTTTATAAAATATTTTTTAATAAATTAATGCTTTACTTTGATAATATAAACAATTAAAAACTCTCCATTATTTTTATGTAATAATTAAGAGCTACTTAGAAATATTTATTTTTTAATTATTTTTTTGCGCAGTTTTAATTCCGGAATCATTCCACCATTTTCCGTCAGGTGTTCTAACGAAAACGTCTCCAGTTTTACCATCGAAAACATAGGTTCTTAATCCGTCAGCAGACTCAATAACTTGAAAAGAATACCTGTTTGATGGTGCTACTTCTTGACCGTTAACCGGTTTATCGCAACTTGTAAGCAGTAAAGTTAGTCCTAACATGAAGAATGAAATAAATTTTATCATATTTTTTTTATACAAATATAGATAATTCATGTCATTATATTCATTTATTAAGCATTTCTTTTAAGCTATCTTTCCATTCAGGGATTGAAATTCCAAAAGTATTTTTAATTTTAGTTTTATCTAACAAACTATATTGTGGTCGTTTTGCAGGAGTGGGAAATTCTGAAGTTGGTATAGGATTAATTTTGATTTTAGATTTACTTAATTTTCTTATTTCTTCACTGAATTGATACCAGGAACATTCTCCTTCATTGGAAAAATTGTAAATTCCATAAGCTCCAATATCATTTTGTATAATAGTTAAGATAGCATCTGCTAAATCAAATGCATTCGTAGGAGATCCAATTTGATCGTTAATGACATTTATTTCTTCTTTTTCTTTAAATAATTTTAACATGGTTTTCACAAAATTATTCCCAAAGGGAGAATATAACCATGCCGTTCTAATTATATATGTTTTTGGATTATAATATTGAGCAAGTATTTCACCATTTAATTTGGTTTTTCCGTAAATACCTAAAGGAGCTACGGGATCATCTTCTTTGCGCGGTGTAGATTCTTCTCCTGAAAACACATAGTCTGTTGAAATATGTATAAAAGTAGCTTTTTGAGAGGCGCTTGCTTTTGCTAAGAACTTTACAGCATCAGCATTAAGTTTTTCTGCCATTTCAATATCTGTTTCTGCTTTATCAACAGCAGTATAGGCAGCACAATTAATTACGTAATCAAACTTGTTTGAAAAAAAATAAGTTTTTACAAATATTTCATCTAATATATCCAACTCTTGAACATCCGTAAATGTAAAACTATAATTTGCAAGAGGTTTTTCTTTTAATCTTTGCTTTAAAGATCTTCCTAATTGCCCATCCCCTCCTGTAACTAATATTTTTTTCATAATCTATGATAATTCAATGGGTTTGAATTCTTTAAAAGAAATCGCATTTAAGTCTTTTTCAGAAATAATTCTATCCCCTGCATCTATTCCCCAATCAATATTTAAATCTTTATCCAAAGGATTAACCCCCTGTTCACTTTCCTTATGATAAAATCCTTCACATTTATAAGCAAAAATAACTGATTCTGATAGTACTGAAAATCCATGCAAAAAACCTTTCGGGATAAACAATTGTTTTTTATTCGATGCCGATAATTCAACAGATATATATTGCCCGTACGTAGGAGAATTTTTTCGAACATCAACGGCGACATCAATTACTTTACCTTGTAATACATACACTAATTTAGCTTGAGAATAGGGGGGTAACTGCTGATGTAAACCTCTTATAACCCCATAAGAAGACTTAGAGACATTATCTTGAACAAAATTGGGTTTATATCCTACCTTTTTTTCAAATGTATCAAGATTGAACGTCTCCATAAAAAATCCTCGTGAATCTTCAAAAACTTGTGGTTTTAAAATATAGCATCCTTTAAGTGTGGTTTCAGTTACTATCATCTATTTTTTAACTAATTTTTTTATTTTGCTTTCTTAAACTTTCCACACGTTCCTCAAACAAATTTTCAGGTATACTTACACATATTTCTTGAAACAAATCCAAAAAATTTTGCGGTTGAACTTCAGATTTTCGGGTAGATAAGTTAAAATATATCAAAGTAACCCATAAAACAGCATGTGTCAAACTTTTGTCTTTATTTAACATTAACACTTCTACTGTATTAGTCCTGTCAGTATATTTTACTATTTTACTAGTAATTATAATATCTTTATTATACCTAACTTCTTTGATATAAGCAATCTGATTTTGCAAAGCAACCCATAAACATCCTGTTTTTTTAGATTGTTCAAAATTATCTAACTGATAATTATCTAAACAGTGATCTTCCCTAGCATTTAGCATATAATCAAAATAACGAAGATTAGAAAGATGACCTATAGGGTCACAATCTGCAAATCGTACTCTGTATTTAGACTCAGGTTCTTTTACTTTCATAATGTGAATTTAATGATTTACTATTTGATCATATTATTAAATTAAAATTAAATACAATTTAATTTGAAAGTTACTAAATATCTATAACTTACAAAATTTTCAAGAATCCCGTTTTAATTTATAAATGATTATTTTTTTAAAAATATAAAATTATTATTCACTATATCTATTTACAAGTTTTGTTATTATTTCCAATTCACTATTTTCTAAACCTACATATAAAGGCAGACATAAAATTTTTTCTGATATGGACTCTGATACTGACATTTTACTACCTTTAACATAATTTATTGTATTTAATGAAGGGTAAAAATAACGTCTGGGTACAATATTTTGTTCTGCTAATTTTTCTTGTACCCTTAATAGTATCTTTTCAGAATTAAATATAACGGGATAGTAGCTGTAATTCCACTTAGTATTTTCTCTTATTTGGAGTGATTTTAATTTACTAAAATCTAGTGATTCATCGTAAAAATCTACTACTTTTTTCCTTTCAGCAATTATATAATCTATATAATGTAATACTGACAAGCCCATCGCAGCTTGTAGTTCAGATATTTTAGCATTAATTCCTACATCATAAATATCATTGGTTTCAGTGTATCCAAAATTATGACTATAATTTAACCTTTTCATCAATTCGGAATCTTTGCAAAATATAGCTCCTCCTTCTCCTGTATGAAATAATTTGGTAGCATGAAAACTACAGGTACTTATATCACCATATTCGAATACGGATTTGCTGTCATGCTCTACTCCAAAACAATGCGCTGCATCATAAATAACCTTTATCTGATATTTCTTTGCAATTTTTTCAATTATTTTTACATTGCAAGGATTACCAAACACATGGGTTGCTAATATTGCCGTGGTTTTATCTGTAATTGCTTCTTCAATCTTATTTTCATCTATAGTCAGATGATTCGGATCAATATCCACAAACACCGGTTTACAACATTCCCATATAATGGCGGAAGTAGTAGCCACAAAGCTAAAAGGTGTAGTAATAACTTCTCCTCCCTTAGCAATATTTTTCAATGCTATTTGAATAGGGACGGTACCGTTATTAGTAACTAATATATTAGTAATATTTAAATACTTCTTGAGCTTCTCTTCAAGTTTTAAAACTAATTCACCTCTATTGGTCAGCCATTGGTTTTTCCAAACTTTATCTAAATATTCATTATATTCAGATAAAGGAGGTAAAAATACCTTAGTTACATTAATTCTTTTTTCCAAAATCAAAAAACGCCTTTAATTATTAAAATTTAAAAATCAAAAATATAACAAATTAATAATTCTCACAAAGAATACACATAATTTTATATCTAGAGCATAATTTATTAAACACAAACTTTTAAAACAATTATAATAGCCTCGATAACGTTTACATACTCCAAATATAAATCTGCTATTTATTTTTATTTACCTTTGCAAAAAATATGATATGTCAAATATTATAGCGCTTGTAGGAAGGCCTAATGTAGGAAAATCTACTCTTTTTAATCGATTACTACAAAAGAGGGAAGCAATTGTTGATAGTGTGGCCGGGGTTACTCGTGATCGGCATTATGGAAAAAGTGACTGGAACGGCGTCGATTTTACTGTTATTGATACTGGAGGTTATGTAGTTGGATCTGAAGATATTTTCGAAGAAGAAATAAGAAAACAAGTTGAACTTGCCGTAGATGAAGCTTCTGCGATTATATTTTTAGTTGATGTAACAGAAGGCATCACCGATATGGATAAAGAGGTTTCCAATCTTTTAAGAAAGACTGACAAACCGGTCTTTTTAGTTGTTAACAAAGTGGACAATGCTATGTTGGAAACGGAAGCCATGGAGTTTTATTCATTGGGAATGGAGAAATATTATACTATATCAGGAATGACAGGTAGCGGTACAGGAGATCTGCTGGATGATATAGTTGCCACATTTAAAGAGGAAGATTACGTAGACCCTTTTGAAGGCTTGCCGAGAATAACCATTGCAGGAAGGCCTAATGTGGGAAAATCAACATTTACCAATGCCTTATTGGAAAACGAGCGTAACATCGTAACAGATATAGCCGGTACTACCAGAGACAGTATCGAAACCTTATATGAAAAATTCGGATATAAATTTGTATTGATAGATACTGCCGGTATGCGGAAAAAAACTAAAGTAAATGAAAACCTTGAGTTTTATTCCGTAATGCGTTCCATACGTTCAATTGAGGATTCAGATGTTGTAATCTTAATGATAGATGCAACCTTAGGTTGGGAAAAACAAGATATGAACATCTTATTTTTAGCTCAAAAATACAGAAAAGGAGTTGTAATCGTCGTTAACAAATGGGATTTAGTTGAAAAAGAAACCAATACGTTAAAACAATTTGAAAATTTTATAAAAGAAAAGATTGCTCCATTTACGGATGTACCCATTATTTTCACCTCGGCTATTACTAAACAGCGTGTGTATAAAACGGTAGAAACTGCCATGAAAGTTTATGAAAATCGTTCACGCAGGATTAAAACCAGTAAATTAAATGAAGTCATGCTTCCTATAATTGAATCTACACCCCCGCCAAGTATAAAGGGTAAATATATAAAAATTAAATACTGTACTCAGCTTCCCACCAGAACTCCACAATTTGCATTTTTTGCAAATTTACCGCAATATATCAAAGAACCCTATAAACGATTTATTGAAAATAAATTACGTCAAAATTTTGAATTGACAGGTGTTCCGATTGAAATATATTTCAGACAAAAATAAATTCCATAATAAATAAAAAGCATCTCATGATAGAGATGCTTTTTTTTATAATAAATACTTTTAATGATTAGAAAGGATATTCAAATAATTCACTTTCATGATAGTATGGATTACCTTTAGCTTCTAAATTAAGCTTACTTATAGAATACATTACAGTAAATATAAATAGTCCCAACATAAAAATAAAAGCCCCGATTTCTAATAATCCTATACCCCAGAAAGCACCAACAGTTCCCGGCATAATAATATTAAACATATCCAAATAATGACCGAATAGTACTACACAAGCCATAATAGGAACAATGACATAATTTCTCTTCACTTTACTGCTGACTAATATCAAAAACGGTAAAACTAAATTCGGGATCAACATGGTAAAATAAGTAGGTCCATATAATTTATATCTTCCAAAGAAATATACCGTTTCCTCAGGAATATCAGCATACCAATACAACATGAATTGCGCAAACCACAGGTAAGACCATAAAAGGCTAAACCCAAACAAAAATTTAGCAAGATCATGCATATGGTTATCGTTAAATGCCGGTAAAAAACCTTTCTTTTTCAGATATATGGAAATAATCAACATCACTCCAACGGAAGAAACCAAACAGCTGATTAATACATACCACATATATAAAGTGGAATACCAATGAGGATCAATGGACATTAACCAATCCCATGCCCAGCAAGCGGACGCCAAAGCAAAGAAAACAATAGCACCTACGCTCCAGTTATAAACTTTTTTATAATCGGAAACATCTTTAGTTTCATCCAACTTTCTCGTTAGAGATTTTATTTTCCATAAAAAGAAAATACATCCGGCCACATAAATCAGCGTTCTAATAACAAAAAACGGTCTATTTAAAAACGGTTCTTTAGATTTTATAAGCAAATCGAAATGCGAAGAATTAGGATCGGTTAAAGAGGGATCCATCCAATGATATAAATGATTTAGTCCTCCGTGTTCACCACCATATGATGAAAGAAAAATAAATACAACCATTAATAAGCCGCCTACAGGTAGAAACGAAGCAATACCTTCCATTACTCTGATAACAACAATAGACCAACCGGCATTACCTGCATGTTGGACAGCAGCAAAAAACAAGGCGGTAGCTGAAATACCGAAAAATAACATCAAAGACACAAAAAATGCAGACCACGGCCTGTTATGAATTTGATGTTCAGCATGTTCAATATGTTCTTTAGAGTGCGCAACATCTCCTTTATAAACTGAATTCATGGGTTGAGCTCCCGCTAATTCTTCATTATGATGTAAAATTTCCTTAACAGCATGTTCATCTATACGTGAATTCTGATAATACCCTATACCAAAGGCTATCAATCCTACTACGATTAATACTATGGACGTTAATTTAAGACTTGATGAAAATGTATATCTCATAGCTGTATTATTGTTCTGTTGTTTGTGTCTGTTCTGCAGAGTTTGATGTTGCAGAAGGTTTAAATTCGTTAATTACATATTCTGCAACTCTCCACATATCTCCGGGTAAAAGTTGCCCCGCATAAGATCCCATGGCATTTCTTCCGTGTTCCATAACATAATGTACAGATCCGACTGTTATATCCCTATCTTTATAATTAGGTACTCCCGAAAATGCTCCGGATTGAACAATATCACCTTGTCCGTCTCCGGCTGTACCATGACAAGCCGAACATGTTTTTATATATAAATCTTTTCCTCTGGCTAAGTCTTTATCTTTGTTTAAAGGGTTTAGCGGTGAAACCGTTATTTTTTTAGAAGCATCATATCCTTCAGGAGTATTTGGTAAATCCATAGGTAAAATTCCTTCGGGATTTTGAGCTATGGTTCCGGGTACAGGCGCTAACGCGGTTGCTCCTCCTTGCTTTGAAAATAAAGGAACCGTCGTTCCTTGTTCTCCATAAGCAATTACTGCCTCTTGATAAGGATCATAGGCTACCGGATAGTACATATCTGGAAAATAAACCAAACTGGGTTTTTTCTTACTACAAGAAATTATAAACAAACTTCCTGTTATAGCAAAAAGAATATATTTAGTTATTTTTTTCATCTTCAATTTTTTTTACAGTTATTTCCTCAACACCTGTAGCTATCAAAATTTCCTTTACTTGGTCGTAATTTTGATTAGAAATTTCAACTAAAAATTTATCATCGGTAGTCCTTGGATCTGGATTTTGAGCTTTTTGTCCCGGATAATGTTTGTTTAAAATAAGGTATGTTATGGACATGAGGTGAGCGGCAAAAAATACTGTCAGCTCAAACATAATTGGAATAAAAGCCGGCATATTTTCTGTCCAAGTAAAACTCGGTTTTCCTCCTATATTTTGCTGCCAATCATAATTCATCGTATACCAAGTAAGCACAGAAGCAACAGCTAACCCCATAGCTCCATAGAAAAAAGCAAATTCAGACATTCTCGATTCTTTTAATCCCATTGCCTTATCTAATCCATGTACCGGAAAAGGTGTATAAACTTCATTAATTTCAATTCCTCTATCACGAAGTTGCTTAACCCCATCTATAAGGAGATCATCATCTCCGTATAAACCGTAAATAATTGTCTTAGTGGTGCTCATTTTCTAAATGATGTTTTTTAAACCCTTCACTTGATGTTTTTATAATTGTCTTCAATTCTGCCTGAGCTATAACCGGGAAAGTTCTAGCATACAACAGATATAATACTGAAAAGAAACCTATCGTTCCGATGAATATTCCTACGTCTACAAAAGAAGGTTGGAACATTGTCCATGCACTCGGTAAATAATCACGTGACAGATTGATAACAATAATGTCAAATCTTTCAAACCACATACCGATATTTATAACAATGGAAACAATGAAAGTCCATAGAAAATTTCTTCTTAATTTTTTTATCCAAAGAGAAGCAGGAATTAATACATTACAAAGGATTAATAACCAAAATGCCCACCAATATGGTCCAGTGGCAGCTCCAACTGAGAAATAAGTAAAATCTTCATATCTGCTACCTGAATACCATCCGATAAAGAATTCCGTAATATAAGCTACTGTTACCATTCCTCCCGTCACAACAATTACAATATTCATATATTCGATATGCTTTTGAGTGATATAATCCTCTAAATGACATACCTTTCTCACCACGCTAAGCAAGGTTTGAACCATAGCAAAACCGGAAAATATAGCACCCGCAACAAAATACGGCGGATATACTGTTGAATGCCATCCTTTAATAACTGAAGTTGCAAAGTCAAAGGAAACAATGGTATGAACAGAAAAAACTAAAGGAGTTGCAAGACCTGCCAAAACTAATGAAACTTCCTCAAATCTTTGCCAATGCTTGGCTTTTCCTCCCCATCCAAAACTTAATATAGTATAAATCTTTTTAGTTACCGGTTTAACCGCTCGATCTCTAACCATGGCAAAATCAGGAATTAGTCCGATATACCAAAATACCACAGATACCGAAAAATAGGTACTGATGGCAAATACGTCCCATAATAAGGGGGAATTGAAATTAGGCCATAAAGTTCCGAACTGGTTAGTTATAGGAAATACAAAATAAGCTAACCATATACGCCCCATATGAATACATGGGAACATGGCAGCCTGAACCACCGCAAAAATAGTCATGGCTTCCGCAGAACGGTTAATGGAAAGTCTCCATTTTTGACGGAAAAGCAATAATACAGCAGAAATCAATGTTCCTGCATGACCTATCCCTACCCACCAAACGAAATTTGTTATATCCCATCCCCAATTTATCGTTCTGTTTAGTCCCCATACCCCTATTCCGGTACCTATCGTATAAGCGATACACCCTACACCATAGATAAAGGCTACTAAAGCAATATAAAAAGCAAACCACCAAAGTTTCCCGGCTTTGGTTTCAATAGGACGGGCAATATCTTCCGTAATGTCATGATAGGTTTTATCCCCTAAAATTAACGGCTCGCGAATAGGTGCTTCGTAATGTCCTGACATAGTAACTTTCTTAAAATTTTTATGATTCTTTTCTATTCCTAATTTTGTGCTGATAGAATACATTAGGTTTTGTTCCTACTTCTTCTAACAATACATATTTCCTTTTATCTTTTGATAGCCTTGCAATTTCTGATGAAGAATCATTTATATCTCCAAATTTAATTGCTCCGCTAGAACAAGCCAGTGAACATGCTACTTGAAATTCTCCATCTTCCACTTTTCTGCCTTGTTTTTTAGCCTCTAAAATGGTAGCCTGAGTCATTTGTATACACATGGAACATTTTTCCATGACTCCTCTGGAACGAACAACGACATCCGGATTTAATACCATTCTTCCTAAATCATTATTCATATTATAGTCAAACTTATTGTTAAGCGCGTAGTTGAACCAATTGAAACGACGTACTTTATACGGACAGTTATTGGCACAATAACGGGTTCCTACACATCGATTATAAGCCATATGATTTTGTCCTTGTTTTCCATGAGAAGTAGCCGCTACCGGGCAAACAGTTTCACAAGGTGCATGATTACAATGTTGACACATCACCGGTTGGAAAATTACATCCGGATTAGTTGGATTCGGTTCAATTAATTCCTTATACATAGGAACTTGATCCAAATTATCCAAGATTTCTTCTTTTTGCTCTATTTGCTTTTTAGAAGAATAATATCTGTCTATCCGTAACCAATACATGTCTCTTGACATCCTTATTTCTTCTTTTCCAACTACGGGAACATTATTTTCGGCTTGACATGCTATAATACAAGCACCACATCCGGTACATGCATTTAAATCAACCGAAAGGTTAAAATGTGGACCGTCTGTACTGTCATAATCTCTCCATAGATCTACTTTATTCATAGGAACTTCTCCTACGTATGAATCCATTTTTAACGGCTCATTCCATTCTTTAGGATCCTCGTTTAAGAAAGTATCTAAGGAAACTTCTCTTGCTATTTCATACCTACCCATCAAGGTACCTTGCATTTGCATTGATGCAAATTCATGCATTCCTTGAGTCGGTTTAATAGTTATGTTATATTGAATTAAATTAGAGTTAAGATAAAAAGGATAGGCATTTATTCCGGTTTGACCTACTTTTCCTGATTTTGATTGGCCGTATCCTAAGGCTAATCCAATCGATCCTTTAGCTTGTCCCGGTTGAATTAATGCCGGAACACTTTTTATTACTTTTCCATTAACCGTTAAATCTACTAAGGAACCATCCAATTGCATTCTGCCATTGATCTCATTCTTAATTCCTAATTGTTTAGCATCTTCTAATGAAATTGTAATATAGTTATCCCATGCTAGACGAGAAATAGGGTCCGGCAACTCTTGCAACCAAGGATTATTTGCTTGAACTCCGTCTCCAATAGCTGTTTTAAGATATAAGTTTAATTCAAAAGTTCCCGCTTTAATAACTGCTAAGTTAGATAATGCCTGTTCCGCATTTCCTCCGATTACATTTAATTCTGTAATTTCAGATGTTTCATTGTATCCATTATATAAAGCCTGATTAAAACTATAACCTAATTTAGTTCCTAACTGCGTTTGCCAATATTGTTTTAAATAATTATAATAAGCATTGGTTTGCTGAGGCGTTGCTGTTGTAGTATAGGTAGAATTAAACGGAGTGGTTGCATTTTGAACCGTATCTTTTATAGATTGAGTAGCTAAAGAATCAACCGATGGAGTCGAACCAACGGGAGCAACTGTGATATTTTCCTTAACCGCATTTGTTTGTAATCCCGCATTTCTCCAAACCAATAATGAATCTTGAAATTGACGAGTATCAAAAATTCTTTGGATGGTTGGTTGTGATAATAAGTAAACTCCTGTTGCCGGATTTAAATCTCCCCATGATTCTAACCAATGAGGAACCGGTGCAATGGCTTTACATATAGAAGCTGTTTCATTTTCATATTCTGAAAGAGATACAGAACAATTTACCTTTTTAAATAAATCTTTCAGTTTTTCTCCCTCTGAATATGAATAAATCGGATTGGTATTAAAGTTAAGTAATACTCCTACTTGTCCAGTTGACAACCAAGATAGTAATTCCGAAAAACGTGCATCATTGGATTCTTTAGTCAATAATACTTTATCCTTTCTAACTGCTAATGAATTTAATTTTTGATTTATCAGATTGGCTATCACATAGGCTGATTTATCGCCTTCCGCAAATACAACCGCTTTTGAACCTTTTTTTGTAAGTTCTTTAGCTATTTTTTGAGCAGTAGGATTGGAAGAAGTTCCATCCAATGCTTTATACACTTCACCCAATAATTTTTGAACTTCCGAAGGTTTTAACGGCATTCTTTCATCGGAACTAGCCCCTGATAAACTTAAATTGGATTCAATTTGAATATGCTTAAGCATAGTTTTCCCCGGGGTTTTGGCCTTGGCATAATCTGCCTCAAAATGTCCTCCATTCCAATCATTCAAAAAATCAGCACCAAAAGAAACCAATAATTCAACTTTAGTTAGATCATATAATGGTAAAGCTCTTACTCCATAAACCTCTTCTGCAGCATCTAAAGCCGGTGAATATGAAATCGCATCGTAAACGACATGTTCTGTGCTTGGGTATATGGTTGTAAAATCTTCAATGATTTTTTTAGTGGAGGGAGAAGGAAAAGATGGTGTTAAAATTACAATCTTTTTACCCGAAACCTTAGCTGCCTGTAATTCTTTATTTACATAGTCATCTAATGATTTCCAATCGGTTTCAGATCCATTCAGTTTAGGTGTTTTAGCTCTGTTATTGTCATATAATGAAAGAACAGATGCTTGACTTCTGGCTGTGCTTTCACCAAAAAAGGCAGCATTTTTATTACTTTCAATTTTAATGGGTCTTCCTTCCCTTGTTTTAACTAAAACACTGGCAATGTCAAATCCATTGTAAAGAGTTGAGGCGTAATAACTGGGTACTCCCGGAATGATACCTTCGGGTTTAACCACGTATGGTACCGATTTAATAATTGGAGCTTCACAGGCTGCTAAAGTTACAGCTGCTGTTCCAAAACCTAAGAATTTTAAGAAATCTCTTCGAGAAGTTTTTGTAGAATACATTGCTTGATCATCTCCTAAAAATTCATCGATAGGAAGCTCTTCTACAAATTCATTTGCTGCTAATTTCTCTGGTAGTGAAGGATCTTGTAATTCTTCTAAACTCCTAAATTTTATTTTATCTTTTGAAGCCATAATGATCTTCTGATGATTTTAATTAATTAATAATGACATTTACCGCATTCTAAACCTCCTATGGCATCTACCGTTATTTTAGATTTATCTTCTCCATATTCTTTCTTCAATTTTTCATGAAGTTTATTGAAGTAAGCTGCATTATATCCATTGGTCATATCGACTTCTGTAGTACGGTGGCAATCTACACACCATCCCATTGTGAAATCATTCGCCATTCTTACAACATTCATGGTATCTATGGAACCATGACAGGCTTTACATACCACGTCAATTTGATGATTCGGGTTCTTTTTATTGAAATCGGCTATTATTGTTTTTTCTCCTGCTACTACGTGTTGTGAGTGATTAAAATATACGAAATCCGGCATATTATGAATTCTTTCCCATTTCACCGGTTTTTGTTTACCTGTGTATTTTTGGTTTTCTTCATCCCAACCAATATGGTCATAAATTTTCTTAATTTCAGCAGTATAGAATTCTTTAGATTTGCCCGGTTCGATATATTTGCCGGTATATTCGCTGATATTTCTATGACAATTCATACATACACTTAGAGAAGGAATTTCGGAAACTTTCCCATATTTTGCTCCGGAATGACACAATTGACAATTGATTTTATTTTCTCCTGCATGAATTTTATGTGAAAAATAAATAGGTTGATCCGGTTCATAACCTTTATCTACTCCTATTCCCATCAACCAAGCCCATAATCCGTAAAAGGATAAGGCTAATAGTAAAGTTACCAATCCATACAAGACTCCTTTATATTGTACATAAAATTGTGAAAAAGTTCTAATTCTTGTAGATTCAAGTTCTGATAATTCAGCGCTGGAGGTTTTTAGTTTTACTAGCTTATTGATTTTCAGTAAGGTAAAAATCAATATTACCCCTATTGAGGCAAAGGAAAGTAAAATATAGTTAAGATCATTTGATGTTTTCTTTTCAACTACGGCGGGAGCAGCTTCTTCCGGTGGAGCCGGTGGATTTTCAAGATAGGCCAAAATATCATCGATATTTTGTACTGATAATCTGCCTTCGAAAACATCCATAGCAATTTGATTGTTCTCTTCGAAGATTTTATTCGCACGCTTATCTCCACTTTTTCTTAAGGCTTCATTATTCATGATCCATTTTTGGATCCATTCTACATCAGCGCCTTCTTCAGTTAATTTTGTTACAATTCCTTTTAGTGCAGGTCCTGTAAGTTTTCGGTCTAACGCGTGACAAGCGGTACAATTGTCTTTGAATAATTTCTCTCCATTCTTTACATCTCCATTTACTTTCTGCGCTAAAACAGAAACACTTGTAAAGAGAGTCAGCATACAGACTGCTATAATTTTATTCATAATAATTGATTTCAATTGAATGAAACTTATTTATAATATAATTGTCCCATTAAAAGCGACTTATGCAAAAATAAAAATATGCTCTATATTGCCAAATGTTTTTTTTAACATATCTTTTAGTTTTTGTTAATTTGTAATTATTCTAAATAACGATCGC
This sequence comes from Apibacter sp. B3919, assembly GCF_026537405.1. NCBI lineage: Bacteria > Pseudomonadati > Bacteroidota > Flavobacteriia > Flavobacteriales > Weeksellaceae > Apibacter > Apibacter sp. B3919. Next base: position 170,221 of record NZ_JAFNMG010000002.1, on the reverse strand, counting down.
TTTTATCTAGCTGTTAAACAGCTTATTAAATTGAAATACACGCAAATAACCTTTCTAAAAACCAGATGTAAAAACAGCTTTTTTTATCTTATACGGCAAAATTTACTCATTTTTTCTAGCCAAAAATCGTGTTAATTTAATACCCATATCTAAAAAAATGATTTTAGCACTTCCATTTCTTTCAATATGAAAAAATGCGTTATTAATTTCTTCTAAAATATCTTCTATATTTTTCCCGTGAACAAAATGACTAAAATTATCCCATTTAAAGTTTTCATATGTTAATGGATTATTTACTAAGCTTGATGATTCGTAATTTTGAAGTAAGGCTTGTCTAAAAGTTTCGGCACAAAATTGTAAGAAATTCTTTTGTTTTTCTCTACCCCAAGCAGATATTTCTAAAGACCAATCTACTATTTCTCTTAAAAATTGTGGTTTTTTAGGAGCCATAACCGCTGCACGGTTCCATCGAATAAAATATTTCTCGAATTCTTCTTGTAAGGTATTGTTTTTTATTAGCTTACAAGCTACATCCCAATCGCCATCAGCTCTTTTTGCTAAAATATCGGCCGTTTCTTTGTCTAAGGAAAACCTATTTTGTAAATGATCGGATATTTCATTGTTTTCCAAAGCATTAACAGTTATTTTTTGACAACGAGACAATATGGTTGGAAGAATTTTTTTATCATCTTCAGCAATGAGTATAAACAAAGTTTTTGCAGGCGGTTCTTCCAATATTTTAAGTAATTTATTGGCAGCTTCTACTCTCATAGTTTCTACCATCCAAATTATTTGAACTTTATATCCTCCTTCAAAACTTTTTAAGTTTAAGTTATCAATAATATTTTCAATTTCTTTAACAGAGATGATCCCTTGTTTTTTATCTTCATTAATATATGCATACCACTGGTTTATATCCCTATAAGGATCTTCGATAATAAACTCCCTAAACTGTTTAATGTAGTCAGAGCTTATGGCTTCTTTTTTTTCTGTTGTATTATTAATGGTAGGAAAAGATAAATGCAAATCGGGATGTTGTAATCGATTGATCTGTAATAAACATTTTTCAGATTGTTTGCAAATAACTTCTGAAGCATAGGCAAGTGCAAGCGGTAAAACTCCGTAACCCGGTTTTCCTATATACAGTTGCGCATGGCTAATTCTATCTTCCTTGATTGAATTTTGCAATTGCTTTTTTAAATTTTGCTGACCTATTATTTCATCCCATTTCATGTAAACAAAGATAGATCAACTTTTCTAATTCACTTACTTTTATATAATAATTGAATCACTTGGTAGGTTTACTTTTTTATCTTAGGCTTAATAAATTTAGTTTTATATAGACTGACAATCGATAGCCGGAAATCGTTTCCATTATTTACTAAAATGAATAAAAGACAGCATATCTCTAAATTGTTCATAAGTTGTTTAGATGAATTTACATATATGAATAATTATTGCAATAGTTTATTAAAAGTTATATCTGACTTCTAAAAAATTGTTTAGAAAAAAGATAGGTCTACCTTATAATTTTGCATATTTTTGAAATTGATATGGAACAACTAGAATCTAAATACAATAAAATTCCTAAATCCAACAAAATCATTAACTTAGAAAAAGGAAAGCTTCCCCCTCAAGCTATTGATTTAGAAGAAGCTGTACTAGGTGCCATGATGATCGATAAAAAAGGGTTAGATGAAATTATAGATATTTTATCTCCCGAAGTATTTTATAAAAAAGAGCACCAACTAATATATGAAGCCATTGAAGATCTTTTTAAGCAAACAGACCCTATTGATATTCTTACTATATCCAATAAATTACGATCTCAAGGTAATTTGGAGGCTGCAGGAGGTGATTTTTATTTGATTCAACTTTCCAACAAAATATCTTCTTCGGCTCACATTGAATACCATTCAAGAATTATTCTTGAAAAATATATACTTAGGAAACTCATCGAAATATCATCTAATATGATTGAAAAATCGTATGATGAAACTTCAGATGTTTTCGATTTGTTGGATTATTCTGAAAGTCAGTTATATGAAATTACCAACGGTACTTTGAAACGAACTTTCAATGAAGCGAAAAACTTAGTTTCCAATGCTTTAAAAAAGATTAAATCTTTAGAATCTAAACAAGGAATGAGCGGTATTCCTTCAGGATTTAAGCATGTGGATAAAATTACTGCCGGTTGGCAACCTTCGGATCTTATAATTATTGCAGCAAGACCCGGTATGGGTAAAACGGCTTTTATTCTTTCCATGGCCAGAAATATTGCCATAGGGGCAGAAACTCCGATCGGTGTATTTTCATTAGAAATGTCCGCAGAACAGTTGATGATGCGTATGATATCCAGTGAAACCGGAATAGAATCTGAAAAGTTGAGAAAAGCCAATTTATCCGAATTAGAGTGGCAACAACTTTATTCCCGAGTTAATAAATTGGAAAATGCGCCGATATTTATAGATGATTCTCCCGGGATTTCTGTTTTCGATTTGAGAGCTAAAGCTCGTAGACTTGTTTCTCAGCATGGAGTAAAAATGATTATGATCGATTACCTCCAATTAATGTCGGCAGGAGGAAAAGGTATAGGAAATAGGGAGCAAGAGATTGCTACGATTTCTCGTTCATTAAAAGCTATTGCTAAAGAGCTTGAAATACCTGTTATAGCACTTTCGCAGTTATCCCGTTCTGTGGAAACTCGCGGAGGAAGTAAAAAACCTTTACTTTCGGACTTGAGGGAATCGGGGGCTATTGAACAGGATGCCGATATTGTAACCTTTATATATCGACCGGAATATTACAAATTAGATACTTGGGAAGACGGAACACCTTGTACAGGTCAAGCAGAATTTATTATTGCAAAGCATAGAAACGGTGCTCTGGAAGATGTTCGATTACGTTTTACGAGTTCTCAGGCTAAATTTTCGGATATAGATGAAGATTATTTTTCCGTACAGGAAAGTATAAGTTCTACCACTTTTGAAAGTAAAATCAATGATGAAACTTCATTTGACAGTTCCATAAATATTCCATCTATTAATCCTAGCGATTCGTTTGGAATTGATGATACTATTGATGATCAGGATTCTGATATGCCTTTTTAAAACTTTGGCAGCATCTTGTGAATCTTCTGCGTATTTTTAGCATTTAAATCAAGTATAATAAAAATAAAAAACACTCACTATATAGTGAGTGTTTTTATTATGATAACGAAAATATTATTAAATTTATTTTTTTACAGTATCCACAACCGCTTTGAAAGCTTCTGGATGGTTCATAGCTAAATCTGCAAGAACCTTTCTATTTAAATCTATATTTTTTTCTTTTAGTAAACCTATAAATTTAGAATAAGAAAGACCGTATTGTCTGACACCTGCGTTAATTCTCTGTATCCATAAAGCTCTGAAATTTCTTTTCTTTTGCTTTCTACCTACATAGGCATATTGCAAACCTTTTTCAACAGCATTTTTCGCTACTGTCCAAACATTTTTTCTTCTCCCGTAATAGCCTTTAGCTAATTTTAGGACTCTTTTTCTGCGCGCTCTTGACGCTACTGAATTGACTGATCTTGGCATACTTTTTTGTTTTTTTGAAGTGGGTGGAAGTATTTTTTATCTTCTCTTCTTTTACCCAATCCAGGGTTAAACTTTTAAATGATTTTTAAAAAACCGGAATATCTTTCAAAAGATATTCTCTCTTACTTAATTAATAATTGTCTTTTAACGCTTTTTTCGTCTGCGATATCTACTAAAGTAGAATACGTCAGATTACGTTTACGTTTTGTGCTTTTTTTAGTTAAAATGTGACTTTTAAATGCATGTTTTCTTTTAATTTTACCAGATCCGGTAATTGAAAAACGCTTTTTAGCACCTGATTTTGTTTTTAATTTTGGCATTTTCTTATTTATTTACCTCGTTATCAATTGTACAAAATTAGATATTTTTCAAAAAATAAACAAATCATTTAGACTTTAGCAAAATTTTTTGTTTAGACTTTCCTTTTCTATTCTGATATTTTATTTTTAAAATTCCTGGATGATAAATTTATATCATTAAAAAAATACAATATAATGTAATGTATTAATAAAATCAATGAATTTCCTAACCAATGTTTTAATTATAGTAATTTATGAGTAAAATAACCATATCTAAAAAAAATTATGAAAATAAATTACGTATTCTTTGAACATGGAAAAAATAACATCCAAGTTAACTAACTAATAATTGTAATAAATTATACAGCATAATAGGTATCAATTTAAAATTTAAATTGATGGTTTATCTTACTCAATTGATAAGTAATACAAATTTAGTTACTATCAAGATAAGAATAAAAAATAAAGAGCTCTTTTTATGTATACTTACTATAAAAGAATAAATAGCTATTTTTATAGCTATTTATTTTTATCCTATTTTTTGGGAGACATCATCATAATCATTCTTTTCCCTTCGAGCTTTGGCATTTGCTCTACTTTACCCCATTCTTCTAATTCTTGCGCTAATCTTAATAATAAAATTTGTCCTTGGTCTTTAAAAACAATGGAACGCCCTTTAAAGAAAACGTAAGCTTTTAGTTTAGAACCTTCTTCCAAAAATTTTTGAGCATGTTTCTTTTTAAATTCGAAATCATGTTCATCGGTTTGTGGTCCAAAACGAATTTCTTTAACCACTACTTTGGTTTGCTTAGATTTGAGTTCTTTTTGCTTCTTTTTTTGTTCGTACAGGAATTTTTTATAATCAACAACTCTACAAACAGGTGGATTTGCACTTTCTGTGATCATTACCAAATCCAACTCTAAATCTTCGGCAATAGCTAATGCCTCTTTTATAGGATAGATTCCTTGAGTAACATTATCTCCTACTAAACGAACTTCCGGAACATCAATTTTTCCGTTAATTTTGTGTTCTGGCTCTTGCTTCTTTGGGATATACTTCCCTCTTGAATTATTTCTGTTAAGTGCTATGGTATTTAAATTTTATTGATTATTTGTTGCTTTTTTCATCATCGTTACTACTTCTTCTAAAGAAAAAGTACCTAAATCTCCTTCTCCACGTTTACGAATCGACACAGTGTCGGAGGAAGCTTCCTTCTCTCCTACTACAAACATGTAAGGAATTTTATTGATCTCTGCATCTCGTATCTTTTTACCTGTCTTTTCGTTACGATCGTCTATTCGTCCGCAAATATCCGAATTTTCCATTAAATCCAAAACTTTTTTTGCATAATCTACATACTTTTCACTAATAGGAAGTATAATAAACGGTTCAGGACTTAACCATAAAGGTAAATCTCCGGCAGTGTGCTCTAACAGAATGGCTACAAAGCGTTCCAAAGAACCGAAAGGCGCTCTGTGTATCATTACAGGACGATGTTTTTCATTATCTGCTCCTATGTAATAAAGATCAAACCTTTCCGGTAAATTATAGTCTACTTGAATAGTACCTAATTGCCAGTTTCTACCTAAGGCATCTTTAACCATAAAATCGAGCTTTGGTCCGTAAAAAGCTGCTTCGCCATATTCAACAACTGTCGGCAATCCTTTCTTTTCGGCTGCTTGTTTAATCGCATTTTCAGCTTTTTCCCAATTTTCATCACTTCCAATATATTTTTCTTTATTTTCTTTATCTCGCAATGAAACTTGGGCTGTAAATTCGTTAAATCCTAAGGATTTAAATGTATATAATACGAGATCTATTACATTTTCAAATTCCCCGATCAATTGATCCGGAGTACAAAAGATATGGGCGTCATCCTGAGTGAATCCTCTAACTCGAGTAAGTCCATGCAACTCTCCACTTTGCTCATATCTATAAACGGTTCCAAATTCTGCGAATCGTTTCGGTAAATCTTTATACGACCAAGGGGAAGATCGATAAATTTCACAGTGGTGTGGACAATTCATCGGTTTTAATAAAAATTCTTCACCCGCATTAGGTGTTTTTATAGGTTGGAAGCTATCTGCTCCGTATTTTTCATAATGTCCGCTAGTAACATATAAATCTTTATGCCCGATATGAGGGGTTGCTACAATTTCATATCCTGCTTTTCGCTGTGCCGCTCCTAAAAAGTCAATAAGTTTTTGTCTTAGTTTTGCACCTTTTGGTAACCATAAAGGTAATCCTGCTCCTACTTTTTCGGAAAAAGTAAATAATTGAAGCTCTTTTCCTAATTTTCTATGATCACGCTTTTTTGCTTCTTCTATTCTTTCTAAGTATTCAGTTAATTCTTTTTGTTTTGGAAAAGAAATTCCATAGACACGAACCAACTGTTTATTTTTTTCGTCGCCTCTCCAATAAGCTCCTGCTGCATTTAATACTTTTACGGCTTTAATTATTCCGGTAGAAGGAATATGTCCACCTCTACATAAATCGGTAAAATTATCGTGTGTTACAAATGTGATCAATCCATCTTCTAAATTTTCAATTAATTCAGTTTTAAACGGATTATCTTTATAGGCTTCTAATGCATCATTTTTAGAAACTGAACGGATAGAGAACGTTGAGTCTTTTTTGGCATTTTCCAACATTTTTTTTTCAATTTTTTCAAAATCTTTTTCTGAAAAAACTTCATCTCCAAAATCAACATCGTAATAAAATCCGTTTTCAATGGCTGGACCAATAGTTAATTTGGCATTTGGATAATACTCCATTATCGCCTGTGCCAATAAGTGGGCAGAAGAATGCCAAAACGCTTTCTTTCCTAAATCATCATTCCATGTTAATAATTGTACCGTTGCATCCTCCGTAATAGGATCGGTAATTTCAACTTGTTTACCATTTACTATTGCAGAAATTGTATTTCTAGCCAAACCTTCAGATATGGATTTGGCAATGTCCAACGGTGTTACGGAATTTTCAAATTCTTTCACACTTCCATCAGGAAGAGTAATTTTTATCATTCTTCTAAAATTTTTAGGATACAAATTTACGAAAGTTTTATAAATGAAATTATTGCGTTTTTTAAATATATCGAAAATAATTTTTTATTTATTCTTAGATTGCAATTATCTCTTTGCGAAATTGTTATCTTAATATTAAAACCTTATTTGTTTTTATGAACACAGAAAATATTTATTGATTTTATTCAACTGTTTTTAAAAATTTTTGCTTGAAGGAGCTTAATTAAATCTTGTGGATTTAATTGAATTTGTAATCCTCTTTGTCCGGCACTAATGTAAATGGAATCAAAATTCAAGCAGGATTCTTCTATATAGGTTGGAAATAATTTTTTCATGCCTATAGGTGAGCATGCTCCTCTGATATAGCCCGTTAATCCTATTAGATTTTTCATCGGAATTAAGTCGCATTTTTTATTACCGGATAATAATGCCATAAGCTTTAAATTAATTTCTTCATTTCCGGGAATTACACAAACAAAATAACCGTTTTTATCCCCTTCTAATACCAAGGTTTTAAAAACCTGATTTATATTTTCCCCTAAAGTCTCTGCTACATGTATGGCGCTTAAATCATTTTCATCTACTTCATAGGGAATAAGATCATATGTAATTTTGTGTAAATCCAGTAATCTCGCCGCATTCGTTTTATGTATTTTCTGCTTACTCATGCAAATATTTCCCAGACTTTAATTCTTGACTTAATTTTTTATACAATTTATCTTTCAAATTCTAATGCCATTCCTCTTACTTCTTTTACTTCCCCTTCACTGTAAGCTAATTTTCCGTTCAAAAAAGTTTTTTCAACGGATGAACTAAAAGTTATATTTTCTAACGGTGACCATCGACATTTGTAAAGAATGTTCTCTTGTGATACTGTATATGGCTTTTCAGGATTAATCAAAACTAAATCTGCATAATATCCTTTACGTATATAGCCTCTTTTTTTAATATGATACAGTTGAGCCGGGGCATGACACATTTTAGTAATAACTTTTTCTTTGGTAATTTTCCCTTGTTTAACCAATTCTAACATCATCACTAAAGAATGTTGTACTAAAGGACCTCCTGAGGCAGCTTGCAAGCATCCGCCTTCTTTTTCACTTAATAAGTGCGGAGCGTGATCAGTTGCAACAACGTCTAACCGATCTTCTACAACTGCTTTAAGTATAGAATCTCGGTCTTTTTTTGTTTTTACTGCTGGATTCCATTTTATTTTGGATCCTAATTTTTCATAATCTTCATCAGTAAACCACAAATGGTGTACACAAGCTTCTCCGGTAACTTTCTTTTCTTCTAATGGTTTATTTTCAAATAAACTCAATTCTTTTTCTGTGGATATATGTAAAACATGAAGACGTGTCCCATATTTATGGGCTAATTCTATTGCCTCAAATGAGGATTGATAGCAAGCTTCTACGCTTCTAATTAAAGGATGACAAGGAATCGGTATATATTCGCCATAAATAGCTTTATATTTTTCGATATTTTTCCTTATAATTTCTTCTTTTTCGCAATGAACCGCAATCAGCATATCAACCTCAGAAAAAATAGTCTCCAGGGCTTTTTTATTGTCAACCAGCATATTCCCTGTGGATGAACCCATAAAAATTTTTATTCCGCAAACCTTCTTGGGATTAACTTTCATTAGTTCTTCTCTATTATCATTGGTCGCTCCCAGGTAAAAAGAATAGTTCGCATACGATTTTTGTGAAGCAAGGGCAAACTTATTTTCCAAGGCTTCAATTGTTGTGGTCTGTGGATTGGTATTAGGCATTTCCATATATGAAGTTACTCCACCGGCTAGAGCAGCACGGCTTTCACTATGAATATCTCCTTTATGGGTTAATCCCGGTTCTCTGAAATGTACTTGGTCATCGATAACTCCGGGAATCAGCCATAAACCTTCTGCATTTATTTTCGTTGATTGAGCGCTAATTTCCGCAGGAACTTCGCCTCTGTATATTTCGGAAATGATATCTTTTTCCAGTAAAACTGATCCTATAAACGATTGTCCTTCATTTATAATTGTAGCGTTTTCAATAAGTATCATTTGTTTTTTTATTTATTTGTAGTTAATGTCCTGCTGTTTTGGAAAATAGGTTTATAATAAGTACACCTATGATGATAAATACGATTCCAATAATAGCCGGAATATCTAATTTTTGTTTGTATAAAAAGTAGCCTGAAAGACTTATTAATACAATTCCTATTCCTGACCAAATAGCATAGGCTATCCCGATTGGTATGACTCTAATGGCTTTAGTCAGGCTATATAAAGCTGCAAAAAAGAGAGCAAAAAAAAGGGCTGTTGGCTTCCATTTAGTAAATTCTTTAGTCATCGGAAGTAAAGAGGTACCCGCAGTCTCTAAGCATATAGCTATGAATAAATAGATATAGGATTTCATATTAAAATAGTTCTGATTGATTGCCCAGCATTTTTATTTTGCCTAAATGTTTATAGGCTTTTTCTGTTGCTTCTCTACCTCTGGGTGTACGCATAAGATAGCCTTCTTGAATTAAAAAAGGTTCATATACTTCTTCTAAAGTTCCCGGATTTTCTCCTACTGCTGTTGCTATAGTTGTTAATCCTACCGGTCCTCCTTTAAATTTATCAATAATGGTACTTAAAATCTTGTTATCCATTTCATCTAGACCGTGTTTGTCTACTTTTAACGCTTCTAAACCAATTTCAGAAATGGTAAGATCTATCTTTCCATTACCTTTAATTTGCGCAAAATCTCTGATTCTTCGTAGCAACGCATTGGCAATACGCGGAGTTCCTCTGCTACGGGAAGCTATTTCTATAGCAGCCTGCGTATCTATCGGCATATTCATTATGCGCGAACTTCTTTCCACAATACTGCTTAATAATTCTGTGTGATAGTATTCGAATCTAAAGTTAATTCCAAAACGTGCCCTAAGCGGAGCTGTTAACAATCCTGAGCGGGTTGTTGCTCCAATTAAGGTAAAAGGATTTAAATTGATTTGAACTGATCGAGCATTTGGCCCGCTTTCAATCATTATGTCTATTTTATAATCTTCCATGGCTGAATACAAGTATTCTTCAACTATGGGAGAAAGTCTATGGATTTCATCAATAAACAGTACATCATTTTCTTCCAATCCTGTCAATAAACCTGCCAGATCACCGGGCTTATCTAATACAGGCCCTGAAGTGATTTTTATTCCAACATTTAATTCATTTGCAATGATATTAGCTAAAGTAGTTTTACCTAGCCCCGGAGGTCCGTGTAGTAATACATGATCCAAAGATTCGCGTCTTAATTTGGCAGCCTTTACAAAAATCTCCAGATTATCCATAATATGAGATTGACCTACAAATTCGTAAAAACTTTTAGGACGTACCTGCTCTTCTTGAGCGATATCTTCTTTTGAATATTTATTCTTATCCGGATCTAATAAATCTGACATTTTGTAAATTTAAAACTTCTGGAGAAATATAAAAAGTAAACAACTTTAAAATTATTATTTACAATTTTTGAATTGTTTTCTTCCTTTTCTTAAAGATGGTAGTTTCTTAATCTCTAATTTTAGATTAGAAATTGGAAATAAAAAAACATTTTAAGCTTTTATCAGCTAAATAATTTTATAAATAATAAAAAGAAGATAAATTTCAACAACAATTGATATGAATAATAAATGATTTATTTCTTGGAATAGTCTTTTTCCAAATTTTCACATTTACCACTCATTTACCTAGTAAAATTGTCAATTGAAATGAGTTGATACCATATCAGTATCTGCCTAATTTCAAAATGTTTAAATTTTTTAATCTAACCCGAAAATTACAACTATTAGAAAAATTGTTACTTATTGATCAAGTAACTTATTTAACTAAAAGAGATACTATGTGTTGAGCCGTTTCTGAAGATAATGATAATAGGGGTTGAGGATAAATTCCACAAACTATAATTAAAGCCGCTATTACGATCAATCCTAATTTAGTTTGTAAATTAATATCTTTCTGACCTTCTAAAAATTCTTGATTTCCTTTACCAAACATTGACATTCCGTACATTTTGGTAATATAAACGGCACATAAGATTAAGGTTAATCCGGCTATAATTGCTCCCCAAATGCTTAATGTAAAAATACTTTTCAATAAAAGGAATTCACCTATAAATGCATTGGTTAACGGAACAGCCATAGTCCCAACAGAGATTATCATAAATAAAACAGCTAAAAATGGAGCTTTAGATGCTAATCCTCCCATTTTACTTAAATCTCTGGTACCGAATTTTTTAATTAATACATCCGCTACATAAAATAAACCGACTACATTAACTCCGTGTGCCAACATTTGAATTGAGGCTCCTTCAATACCGGTACTATCAATACCGCAATGCATGGATACGATTGCACTTGCAAATATACCGGCAGCAATAAGTCCCACGTGTGCCATTGAAGAGAAAGCAATAAGTCTCTTAATATCTTTTTGAACGATAGCGATTAAAGATGCATATACAATTCCAATAATTGATAAAATTAAAGCTATGGAACCGGAAGTTCCTCCTACCGCTTCAGGTGAAAGAGGTAATAAATATCTTATGATTCCAAATACTCCCATTTTAAGCATGATACCGGATAATAGCATGGAGCCTTGGGTAGGAGCCATTGTATAGGTATCTGCTTGCCAAGTGTGGAAAGGAAATATGGGTAATTTGATTGCAAATGCTAAGAAAAACATCCAAAAAATGAATGTTTGAGCTTGTGCAGGAATTTTAACTGCATATAAGGCATTTAAGTCAAATGATCCCGCTTGCAAATAAACATAAATTAGTGCAACCAGCATAAATAAAGATCCAAAAAAAGTATAAATAAAAAATTTATAGTTTATTTTCAATCTGTTTTCACCTGTTCCAAAAATTCCACATATAAACCAAATAGGAATTAAAGTTACTTCCCAAAATATATAAAACATTAAACCATCTAAGGAAGAGAAAATACCCACTAATCCAAATTGCATTAATAAAATTAATGCATAAAAGCCGGAAGGGCGTTCATCGTTCCATGATGAATAGAGTATAATTGGCGTTAATACATTGGTTAATAGAAGCATTAGGACAGTTAATCCGTCAACTCCGAAATGTAACGTAGATTTAATCGGTGAAAAATACAACTCTTTTCCAAATTCAAACTGAATTCCTGAATCTGCTTTGAAGTTACACCATATAATAGCGGTTAATACCAATTCGGATATTGCAATTATAAATGCTATATATTTTGAAATATTCCCTTTTAAGGCAAATAATAAGCCTGATCCTATGATTGGTAAAAGTAGTACTGCTAAAGTTAACATTATATCTTTTTACTTTTTGTATTTTAATTAATGACTTAAAAATTCTGCAACTAATAATAATATGAATATTCCCAAGGACATTGCAAATACATAAAATTCTACATTTCCGTTTTGTATTAGTCTAAGGACACTTCCGCATCCCTTAACTGTTTTTGCTGTTCCTTCTACTATTCCGTTTACTATATATTTATCAACTATATTTTTCAGAAATTTTCCTAAGTTTAAAACCGGATTTACAATGACTTCATTATAAAATTCATTGATATAAGCAGCATGTGCTGAAAATTTTTCCCATCCGGTCATATTTTCTACAATAGTTGCCTGTACTTTTCGGGTAACATATTTGTTGTAGGTAACAAGGGCTACCATAGCTATTACAGCTAAAGTTATTCCTAGTAACATCATTTCAGTACCTAAAGAAGGTTCTTGATGTATAGGTAAACCTACATAAATAGGATGCAACCAATGTGACAATTTTTGAGAAATTCCTTCTCCTAAATAATGAGGTAAGTTTATTCCTCCGCCAACAACGGTTAATAAAGCTAAAACCAATAAAGGAATGGTCATTATAGCCGGACTTTCATGCAAATGTTTCTTTTGCTCCTCAGTACCTTTGAAATCTCCAAAGAATGTAAGGAATAGTAAGCGAAACATATATATACAGGTTAAAGCAGCTGAGAATAAGGTAAGTCCCCAAATAATTTTGTTTTTAGTCCAAAGTGCTACTAAAATTTCGTCTTTAGAGAACATCCCTGCTAAAGGTGGTATTCCGCAAATAGCTAATGTTCCAATTAGGAATGTCCAATAAGTTACCGGGATTTTTTTTCTTAATCCTCCCATATATCTCATATCTTGTTCTCCACTCATCGCATGAATAACACTACCCGCACCTAAAAATAATAAAGCTTTAAAGAATGCGTGAGTGATTACATGGAATAAAGCAGTAGTGTAAGCTTCTGCTCCTAAAGCGGTAAACATAAGTCCCAGTTGTGAAACTGTTGAATAAGCCAACACTTTCTTTATATCGTTCTGTCTTAATCCGATGAATGCTGCGAGTATAGAAGTAGCTAAACCAATATACATAATAAAGTCTAGAGTAATCGGCACTAAACTATAAATGGCATTGGATCTGATAATCATATAAATACCTGCTGTTACCATGGTAGCGGCGTGAATTAATGCAGAAACCGGTGTAGGCCCTGCCATTGCATCAGGTAACCATGTATAAAGTGGTATTTGAGCAGATTTACCCATAGCTCCTATGAATAGAAATACAGTAGCTGTAATTAATATAGGATCATTTAACTTAAATAAATGGGCTTTGGCTGCTATGTCGGAGTATTCTACACTTCCAAAGTAATAAAATAACATGAATATTCCTATTAAGAGCCCTAAGTCTCCTATTCTATTCATTACAAATGCTTTTCTGGCAGCATATCCATATTCTTTATTGGTATACCAGAAGCCAATAAGTAAATAGGAACAAAATCCTACTCCTTCCCATCCTATAAATAGTATTAAGAAATTACTTCCCATTACTAACAACAGCATGGAAAATATAAAGAGATTTAAATAAGAAAAGAATTTATAAAAGCCTTTATCTTCATGCATATATCCAATGGAATACAGATGAATTAAAGATCCGATTCCTGTAACAATCATCATCATCACTAAGGATAACTGATCTATTTGAAAGGAAAAGTTAACTTTTAAAGTGTCAACTTCAAACCAATTAAACAGGGATGCTTTAACGGGTTCTGTAAACGTGCAAAATAAATATACGGATAGAAAAAAAGGTATCCAAACAGCAAGATTTGCAATTGTTCCTACTGCCGTTTTAGGCATTTTACTTCCAAAAATTCCACAAATAATAAATCCAATAAGTGGTAAAATTGGTATTAAACATATTATATTCTCCATTTCTTATCCTTTTAATCTATTAAATAAGCTAACATCTACAGATCGTGTATTTCTATACATCATGGTTATGATGGCTAATCCTACTGCAACTTCGGCTGCTGCCACAACCATAATAAAAAATACTAATATTTGACCGTCTGCATCTCCTTTGTAGGCAGAAAATGCTGCCAACAATAGATTCACTGAATTCAACATCAGCTCCACACATCCTAAAATTATGATTGCATTTCTTCTTACTAATACTCCTGTTACTCCTATACAAAATAGTAATGCGGATAAGTATATAAAATAATCTACCGGTATACTTTGTAATAAACTGTTAACCATTTCTTTTTTGTTTCAAGAAAATAAATATTTTTTTATAAATCTCTTTTTCCTATCATAACTGCACCCACTAATGCACCTAAAAATAGAATCCCAGCTAATTCGAAGGGTAATACGTATTGACTAAATAATAAGTGTCCTAAATTTTTAGTTAATCCAATTTGACTGTCGGGATTCGTAGGAAAATCTATTTGTTGATATCCTCTTAATGCTCCAATAAATCCAATGAATACTAATCCTCCGCATATGGTTGCCAAAATTCGAAAAGCACTTCCTTTTAAAGGCTCATCTTTTTCTTTCAAATTTAACATCATGAGCACATAGAGGAATAAAACCATAATGGCTCCGGAGTAAACTATAATTTGAACTACACTTAAAAATTGAGCATTTAACATTATATATAAACCTGATATGGAAAAAAAGGTTATGATCAATGAAATGATGCTGTACATAGGGTTTTTACTGAATACAACAAATAATGCGCTCACAATTGCACTAGCAGATATTAAATAAAACAAAATTGCTTCCATATTCTT
Organism: Apibacter sp. B3919; assembly: GCF_026537405.1. Taxonomy (NCBI): domain Bacteria; kingdom Pseudomonadati; phylum Bacteroidota; class Flavobacteriia; order Flavobacteriales; family Weeksellaceae; genus Apibacter; species Apibacter sp. B3919. Next base: position 155,217 of record NZ_JAFNMG010000002.1, on the reverse strand, counting down.
TATTTTTCTACCGTATATTTTTTTATTTGCCTTTGTGAAACGTCTATTCTATTGTCCATGCTTTCTACAAGCTTATCTTTCTTGTATATAAATTCTTTGCGTAAATGTTCCGGCATTACTAAACGGTCAGTAAGAAATATGGCTTCTTTAGGACATGCTTCTTCACACATTCCGCAAAATATGCATCGTAACATATTTATTTCATAGTTTTCTGCATATTTTTCCTCTCTATATAAGTGTTCCTCTCCTCGCTTTCTTTCAGCGGCAACCATTGTAATGGCTTCAGCCGGACAGGCTAATGCACATAATCCACAAGCTGTACAACGCTCTCTTCCTTCATCGTCTCTTTTGAGTACATGTCTGCCTCTGTATACAGGACTAAACTCTCTTTTCTTTTCTGGATATGAAGTGGTAACCGGTTTTTTGAAAAAATGACTAAAAGTGATTTTCATACCTCCTAATACTGCAGGAAGATATATCTTTTCTTTTAAGGTCATTTCTTTATTTGAAATTATCTTAGATTTATTGGTAAGCCTCTGCATAAATTTAATTTCTTTCTTTACTTTTTTCTTTATTTTAGCCAAATACTACAATAGTAGCAGTTATTAATAAATTGAGAATGGACAAAGGTATCATGACTCTCCAACCTAAACGCATTAATTGGTCGTATCTGAATCTAGGTAATGTCCACCTTACCCACATAAAACAGAATATACAAAAGACTATTTTTATTAAAAATGCTACTATACTAATAATTCCTATTGCATTTTCTCCAAGTGTTCCATTTTTGGCCAATTCATTCATAAACGGAAAGCTGTAACCTCCAAAAAATAGAGTGCTTATTAAAGCTGAACTAATAAACATGTTTATATATTCAGCAAAAAGGAATGTACCGAATTTCATGGATCCGTATTCTGTATGATAACCTCCGATCAACTCGGATTCACACTCTGCCAAATCAAAAGGGGCTCTGTTTAGTTCTGCAAACGAACAGGTAACGAACAATACGAATGCTAAGGGTTGATAAAATACATTCCAAGCCATACCATTTAAAAATGATAATCCGTATAAGTTGGAAGCTTGTTGCTCTACCATGGCTCTTAAATCCAATGTTCCTGTCATCATAATGATGGATAGAAGGGATAATCCCATAGCCAACTCGTAAGAGATCATTTGTGAAGAAGCTCTTATAGCCCCTAACAATGAATACTTATTATTGGAAGCCCAACCTCCCAGCATGATTCCGTATACTCCGATGGATACGATACCCATTATATACAGAACTCCTACATCAATGTTTGCTACTTGAACTAAATGAGATTCTCCTGCTATAAATAAAGATTTTCCCCAAGGAATCACTGCTCCTGTGCTTAATGCTATTAGCATTAAAATTCCCGGTGATATGATAAACAACCATTTTTCTGCATTTTTTGGAACAAAATCTTCTTTGAAAAAAAGTTTTCCTCCGTCGCATAAAGGTTGCATTAAACCAAATATTCCTGCTCTATTGGGTCCTATTCTATCTTGTAAAAAGGCTGCTACTTTTCGCTCCATTAAGGTTTCATAAGCTGCAGCTCCTAAACACAACGCAAATAAAATAACTACCAATACTACTGTAAACCACATATTATATTATATATATTATTCTAATGTTTTAGCTTTAAATTTTTTGATTTTATAATGCGGATCATTTTTAGGTAATGGTAATTCGTAATGATTTACCGAAATTACAGAATGATCGCTGATATGGGCAGGACCTTCTATATTCCAATAATTCAGGTCTTTTCTTTCAAATCGACAATCATTGCATATAAATTCTTCTACTTCATTGTATGCATCTTTTCGCGCTGTTACCCGTATAATGGTATCTCCTTTCATCCATAATACTGCTTTACCGCTACATTTTTCACAAGTACAAGTTGCATTTACCGGTTCAGTAAACCAAACTCTACTTTTAAATCGAGCGGTTCTATCTGTTAAAGCTCCCACCGGACAAACATCGATCATGTTTCCTGAAAAATCATTTTCAATAGCTTTGCTTATGTATGTACTTATTTCCGCATGATCCCCTCTGAATAGTATCCCTTGATTTCTTTGGTCGGTAAGTTGATTGGCAACTAATACACATCTTGCACAAAGAATACATCGGTTCATGTTTAATTTTATGTACGGTCCTAAATCATCGGATTGAAAAGTTCTTCTTGGGAATTCAGAACGGGTTTTGTCCAACCCATGCTCATAAGCCAAATCCTGAAGTTTACATTCTCCCGCCTGGTCGCATATAGGACAATCTAAAGGATGGTTAATTAATAAAAATTCTGTAACTCCTTGTACGGCTTGTATTACTCTTTCAGAAGTAATAACTTTAACTTCCATACCATCCATTACATTGGTACGACAAGCCGGTACTAACTTAGGCATAGGACGTGGATCTTTTTCTGATCCTTTAGTCACTTCCACCAAACAAGTGCGGCAACGTCCCCCACTTCCTTCCAATTTACTATAATAGCACATAGTAGGCGGAACAGAGGCTCCTCCTATTTGTCGTGCTGCTTCTACAATTGGAATCCCTGGATTTACTTCTACAGTAATTCCATCTATTGTTACTTTTATTTTATTTGGTTCTTCGTTCATTAGATTTTAATATATCTTGGTGCATTAAAAATGCCAACTGAATCCGAATGTGTAATTCCATTGGAGATACAAAATATTTTGAGAAGCTTTATCTGAACTGCTGGATGTTGTTCTAATATCCGGCATGGATATAACTCCTTCTTTTAATTCCGTTCTAAGGAAAAAAAGATCCCAGAACAGCAATTCTGCTCCTACTTTTGCATCTAACCCCCATCCTGCTAAATGAAATTTATCATGTCTTTCATTATTCATTATAGTTGCATTGGTTTTTGGGATTAGCAATCCTAAACCTCCTCCTGCTATACTATTAAATTTAAAAAAGCCGGAACTTATGAAATTATGATAATATTCTATTTCTGCATTCAAGTAATTTAGACCGTCAGTATGTTCTAAATGTAAAAAATCATCAGTTAAATAAATGTATTCTCCGTCAACGATTGCATCCTCATATCCGGGAGTGTTAATTGTTCCTGTTGATTTAACCCATTGCCCCGGTCTAACTACATATTTCATATGATCCATACCTAAAGAAACCGCCCAATTATCTTTGAAGAAATAACCGATTCTATAATTTACTTGAGGGATCGTTACTCTGGTTGGGTCTAAAAAATCGTGAAAGTTCCAGCCAATCGGCTTATCGTCGCCTTTTACTCCATGTAGGGTAAAATTATAATCATTACCTGTGAAATGGACGGATGACCTTCCATAATAGGCTCGGTTCCAACCCCAGTAGGCGTATACTTCACCTTTTCTGTGGGCTTTTCTTTTGTTTTTTTCTTGTTCTTGGGCATCTACTGCACCAATTGTAAATATTGCTAATAAAAACAATAAATTACTTTTGTTAAATAGTTGCATATTCAGCTATACCATAATTTTTTGTTAAACATTCTGGATTATTTATATGCCATTGGAACTCATCTCTAAAATGTCTAATAGCTGCTGCAACCGGCCAGGACGCTGCATCTCCTAAAGGACATATCGTATTACCGTCTATCTTACTTTGTATATTCCATAGCAAATCGATATCGTCGTATGTTCCCCGTCCTTCTTCTATTTTTTTTAGTATTTTGTACATCCACCCGGTCCCTTCGCGACAAGGTGTACATTGTCCACAACTTTCATGATTATAAAAACGCGCCAGAGTCATCGTATGTCTTACTATACACTGGTCTTCATCTAACACTATAAATCCACCTGAACCTAAGGCTGTTCCAGTAACAAACCCTCCATCTGCCATACTTTCGTAATTCATCAAACGGGTTTCGCCGTTAGCTGTCTTTAGTAATAATTTAGCGGGTAAAATAGGAACTGATGATCCACCCGGAATACAGGCTTTCAATTTTTTACCTTTAGGTATTCCTCCGCAATATTCTTCGCTGAAAATAAATTCTTCTATACTTAAATTGAAGTCAACTTCGTATACTCCCGGTTTATTCAGGTTTCCACAAGCGGAAATTAATTTAGTTCCCGTTGATCTTCCTACTCCCATTTTAGCATATTCTGCTCCGGTTATGGAAATAATAGCCGGTACAGTTGCAATGGTTTCTACGTTATTAACTACGGTAGGGCATTGATATAACCCCTTAACGGCCGGAAAAGGCGGTTTCAATCTAGGATTACCTCGTTTTCCTTCTAAAGATTCCAACAATGCGGTTTCTTCTCCGCATACATAAGCTCCTGCACCGCGTTGAACATAAATTTCCAGATCATATCCTGTATTCTTTATATTCTTACCTAAAAAGCCATTGGCTTTTGCTTCTTGTATTGCGTGTTCTAAGATCTCGGGAATCCAAGAATATTCTCCTCGTATATATATATAGGAAACGTTGGCTCCTAAACAAAAAGATGAAATAAGTATACCTTCTATTAATTGATGAGGTATATATTCCATTAAATATCGGTCTTTAAAAGTCCCCGGCTCTGATTCATCAGCATTTACCACTAAATAGCGCGGCACTCCTTCCGGCTTAGCCAAAAAGCTCCATTTCAACCCCGTAGGAAATCCGGCACCTCCACGCCCTCTAAGTCCACTGGTCTTAACTTCTTCCAAAATTTCATCAGGAGTCATTTTAAGGGCTTTTTCCGCTGCAGTGTAGCCTCCATGCTTTCTAAAAACTTCAAAAGTTTTTATTCCTTCTACATCAATATTTTTAAGCAATAATTTTTTACTCATTATATTATAATATATGCTTCTAACTTATTGTTTAATCAATTGCAATATTTCCCGCCCTGCAAAGGTCAATGATTTCATCTACTTTTTCTTTTGTCAGATGTTCATGATAAAATTTACCAATTTGCATCATAGGGGCATACCCGCAAGCGCCTAAGCATTCTGCCGGTTTTAGAGTAAACATACCATCTGCGGTTGTTTCTCCTTCTTTTATCTGCAATTTTTCTTTAATATGTTCTATGATTTGATCGCTTCCATTTAACATGCATGGACCGGTTCTACACACTTCCAACACATATCTTCCGACAGGCTGCATATTAAACATTGTATAAAAAGTAGCTACTTCATATACTTCTATTGGTGAAATATTTAATAAAGAAGCCACATAATCCATAACAGGGACATCTAGCCATCCTCCAAATTCTTTTTGAGCCAAATGCAACACAGGAATTAAAGCAGATTTTTGCTTACCTTCCGGATATCTTGCAATTATTTCATGTACTTTATTTAAGGATTCGCTGCTAAAAACTATCTCTTTATCAGGGCTTACACCGTTTTTAGTCATTTTTATTTTAATGTTAGGTTGCAAATATACAATAATGAATTTTACTTGAAAAGTTTAAGTAACTGTTTTTAATCTATATTTAACAATCTGGAATCATTATAAATAACACAAAATAACTGTTTTATAGAGATTAAACTGTTTATAAGAACCTTTGCTCACCTTATTTCGTGTTAAATTTATTTTTTATATACTCCTTTTTTCCTATAAGATTTGTTTTATAACGCATTATCTTACTCTATTGAAATTTATTCACATACATTATTAGTATGTTTAAATGAATAGTCCTTACTAAAATAATATGATTTTTAAATTATATTGAATCAATGTATTAATTAAAATCTCAAAAAATAATTAAAATATTATTTTCCGTTTTATAAAATAAATGTATATTTGCAGTCCAAAACCAGTAAGCGGATGTGGTGGAACTGGTAGACACGCTAGACTTAGGATCTAGTGCCGTGAGGCGTGGGGGTTCGATTCCCTTCATCCGTACAAAAATAAGAAGCAATTAACTGAATAAAGGTTAGTTGCTTTTTTATTTTATAGAATTTGCAAGATTATTGCACGATTATATAACACTAAGAATGATTTCTAATACCATCTTTGTAAACATATTCAATATATTTTAACGTCTCTTTATAAGAATATTCGCTTATGGATGTAAAAAGATCATATTTGAAAAATTACCTGTTTAGAGGCTGTTTATTTATTTCCTAAATAATTGTAAATTGTTCGTTCATGTTCAATTAAACATGATTTTTAAATAGCTTCAACCTATTTTAGTATGATTTGATTCTTTTCATTTGAAAATATACCTAAACTAACTCCGACAGATATTTTAATAGGAGTACAACTTGTAATCATTCTTGACAGGTATTTTAATAATGTATAAATACTGTTTTGAGAAAATTTATTTATAAACTGTTCCTCAACAATGATCTTATAAAGCTCTAGGGATGCTAAAAAGATAGCTTCCATAATTTTTTTTATTCAACAATTTACAGGATTTTCATTTATTTTTTTTAAAAAAATTTAAAAGGGATGTTCTTATTATAAATTTATGAAATAAAATGTAATGGTTCATTTGTTTTTTTACTTAAATTATAATCAATTAAAAATACTGTTAATACTGAAAAAAACATTAATAATCCAACAGGGCCAAATAAATCATTATAATCAATCTGTATAAAAGCTAACGTTTGTTCAATAGCATTAATTCCTCCGTGTAAAGCGCCAATGACAAATAGGCTTTGTGTTCTTTTTAAGGCAAAAGAAAAGTAGAATGACATAGCAATACATAATACAACCATCATAAGAATCCCCCAATAAGGGTGGTTAGGATAATTATGTCCAGATATTATTATGGGTGTGTGCCATACTCCCCAAATGATCCCGATTATTATATTTTTTTTAAAAAAAGAAAAATTTAAATTTTTCTCTAAAAAGCCTCTCCAACCAATTTCCTCCCCCAAAGCAATGAAACCATTTATAGATATCGAGGACATTAAACTTGCGATGAACATTAGTGGAACCAATAGGAATAATAAAGAGTCGATTTTTAATATAGATGGTATTTTTTGTAAAATTTCTGGATTTAGTTGTCGATAACTTGTAATTAGTTTTCCAAAGGGTTCAATTTCTAATACATTCCCAAATAAATACCCATAAAACATCACTAAAACTGGAAGTAACAAATTGGTTATCAGCAGATATTTAAAAGTTTGTTTCCAGTTAATATTTTTAAAATTTAATTGAAATTTTTCTGATGTTACCAAAAATTTCCTATTTTCTACTTTAAATGCTACTAAAGCAGGAATAATCATTAATAATAATGTGAATAGTAACTGAATGGGATTAACAGTATTTTGTGACTTCGGAATATTCCAGATAATCACCCCTATTATACCTGATATAAGATAACATATACTTATAAATGCAAGAATTTTCTTCACATTTAATAGGTTTTTAATTTTCATATAAATATACTAATTTTCCTAATTTATAATACTTCTCTGATATGTCATATTGGCTAATTTCATTTTCATTCTCTGGTTTTCTCTTAATGAAAATATCTATTTTTTACTTTAACAAATCTTTACTTATTTCAATATCATCATTATTATCTAGATTGAATATTTCAATAATATGGTTTTCTAATTTACCTAAATCATCTTTCTCTTTTTTTACTCCTGCAAGTTTATCATAAGGCAAATCATGTTGTTTACCATCACTTTTAAACCAAAATTTTCTATGTGAAATATAACCTGTATTAATAAAATAGGTCTATTTCGTTCTTATGAATTAAATGAAGTGTAATTGCTCCTGTTTCTATTTTAGATTTGCTTCGATAGAGAAATTAACTATTAGCCAAGGTTTTATGATTTAAAATTGCGCTTATACAAAAGCAAGAATATACATAATATTTGCGCGATTATATTGTATTTAGTTAGATTATTTTACACCTATTTAGATTTATACATTTTATTAATAATAATCAAATATATAATTAATTATAGGGTTCAACTCCCTTCATATGCATCAAAATAAATAGCAATTAACTAATTGAAAGTTAATTTCTTTTATTGTTTTATAAAATTTAGTAGATTAAATCGTTTTTAATTATGTATAAAAATTTTAAATAAATTCTTTTGTAAATTATAATAAACAATTAATCAATTGCTTTTAGTGATTAGATACAAATTTAAGGCCTACTATGGAGCTAACCAGAGTAATTATAAAAAATATTCTCCAAAAGGTTGCCGGTTCTTTAAAAACAAATATTCCTAACAATACTGTGCCCACTGCTCCTACACCGGTCCATACTGCATAAGCTGTACCTAACGGAAGGGTTTGAGAAGCCTTAATCAACAATAACATGCTCGAAATCATACAAATTAAAAAACTGATATACCAATAGTATACGGCATTTCCTTGAGAATTTTTTGCTTGCCCTAAACTAAAGGTAAATCCGACTTCAAACAAACCGCCGATAATTAACAAGATCCAATTCATATTTTTCTCTAATAAGCTTTTATTTTCCACACAAAAATAAATAAAAACTTATTTTTTATTTAATATGGTTTATATCTTTATATATAATGTATTTATATATAATTAACAATCTTGAGCTGTAATACTTCTGTTAAATCATAATTAATTTTTTATCAAACATTACATAAAAATAACTGATCTTAAATTATGCATATATTTAATTCAAAGTTTTAACAACTTATCTGAATATACTTTTATTCTATAAAAAATATTTAAATGCATTTTCAAGTAATATTTTTTAATCCTATAAAATTTCACTAAAATTGTAACCAATTGATAGTAATCGTATGAAAATAGTAAAATTTGGAGGATCATCTGTCGGTTCCGGTCAAAGTATACAAAATGTACTTAATATTCTGCAGAACAAATATGCTTCAGGTGAAAAATTTATAGTTGTATCATCTGCCATGAGCGGAGTTACCAATATTTTAACGGAACTAGCACAAATTGCCTCTGAGGGAAAGGATTTTAAAAAAGGTCTTATTGAAATTGAACAAAGACATTTTACGGTTATTAAAGAAATGATTACGGTTAAAAATCAAAATCCTGCATTTACTCAGATTAAGATTTTTATAAACGAGATCGAAGATCTTTTGCAAGGAGTCTATAGCTTGAGGGAACTCAGTCTTCAAAGCAAAGATCTTATTTTAAGTTATGGGGAAAAATGCTCCACTTTTTTATTGAGTCAAATAGCCAAACAATATTTTTCAGAAAGTATTTATGTAGATGCTTCAATCCTTATAAAAACAGACAGCAATTTTGGAAATGCCCGAGTACATACTCCCGTTACAGAACATTTATTGCAAGAGTTTTACAAAGAGCATTCACATCAAATCATGTTTTTTACAGGTTTTATAGCCTCCAATGAAAACAATCGAATTACGACATTAGGAAGAGGAGGCAGTGATTATACGGCGGCCATAATAGCTGCCGCCTTAGATGCAGAAGAAATTGAGCTTTGGTCTGATGTAGACGGTATGTTAACCGCAGATCCTCGTGTCGTAAAAAAGGCTTTTTCATTATCTGAACTTTCCTATACGGAAGCAATGGAATTATCTTATTTTGGAGCGAAAGTTATCTATCCTCCAGCCATGATTCCGGCTTTTCGAAAAAAAATACCTATTGTATTGAAAAACACCTTTAATCCTTCTTTTAAAGGAACAAGGATTGAAGAACATACTCATAAAAATGCATACCCGATTCGGGGTATTTCTTCCATAGATGAAATCAGCCTGATCAATATTACGGGAAGCGGAATGATTGGTAAGATTGGTTTCAGCGGCAAACTTTTCTCTTTATTAGCACGCGAACATATTAATGTAATCCTTATTACCCAATCGTCTTCCGAACACAGCATTACATTTGCCATTGAGCCCAAGGATGTTCATAAAGCAAAACAGCTTTTCAACAGTGAATTTGAGTTGGAACTGGAAACCAATAAATTAAATCCGCCAATCATTGAAGAAAATTTATGTGTATTAGCCATAGTTGGTGAAAATATGAAACAAACCCCGGGTATATCGGGCAAGCTTTTCCAGGCTTTAGGACGTAATGGAATCAACATACATGCTATTGCACAAGGATCATCCGAATACAATATTTCGGTAATAATAAAACGGAAAAATATATCTAAAGCTCTGAATGCTGTTCATGATGCGTTTTTCACTCAACTAACCAAAACACTTCATGTATTTAGTGTAGGTACAGGAAATATCGGGGCAACCTTGTTGCGACAAATCGATGCTCAAAGTGATTTTTTACGTGAAAACAATGGTATTGAAGTAAAGATAAACGGAATAGCTAATTCCAGAAAAATGATTATTGACGAAGAAGGCATTGATCTTACACAATGGCAGGAAAGAATAAATAAGGGAGAAACCTCTAATTTGGATGAATTCATCCAAAAAATAAAGTTGTTAAATCTTTCCAACTGTATTTTTGTGGATAATACTGCAAGTCCTATAACCGGAACGTATTACAAAGAACTTTTCGAATCTAATGTTTCGGTAGTTACCTGTAATAAAATAGCTAATTCCTCTTCATATAAAGATTATAAAGATTTAAAAGATACTGCCAGAAGAAGAGGCGTCGATTTCTTTTATGAAACGAATGTAGGAGCCGGATTGCCTATCATACGGACTTTAAAGGATTTAATGACCAGCGGGGACAGGATCATCAAAATTGAGGCTATTTTGAGCGGTACTATTTCTTATATATTCAACAATTTTAGAGGCAAAACTTCCTTTTATGAGGTTGTTAAAAAAGCCCATGAATTAGGCTATACGGAGCCGGATCCTCGAGAAGATTTGAGCGGAAAAGATTTTATGCGTAAAATGATGATTCTCGCGCGTGATGCCGGATATCAAATTGAAGAAAAAGATGTTGAGTTAGGAGCTATCCTTCCTGAAAGCTGTTTCAAAGCTCCCTCGATTGATGACTTTTATGAAGAATTAAAAAAATCTGATTCTTATTTTAACGAGCTGAAAGAAAAGGCTGAAAATGAAAATAAAGTCTTACGATATATAGGAAAGTTGGAAGATGGAAAGGCTTCCGTAAATTTGGAATTCGTGGATGCTTCTCATCCTTTTTACAATTTAACGGGAAGTGATAATATTATCTCATTTACAACGGAACGATATAAATTTAATCCATTGGTAATAAAAGGACCGGGAGCAGGTGCTGAAGTTACCGCAGCGGGGGTTTTTGCTGATCTTATTAATGTTGGAGCTAATTAATATTTTATAAAATCTAAATATCTATTTGATTTTAGGTTGAAAACTATCTTTTTAATTTAGGTATAGGCTTTATTATAAAATAAGACATATAAATTTATTTAAAAATAGTACAACTTAATCGCATCGAAATATTTAAGAAAAGTATTAATTCTTGTAGAATTATAAACCTGATACACCTATTGTTTAAAAAAGTTAGTCTTTTGAAATCAAATATAATTAGCTTACATTTGTCTCACTAAAAATTGAACGTTTTCAAATTTCGATGAAAGAAAAAGATAGTGTGCATGTATTTGCTCCGGCGACTTCAGCTAATTTTATTTGTGGATATGATATTTTAGGATTAGCGTTGAATGAGCCGGGAGATGAAGTTTTTTTAAAACGCGTGGATGAACCCGGAATAAGAATTACTAAGATAACCGGAGATCAAGGGCTTTTACCTACCCATCCGGATAAGAATACGGTGAGTGCATGTGTTAAAATGATTCTCGATTTTTTGGGTAAAAAAAATTACGGAATTGAAATTGAACTTCATAAAAAAATGCCTATCGGTAGCGGTCTGGGCTCTAGTGCTGCAAGTACAATAGCGGGTCTGTATGCTATTAACCAGCTTTTAGGAGAACCATTATCTAAAAAAGAACTGTTGCCTTTTGCCTTAAAAGGTGAAGAACTGGCTTGCGGGCATGGCCATGCCGATAATGTTGCCCCTTCATTAATGGGCGGGATAACTTTAATTAGAAGCTATCAACCATTGGAAGTAATTAACCTTCCCGTGCCTACGGAACTTTGTTGTTCCATTATTTTTCCTCATGTAGAGGTTCAGACTCGCGCAGCCAGACAAATTTTAAAGAATAAAGTTGAACTAAAAGACGCCGTTTCTCAATGGGGAAATATTGCCGGATTGATAACAGGCTTATTTACAGAGGATTACAACTTACTATCCAAAAGTTTACAAGACCAATTAATTGAACCTACTCGTTCCATTCTTATACCCGAATTTGAAGCCATGAGAAGAATTGCTATGGAATGCGGGGCCTTAGGTTTCGGTATTTCAGGTTCCGGACCTTCAGTAGTTGCTTTTACCAAAGGAATTGAAACAGCAAAAACAATTACTGCAAAACTTAAAGAACATCTTAAAAATCACGAAATAGAAAGCAATGGTTATTCCTCACCTATAAATTGTAAAGGAGCAACTGTACTTTCATAATTCAGCCATATAATCTACTCTATCATGAAACTATACAGCACAAATAATAAAAATCTTTCCGTTTCTTTTAAAGAAGCCGTATTTACCAGCTTTCCTTCTGATAAAGGATTGTATATGCCTTGGCAAATCCCAAAATTATCGGAAAGTTTTATTCAAAATATTACGGATTATTCTTTTCCTGAAATGGCTTTAGAAATTGCCCATTCTTTTATTGGAGAAGATATCCCTAAAAAAGACTTGGAAAAAATTATAAAGGAAACGATTAGTTTTGATGCCCCATTGGTATCACTAGAAGAAAATTTGGCTGTATTGGAATTATTTCACGGTCCTTCGTTAGCATTTAAAGACTTTGGAGCTCGTTTTATGAGTCGACTTATGGCTTATTTATCCGACAAAAACGATAAAACGTTGGATATTCTGGTGGCTACTTCAGGAGATACAGGAGGTGCTGTCGCTTTAGGTTTTTTAGGGGTTGAAGGTACTCGGGTAACTATTTTATACCCGAAAGGTAAAATCAGTGAAATACAAAGAAAACAATTGACTACAAACGGTCAAAACATTAGAGCCTTGGAAGTAAATGGAACTTTTGATGACTGTCAGGCTTTAGTTAAAATGGCTTTTAATGATGCTGAACTTAATTCAAAATTACGATTAACTTCGGCTAATTCCATCAATATTTCAAGGTTAATGCCGCAAACATTCTATTACCTTTATGCTTATGCTCAAGCAGTCAAAAAGAATAAGAAAGATATAGTTTTTGTAGTTCCCAGTGGAAATTTTGGTAATGTTGGTGCCGGTTTACTAGCCTATAAATCAGGTCTCCCTGTAAAACATTTTGTTGCAGCTACTAATGTAAATGATACTGTTCCCGTTTATTTACAAAAAGGTACTTATGAGCCTAAACCATCCATACAAACTTTATCTAATGCCATGGATGTAGGAAATCCAAGTAATTGGGTACGAATTACCGATTTATTTAATGAAAGCTTAGATTCTTTGCGTAATCTTATATCTGCTCATTCTTTTACCGATTCGGAAACGATGAACGGTATTAATGAATTATATGAAAAATATAACTATATCGCTTGTCCTCATACTGCAGTTGCTTATTTAGCTGCAAAGAAGTATAATCATCCACAAGATTTCACCATATTTTTATCTACTGCTCATCCTTGTAAATTTATGGATGTATATCCTGAAAACTTAAAAAATAAAATTATTATACCTGAACAAGTAAAAGAGTTGGATCATAAAATAAGTTCGGCTACATCTCTTGAAAATAATTTTTCCGATTTGAAAACATTTTTAATGAATTCATAAACCGTAAAATATGTTGAATTCTTAAATGGAAATGAGAACAGCACATTAAGGGAAAAATAAAAAGCAGTTACATTTTTTAAAAAATTCCTTATTATATTTGCATACAGAAATTTAACATAAATGATTTTATTACTATTTATAGTACTTTCTGTATCTATTTACTTTCTTTTAACTCTTCTATTTAAGTATATAGCATTACTATCCTTTTCGAATTCATTGTCAAAAAATAATAAATATACGCTAGTTAATCATGAAATATAAAAGAATACTTTTAAAGTTAAGTGGAGAAGCTTTAATGGGAAATCAACAATATGGAATAAGCTCTGAAATTCTTCAAAGCTACTCTAAACAGATAAAAGAAATTTCTGAAATGGGAGTAGAAATAGCAATTGTTATAGGAGGCGGAAACATATTCAGGGGAGTTGCGGGAGTTGCTACCGGTATTGACAGGGTTCAAGGCGACTATATGGGAATGCTTGCCACGGTTATTAACGGAATGGCTTTACAAAGTTCTTTGGAGGCAATGGGAGTACATACCCGTTTGCAAACTTCCATAAAAATGGATCAAATTGCTGAACCTTTTATTAAACGAAGAGCCGATAGGCATTTGGAAAAAGGAAGAGTTGTAATTTTTGGTGCAGGAACCGGAAACCCTTATTTTACTACTGATACAGCCGCTACATTAAAAGCTATCGAAATTAACGCAGAAGTTATCTTAAAAGGGACTCGAGTGGACGGTATTTATGATACAGACCCGGAAAAAAATAAAAATGCAGTAAAATTCAACAGTATTTCTTTTGATGAAGTTTATAAAAAAGGACTTAAAATTATGGATATGACTGCTTTTACGTTAAGTCAAGAAAATGCGCTTCCTATCATTGTATTTGATATGAACAAAGAAGGGAATTTAAGAAAAATTATTGAAGGTAAAGAAGTAGGAACTTTAGTTTCAATTTAATTAATTAATAGTTTATATTTGCAAGGCAACTTATCTGAAAATTATGGAAGAAATAAATTTAATTATAGATACGACTAAGGAAAGCATGGAATCCTCTCTAAAACATTTAGAGTCAGCTTTTAATAAAATACGAGCAGGGCGGGCTAACCCACTCATGCTTCAAAACATTTTAGTGGAATATTATGGGACTCCTACTCCTTTATCTCAAGTTGCCAATATTTCCGTTCCCGATGGAATGACTCTTAGTATACAGCCTTGGGAAAAATCTACTTTGGGCGCTATTGAAAAAGCTATTTTTCAATCCAATTTAGGCTTTACTCCAAATAATAACGGGGAAAATATTATTATTAACATTCCTCCGTTAACAGAAGAAAGAAGAAAAGACTTAGTAAAACAAGCAAAAGCAGAATGCGAAAATTCTAAGGTTGGTATTCGAAAAGCCAGACAAGAAGCAAATGCCGATATAAAAAAGATAGAGAGTGCTTCAGAAGATGAAAAGAAAAATGGTGAAGAGCAAATACAATCGTTGACTGATAAATATGTTAAATTGGCAGAAGAACATCTTTCCGTTAAAGAGAAAGAGATCATGACAGTATAAGCCGTTCTTAACATACTTTTAAAATACCCAATCGGTTTCTTTTTTTAAGAACCGATTTTTTTTATCTTTGAATCTTTATATGTCAAAAACTATAAGTGTCATCGGATTAGGTTTGATTGGAGGTTCTATAGCTCTGGATCTTAAAAAAAGCGGATTTGCTTCAAAAGTTATAGGGACCGATAAGTCTAAACTTCATGAAAAAGAAGCGTTGGAATTATCCATTGTCGATGAAATTATGCCGATGGACGAGGCAATACGTTCTTCCGAATTAACCATTCTATCCACTCCGGTCGATGTAAGCATTAAACTTCTACCTCACCTATTGGATATTCTCCCTGACGGTTCGGTACTTATGGATGTGGGAAGTACTAAATCTTCTTTGATTGAAAAGGTTAAAAATCATTCAAATAGAAAATCATTCGTTCCTTCTCATCCCATGGCAGGAACGGAATATAGCGGTCCATCTGCTGCCTTTCATGGGTTATTTAAAGATCGAGCTGCTATCCTATGCAACTCCAATGAATCACATCAAAAAGCAGTTCATCTGGTTTCTCAAGTTTATTATCATTTGGGATCGCGACTTATTCTTATGGATGCGGAATCTCATGATGAACATGTGGGGTATGTTTCACATCTTTCTCATGCTATTTCCTATGCTTTAGCCGTTTCCGTTCTTGAAAAAGAAAAAGATGATGCTGCCATATTCAATTTAGCATCCGGAGGGTTTGCTTCTACTGTTCGACTGGCTAAAAGTTCCGTTGATATGTGGCTTCCTATTTTTGAACAAAATTCCAAATATATTTTACCTATTCTTACTACTTATTTGGAAAAGTTGACTAAATTTAAATCTTATTTGGAAAATGGAGAATCTGAACATTTATATGAATTCATTAAAGAAGCTAACCGAATAAAAAATAAGTTAGAGAAAAAATAATCGATGATTTATTAGCTTCAGTTTTCTAAATTTTATTTTTTCAAAAACTTTTATTAAGTTAACAATTTCATAGCCAATTACTAGTGAATGAAACAGTTAAATAACTAAATATTACTAACAATTTTTTATTCCAGTCAGTAATTTTTTGAAATTTTAAATTATAATTTTTTCTTTTTGAAAATAGGAACAGTACTACAAGCCTCTCCAAACATTAAGGAAGAAGCTATAGGCTTAAGTTTTTGTATAAGTTGTAAATAAGCATTTTGTGGAACAGGTTTACGTGAGCAGCCTTTAATAATAATTTTTTTATCTTTATAACTATCCACGTCCATTTTATCTATGATTTCAGTAAATATGTCTCTTTCCAAATCCTCTAAAGTGCCGAATGAAATCAACTTTGCCACACCTGTTAAATAATTAGCAATTAATAGATATGACCAGGAAGGCACAATAGCATCGGAAGTGCAAATTACTGACACATAAGCATTTTCATACATTTTCCAATCCAATTTTGAAAGATTCTCACGAAACTCTTTTTCTCTTAAAACTAAACCTTCATATAAATAGTCTTTTAAATCAAACAGCATTCTGGGTTCTTTAGGATAAAAATCTTCTAAATCTAGAGTAATGAGTCCGCTTTTTTCGACTTTATTAATTATTTCATCCATAATTTTTAATTAATAGTGGTATTAATTTTCATTTAGTAAATCGGGTCTTCTCTCTTGTGTATGTTTGTAAGACATTTCCTGTCTCCATTCATCAATCTTTGCAAAATTACCACTCAAAAGTATATCCGGAACTTTCATATTTTTATATTCTTCCGGACGGGTATAAACCGGAGGTGCAAGTAAATTATCTTGAAATGAATCGTATAAGGCAGATGTTTCATCATTTAAAACCCCTGGTATCAACCTAACTATGGCATCAACCAGTACACAAGCTCCTAATTCTCCTCCGCTTAGTACATAATCACCAATAGATATTTCACGGGTAATATATAAATCACGTACTCTTTGATCTACACCTTTATAATGCCCACAAAGTATAATTATATTTTCTTTTAGTGAAAGTGTATTGCATGTTTTCTGATTTAAAGTATCTCCATCAGGAGTCATATAGATAATTTCGTCGTATGATCTTTGGGAAAGTAGTTGGGAAATACATTTATCAATCGGTTCAATCATTAAAACCATTCCTGCACCTCCTCCATATTGAGTATCATCAATCTGCCTATAATTTCCCTGTCCATATTCCCGTAAATCGTGGAAATATAGTTGTACCAATCCTTTGTCTTGCGCTCTTTTCATAATTGATTCTTCTAAAGGACTTTTTAGTAATTTGGGCACCGCACTTATAATATCTATTCTCATACATTTTTTATTTGGCAATGATTGAAATACAAAAGTAACGTTTAATGATTAATTATATCAACCGACAATGTTAACTAAGTCTTTATTATTCTAATTTAGTCATTAGAATAATTCTCAGTATTTTATGGATTTTTTATTTATTCGAATATCTGCATAGTTTAATTTCAGCCGGTTTTGACCTTTGGATCATTTAAGATTTTCGTATATATACAGAAAAAAATTATATATTACAATTATAACTAATTTAAATGATTACTGAGTATTAGATCTATATAGCTATAAATCAATTGAATTTGTTATATGGGCTAAATGATGATTTCCATACCATGTAAATAAAGCGATTACTTGCTCATTAGCTGTCTTATAATCATCCACCCGGTCTGTAAGGCGTATCTAACTGCGTATCTTATAATGGAAGTACTGCTTGTTTTAATCTTTCCGGAAAAGATTTTAATTGAGTAATCCATAAAGTTATATTTTCTTTAGATATGTTTTCAGGAATTTTAAAAGTACCTATGGGATATTTTAATTTTTCAATATTTTGCATGATCGTATCATTTAGTTAAAAAATTTCCATCGAGGTATTATGGGAACTAAAGCAAAACCTATAAATAAATATAAGCCGTTAATTGCATCAAGTTCTTCAAATCCTAACGATAAATGAAATAAAATATCTACAAATAAGGTCAAGCCGAAAAGAAAAACTCCCCATTTTTTAAAATAATAGGTACTGATCGATCCGATAATCATTACTATTCCTAAAATAATATTTAGAATAAAAAACCAAGAAGGAGCACCTGGAAAATAAATTTTCATAAAGCCAAGAATACCGAGAAAGATAGGTATAAAGCCCATAAAGCCCATGTAAATACATGAAAGAATAAAAGGTATTGATTTTTTTTCTTTTACTTCAAAATATTCTTTTGGGCGCTTTCCGAAAATTTCTTCATCACTACTCATATAGTATTATTTAGTAACTTAAGTAAATATACAACATTTATGATGGTATATAAAAAATACAGGAGGAATAATATTCCTCCTGTTCATCTAATTTATGAAGTATTTTTTGATAATTTTAAAATAAAAAATCGTATCCTTTTAAGCTAAGTTTCTGATATTTTTCTTCATCAAATTTATACAATTTTGCTGATTTTCTTGACGAGGAATTATCTGTTAAACCTGTTTCTAAAATCAATTGAGAATTAACAATTTTTTTTCTAAAATTCCTTTTATCCATTTCTCGATTTAATGCGGTTTCATACAACTTTTGTAATTGCGAAATGGTAAAATGTTCCGGTAATAGATAAAAACCTATGGGTCTTCTTTTAACTCTCCGTTTCAACCGTTCTTTTGCATAATCAATGATTTCATTATGATCAAATGCTAAGTCCGGGATTTTTGAGTATTCAACCCATTCTTCACCTCTTTCTTTAGTGTATTGCAATAGTTCTTCATCTAATTTTACCGTTGCGTAGTAAGCAATGTTTACTACCCTTCCTAGTGGATTTCTAAAAACTTTTGCAAAAGCTTTTAGTTGTTCAACAAATATGTGGTCTTTTTGTGTATGTAAGAATAATAATTTTTCTACATTTGAATCAATGCCCTCATGGGCTTTCACATAAACTGAGGGAAGTCTTGGAGCTCCTTGAAAAGGTCCATTTTTTGTATCATTACTTAATAAAATACGCAGCATTTCCCCATCAAACCCAAATAAAACCAAAGATACAGAAATTGCTACTTTAAAATAAATTTCTTTTTCTTCAGGAAGCATTATTTTTATTTAAACAAAGCATCCATTAATCGGTTTTGATCATTGATGCTTTCTTCTAAAGAAATCATACTTTCTGTTCTTAATACGTCATCAATATCATCTATTTTATAAATAACATTTTTTGCATCTTCAGCATCTTTTGCGCTGATTTTACAATAAATATTGTATTTACCTGAAATTACATTAGCGGTTGTTACGTTTGGTATTGCTGCTAATTTTTCTAATACACTTTGAGTTTTGCTTGATTTGGTTAATAAAATCCCAACATAAGCTATAAAACTATAACCTAAAATATTATAATCAATATTTAAACATGTTCCTTTTATAACTCCTACATCTTCCATCTTTTTAACTCTTACGTGTATTGTTCCTGCGGATACATCCATTTTTTTTGCAATCTCGGTAAAAGGCATTCTGGTATTAATAGATAAAAATTGTAAAATTTTCTTATCAGTTTCATCTATATAAAATTTCTCTTTCATGGTAAAAAACTTTATTGTTTGTTAATTTAATTTATCTTTATTTTACAAATATATAAAATTAATCTTCAACCTATACATGTTTTTATATAAATTCTTTAAAATATAAACAAATTCGCTACTAAATGAACAATTCAGGGTATTCATTTTAAGTATAATTAATTTTATTTTTATCTTTGTTATCATATTAATTAATAATAAGATAATTTTTTTACTATTAATAATTTAGTTGTGAAAAAAATTGTAAAAGAAATAAAATTATTTTTTATAGGTAAGACACCGGAATGTAAAAAAGGCACTGCCATTTGGAAGGCTGAACTTCACGACATTATTTTTGAGTCTGATACGGTGAAAGGCAAAATATTTGACATCATTCTTCTCTTTTTCATCACTTTAAGCACTCTAATTATTATGTTGGAAAGTGTTCCGGGCATTAGTTCAAAAATCGGCTTTTGGCTTTATATATTGGATTGGTGGGTTACTATTTCTTTTACCGTAGAATATATTTTAAGAGTATCCAGTGCGAAAAAGGCAAAAAAATATTCGACCAGCTTTTATGGAATTATTGATTTATTATCCATCATCCCAACCTATTTAAGTATTTTTTTCGTTCAATCGCATTATTTAGCCATCATACGAATATTAAGGCTTTTGCGAATCTTCAGGATTTTTAAAATGGGAACTTATATCGATGAAAGTAATTCTCTTTTAATTTCATTGCGACGAAGTAAACGTAAAATTTTTGTATTCTTATATTTCATCATAATTACTACGTTAATCTTAGGATCTTTAATGTATGTAATTGAAGGAGGAAGAAATCGAGAAAGTTTTTCCAGTATTCCTCAATCGATGTATTGGGCCGTAGTTACTTTGACAACTGTTGGTTATGGAGACGTAGCTCCCGTAACGGTCTTAGGGAAAATTATTGCATCGGGAATTATGATTTTAGGATATTCTATTATTTCCGTTCCGGCAGGTTTGTTATCTGCTGAATATACCAGACATAAAAAAAATCAATTAAACAGTAAAAAGTGTAATTTTTGTAATACCATAAATAATGAAGCGGATGCTATATACTGTAAACATTGCGGTCATATTTTAAATTCTTCTACTAAAAATAATGATTTAAACAGCTGATTAAATATTTTATAATTGATCATGTTTACCGATGAATACTATATGAAAATAGCCTTACAACAAGCTAAAGAAGCTATGTATAAGGATGAAGTCCCGGTGGGTGCCATTATAGTAAGTAATAACAAAATTTTAGCTAAATCGTATAATTTAACTGAACTATTAGTTGATGTTACGGCTCATGCCGAAATGCAAGCTATTACCGCTGCCAGTAATTTACTGGGTGCAAAATATCTTACTAATTGTACTTTGTATGTTACCTTAGAGCCTTGTACAATGTGCGCCGGAGCTTTATATTGGTCTCAAATAAGCAGAGTTGTTGTAGGGGCATCAGATGAAAAAAGAGGCTTTCAGTCTAAAGGCTTATCTCTTCATCCTCAAACGGAATACGTATCGGGAGTTTTAAAAGATGAATGTTCTTTATTGTTAAAAAATTTTTTTTCATCTAAAAGATAGGGCTTATTAGTATTACATAAAGAGTTTAACTACAGAATAAACGATCATTGCTAATACTGCACTTACCGGAATAGTTAGAACCCATGCCCACAATAATTTAATGGTAATTCCCCAGCGTACGGCAGATACTCTTTTAACCAATCCTACTCCAATTATTGAACCTGTTATAGTATGGGTTGTACTTACCGGAATCCCCCAATGTTCACTAAGGAATAAGGTAATTGCACCGGATATTTCTGCTGTTACCCCTTCTAAAGGAGTTACTTTCGTAATACGAGTTCCCATTGTTTTAATAATTTTCCATCCTCCTGACATAGTTCCTAAAGCAATTGCTATAAAACTGCTTATGGGCACCCACCAATAATCGGTTGTAAAATGCTGAAATCTTTCGGCTGTCGTTAGATTAACATATTCTGCAGAATGGGCAATATTCACTTCATAGAAGATAAAGGCTGCACCAATAATTCCCATTACTTTTTGAGCATCATTACCTCCATGACCTATACTAAAAGCTGCAGAAGACACTAATTGTAATTTTTTAAACCATTTATCTGCTTTGTAAGGATTGGCATTTCTACAAATATTCATTATTATGAGTGTAATGATGGATGAAACGATCATTCCAATTATCGGTGCTATGAAAATAAATAAAATAATTGGGATAACTACGGGATAATTGACTACTGTTTCTCCTGCTTTACTAAAGCCGCCAACATGAGCAACAGCCGCTCCAATAAATCCTCCTATTAATGTATGGGATGAAGAAGAAGGAATACCCGCCCACCAGGTAAATAAATTCCATATGATTGCAGCTACCAGTCCTGAAAAGATAACTTCGAGAGTAATAAAATTCTCATGGACAGACTTAGCTATCGTATTTCCTATTTTAAATTCACCTACGATATATAAAGAAACAAAATAGGCAACAAAATTAAAAAATGCTGCCCACAATACTGCCTGGAATGGCGTTAATACTTTTGTCGATACAATCGTGGCTATTGAATTTGCCGAATCGTGAAAACCATTAATATAATCAAATATTAATGCTAATATGACGATGGTTATAAGTAGAGTCATGAAAAAAGGTTATGAATATTTAACTAAAATAGATTCTATAATATTTGCTGAATCTTCACATTTGTCTGTGACATCTTCTAAATATTCTAATACATTTTTCAGTTTTATAATATCTAATACATCTCTTTTGCTTTCAAATAAATCTCCAATTTCTTTGCTAAAAAAGTCATCGGCAACATTTTCAATTCTATTGATTTCTACACATGAAGCCAATACCTCTTTGGGTTTCTTAAAATTTCTTAGATTATAGATTGCTTTTTGCAGCTCTAATACACAGTCATGTATCAGATTTGCAAAAGTAAAATATGCCGGAATATACGGAGATTTGTACAGTAATATGTATTTACAGGATGCGAACAAGATATCAGCAATATCATCAAGTGCAGAAGTTAACTGATGTATATCTTCTCGATCAAAAGGGGTAATGAAATTTTTACCTAATTCTATAAAAATATGGTGAGACAACTTATCATTAGCATGTTCATAATCTTCCATTTTTTTATAAAATGCTTCTGTTATAGTTTCTTGTGATTTCATTCCTTCTACCATATCCTTGGACATGGCAGCCAGATTATCAACAACTTGTTCGAATAAAGTATAGAAAACCTTATCTTTTGGTTGAAATAATCTAAAAAATGCACTAATACCCATAGTTTGCTTTTTAGTTTACTTTATGTAAGCAAATATATCGAATTTTAAATTAACCTAAATATCTTTTTTTAAATTACCCGATTTTCCAGCTTATGTATTTGTTTTAGAAGCTTATCTAAAGTTATAATCTGATTAAAAATTTCTAATCTTCTTTCTTCTGATATATTCCCCGAACTTAATTCTTTAGCTAAATTTTTATTCATTTCCGCTATTCTTATCGCTTTGTATTTAAGTATTACATCTTTTGTGTTTTTTGCAAGATTTTGCTCCAGTGTTGGAACATATATTTCTTTGAGTTCCCAATTATTGCTTATTGAGTATTTTTTTAATAATTTTCCTACGGCAAATTCGGTGATGTCGACTTCTTTGGATTTAACAAAATATTCTCCGGTTCTCAATTGATTGTTTTCAATACCTTCCATGATTTCTAAATAAATTCTATTGTAAAAATCTACGGTAAATTGTAAATCATCCTCTTTTAAGCGGTGAACAATTTCTTCTATTACAGTAGTTTTATAGGGTTCTTCTTCTTCCACATAGTTTATTAAAATTTCATGGTCTCCATAGGATAGCATTAATTCTAAAATATCTTCTTCAATTTTATAGGTAAAATCAATTTCTTCTTGTTGAGATGTAGTTACAGGTTGTAAAGCAACTTGTTTTCTTGTATTCCGATCTCTAGAATGTATATTTTGTTGTGTTAATTGAGCCAATTCACTAAACAGAACTTGCTCCGAGATATCCAATATCCTTGAACATTCTTTTACATAAATCTCTTTTTGAATAAGATTTTTTATTAAGGCTATACTCCCAACTATATCTCTAATTAAACCGGCCTTTTTTATGGGATCGCCGTTCGTTTCTTTTAATAAAACATCTGTTTTGAATTGAATAAAATCTTTACTGTTTTCTTTAAAAAATGCTTCTATTTCATCGGCAGTGTGTTTTCTTGCAAAGCTATCCGGATCTTCTCCATCCGGAAACAGCAATACTTTAACATTCATTTCTTGCTCAAGAATCATATCTATGCTTCTGAATGAAGCTTTAATTCCTGCTTGATCCCCATCATATAAAACAGTAATGTTGTTGGTTAACCTTTTTATTAATCTAATTTGCTCAACAGTTAATGAAGTTCCTGAAGAGGCTACTACATTTTTAATACCATTTTGATAAAGGGATATTACATCCATATATCCTTCCACCAAATAACAATTATCTTCTTTAATGATAAAAGATTTTGCATGAAATAATCCATATAAAACTTGACTTTTATGATAGATTTCACTTTCAGGGGAATTAACATATTTAGCCGTTTTTGCATTATTTTGTAATATCCGACCTCCAAATCCCAATACTCTTCCTGAAAAACTATGAATGGGAAATAATACTCGCTCTCTAAATCGATCGAACCCTTTATCTGACCCTTCTTTAAAAATACTTAAACCGGATTGCTCCAGAATTTCTTTTTTATACCCTTTTTCAAATGCAAAATGTGTAAATGAATCCCACTCTTTCGGTGAATATCCTAATTGGAATTGTTTAATAATATCATCCCGTATGCTTCTTTCTCTAAAATAAGATATTCCTATGGTATTGCCTTCTTCAGTTTTCCAAAGTTGGTTTTGAAAATATTCATTGGCAACCTCAGATAATTGATATAGGCTTTCTTTATTTAATTGTAATTCTTTTTGACTGTCAGACAGTTCATTACTGTCTTCTTCAATTTCAATATTATACTTTTTTGCCAAATAGCGTAAGGCCTCCGGATAGGTATAATGTTCTTGTTCCATTATAAAAGTAACCACATTACCGCCTTTACCGGATGAAAAATCTTTCCAAATTTGTTTGGATGGGGAAACCATAAATGACGGCGTTTTTTCATCTACAAAAGGACTTAAGCCTTTATAATTACTCCCTGATTTTTTCAGATTTATAAAATCCGATATTACTTCTTCCACTCTTGCCGTAGAGAAAATCTTATCTATGGTCTCTTTAGAAATCATAAGTACAAAAATACGTTAATTTAAATTTCCATTTTTGAAAAAATCTTCACATGGTTCTTTTTAAATTTAATTATATATATATCAGTACTCAAGAGTAAAATAGAATTTTAATGGTATAATAAAAACATTACCCTGCGCAATATCTTTAGAAATCTTATGTTTTAATGATTTTTATACTATCAAATAAAGATCGATTTAGATTTTATAAAATAAAAAACACCTGATTTACATCAGGTGCTTGTTTAAACTATTTTTTCAAAACTACTTTTTTCTTGATGATTTATCTTCGTCTGAAGAATTCCATATTTTAATTTGATCTTTCAGTGAAATACCTTGAACTTCAACAAATATACCGTCTGATAATCCTAATTTTACATAAACTTTTTTGAATTTTCCATCAGGCTGTTGTACTTCAACGAAAGGTCTCTCTCCATCATATTGCATTAAAGCTTCTCTCATTGCTAAAATATTTTTTCTCTCACTTAATATTACTTCTGCATTGGCACTATATCCGGCGCGAATCGAAACCCCTTCCGGAATAATTATATCTGCTTTAATTTCATATTTAACAGCCCCGTTTTCTTCTTTACCTTGAGGAGAAATAAAGGTTAAAATACCATTTATATCTTTGTCTTGAAGTGCTCCGATTATTATTTTTAATTTCATTCCCTCATGCATTTTCCCTGCATCTGACTCGTCCACTTTACCCTCAAATATCATTTTGCTGACATCGGCAATGCTTGCAATAGTTGTTCCTGCATTAAATGTATTGGCTTCAATAACCTGATCCCCTACTTCAACGGGTACTTCCAGTGCCTGTCCATTTGCAGTAGAACGAACTTGAATACTCGCTAAATCTTCTAATCCTGAAGTAATACCTGTTTTAGCAATATCATAATCTTTCTGTGCTTGAATTAGATTTTGTTTTGCTATTTTATATTCCGTTTCAGCACTTTCATAATCCTGCTTAGAAATTACTCCTTGCTCATATAATAATTTTTGACGTTCAAAAATTCTTTTTTGATTATTTAACTTAATTTCTGCTGAATTTATATTCTGCATAGCAGTATTTACTGTAGAAACGACCGGAACCACTTTAATTGTAGCCAATAATTGTCCTACTTTTACTTCATCTCCTTCTTTGATATAAATCTCCTTGATAATCCCGGAAATATTAGGTTTGATTTCTATCTTTTCTTTTGGATTAATTTTACCGGTTGCCACAGCTTTTTGCTGAATAGTCATAGTAACCGGAGACTCTGTCTCAAACTTATCATTAGATCGTGTATTGGTTATAATTACATACCATATACAATACAATAAAAGTGCAATAAAAGCAACAGATAAAACTATTTTAAGAACCTTATTATTCATGACAACTTTTTTCACTATAATTTGTATTATCTTAACAAATTTTGTTACGTTAAAATCACTTTTTTTAAGTATTTTTTTTATTACTTGTTTATCTTGCCTGTAAATATATAATTCTTTTTTAATTTATCTTGCATAAAATCAACACCAAACAATTGTGTTAATTCAAATTAGGATAATTTTTTCTTTTATATATTTGTTACTTGCCAATAAAAATTCTAGTCTAAATGGACTTTTCATTACCAAATAAAATTCTTGAATCTTACTGGGGGTATAAAGAATTCAGACCTCTTCAAAAAGAGATCATACTTACTATATTGGAAAGTAAAGATACTATTGCTCTTTTACCTACAGGAGCAGGAAAATCTATTTGCTATCAAGTCCCCGCTCTTTTGGTTCAAGGCACTTGTATTGTTATTTCTCCATTATTGGCTCTTATAAAGGATCAAGTGTATTCATTAAAAAGGAAATTAATTCCGGCCGAGTATATTTCTTCGGATCAAACAGCGGATCAACAACTTTCCGTATTTAATAAATTGAGAAATAATGAATTGAAATTATTATATGTATCTCCGGAACGATTGTTAAATAAAACTTTTCTAGAGATCATTAAAGATATTGAAATTTCGTTTATCGCAGTTGATGAAGCCCATTGTATTTCTGAATGGGGTAATGATTTTCGTCCATCGTATCAACAAATTATAAAGTTTAGAGAATATATCGGGATTCAAATTCCTTGCATGGCACTTACTGCAACCGCAACTGAAAAGGTCTTAATTGAAATAATAAAAAAACTTGATTTACATAATGTTCAGGTATTTAAAAGATCATTTAATAGAGAAAATCTTTCTTTACAAGTTTTAAATGCCGGAGACAAATTTGGGGAAATTGAAAGAATTTTACATAGGTATAAGGGTTCGGGAATTATTTATTGTAGAACTCGAAATGAAACTAAAACTTTGTCTGAAACTTTAAAAAGAAAGGGATTTGAGGTTGAATTTTTTCATGCAGGATTATCCCCTAGTGAGAAAATGCAAAGACAAAAAAATTGGACGGAAAGTACCAACCAAATTCTAATTTCAACAAATGCTTTTGGAATGGGTATAGATAAGAAAGACGTTCGTGTGATCATTCATCTTTCTCCTCCTTATTCATTAGAAAATTATTATCAGGAAGTTGGTCGTGCAGGAAGGGACGGACTTTTATCACATACATTTTTATTGTGGAATGAAGCGGAACTTTCTGATATATACTCATCACTCATACAAACTATATCTTCAAAATCTGAATATGAAAAAGTTATCCGTTATTTATATTCAATGTTTTGTATTGTTCCTAATGAGTTACCCGATACAATTTTTGATTTCGACTTGAAATTATTTCAACAACGTACAAAAATTAATAAAAGTAAGATTATACCTATTTTAGAATTTCTTCATAATAGCTCAGTTCTTCAATGGAAATATGAGCCTTCAGATAGTCTGCTTAAAATTAACTTTCCTATAGAAAGACTTGACACTAATTTTTACGGCAATGATTCCTTTTTATTTGAAAAAATTGCCAGAAAAATAACAGGTGTTTTTTCTTATCAAATAAAATTTGATGAAAAAAAATTAGCCGACAGCCTTTTAATTCCTCTTTCCGTATTACACTCCAAATTTATTAAATATAACCAATCAGGTGATATTTCTTACGTTGATGGTAATAAGCAAAAAATTTACTTTTTAGAACCACGAAACGATCAAAAACTTTTAGGAAGCTTTTGGAATGAATTTCAACTTATACAACAAAATAAATTAGTTAAATATAAAGAATTGGAATTTTTTATCAAAAATTCAAAATATTGCAGGATGAAATTAATCCTTGGATATTTTGGTGAAAAAACCAATCAAACATGCGGTAAGTGTGATGTATGTTGTAAACCCAAATTAGATGAACAATCTTATCTGAAAGATATTTTATCTTATATAAAAGAACAGCCTAGAAGCAGAGAGGAAATTTATGCCGAATTTAGGAATGTTTCTTTTGAAAAAATTCATGAATGCTTACAAGATCTAATTTCAGAAAATAAAATTAAAGCATTAAATTTCAACACATATTCGGCTTAATATTTGTCTTATTTCCAACTATTTTTATATTTATTTTTACCTTTACTGAATGAATATAAATATTGAAGAATCATGGAAAAATTTATTAAAGTCTGAATTTGAAAAACCTTATTTTTCATCTTTAATAAATTTTGTTAAGCAAGAATATAAAGAACATACTTGCTATCCAAAAGGCAAAAATATTTTTAAGGCCTTTGAATTGACTCCCTTTGATCAAGTAAAAGTCGTTTTACTGGGACAAGATCCATATCATGGAGAAGGACAAGCTATGGGATTATGTTTTTCTGTACCAAATGGAATGCCCTATCCGCCTTCTTTAAGGAATATTATTATAGAATTAAAAAATGATACCGGTATTGAATTAAAGTCGGGTGATTTAACTCCGTGGGCTAAACAGGGTGTTTTTTTACTTAATGCAACTTTAACCGTACGAGCACATCAAGCGGGTTCTCACCAAAAAAAAGGATGGGAAACGTTCACGGATTCTGTAATTCATAAAATATCTGAAGAAAAAGAACATGTTGTATTTATTTTATGGGGAAGCTATGCGCAACAGAAAATTAATTTAATAGATACTCGAAAACATTTCATAATTAAATCGGTACACCCCTCTCCTTTATCCGCACATAGAGGCTTTTTCGGTTCAAGACCTTTTAGTCTTACTAATGAATATTTAACCTCAAAAAAAATTGAACCTATTCAGTGGTAGACCGAATAGGTTCATTTTTTATATTAAATTTTATATCTATTAATTTTTAAGTTCTTTTTCTAATTGCTTCATTAATTTTTTTTCATTCTTTTTATATAATTTCTTTTCCTTTCTAGACATGTCCTCATAATTTTTTTCAAACATATTAGACACATCTCCTACTTCTCCATCTATCACTTGAATTTCTTCAATTCCATCATCTCCTATAGTAGAAATTATAGTTTTATCTTCTTCCGGGGCATCTTCTTCTAAAATAATTTTTTCTTCTGATGGTACTGAAACTTCTGAATTAGCTTCTTGACTAGGAATAGTTTCGATTTCTACTGTTTCTGCTTCTTCAATTTGCGGAGTTGGGGTTGAAATTTCTTCTATATTTTTTGATTCATTTTCATCTATAACTATGCTAGAAGAACTAGGTACTGTTTCCACCTCTTCTGTAGCAGACGGAGTAGGAATAGCGATAGACTCTGCTTGTTCAGTCTCAGATACATCATCTGAATCTTGTTCATTTATAAATTGAGCTTCCGGTATTAGTGTTTCCTCTTCAGGTTTTTCTTCAGCTATGTCTGCCTCTTCAATTTCTATTTCTATTTCTTTTTCCGGTAAAGCATTTACTGTTTCCGGTGTTTCAATTATTTTTTCTTCAACAACTTCTATAGGAACTTCTTTAATTACTGTTTCAACCGGAACTTCATTTACTACTGCATTATTTTCTTCTTTTCTGATTACAGAAACTTCTTTAGCAGCCGCAGATTTTGATACTTCTCCCGCTAATTCTGTTTTTACAATAGTTCCATCAATCAATTTCCAATATCGATTTCCCGCAGCATCTTGAACTATTACCACATCATTGGGTGATTTAAATGTAGGAGCAGATGCTTTTCCTTTTACTTCTAATGTTCCATCTTTTCCATAAGTGAATGTATAGCCACTATTAGCTTTACCTTCCTTTGATCCCCTATAAACTAAAATCATTTCCCCATTCTGTTCAAAATAAACTCCTTTTTCAGAAGTTTCTTTTACTTTTCCTTCTTGAGCATAAACAGAAAGCGTAAGTATTAAAAGAAAAACAGTATACTTTTTTTTCATTGTTCGCTATTTTTATTAAAAATATAAATTTTGAAGCTACTAATATACATCTTTATTTAATAATTTCATATTTTATTTGTAAATAACGTTTATATTATTTTTATTCAAAATAAAATTTATTTGCTATCTGTTTTTAAATCATTTGCATAGGGCAAAGTACCTGTGTTTTTTTTCAGTTTAAAATTCTTAAAGTCTTCTGAAGATTCAATTCCATGAACAGAAATATTCGTAGTTACCCCGTCTGCCCTGTAGATTTTAACGGTATCGTTTGAAAAAATTTTTCTTTCTTTCTTATTCCAAAAAATTTGATTGGTTTTTAATGTGTCTTTATCCGAATTAATAATAACTACATTTTTCCTTGCTTCATACCATCCTGCAGTTTCAATTATCTTGGCATAATCTGCTTTCAAATGCCCGGGATCTTTACCTTTTTGGTAGAAATCCATATCTAAGCCTTTAGGAAAAACTGTATACGGTGTCTCTACAAATTCATATTCTTCCATAAGTGGAGTCCTTAATCTAATAATTGCATACACTGAATCTGTTAAAGTTATATTAGCATTATAGATTCTCCTGGAAGCAAAGTTGGTTTTTTTTTCTCCTAAATTATCCCCTTTTTCATCGGAACATGATATGGAAATAATCGCAAAAAAAATAAGATATAAATAGATTTTTATTTTTTTTATAGTCACCATCTTTCCATGGATAAAAAATGATAGTTATAAATTTTAATCGTACTGTCTCTTTCTAAACCAAAGATCATCAAAATTAAATCCAACCTTAAAATTTACGAAATTCTCTTTGATTAGACCGTTTGATTTTGAACCTCTTTGCCCTAATTCAATTCCTAAATTTAGCATGGAAGGATCATGTTTACCGGATTTACCCAAAGGCAGGCCTAGCCCGGCAGTTACCCCGTATTGATCAATGGTTTTATTGTTCACATTAAGCCCTGTATTTTCATAATACAGCCCATATCGATAAATAATTTTTTCAAAATAAGATCTGAAACCGTTTATATTAGGCAAATACCAGCCTCCTACAGCTACGCGGTACTTATTTTTGTAATCAAAATTATCTTCCGGTATCTTTAGTTTAAATTGATCTGTAAATTTAAAATCTGCTCCTAATGACCATTTATGCTCTTTTCCATAGGCCACTCCTATTGAGTATGATGAAGGTAATTTTGCATCATGTGTTCCCTTAACATAGTTTAAGGTATCCATTGAAACTTTTTCATTATTATTGTTATAATAATAGGTTGAATACAAATAATTTACATCAGCATCTATGGTATGCCCTATATTATAAGTTGCTCCAATTTTAAGTAAATGATTATTAGTTAATTTTTTTCGATAGGCTACTCCTAAAGTATAATCGAAAAAACCATATTCTTGCTTATTAAATATACCGGAAATCAAATTAGCATTCTGTAAAGATGTTTCTTGATCTTTTTTCAAATCGCCCCAAACATACCCAATTTTAGCTCCTAAGGAAAATTCATTGGATATATTATATGAATACATACCACTAAAAGCATTAAGTCCTCCCCTTCCCTTAAATAATGATTTTTGATTTACAACATCTGAATTATCTTTATTTATATCATATCCTATGTTGGTGTAGGGTTGTAAATTTACTCCTACTCTGGACTTAGTTCCTATTGGAAAGGCTAATGATAAATTAGCTAAATAAGTAGTGGATCGATCACTGCTTACGTTAGAAGTTTTAGCATTGGTATAATCGGTATTGATCACGATGTTATAACTGGTATATCGCAAGTTTCTATTCGCTGCCGGATTTACAAAATTGGCTTCATTGGTAAAATCTGAAATATATGAAGTTCCCAATCCTCCCATAGAAGAAATTACTATATCGGAATTGGTTTTACTTTCTCCTAAGCCAAATGAAGAATAAGGAGAGGTAGAAGTTTGCTGGGCATAAGCTGCATTCAGAAATATGATAAATGATGATAATATGGAGAAAAATTTAATTTTCATTCAGTGTGTTTTATATACAAAGTACAAATATGTTAATAATGTACCGATTATAAAAATAATTATAAGTAAAAATTCTTAGTCAAATTTTATAGCCGAAAAAAAAATTCAAATTTTTTTTAAAAATATTTTGTGATTTAAAAATATGCCCTATATTTGCAATCCCAAACGAGGGTACCTTAGCTCAGTTGGTAGAGCAAAGGACTGAAAATCCTTGTGTCCTTGGTTCGATTCCAAGAGGTACCACTTCAAAAATCCATAATCAATTCAATAAGAAAAGATTGTGGATTTTTTGTTTTTTAAAGAGATATTTTCCTTAAGAATTTCTTTAAAAAAATCATTTGATTTCCTAAAATTAAATATTTTTCACTGTTGAAGTTCCTAATACATTAGCTTTTTTTCCTTTATAATATTATATAATCCCATGTAAAAAATCAGAATATTTTTTTTTCCTTCCGCAAAACATATACTCCAAGAAACTATGGTTGAATATAGTCAATGCAGTGGTTCGTGAATAATCCTTTCTTTTTTTATTGTTTTTTAGGCATTTTTTATCCAATAAACAACAGGCAAATTTATTTAATGTGGTATGGGGGCTGTTTTATTCCAAACAAAACTCTGTATATACCAAGTTAACATTTTTAAAATCAATAAATTATTATTGTTAAAAATCTTGATATTAAAAGCCTCTTTTGTCTCTTATTTACCTAGTAATAAGCTTACACTAATTTGCACAATCACATATTACTCTTTTTCTTAAACATTGAATATTTAAAATTTTTTGTTTGATTGTTTAAATCTTGGAATAAAATTAGATTATTAAAAATGTAACACTATTAATTTCTTTTACTTAAATATATCATTTAGAAATTAAAGAGAACATTTTGATATAATTAGCATTTTTTAAATTTAATTTTAATAAATTATGAATAACGTCAGTATTTTTGTGTTTTTAGCAGGAATAGTAATTTTAAATCTAATAGCTTTCTTGCTTGGCAATTTATATTGTTTTGTACCTTCCTGGCTAAACTATACTATGGTCGGTGTTGAATTATTCTGTCTCCTGCTTAGTATCTATGCCCGTATTAAAGATTTTAAAAATATTGATGCTTCTGTAGGAGTTATACTCAATGTTTTTCTGACTATTTTGCTGGTTTGTCATATGATATTATATAAATCATCAAACTAATGCCCAAATTGACTTTTTATAAAATAATTTAGAAAGCGTATTTTTGCTTTTCTATATATACCCTATGAATTATCTTTCAGTTGAAAACATTAGTAAGTCTTTTGGCATAAGAACTTTATTTTCCAATGTTTCTTTTCATATAAATGAAGGAGATCAAATTGCTTTAGTCGCTAAAAACGGTAGTGGAAAAAGTACTTTATTAAAAATCCTGTCCGGATTAGAATCTGCCGATTCCGGATCGGTTACGCTCAATAAAGACATAAAAGTAGTTATGTTTGAACAATCTGAACTATTTAATGATGATTTGACTGCTGAAGATTATATATTTACCCATTCTAACCCTGTATTGGATATCGTTCATCAATACGACACCATGGTTCAGAATGATCCTTCCAATCCTGAATTATTAGGATTAATAGAAAAAATGGATCAATGGGACGGATGGAAAGTCGAACCTGTAATTCAAGAAATTATTAATAAATTAAAAATTGATTTCCTTGATCAAAAGATAAAAAATTTATCGGGTGGACAACAAAAAAGAATTTCTCTTGCCAAATTCCTGATCGATATAAGCTTTGAAAAAGGCACTGTATTATTAATTCTGGATGAACCAACTAATCATTTAGATATTGAAGTGGTAGAATGGTTGGAATTTTTTCTTAACAAAGAAAACAAAACCCTTATTTTAGTTACTCATGATCGATATTTTTTAGATGCTATTTGCACTCGGATCTTAGAAATGGAAGACGGAACCTTATATTCGCATAATGGCGATTATGAGACCTATGTAACCAACAAATCTCTAAGAATTGAAAATCAAATAGCTCAAACCGATAAAGCTAAAAATTTATATCGAAAAGAGCTGGAATGGATGCGCAGACAACCTCAGGCCAGAACATCCAAGTCAAAAAGCAGAATTGAAAGTTTTTATAAAACGGAAGAACTTGTTAAAAAAAGTATTTCTGATGCTCAAGTTCAATTGGACATGCAAATGACTCGTTTGGGAAAAAAAATCATTGAATTAGAACATGTTTCCAAAAATTTTGGAAATAAAATAATCTTGGACAACTTTTCCCATACTTTTGCCAGAGGATCAAAAATCGGGATTATCGGTAAAAATGGAGTAGGTAAAACAACTTTTTTGAAGATACTTGAAAGAAAGGAAGAATTTGATTCAGGAACTATTGAATGGGGCGAAACTTTACAAATAGGGCATTTTAAACAGGAAGGCCTCGTATACAAAGAAGATCAACGAGTTATTGATTTTGTAAAAGAAATAGCAGATTATTTTCCTCTATCCAATGGAAAACAAATTACTGCCGGTCAATTTTTAGAAATGTTTCTTTTTACGCCTGAATCCCAATATACTTATATATCTAAATTAAGCGGCGGAGAGAAAAAGAGATTACAATTGCTATCTATTTTATTTAGAAATCCCAATTTTTTAATACTTGATGAGCCTACAAATGACTTGGATTTGCCAACCTTAACTGTTCTTGAAAATTTTTTAAATGAATATCAAGGCTGTGTTTTGATCGTAAGCCATGACCGATATTTTATGGACAAAGTGGTTGATGAATTGATGATTTTCGAGGGCAACGGTAAAATTTCCTGGTTTATAGGTAATTATACCGATTTTTATTTAAAATCAAAGGAAAAAGAAAATGAAATCATCAAAGACTTTTCTAAAAAGGAAATAAAAAATAGTAATCCAACTAACGGGAACAAATCTCCAAAACTTTCTTTCAAGGAAAAAAGAGAATTAGAAATGCTAGAAAAAGAAATTCCTCAGTTAGAAGAAGAAAAAAATAAATTAACTGAAAAATTATCCTCTTCGAGTTTAAGTTTTGATGAAATACAAGAAATTAGCAATAAGCTGGAAAATCTTATTCAAAGTTTAGATTACAAAGAATCTAGATGGCTGGAACTCAGCGAGCTCAACGCTTAAATTTAAAATTTATAATTTTTATGACATAACATGCCCTAGTCGGGACAATTTTTGATGATTAAGAATTTTTATTCTTCTTCCCTCCACTTCTATAAGCTCATCATTTTTAAATTCAGAAATTAATCGTATCGCACTTTCTGTTGCTGTACCGATTAAATTTGCCATTTCTTCACGAGTAAGAGTAATTTTAATGAAGCCTTCATGATCAACATCAAGTTTTTTCTCTAAAAGAAGTAAAACGGCAGCCAATCTTTCTCTCACCGTATTTTGAGCTAACCAAGTGATGGTTTTTCCTGCTTCTCCTAAGTCTTGGGATATTTTTTTTAATACATCAAAAGAAACTCTGGAACTTATTTCTAACAGTCGATGAAAAATAATTTCAGGGATATATACTGCAGTAATATCTTCTAGAACGGTACAAGAAGCACTAAAACTTTCTCCCCCTAATAAAGAACGGTATCCTACAATTTCTCCTTTTTTTACTAAACGCAGTATTTGATCTTTACCATTATATCCTTTTCTGTTAATTTTACCCGTACCGCTTATAACTCCAAATATTCCGGTAGGTTTATAACCTTCATGTATAATTTCTTGACCTCTTTCAAAACGAATCTCCTTCATTTCTTTATCCAATATGCTATGTTCTTCTTTTGTAAATTGGCTTAAAACATCCTTATTTTTTAATTCTGATATTATTAAATCTACTGAATTTTTAGGCATGATATTACTCATATTTTTAATAATTTACGGACAAAAATAATACTTTAATTTTAAATAAAAGGATATAACTTTGCAGGTTTAGTGATAGTACAAATATATGAGTGAGCATTGTTATCATTGCGGACAGATCATTGAGGACACTCCAATTGATTTTGATAATAAATTATTTTGCTGTAACGGATGTAAATCTGTATACGAAATTTTAAATCAAAATAAATTGGAAAATTACTATAATTTAAACTCCAAAGCCGGAATAAAACCTGAAAAGGGGCAAAATTATTTTGAATTTTTAGACACCCCTCAAATCTTTGATAAAATTATTGATTATTCGGAAGGGGGATTAACTCTTATAACTTTTAAAATACCCGTTATTCATTGCAGTGCTTGTATTTGGTTATTGGAAAGTTTAAAAAATATTAATACCAATATTACATATTCTACTGTTAATTTTTCTTCTAAAACGGTACAAATTGCCTACAAAAATGAATTCTATAAATTAAGTGAATTAGCTAATTTTCTAACAGATTTAGGCTATAAGCCGGTCATTAATTTTGAAACTACTGAAAAAAAATCTGAAAAAGTAGATCATACCCTACTTGTAAAAATAGGTATAGCCGGATTTGCTTTCGGAAATATTATGCTTTTTGCCTTTCCGGAATTTCTCGAAACTGAAAAAGACCCTTGGCTTCAACAATACAGTTATTTTTTCAGAATTCTTATGTTTCTTTTCTCATTACCCGTAGTTTTTTATTGCGCTTCAGATTATTATAAATCTGCATGGGGAGCTCTAAAACACGGAGTATTAAATATTGATTTGCCCATTGTTATCGGCATATTTACCTTATTTTCCCGTAGTTGCTTTGAAGCGTATACGGGAATGAGTAACGGTTATTTCGATTCTCTAAGCGGACTTTTATTTTTTATGCTTTTAGGTAAGTATTTTCAGCAAAGAACTTATAAAACTTTAGCTTTTGATAGAGATTACAAATCCTTTTATCCCATAGCCGTAACTAAAATTACCTCCAATAAAACTCATGAAAATGTTCTGATCTCAAATTTAAAAATAGGTGACAGAATACTAATACGCAATCAAGAAATAATTCCTGCCGATTCTATTCTCATTCATGGAGATGCTTTTATTGATAACAGCTTTATTACCGGAGAATCCAAACTAATAGAAAAGAAAACAGGAGAAAAAATATTTGCCGGAGGAAAACAATCCGGCACTACTATAGAACTAGAGATCATTAAAGAAGTTAATCAAAGCTATCTTACCCGACTATGGAATAATGAAGCATTTAAAAAAGATACTTCAACTATTGATTCAATCACCAATAACATAAGTAAATATTTTGTGATGGTCATACTGATCATCACAATTGTAAGCGGATTATACTGGTATTTTATTGAAAAAAACACTTCGCAAATGTACCAAGTAATCACGGCTATATTGATTGTTGCCTGTCCCTGTGCATTAGCTCTTTCCGCACCCTTTACCATTGGAAATATCATGAGAATTTTCGGTAAAGAGAAATTTTACGTAAAAGATGCCCTCACAGTTGAAAAACTGGCAAAAATAGACCATATAGTTTTTGATAAAACCGGCACTTTGACGATTAATAAAGTCAACAAAATCAGTTATGAAGGAGAAAAACTTACTATTGAAGAGTTAAAAAACTTAAAAGCTATACTTCAAAATTCCAATCACCCTTTAAGCAGATCACTTTATGAATCTATTTCCATGCCCATTGATCATATATCTATTAAGGACTACGAAGAAATAATAGGTAAAGGAATAAAAGGGTTCATTAAGGGTATAGAATACAAATTAGGCTCATCCGATTTTGTAGGAAATAAAAAAAATATTAATTCCGAAACATCTGTTTATATTTCCATCAATGGTATATATAAAGGGTTATATAAAATTAAAAACCAATACAGAAAAGATTTAAAAGAAATTATCAGATCACTTAACCATTATAAAATATCATTATTAAGTGGAGATAATAATTCTGAAAAGCATATTTTAGAAAAAATATTTTCCACAGACACGGTTATTAAATTTAATCAGTCTCCTCAAGATAAGCTCGATTATATTAAAAGTTTACAAGATCAAGGGCATACAGTTTTAATGCTTGGCGACGGACTCAATGATGCAGGAGCCTTAAAACAATCTAATGTGGGTATTGCCATTTCAGATGATATAAACAGTTTCACTCCTTCGTCTGATGCCATATTAGACGGAAACAATTTTGCTTATCTACCTAAATATTTAAAATTATCAAAAAAAGCCTTAGTTATAGTTTCCATTTGTTTCATTATTAGTTTTTGCTATAATATAATCGGATTAAGTTTTGCAGTTTCTAACAGGCTTTCCCCCTTAGTAGCAGCCATACTTATGCCTGTAAGTTCCATTTCAGTAGTACTATTCACTACCGTGGTAAGTAAAGTTATTGGATATGAAACATTTAAAAAAAGATAAGGTAATTTCTTTATTAGAAAACACATCAAATAACCTAAAATATACCTCAATTTAGAAATATTCTAAATTAAAGATGCAATGTAAAAATATGTTACAAATCATTATCATTCATATCAAATAAAATGTATTTTTGTTCAGTCAGTATGGAAATATTATATTTAATGATATTATGCAGTGTTTCATTAGCTGTTATATTTTTGATCCTTTTTATCTATGGAATCAAGAAAGGACAATTTGATGATGATGAATCACCTGCAGTAAGAATTTTATTTGATTCCAATGATGGCAATTCAACAGAATCCAAAAACGATAAGAAAGAAAAATAATAAAGTAACTACATAACACCAATGGAAACACAAAAATTTTCATATGATAATAAAATTACAAAAGCGTTTGCCTATGCCACTATACTTTGGGGTATTGTTGGTTTTATAGTCGGACTTACTGTAGCCTCATTATTATTCATACCGACATTACCTGAATTTTTCTTTGGTACTGAAGGAGCCGATTTAGCCAGATCACAAGGCTTTTTGGGATATGGAAGATTGAGAATGCTTCACACCAGTGCCGTTATTTATGCGTTTGTAGGTAATGGTTTTTTTACAGGGTTTTATTATGCTACCCAGCGATTATTAAAATCTCGAACCAATGATCTGTTAAGTTGGATTCATTTTTGGGGATGGCAATTAATTATCATTTCTGTAGTAATAACCTTCTTAATGGGAATAAATACATCCAAAGAATATGCAGAGCATGAATGGCCGATTGATATTATGGTAGCCATAATCTGGATATTATTTGGATTGAACATGTTTATTACCATTGCTAAAAGAAGAATCAGTCATATGTATGTTGCCATTTGGTTTTTTATAGCTACTTGGGGTGGAATTACCCTGTTGTGGGTATTTAATAACTTGG
This sequence comes from Apibacter sp. B3919, assembly GCF_026537405.1. Classification (NCBI taxonomy): domain Bacteria; kingdom Pseudomonadati; phylum Bacteroidota; class Flavobacteriia; order Flavobacteriales; family Weeksellaceae; genus Apibacter; species Apibacter sp. B3919. The sequence continues at coordinate 115,576 of NZ_JAFNMG010000002.1, read as the reverse complement.
CAATCCCGTTAGATTCAAATATTTTACGAGCAAAAAGTTACTCTATATATTCAGGAGTTCAAGATGCCATGGTGCAATGGTGGTTCGGCCACAATGCAGTAGCATTCTTCTTGACTACTCCTATCTTAGGATTAATGTATTATTATTTACCTAAAGCTGCCAATAGACCGGTTTTTTCTTACAAATTATCTATTATACACTTTTGGTCCTTAATATTTGTCTACATGTGGGCCGGTCCTCATCACCTATTATATACCTCTTTACCTGCATGGGCACAAATGCTGGGAACCGCATTTTCCATCATGTTAATAGCGCCTTCTTGGGGAGGTATGCTTAACGGGTTATTAACTTTACGAGGTGCATGGGACAAAGTACGAGAAGATCCTATTCTTAAAATGTTTGTTGTGGCAGTAACTTGCTACGGTATGGCTACTTTTGAAGGTCCTTTATTGGCTACTAAAACATTAAACAAAATCGGACATTTTACCGATTGGGTTATAGGACACGTGCATTTAGGAGCTTTAGGATGGAACGGTTTCATCATTTTTGGAGTTATTTATTATATCATTCCAAGAATATTTAAAACTAATCTATATTCTGTAAAATTAGCCAACTGGCATTTTTGGTTAGGAACTATGGGAATCATCTTATATGTTATCCCTATGTACATGAGTGGTTTTACTCAAGGCTTAATGTGGAAACAATTTAATCCGGATGGAACTCTTGTTACAAAGAATTTCCTTGAAACCGTTACATCGCTAAGATATTTCTTTATATTTAGATTTATTGGAGGGGTACTTTATCTTTCAGGAGCCATATTATTAGTTATAAACATTATTGCAACTGTTAGAAAAGGTACATTTATAGCTAACGAAGAGGCAGAAGCTCCTGCTTTACATGTTTCTCCGGCAAAAGGCCCGAACGAAAAAACGCATTCCTGGTTAGAAAGAATGCCTCTATTCTTCTCTGTTTTAGCAATAATTGCTTTGGCTGTTGGTGGAGCCGTGGAAATTTTACCAACCATTTTCGTTAAATCCAATATACCACAAATAACAAGTGTAAAACCCTATACACCTTTAGAATTGGAAGGAAGAGACTTATACATACGTGAAGGTTGTAATGCCTGTCATTCCCAAATGATACGTCCTTTTAGAGATGAAGTAGTTCGATACGGAGAATATTCTAAAGCAGGAGAGTACGTATACGATAGACCTTTCCTTTGGGGATCTAAAAGAACCGGACCTGATTTACACAGAGAAGGAGGAAAAAATCCAGATTCATGGCATTTTACTCACTTATTCGACCCTAGAGAAACTTCTCCCGGATCCATTATGCCTAGATATCCGTGGTTAATTTATAACGAATTAAATGTCTCCAAAACTAAAGAAAAGTTAGAATTAATGAAAAATTGGTTCAATGTTCCTTACGAACAAAAGGATATTGACAATTATAAATCAAATATGGAGGCTCAAGCAAAAGAAATTGCAGCCAGTATATTTACAGACAGACCCGACTATAAGGCCGGTTTTGATGCCTCTGCAAAGGCTGAGGGTGCTAACTTTGTTCCATTGGAAAAAAGGGAAATTGTAGCTATAATTGCTTATTTACAAAGACTTGGTGTTGATATCAAAAAAACACAGGTAGAAACAGCAAATAATTAGAAAAATGCTCAAATTTTATAATAAAATAATTGCAGGAGTAGATAATGCCATAATTTATCAAAGCTTAGCTCTTCTGCTTTTTGTCTTATTTTTTCTTGGAGTAACTTTTATGGTAATGAACAAACCAAAAAATTACTATAACGATATGAGCAATCTACCCTTGGAGGATAATGAAAAAAGAACTAATAATATAAATACTAAATGATCATATGAAACCTAGAACACCCTTTGTCATAAATGCTATCTTATCGGTATTTTTAATTACCGGTGCATTTTACATGTTCTTGCAAAACTTTGATTTCATCACAAATCCTATATTTTTAGCCACTATTGCCATTTCTTTTGTGTTATTACTTATTAACAATTCTTTAAATGCTTTAATAGATGCTGAAAAATTTAAGTTACTTTCTGACAGTGAAAAAAAGGACTATTTAGAACTTTTAAAAACCCCTTATTTAACTCGACTTTGGAGAGACGCATTCAAAGAAAGCAAAGCAGAAGAAACCGGTGAGATTAAATTAATAGATCATGGGTATGACAATATAAAAGAATTGGATAATCAATTGCCTAGATGGTATATAGGTTTATTTGCCGTAACTATCACTTACGGTGTTGTGTATCTTTTTTCCTATGCATTTACAAGTTTTGCGCATCCGGATGTTGAATATGAAGAAGAATATAAAACTCAGATGGCTGAAATTGCCGAATATGAAAAGATAGCTCCTCAAGCCACTATAGAAACCGCTCAATTTAATCCGGATGCAGTAGCAGATGGAAAGGTAATTTATGAACAAATTTGTAAAACTTGTCATGGCGAGGGAGCTAAAGGACTTTCCGGTCCTAACCAAACGGATGATTATTGGATTAATATTCAAGAAGAATACAATAACGCAAAAGAAGACTCTGAATTTAAAAATATTTTTTATACAGTATGGAACGGTAGTAAAAATAATCCTACCATGAGAGCATTCGGAGCGACCGGAGAAATAAAAGGAAATGATATTGTTAAAGTGGCAAGTTACTTGTACCAACTTAATAAAAATTCTCCTAAAGATTCTGAAGGCCGTTCAGTAGATAAAACCGCCAAAGAACCTCAAGGTAATTTAGCCCCTTGGTCCAAAGCATATAAAGGGGGATCCGGTACAGCTGCAGCACCAACTGAAACAACTCCCCCGGCTGCAACTACGCAAAACTCATCAAACTCAGAGAAGTAAAATAAAAATTATATAAAAGTCTGTTTAGTTTCAATTGGAGATTAACAGACTTTTGCTTTTTAAATATAATTTTACTCTTTTTTATAAATGTAGAATTTAATGAAATAAAGTATAATTATAGATATCAAACTTAATAATTAACTAAATAAACAAAACATCATGTCTCAGGAAACGGAGGATAAAAAAATTCCTGACCTTGAACAACAAAAGGAAGAATTCAGAGAGAACCTTGCTACTGCAGACGTATCAGGAGAAAGAAAATGGGTTTATGTCCGAAAGCCTCATGGCAAATTCACAAAATACAGAGATATAGTCAGTGCATTCCTTCTCATCATTTTGTTTATATTTCCATTTGTTAAAATCAATGGAAATCCTATTTTCCTATTTGATATATTAAACAGGCAATTCTATATATTCGGAGCTTATTTTTCCCCATCCGATTTCTATCTTTTTGGTATAGGTTTAGTTACAACTACGGTTTTTATCATTGTATTTACCGTGACTTATGGGAGAATTTTTTGCGGTTGGATATGTCCACAAACTATATTTATGGAACATGTTTTCAGGAAAATTGAATTTCTTATCGATGGAGACAGAAATATGCAAATTCGCCTCGACAAACAAGAATGGAACGGCCAAAAAATTAAAAAGAGAATTTTAAAATGGTCCATCTTTTTAATTGTTTCTTTACTAATATGTGCTGTATTATTTTCCTACGTTTTAGGCACCGATGAGATACAAAAAATTTTTAAAGAAGGTATTTCAAAAAATGTCACTGTATTTATAGTATATATCATATTTACCACTTTATTTTATTTTGTATTTGCTTGGTTTAGAGAACAGGCATGTACTTTTGTTTGTCCATACGGCAGACTTCAAGGGGTACTAATTGATAAAGACACGATAAATATTGCTTATGATTTCGTGAGAGGAGAAGGTACTGCCGGGAGAGCAAGTTGGAGGAAAAATGAAGACAGAAAAGCTTTAGGAAAAGGAGATTGTATAGATTGTAAACAATGTGTTGAAGTTTGTCCAACGGGTATTGATATAAGAAACGGAAGTCAATTGGAGTGCGTGAACTGTACTGCTTGTATTGATGCTTGTGATATGGTAATGACACGAATGAAAATGCCAACAGGTCTAATTAGGTACGCTTCGGAAAATATGATTGAAAAAAGAACGGATTTCAAATTTACTCCGAGACTAATTGCCTACACCATAGCTTTATTGGTTTTGACATCGGTTTGTATATCATTATTGTTCATTAGATCAAGTGTGGAAACCAAATTTTTAAAAATTGTAGGTACTCAGTTTACTATAGAAGAACAATTAGTTGTTGATGAATATCAATTTATATTTTCTAATAAAACTACCGAAAAGAAAAAACTAAACGTAAAAATACTTAAACCCAATCATGCAAGTATAACTTTAGTAGGATATGGTACACAATTTATCATACAACCTAAACAAACTCTCAAAGGTACAGCTACTATTAAAATTCCTCAGTCTGATTTAATTAAAACCAAAGAAGAAGTAATTATTGGTATCTTTGACGAAAATGGTAAGAAAGTAGATGAGTATAAAACTAATTTTATTGGTCCGTCTAAAATCCGATTTTAATTATGAAATTTAAATTTACTTGGGGGCACGGGGTTATTTTAGCACTTGCCTGCTTTATTATATTTATTTGTACATTGATATTCACCATTGAATTTTCAAAGAATACTTTTGACCTGGTAACAGATAATTATTATGAAGAAGAAATAAATTATCAAAAAGAGATTGATGCTACCAACCATGCTGCTTTATTACAAGAAAAACCTAAAATTGAAATATTACCTGAATTCGGCATTAAAATAATCTTTCCAAAAGAATTTAATTATACTAATACCACCGGAAAATTTAAACTTTTCAGAGCCAATTCTCAAGCTTTAGATATTAACAAGAAAGAACTTGATTTATCTCCTTCTAATACCATATTAATTCCGTCTAAAGTTTTAGTAAAAGGAAATTATACATTAAAATTATATTGGGAAAAAGAAAAAACTAATTATCAGATGGAAATACCGTTAACATGGAATTAGATATCGTTTACTTATATACAGCACTTAGTTTAGGATTATTGGGGGGATTTCATTGCATAGGAATGTGCGGCCCGATCGCTTTTTCCATCGGGTTGGATGCAACTAATAAATTTAAATTCTATACTCAGAATATTTTATATCAATTGGGAAGAATAACCACTTATTCTTTATTAGGAGGCATTTTAGGAATTGTGGGTAAAAGCTTTAATATAGCCGGATATCAAAAATACATATCAATCTTTGCCGGTATTCTATTAATTCTCATGGTACTATTACCGGGAAAAACCACTGAAATTGGAGATAATTTCAGACCGATAAATAAGTTCATGATTAAAATTAAACTATTTTTAGGTAGATTTCTTCAAAGGAAAGATAATACTTCCCGATTTCTTACTGGAGTACTTAATGGATTTCTTCCTTGTGGTGCTGTATATGTAGCATTAACCTCTTCGATTGCTGCCGGTGGAATTATTCAAGGTATGCTATTTATGGCCGTTTTTGGATTAGGGACATTTCCTTTCATGTTCATAACAACATTAACCGGTAAATTTATTGGAGCTAAAGTTAGATTCAAGATTCTAAAAATATTTCCCTACTTTATAGTTTTAATAGGCATTTTATTCATACTAAGAGGGTTGGGTTTAGGTATTCATCTATTGTCTCCCTCAGATAAAGCTTTAAAATTGGAACAAAGATCGCATGCGAAAAGTTGTTGCCATTAAAACGGTTTCCTTTAAAAATAATCTTTCTTTTTTTAAAAATAAAAAAATAGTAACTTCGCACCATTATGGGGATGATTTCGAATATTGGAGCATATTCTTTCTTAATGGCAAGGGTTTTTAAAAAACCCCAAAAAAGAAAAATTTTCAGAAAAAATTTACTTAGAGAAATAAATGATTTAGGAGTTAATTCCGTGGGTTTGGTTGCTTTCACCTCTTTTTTTGTGGGTGCAGTAGTTGCCATTCAAATGTATAATAATTTCAAGACATCCTCTTTCCCTATTCCTGATTATTATGTGGGATATGCAACCAAAGTGGTTCTTATACTGGAATTTTGCCCTACAATAATTAGTGTTGTATTAGCCGGAAAAGTGGGTTCTTTTATTGCATCGAGCATCGGTACTATGAGAGTTACCGAACAGATTGATGCTTTGGAAATCATGGGAGTAAACAGCCCATCGTATCTAATTCTTCCAAAAGTGGTTGCTTCTTTATTTTTTAATGTAATCTTAATCATGATTAGCCTTTTGATGGGTATTCTGGGAGGTTATTTTGCGGGAAGTTTTTCCGGAAGCTGGGCCCCGGTAGATTATGTTCAAGGACTTCAAATGGCATCACCTGATTTCTTTATTTACTATTGTTTTATAAAAACTATCGTATTTGCCTTTATCATAGCAACAGTACCTTCTTATTATGGTTATACCGTAAAAGGCGGTTCATTGGAAGTTGGGCGTAATAGTACTTCAGCTGTTGTATGGACAACAGTCCTTATCATCATCACAAATTTAATGTTAACTCAACTTTTACTAGATTAAACAATGATTTCAGCAATAAACGTTACTAAATCATTTGATGGAGTAGAAGTCCTTAAAGGGATTACTACTACTTTTAAAAAAGGAAAAACAAATTTAATTATCGGACAAAGTGGTTCCGGAAAAACTGTTTTTCTTAAATGTCTTCTTGGCTTATTTGAACCTACTTCCGGACAAATTCTATACGAAAATACAGATGCATCCAAATTATCTGTATCTGAAAGGCAAAATTTACGAAGCGAAATAGGAACAGTGTTTCAAGGGAGTGCCCTGTTTGATTCCATGACGGTTGAACAAAATGTAAAGTTTCCTCTTGAAATGTTTGCAAATATATCTGAAAAAGATATGAGGGAACGGGTTGATCAAGTATTAGAACGAGTAAATCTAACAAATGCGCGTAAGAAATTTCCATCTGAAATTTCCGGAGGAATGCAAAAAAGAGTAGCTATTGCACGTGCTATTGTTAATAATCCAAAATATTTATTTTGCGATGAGCCAAATTCAGGTTTAGACCCTCAGACTTCTCAAATAATAGATAAACTTATTCATGAAATTACCCGTGAATACGACACAACTACTATTATAAATACTCACGATATGAATTCTGTTCTTGAAATAGGTGAAAATATAGTTTACCTAAAAAACGGAGTTAAAGAATGGGAAGGAGATAAAAACTCTATCGTAACTTCTGATAATCAAGCTTTATTAGATTTCGTATTCTCTTCAAAAATATTTAAAATGGCTCGTGAAGCCATGCTTTATCATCAAAATAATAAAAAGTAAGAAACGAAGAAATATTATTCTTTTGAAGATTTCTTACTTTCTTCCAATTTTTTAATATTTTCTAAATAATCCTTAATTTTTTGGTCATTATTTCGGGGACATACTAATAGTGCTTCTGAAGTATCCACTATTATAAAATCCGTTAGTCCATCAATAATATATATTTTATTCGAGAGGTCTGTTTTTATAATGGTATTACTGGTATCGTATGTATAAATATTGTTACCGTGTACTGCATTCCCTTCTTCATTTTTATTAAAGTTCTCATATAATGCACTCCATGTACCTAAATCACTCCATCCGAAAGTAGAAGGAATTACCCAAACATTATCAGATTTCTCTAAAATGCCATAATCAATTGAAATTTTTTCAATTTTAGAATAAATTTTTTCTACAGCCTCCGGCTCTTTATCTGTATTATATTCAGGGATTATAGATTCAAAAGATCGATACATATCCGGAAGATATTTTTGATAAGAACTTAGAATACTTCGGCTTGACCAGATAAAAATGCCTGAATTCCATAAAAAATTCTTACTTTTTAAGAACTCTTTAGCCGTTTCAAGATTCGGTTTTTCTTTAAAGGATTTCACTTGGTAAAGTCCCTCTTTGCCTTCTTTAACGTACTCAATATATCCGTATCCGGTGTCTGGTCTTGTAGGAGCAATTCCTAAAGTTACCAATATATTATCTTGACTAGCGTGTTTTAAAGCGTTTAATACATTAGTAACAAATTGATTTTCATTGATAATTAAGTGATCTGAAGGAGCAACGATAATACTTGCATCCGGATTTAATTTATGGATTTTTTCTGCCATATAAATGTTACAGGCAGCTGTATTCATCATTTTGGGTTCACCGATAATTTGGTTTTTGGAAATATCGGGTAATTGACTCAATGTAAGATCAACGTATTCTTGGTTGGTGATAACAAAAATATTTTCTTTTAGGATAATTTTACTTAATCTTTCAAATGTTTGCTGAATTAACGTTTTCCCTGTACCTAAAATATCATGAAACTGCTTTGGGAATTTTGTGGTACTTATTGGCCAAAAACGACTACCTATACCTCCGGCCATAATTACACAATAATAATTCTTATTCTTTGTCATAAAACATTTATTTCAGTAACCGGAGCATTCTCCGCAATCAAATATCTTTTACCTGTATTTTTTTCAATGCAAATATAGCGAGTTTTTGATTTCTTTAATTTATAAAAAAATTTATTATTAATTTTAAATAAAGCATTTACATGTAAATCTTTCAATAACAACGCATTCGGATCTTGCTTTCTTATAAAATATTCAGATAATTTTTTATCTGCATAAAAACTTGCTTTGGGATTCTGCATAAAAACTTTCAATATCACTTTTAATTCTTCTTCATATACATCAATACTTTCAGAAATCATTTCAGAAAATGTTTTTTTCCACTCTTTACCATGAGGTTGAATTCTTCTGGAATACAAATCAAAAGCTTTTAAATGCGCTATTTCATGGGTTAAAGTTAAAAAACATAACGATTTCAACATACCCGAATTTACTGTTATTATATGAGGATTACCTTCTTGTGGAACTCTATAATCTCCTAATTTAGTTGATCGTGGTTTTTTTATAACCAAATGAAACCAATATGGTTCCAGCCATTTTTCAATATAAGCTATTGCTTCCTTTGGGATATGGGGATTTAATTTTGAATAATCTACTTTTTTAGAAGTTTCCACTATATTTTTAAATATTTCTGTAAATTTTCTTCAAAAGTAAGCCTTTTATATTAAATAATGGAATATAACGACTATATACCTTTCTCAAGAAAGGTAATTGTAAAAAATATTTTTAAGACTTATAACTTTAAAAATATCTATCTTTGTGAATTAGATTAATATCAAAATATGGAAACATGCAGTTCTTGTAGTTCGGGAGAACTACCTAAAGGATGTAAAAATAATGGAGCTTGTGGAACTGGAAATTGCAACAGTAAACTTTCTGTATTCAATTGGTTATCCGACATACACCCCCCTACTCAAAAAAATCAACCCCAATATATTGAAGTACGATTTAAAGACGATAGAAAAGATTTTTACTTAAATGATTCCCATTTACCTCTATCAATTGGTGACATAGTTGCTGTGGAAGCTAATTCAGGACATGATGTAGGGATTGTATCTTTAACCGGAGAGTTAGTCAAAATCCAAATGAGGAAAAAAAAGGCTAAAATTGATGAACTGTTTAAAGTATATAGGAAAGCTTCTCAAAAAGATATTGAAATTTGGCAAAACTATAAAAACAAAGAGCACTCGGTTATGCTTGATGCGAGACAAATTGCCAGGAGTTTGGGACTTCAAATGAAAATTTGTGATGTAGAATTCCAAGGGGATGGGTCAAAAGTTACCTTATATTATACGGCAGAAGGCAGAGTAGATTTTAGACAGTTGATAAAGGAATATGCTATGTCCTTTCGCTCAAAAATTGATATGCGGCAAATTGGTTACAGGCAGGAAAGTGCCAAAGTGGGAGGAATTGGATCCTGTGGGCGAGAGTTATGTTGCTCTACTTGGCTGACAGATTTCAGATCTGTTAACACTGCGGCGGCAAGATATCAACAATTATCCATCAATCCGCAAAAATTAGCCGGACAATGTGGCAAATTGAAATGTTGTCTTAATTTTGAATTAGACACCTATGTGGATGCCTTAGCTGATTTTCCTTCCAGCCAAACTGTATTAGAAACTGAAAAGGGTAAAGCATATTGCATTAAAGTGGATGTATTTAGAAATCAAATGTGGTTTACATATACTGATAATTCTATTTCTTGGTATCCTGTAAATATTTATGAGGTTAAAAAATTAGTTGAACTTAATAAAAAAGGTGTAACTATTAAACCATTAGATGAACTTCAGGAAAAAGAAGATTTAAAAGTTGATTTAATTGAAGAAAATAATTTGAATCGATTTGAAAAAAAATCGAAATCAAATACTAAACGGAAATCCAAAAATAAAAATCAACAGCGAACCAATTCAAAAAATACAACTGAAAAGCCTAAACCAAAAGCTAAAACTAATACTAACGTTCAATCAAATTCTAATCAACCAAAAAAAAGAACTCCTAAAAAACCTAAATAATTTTTTAGAACAATTTTAAATGAAAAAATTTCTTTTTATATCTCTTTGCTCAATGCTTCTTTTCATAAATTGTAATCATAAGTATGAATACTCACAAATGAAAAGCATCAATAATTCTTGGAGTAAAAAAGATACTTTAAATTTTAATTTTACCATTAAAAATGCTTCCGACAAAAAAAATATAAACTTTATAGTAAGGAATAATGAGGATTATCAGTTTAGTAATCTCTATTTATTTATTAAATTAAAAGAAGGAAAAAAAGTTATTAGTACCGATACGTTAAATTATATATTAGCTGATAAAACAGGAAAATGGCTTGGTTCGGGCATGGGATCCATTAAAGAAATTTATTTTCAATATAAAAAAGATTTCTCATTTACTAAAAACGGGGACTATACACTTTCCGTTGTTCAAGGAATGAGGAAAGACACTTTAAAAGGCATTGTAGACTTTGGAGTAACTATTGAATAAACTTACCATAGAATATATATTATGGCATTAACAAATAAAAATAAGAATAAGACCAATACTATAAATAAAATAAATAAATCTAATTCCACTAAAAAATTTATAAGAAAATTTTTTATATGGTTTTGGGGATTATTTTTTGCCGGAATTTTATCATTTGCTTTACTTTTTTTATTAACAATTTATGGCTTCTTTGGAGAAATGCCCAATGTTAGAGATTTGGAAAATCCGGATATATTTGTTGCCTCTGAAATTATATCTGCAGATGGTGTTGTAATTCAAAAGTTTGAAAAAGAAAAAAGAATCCCGGTAGAATATCAAGATTTACCTCCCTACCTTATTTATGCTTTAATGTCTAAAGAAGACGAACGTTTTCCTTACCATTCAGGGGTTGATAAAAAAGCTTTATTCAGGGCTGTTTTTTATGGTGGAAAAAGAGGGGGTGGTAGTACTATAACCCAACAGTTAGCTAAACTTCTTTTTACGCAAAAAGATGATGACGAGGGTAACTTTTCTTACAAAGGGGTATCGCAAAATAAATTTCAACGAGCTTTCCAAAAAATAAAGGAAATTATAATCGCGGTTCAACTCGAAAAATTATATACTAAAGATGAAATCTTAACTCTTTATTTAAATAAATTCGATTTTTTATTTAATGCTAATGGTATTGCAACCGCATCCAAGGTATATTTTAACAAAAATGTTAAAGATTTGGATCTATCACAAAGTGCCACATTGGTAGCTATGTTAGAAAATCCGGTGGTAAACAATCCTAAAATTAATCCTGAAAATGCTAAAAAAAGAAGAAATGTTGTCTTAGGCTTGATGAAGGACCAAGGTTACATTACTGAAGCAGAATTCAATTCGATTAAAGAAACTCCTATTGAGCTTAACTACAGACCGGTAAAAGAAATTGGCGAAGGATATTCCGCTTATTTTAAACATGCATTAAAAAAAGAAGTTAATGCTGTTTTAAATGATTATGAAAACCAAACAGGAAAAAAATATAATCTTTATAAAGACGGACTAAAAATATATGTAACTCTAGATTCTAGAATGCAAAAATATGCTGAAGAAGCAATTGAAAAGCATTTAAAAAATCTACAAAAATCTTTTTTCAGAGAGCAAAAACAAAGGAAATATGCTCCTTTTTACACTTATCCGGGAGATCCCAAAATTGATTTTTTATACAATAAACTCATGACAGATGCCATGAAAAGAACCGGAAGGTATAAAAACCTAAAAAATAAGGGATTATCTGATGAGGAAATTGTAACGGAATTCAAAAAACCAATCAACTTACAAATCTTCACATGGAAAGGCGATAAAGATACTTTACTATCTCCTTGGGATTCTATAAGATATCATAAACATATTATTCAAGCCGGACTAATGGCAATGGAGCCTCATTCGGGAAATATAAAAGCATGGGTTGGAGGAATCAATTGGAAACATTTTCAATACGATCATGTTAAACAAGCACGTAGACAGGTAGGTTCTACATTCAAACCTTTTGTATATGCCACTGCCATTAAAAACCTTAATTACACCCCTTGTACACAAGTTTCAAATGCAACTTATACCAAAGGTAAATGGACAGTTGCCGGTAACGGCGCTTCTATGCCTTTAAAAACAGCTCTTGCCTACTCCAAAAATGCGGTAACAGCAAGGTTAATTGATGCTACCGGATATGATGCAGTTATAAAAATGGCCAGAGATTTAGGAGTTGAAAGTCCTATCCCCAGAAACAATACTATTGCCTTAGGATCTGCAGACTTAACCATTTATGAAATGGTTGGAGCCTATAGCACTTTTGCAAATTTTGGGAATTATACCAAACCTGAAATGGTTTGGCGTATTGAAGACAGCAACAATAAAGTAATTAAAGAATATCAACCACAGGTAAGAGAAGTTATGAATGAAATATACGCTTACACTATGATTGAATTAATGAAAGGGGTAATTGATCAAGGTACAGGCCGAAGAGTCAGGAGTATGGGTATTGATGCTGAAATTGCAGGTAAAACAGGAACGACCAATAAAAATGCCGACGGATGGTTTATAGGAATTGCTCCTAAATTGGCTACCGGCATATGGGTTGGATGGGAAGACAGATATGCGCATTTTGAATCAACTTCCATTGGTCAAGGAGCAAGTATGGCTTTACCTATTTGGGCCTATTTTATGCAAAAAATATATGCTGATCCTAAATTGGAAATAACCCAAAAAGATAAATTTGCCAGACCGGAAACTATGAATGACAATTTTAGTTGTGATGATTTGGCTTCTTACGGTGCTTACGACGGAAGTTATTCTTCAGATGAGAACGGAGGGTATTATAATAATTCATCGAACGAAAACCATGGTTCTAATAAAACGGAAAATATAAATCGAGATACCAGAAAAAAAGATACGGTGAATTTTGATAAATAAATAATAAAAAAGTTAATTCACTCTTTATTTTACATTAAAAATAAGTTGATAAACTTTATTATTATAAAGAGCATTTTTTTTATTTTTTTTGTATTTGAGATAAAAATTAGGGATTGCACTCAAATAAACATGATAAACAATCCATAAAATAATCTCATCTAACTAATATCTGTCACATTATGTTAACACAAAATTACGTACCTTGCAAATTATTATAATAATTTAATGATTTCTCTAATCACATCTGCAATTTTACTTGGGCTAATTCTCAGTCTTGTTTTAATAGGTCCCGTATTTTTTCTTCTGATTGAAACCAGTCTTACTAAAGGTATAAAACCTTCCATAGCTCTCGAAGCGGGTGTAATTTCTGCAGATATACTTTGTATTTATGTTTCGCATACAGGTAGTAAAGGTTTACTAAAGTTTATAGACACACATCCGTCGGTATATATGATTGCCGGTTTTGTAATTTTTATTTACGGATTATACAATATTCTTTCAAAAGGTAATTTGCATATTAAAACAGATGCTAATATTGCGACTACCAATTATTTTAAAACCTATATGAATGGTTTTTTACTCAATTTGGTTAATATTGGTGTTATCGTATTTTGGCTGACAACAGTTGTATTAATATCCGCACAATATTCAAAACCTTCCGATTTTTATTTATACATAACCATTTTATTAATTACTATGGTGTCTGTTGATATGTTAAAAATATTTTTAGCTTCCAAGTTTAAGCATCAGCTGACCGATCAACTTGCCTACAAAATAAAAAAAATTGTAGGTATTGCCCTTATCGTATTTGGCATTATTATCTTTGGTAAAAGCTTTATTAAAACTAAAACAGAAAATCCTTTTGAATTAATCGAAAATAATAACTTCCGAAAGAAAAAGTAACACTAAAAAATAACTCTTCTTATTTACTTTACGATGTAACCTTTCAGTTTTAGCTTTGTCTATACTGAAAATAAAATTAATAAATGACTTCAAGTAAATCCATACTATCAACATTTTGTTTAGTACTATATACCTTTATATTTTCACAAAACATTGTTATAACAGGAACCATAATTACAGATAATAACCGTCCCGTACCCTACAGCAGCATTACTTTAACCAATTTAGAAGATACTTCTAAAGTATTTGGAGGATTGGCTGACGAAAAAGGTAAATTTTCTGTTAAAGTAACACCGGGAGAATACGAATTGGTGATAGATCAGGCGGGATTTGATTCATATGTCGATCAAAAGTCACTTCTTCAATCAACTTCCTTAGGAAATATAAAGATTGAACAAACGGCTAAAGAATTGGAGGGAATTGTTGTAGAAGGAAAAAAGCCATTATATAAAGTTGAGTTGGATAAAAAAATATATGACGTTTCTCAAGATTTAACTGCCAAGTCAGGAACTCTTTCAGATGTTATGCAAAATGTTCCATCGGTGAATGTGGATGTAGATGGAACGGTTAGTTTACGAGGTAATGACAATGTTAAAATTTTAGTTGACGGTAAACCTTCTGCCATGTTGGGAATTAATGATACTGCCGAAGCTTTAAAATCCATACCGGCTGATATGGTTGAAAAAATCGAAGTAGTAACCAATGCTTCTGCTCGTTATGAATCTTCAGGAACTGCCGGTATTATAAACATAATTACCAAAAAAAATAGAAAAAAAGGTGTTACCGGAAGTATTCAAATGTCCGGAGGATCTCCACAATCGTACGGTACATCCATTAATTTAGGATATGGCAAAAAAAAATGGAACTGGTTTACTAATATCGGTTTTAGGTATGGTAAAAATAAAGGTAAAGAGAAAAAAAATTACATTGGTTATGATATGAACCACCTTATGGATGAAAATTCCCTACAAGATTCTAAAAGGAATAGAGAAAGAACTTCTCTAAATGCAAGTACGGGATTTAATTTTACTTTTGACGAACAAAACTCATTATCTACCTCTGTAGGGTATAATTATAATACCAGCAATTATTTAAGTACCACCCACTATAATACCACATTATATCCCTCACTTATACAAAGCCTTACAGAAAGAAAAGAACGAGAAAACAGAAATAATTACGGAATCGACGGAAACCTAAATTTCACGCATAATTTTTTTAAAAAAGGAAATGTACTAACCGTTGACGGATTCTACTCCTATAATCTAAAAGATTCCGATTCTAAAATCTTTGACCGAATTGCCGGTTTAAATACCAATGATAATACGCAAACCAAAATAATGTTGAAATCTGATTATGTATTGCCTTTTAAAGAAGGTTCTCAATTAGAAGCCGGAATGAGAGCTGATTATTCTAAAATTAAATCAGATTTTTCTTTAAATGAATTTATAAATAATTCGTGGGTAGTGAATCCTGATCAAACAGACAATACGGTTTATCAAGAAAACATTTTATCTTCTTATTTACAATATGGAAATAAATGGGGGGGATTTTCATTTTTAGCAGGATTAAGAGAAGAAACGTCAATTATCAAGGTTGTTTCTCGTCAAGCTAATTCAACCATTACTAAAAATTATACGGACTTATTCCCTACTCTGCACCTAAATTATGATCTAACGGAAAAAAGCCAATTACAAATCAGTTACAGCCGAAGGATATTTCGTCCGGACAGCAGAATGCTTATCCCCTATAAAAACATTTCTGATGACAGGAATACTCGTCAAGGAAATCCGGACTTAGACCCGTCATATATCAATTCTTTTGAATTGGGATACAACCTTCAACAAAGTAATTGGGGAATTACTCCTTCTTTATATTATCAACGAACACAAGATCCTTTACAATTCATAACTACATCAGACCCTCTCGGAAATTTAAACACCATGCCTACCAATTTAGGACATGAAAATAGATACGGTGGAGAATTGTCTTATTCTGTAAATCCTTATAAATGGTGGAAAATTTTTGGAGATGTAAATTTATTTCAATACGAAAGCTATGGGAATTATTCGTATGAAAAAATTAATACTATAACCGGAAGTACCACCTTAGTTACCGAGAATTTAGATAAAAAAGGGTTTACATGGAGAACTCGTATGAGTATGACAGTAAAACTCCCGGAAAATTTTAATTTTCAATTACAAGGAAATTATATGGCACCTTTTAAAAATGGACAAAATAAAAGTAAAGAAATGTACGGAATGGATTTAGGAATCAGCAAAGATATATTAAAAGGTCAAGGGACATTCCTTTTCAATATTCAGGATGTTTTTGATTCTAAAAAAAGGAAATTTAAAACATACGGAGATGATTTTTACAGATACTCGGAAATGCAATGGCGTCCAAGACAATTTACCCTATCTTTTACTTATAGATTCAATAATAGTAATGATAAGAGGAGTAATAATAAAAAGAATCGCCAACAAAATACTGATACTAATTCCGATTTTGACGATATAAACATGTAAGCCTTATTTTTTAAGTATTAACATCACAAAAATCGCATGGGTGATTTCATAACTGTATAAAAACTATTAATATAGCCCATAAACTTTTATAATTCATTATATATTATTTCTGTAATGGTTATTTATAAACAAAAAAGTTCTGAACTTTTATTTAATTACTCTATGAAATAGCCGATACTTATGTTATATAAATCTGTTTCCTACTTATAAATTCATTATAAAAACGATGTAAAGTTGCAATATCACTTAAACACTATATTTTAATATCTAATCTGTACAATGGAATATCTGAAGTTCGAAAGTTAGTTAACACACTAAAATTACTTATTACTTAGGTATATTTACATAAAAATACAACATATGTTTTTAAAGGATTTAATTTGTACTAAATTAGAATTAGCAACTCAATATTATACCAGATTATCGGAATTGCTGGAAGTAAAAACATTGTTTAAAAAAGATTTTCTTATAGAAGAAGGAGAAATTTGTTCTTTTATTGGTTTTGTGAAAACCGGAGTTCTAAGATCTTATTTAGATAAAGATGGAAAAGAATTTAATATTGACTTCTATTTTCCTGAATCAATAGTAACTTCATACAGAAGTTTCTTAACAAGAGAGCCAAGCATTGGCAGTATACAAGCATTGGAAAATTCAACTATTTTATGTCTTTCTCAAACTAATTATGATTTGCTTCTCAATGAATCAAAAGCATGGTTTAAAGTTGCAAAATACATTTCAGATACTTTATTCGTTAAAAAATGCCAAAAAGATATTTCTCTTTTAATGAATACTGCTTATGAAAGATATAAATTATTGCTACAAACATATCCAAATGTGGAACAATTCGTACCACAATATCATATTGCTTCTTATATAGGAATTGAACCCGAATCATTAAGCCGTTTGAAATCTTTTAACATAAGTCAATGAAAAAATAATTATATACAACTACCTTTGGATCAAATTAATTTAATAAGCACATAATTACTTAGTGTTTTTTATTTAAATATATAATCATGTTAAAAAGTAATGTTACAAGAAAAGATCTAAAGACTGTTGTATTAAAGAACCAAACCGTTTCAAGAATTGAAATGAAAGAAGTCATCATCCCTCCAAAAGGAAAAGCAGATTATCACCTTCATCCCTGTCCGGTTATCGGACATGTATTATCCGGAACCTTGTTATTCCAAATTGAAGGACATGAACCGGAAATCATTAAATCCGGAAATGTGTTTTACGAACCTAAAAATCAACCTATTAAACATTTTGACAATGCTTCTGATACAGAGAATCTTATTTTTTTAGCATATTATTTACTGGAAGATAATGAAGATCTAATAACTATATTATAAAAATAATAGACAATGTTTAATATACATGTATAAATTATCATAAATACAAGAAAAAAAACACATAAAAATCACTTCTTTCCTATCATGATAATTATTAAGTTTTAAAATTCAACATTTGGAAAAATTATTATTCTCTAATTAGTTGCATTAAAACAATACTTTATATTTTCCTCAAATTATATGATTTGGGGATTTTTAAATATTTATACTATATCTTGTTATTTTATCGTTACTAGTAACATTCCTTTTAAGGATATAATTTTCTTACTATAAAACATTTCATTAACTTAAATATACGCACAAATGATAGGATATTCCTGCAAAAGTTAAAAAATTATTGAAATGTAATTTATTGCTTATTTAATAAAATTAATCTTTAACTTGCGTTAAATCAATTTTAATGAAAAAAATATTTTTTATTTGTTTCCTAACCTTAGGATTACTTTCTAATTCACAAATAAATAAATACTATCAACAACAGGCAGATTATAAAATGAATATTGATGTTGATGTTAAAAATTACCAATATAAGGGTCATCAACAAATTACTTATACAAACAATTCCCAAGACACACTTTCTGTTTTCTATTTCCACTTATATTGGAATGCATTTCAACCAAATTCAATGATGGATCAGAAATTACAAGAACTAAATAAAACTGCTGACAAACGAATGATTACCGGTGAAGGGAAATCACGAATCTCATCGTTGAAATCTAATGAAATAGGGTATCAAAAAATTAAATCCTTAAAACAAGAAGGTATACCGGTTACGTTTACTGTTGAAGAAACTATTTTAAAAGTTCAATTGGCAAAACCTATATTACCCCATACCACCACTCATTTTGAAATGGAATGGACCTCACAGATTCCTCCGGTTATTCGAAGAGCCGGAAGAAATAATTCCGAAGGCATTGATTTAACCATGACCCAATGGTACCCGAAAGTAGTAGAATACGATTATGAAGGATGGCATACCTTTGATTATATCGCAAGAGAATTTCAAGGAGTTTTTGGAAATTATGATGTAACGATAGCAATTGATAAAAATTATATTATTGGAGCCGGTGGAGTTCTCCAAAACCCCAAAGACGTTAAAGGATATCTTGCAGATGCTCAACCGGTTGTTAAAAAAAATAAAACATTCTGGCATTTTAAAGCAGAAAATATTCATGATTTTGCCTGGGCTGCCGATCCTGATTATACAGTTGATTCAATCTCCATAGAAAACGGACCTTTGGTTTATTTGATTTATCAGAAGTCTAAGCTAACCAATTATTGGGAAGAATCTAAACCTTATATCAAGAAATACTTTTCTCTTATGAAAGAAAACTTTGGCGCCTATCCCTATCCAACCTATTCTTTTATTCAAGGAGGAGACGGTGGCATGGAATATGGGATGTGTACTATGATCATGGGAAATGCAAAATCTTTGGAAGGACTTTCCGATTTGATGTTTCATGAAGCCTCTCATTCTTGGTTTCAGCATATACTTGCTTCCAATGAAAGTATGAGAGCTTGGATGGATGAAGGATTTACTTCGTATGCAGAACATTTAATGATGGCTAAAATATTTCCTGACTATGTAAAAAATTATCCAAACCCTCATTATAATAGTGTTGAATTTTACACAGAATTTATAAAAACTAGACAGGAAGAAGTAATGGGTATTTTTTCTGATCATTTTTTAACTAATAATGGCTATAGTGTTGCTGCCTATATTAAAGGCGAGTTGTTTTTAGTGCAATTAGAATATATTGTTGGTAGACAAACTTTTTTCAAAATAATGAAAAATTACTTTGAAACATGGAAATTTAAACATCCTACCGACAAGGATTTTATACATATTGCTCAAAAAATATCAGGCATGGATTTAAAATGGTATTGGAACTATATGACTTATACCACACGGACTATTGATTATGCTATTAAAAGCGTAGAAAAAGAAGGAAAAACCACTAAGGTAACACTTGAAAATCTGGGTAATTTTCCGATGCCGATAGATGTTAATGTAACATATTCAGATGGTTCAAAACAAATATATAATATTCCTTTAAATATGATGCATAATTATAAGAAACAAGAATCTGATGTTAATCAGAAAAATCTACCTTATTGGAAATGGACACAAAAGGAATATGAATTTAGTCTGAATGTATCACCTGAAAAAATTAAATCTATTGAAATTGACGCGACCTATCGAATGGCAGACATCAATAGAGAAAACAATATTTATCCTAAATAAAATATACATATGCTTTTAGTAGTAAACATCGGAAATAGCAATATACGTTTTGGAATATTTCAAGAAGAAGAGTGTATTAATTCATGGGTAATGAATACTAAACCTTATAAGAGTGAAGATGAGCTATTTTCTCAATTTAAAATGACTTATCAAAACTATGGGATTAATCCCAATGATATTACCGAAATAGCAGTAGGCTCCGTTGTACCCCATTTAACATATCCTGTAAGAAAATCGCTAACCCGTCTTCATAATATAAAAACGGTTCAAGTAACCAGAAATACACCTACAGAGCTAACGTCTAGTACTCCGCAAATGGGTACCGATCTTTATGCCAATGCATATTATGCCTATAAAAAATATAAGGGGACAAAAATTATCGTAGATTTCGGGACTGCATTAACTTTAACTTGTGTCGATAAAACCGGAGATATAAAAGGGGTAATTATTGCTGCCGGTGTCATCACTTCTTTAAATTCTCTAATTGGAGCAACTGCACAACTTTCAGATATTGAAATGCGCACTCCTAAAAGCGTACTTGGTAAAACCACGGAAGAATCTATGCAAAGTGGAATGGTGTTTGGTTTTTTAAGTATGGTTGAAGGTTTAATTGATCGGATTAATAAAGAATTAGGGGAAGACACTTTTGTAATAGCTACCGGAGGACTCGGCCATCTATTTGCTCCCTTAACAACTAAAATTCATATTTATGATCGTTTCCATACCATAAAAGGCTTACGGGAACTATACTTAAAACAAACCTTAGAAAATAAAAATTCTAAATTTTAGTTACCCATTTTGTATGTATAATTATAGATAATAGTGGATACTTTTTTCTATTTTAAACTTTGTGATATATCATAAATCTAAAAATACACACAACACATAAAATAGTTGTATTATCATTTTATAAAAATATTTACATAAATAAAATTAGAAGTTATCCCCTTTTTTACAGCTACTATTTTTATTAATTAATTGATTCTTAAAATATCAATAATTTTAACTCCAAGATTATTTGGTAATATAGGTAAAGCTGTATCGGCTTGAAACATAATCTTATATCCTTGACTAATTGAATTTGAATCGGAAAGTGTAGGAAAAGCTATTTGAAATTTTACACTGCTGCCGACATTAGTTCCTGCGGGAACAATAATTGCATCTGAATAAACCGTTTCTCCGGTAGCAATTGATACAATTGAGACATAAAATATACCATTAGTAATCGGTTGTCTGTTTAAAATTTGATATTCAAAATTAATACGGAAAAAATTGGCTTGATCAGCCAGTTTGTTTTCAAAAAGTAGTGTTCCTGAATCTCCATTTTTAGGACTGAGAATATCTATCGGCGAACTTGATGGTGAGGGCCAAGTACCATTTATAAATTGAGGATTTACTGCGACTGAATTATTTTGAAGTAATAATCCGTACGATTGAGTTCCTGAAAGTGGAACATACCCCGATTGATTAATGCTTATTTTTACACCTACTAAATTTTTACCATCTGAAGGCGAAATACTATTGTTGTTATTACTTGAATAAAGGCGTTGCCATTCATGTCCATTAAACATATAAACTCCGGCTTCTCTAGTATAAACTTGGTTATTAATTGTTTCTGTAAATCCATCCGGATCATAAATAATTAAACCGTTTGCAGGTTTTTTAATTGTAACGGTATCTTTTATAGAAGTAATATTTACTCGAGGAGGTAAAAAACCTTTATTAGATGATTTTATGTCTAAAATGGAAGAGCTGTCCGGAGTTTCTGTACCTATACCTACTTGTCCAAAAAGAATAATTGCATGCACAATGAATGCGAAAATTGATAAAATTTTCTTCATAAAATTAAATTTAAAAATGTTATTTTGGGTAAAAATTGAGAACTTTAAATCTTCTCAGACAGATAATTTAGATGTAGAGGCATTTAAATAATTTACAAATATCATGCCCATATAGTGCTATGTATGAATTATTTACAATTGATCAACTATACAATTTGAAGTAAAAAACGTTTCGTTGTAGAGGATATATGCAATCCCGCTGATCTTTATTCGATGATGGTATATTTTTTCTAAAAGATATAACTATGAAGTTATGTAAAAACTAATTATTATTTAAGTAATATACAGATTTCATCGATTTATTGCTATTCTTTAAATTCCACAATAGCCTTAATAAATGCCTCAGCATTTTCTAAAGGGACATTTGGTAAAATTCCATGACCTAAATTGGCTATATATCGTTGAACACCAAAATCACGGATCATTTGTTGTGCTTCAGAATATATTTTTTCAGGAGAAGACAGCAATTTAGCCGGATCAAAATTTCCTTGTAATGTAATTACGCCGCCCGTAAATTCTCTAGCTTTTTGAGGCGTGATCGTCCAATCTACTCCTAAAGCAGAAGCCTTAGATTGGGACATGGTTTGTAGTGCATACCAACAGCCTTTTCCAAACACTATAACCGGAACTTTGGGCGCTAAAGATTCAATAATCTGATTTATATAGTTCCATGAAAATTCATCATAATCTTTAGGAGAAAGCAAGCCTCCCCAACTATCAAAAATTTGTACGGCATCTACACCATATTCAACTTTTTTTAATAAATACCGGATGGTATAATCTGTAATTTTTTGCAGTAATACATGAGCCCGTTTTGGATTTTTAAAACAAAACGATTTAGCTTTATCAAATGTTTTAGAACCTTTTCCTTCGACTGCATAGCATAAAATCGTCCATGGGCTTCCTGAAAAACCGATTAAGGGAATTTGATTATCTAGATGTTTTTTAGTAAGGGTTATAGCTTCCAATACATATCCTAAACTTTCTTCAATCGGAGGATTTTGCAATCTATCAATATCAGATTCAGAAGTGATAGGATTTTCCAAATAGGGGCCTACGGATTCCTTCATTTCAAAATTCAATCCCATGGCTTGAGGAACTACTAAAATGTCTGAAAATAAAATAGCCGCATCTATTGGAAATCTTTTTACAGGCATTAGAGTTATTTCTGCTGCCAATTCAGGAGTTTGACAACGGGTAAAAAAATCATACTTATCTCGTAAAGCTCTAAATTCAGGTAAAAATCTACCTGCTTGACGCATCATCCATACCGGCGGACGTTCGACATGTTTACCTTTTAAAGCATCCAGAAATAAAGTATTTTTAATCATTTATTTTCTTTTTTATTAGTTCAAGTAAGGATTCCTTTGTTGTATCTTCCGGATAATATATTTTGTATTCTCCCAGTGTACTAACCGTTTCAGCGGTGGTTTTACCGCTTGTAAATATAATAGTTTCCTGCGGAATCTCATTCATGGAACTAAAGGATCTTACTGCAGAAGGACTTGTAAAAACAATAGCATCATATTGCTTATCTATTTTATGAGGAGTTAAAAGGGTTTTATAACATTCTATTCCAACAACTTCCACTCCATTTTTACGTAAAGCATCCGGTAAAATAGTAAGCGACAAATTTCCTTTAAAAAAAACATATTTTTTTATATCTGTTTCCAGCATTCTTTCCAACAAATCTTCAGCATAATTGGTTATAAATGCAATATCTCTGTTCTGTCCGTATAATTCTTTTGCGGTACTTTTTCCTACTACAAAAAATTTACCTTCCAATTCTATATCCTTGATCGCTTTTGCAGAATTTTTACTGGTTACAATAAACGAATCAACATCTAAAGGAATTTGCTTAATAAATTCATAATAAGGATAGATTTCTACATATATAAAAGGAATATAATCAATTTCATATTCCTGCTCATAATCATCCGGAATTGAGAAAGAAGAAGTAAATAATATTCTTTTCATATTAAATTGATTTATACAAATATACTGTTATTAAATGCACCTAAAAAATCAAAAACTAAAAATATCTTCGTTTTGTAACAAAATTCATACATTTTATTATTTTTTTATCCTTATTACTGAGTATTTAAAACAATATTGCATTTAGAATCATTATTTTTAAAGTATAATTAATAGGAAATTCAACCTACTATACTAAGTGGCTAAGCAATAACGATTATTTGGTAAATCTATAATGAGATTTTAAACTATTAGTTAATTAAATTTATTATCCAATAATTTCTGATATTCATAAAATTGTAAAAAACACCCTTTGCCAATCGGTAATGATTCATCACTAATAAACCAAAATCTTTTAAATTTTGAAATACTTTCCACGAGATAATGACTGCCCATAAAATAACTTCTTATTACTTTTACAGGAATACCCGATTGAGAAATTATAAATTGATGTGGATAAATTAGAATTTCATCTTCTACTAAATCTTCAAACAGGTTCGGAAAATCTGATCTTTTTAAAATGGTATTTTCACCAAATAAATTGGCAACATAGGTATTTTCGGGATTTCGATATATATCATGAGGATTGCCTTGTCGTATAATTTTACCTTCTTTAACAATCATCATTTCATCTGCATATGCCAAAGCGTCTTCTATTTCATGGGTGGCTAAAATAATGGAAATATTATTTTCTTTAGCAAAATCAAAAACAGCTCTTTTTAGTATATTTTTCTTAAAAGTATCGACTTGAGAAAATGGTTCGTCTAATAACAATACTGAAGGAGTTTGAGCTAAGGCTTTCGCCAATGCTACTCTTTGTTTCTGTCCTCCGCTTAGTGAGATAGGTTTTTCATCTACATAATCCGCCATGCCCACTAAATCGAGCAAAAACATAATTCTGTTTTGCTTTTCTTTCAAATCTATATTAGAGAGAAATTTACCCACATTTTCGCCAACGGTTGCATAGGGCATAAGCCCGAAATCTTGTTCCAAATATTTAAATTCAGGTTCTCCGGGAACTAAATTTCCTTTAAATCCTGCTAATTTTTTTCCTCTATAAATAACTTCTCCACTCTCCCATTCCAACAAACCATAAACTAACTTTAAAATGGTACTTTTACCGCTTCCACTTTCTCCTACAAGTGCCAGCATATTTCCTTGCTTTAAAGAGAAAGAAAGAGATTCAATTATTTTTTTATCTTTAGTGTATGAAAAACATAGATTCTTAACTTCTAACATATAGACTTATTTGTAAAATTCTCTGATTATGATTCAATGCTACAAATGATACTGGATTAAGCATAATTTCACAAATTTAAACTATTAATGCTAAAAACATCTTTTAAACTTTTATTTATTTTACTATAAATTTAATGCGGTTTTAACTGTTCTTTGGACAAAATTTTGAATATAATTTTTATAATTAATATCAAATATTGTTTTCAAATCATAAATTATTCAAATGCTAATCCGACCTTTTTTAAAAGATCAATTACTTAGTATACTTAAAAAATTGCAATTTTGCAGGAAAAATCCTTCCATCAGTAATGATTGTATGTATAGCTGAAAAACCAAGCGTCGCTAAAGATATTGCTCAAATTGTAGGGGCAAAAGAGAGAAAAGACGGATTTTACCAGGGAAACGGTTATCAAGTTACCTGGACTTTTGGTCATTTGTGTACGTTAAAAGAGCCTCATGATTATAACCCGAACTGGAAGTATTGGTATTTGGAAGACCTTCCTATCATACCGTCTAATTTTGGGATTAAGCTTATTTCCAACAAAGGGGTGGAAAAACAATTCAAAGTAATAGAAAGCCTCGTTGCTGAATGTGAAGAGGTAATCAATTGCGGGGATGCCGGACAGGAAGGTGAATTGATCCAACGGTGGGTATTGCTTAAAGCAAAATGTAAAGTTCCCGTAAAACGATTATGGATATCATCTCTTACAGAACAGTCTATTAAAGAGGGATTTGAAAACCTTAAGGATTCTTCCCAATATGAAAATTTATATGCTGCCGGAAGTGCCCGCGCAATCGGTGATTGGCTTTTGGGAATAAATGCTACCCGACTTTTTACTAAAAAATTTGCCATAAATAAAACCTTATTATCAATCGGTAGAGTTCAAACGCCAACGTTGGCAATGATTGTTCAACGGCAAAAAGAAATTGATTCTTTTGTTATTGAGGAATACTGGGAATTAAAAACCATATATAAGAATGTGGAATTCATTGCTGATATCGACCGATTGAAAAGCGAAGACCGAGCTAAAAAAGGATTAGAATATTTACAGAAATATCCTTTTGAAATAGTTTCTTTCGAAAAGAAAGAGGGAAAAGAAAAGAATCCTCGTTTATTTGATTTGACTTCTCTACAAGTAGAGGCAAACAAAAAGTACGGTTATTCTGCTGATAATACTTTAAAATACATTCAAAGCCTCTATGAAAAGAAATTCGTTACCTATCCTCGGGTTGATACCACTTATCTTTCGGAAGACTTATATCCTAAGATCTACGGAATTCTTTCCGGCATGAAATATTATGAAAATCTTATTGCTCCTCTTTTAGAAAATCCGATTCCAAAATCGAAAGCTGTTTTCGATGACACTAAAGTTACGGATCATCATGCTATTATACCTACCGATATTTTACCCGAAGGTATCTCGACTGATGAAAAAAAGATTTATGATCTTGTTGCCCGAAGATTTATTGCTGTATTTTATCCTGAATGTAAAATTTCCAATACTTTGGTAACTTCAAAAGTTGGTGAAGTACCCTTTAAAGCAAGCGGTAAACAAATTTTGGAACCGGGATGGAAAATCATCTATGAAAAAGATAAAAAAAATGAAAAAGAGGAAAATTTAATTCCGGTTTTTGAAGTTGGAGAAAGCGGTCCTCACGATCCATTCATTCATCAAGGAAAAACTACACCTCCTAAATATTTCACCGAGGCTACTTTATTAAGAAGTATGGAAACCGCCGGTAAACAAGTAGATGATGAAGAGATGAGGGAAGTAATGAAGGATAATGGTATTGGACGTCCTTCTACTCGAGCAAATATTATTGAAACTTTACTACACAGAAAGTATATCGAGAAAAAAAGAAAAAATATTTATGCCACCTCAACGGGAATGGATCTGATCGACACGATACAAAGCGAAATTTTAAAAAGCGTGGAGCTTACAGGTCTCTGGGAAAAAAAACTCAGACTCATTGAAAAAGGGGAATATTCTTCCGATCTTTTTAAAAAGGAACTTATCGAAATGGTAACCGACCTAACTCAAGAAGTTAAAAACAGTCAATATAGACGAATATCCATACAAGAGAAAAAAAATACTGAAATAAACGAAAAATCTAAAAAGCAAACCACACCCCTACGACCTGTAGAAGATTTATTTTGTCCAAAATGTAAAACTCATAAATTGATAAAAGGAAAATCTGCTTACGGCTGTTCTGATTTTAAAAATTGCAGTTTTACTATACCTTTTGAAATATTCGGCAAAAAATTAACTTTAAAACAAATATTCGATCTAATAGGTAAAGGTAAGACAACAAAAATAAAAGGATTTACAGTTCCCGAATCTCAGGAGAAAAGGGACGGTATTTTATTATTTGATGAAAATTTCGGAATAGTATTTGAAACCTAACCAAATCAGCATATATTATGTTAATTTGAAATTTAATTTATTTTTGCAATTATAATTAAAATTATTATTTATGAGTTTAATAAAAGAATTTAAAGAATTTGCCCTAAGGGGAAATGTGGTTGACATGGCTGTCGGTGTAATTATCGGGGGCGCATTTAACCAGATTATCACGTCTTTAGTTGAAGATATTATCACCCCTCTTGTTCTCACTCCTGCATTAAAGATGGCTGATTTGACCGATTTGGCTAAATTAACCATTCCGGGAACAGCTATTAAATATGGTAACTTTTTATCCACTTGCCTATCATTTTTAATTATTGCTTTTTGTTTATTTATGATGATAAAAGTGATCAATAGGCTTAATAAGAAAGACGAAGAGAAAAAAGAACAAGATAACACACCTAAACCGCCTTCTCAAGAAGAATTATTAACTGAAATCAGAGATTTACTCAAAAATAAATAAAAAAAATCCTAACTTTTGTTAGGATTTTTTATTGTGAATATATTTTTAAAACCTCATACCCAAAGTTAATACAAAATTATTTTGGATATTATTAACTTTTCCTAAATAGGGTTTATCTAAACTTATTGCAAGATTGGATCCACCTACCGTATAAAAGTCACCGGAAAGGGTCGTGCGATAATCTGTTTTAATATATTGATATCCTAGGTCCACAAAAAATTGACCAATATCATATCCGGCTCCAAAAGACAATTTATTTTTTTCACCTGCCAAGTAATTTTTTACAAATACAGGATCACTGTTTGTATCCCATATTCCTGATATAGAGTTACTTTTTACAGGAGAAGAAGCATATGCGTAACCGGCGCGTAATTTAAGTTCTCTAAACCTGTACTCAATACCTGCGCGGTATTCTTGTGAATTTCTTACGTAGTCATTAACAAAATTATTATTTAACCTATAGTCAACATCTCCTTTAAATTCCATGTCTTTATTAAAGTAATTAATAAAATCAAAATTGAAGGCCAAGGAATTATCATCATCAACGATATTGGAAGCAAAAGCGCCACTTAATACCAATTTTCCGGGAGATACATTTTTATAATGATCATAATAAACATAATCTTCTACGAATTGTCCTTTATCATCGTATCCATATATCCATCGGTAATCATCCATATCAGACCACCAAATAGGAGAATGATAGGCAGCCCCTAAACGAATCTCAGGTGTAATTTTACCGATTACCCCCACATTTAATCCGAAACCGTTGGCTTCTTGACTATAAGGCGTTAATTGCTCATTGAATTTCATATATTCCCCATCTACTGTGTTTCTATGACCATATTCAGAATTGCGATCAATATTTAAATAATGCCAATCTAATCCAATACCGAAATATAATCTATCCATGTAATTGGCTGCCAAACTGAATTTCATTTTTGATTTATATCCATTGGTATACTGATCATAATTTACCATTTCATAAAGTTGATCTACATTATCTTTATTAGGATATAAATAATTTAATTTGGTATTTCTGGAAAAGTTTACGTCGTTATCTACTCTTTGATAAGAAAAGTTTACTCCAACGTTTACTTTAAATATATCTGCTTCATCACCTAAAGCCAATGCAACTCCGGCACCGGGAACATTAAAATTGGTATCGGTATTGGAATTTACTCCGTTGCCCATAGTGGCTTTATTTTTATTCGATAAGATACTCATTGAAATATTCGCTACAGAATTTCTAAAAATACCTAGACCGGCAGGGTTTGTTTCTACGGCACTAAGATCACCTCCTAAAGCTCCCATAGACCCCCCCATACCTATATATCTGGCAGTACCTGTTGTATTATTGGAATTATCACCAAAAATAGTAAAAGCATCCGATACATCATTGGGATAAAATCTATTGGTTTGTGATTTACCTATCAAAACCATGCATGAAAGGATAAAACCGTATAATAATTTCTTGTTCATAATTTGAGTTATATTATTATATATTATCTTCTACCACCTATAACGCCTCCGCGACCACCACCTAGGGAGCCTCCTCCAAAGCCGCCACGGCTGCCACTACTTATGGAACCTCCTCCAAAGCCTCGATTACCTCCTCCAATTATAGATCCGCGAGAACTTTCGCGACTGCTCGAACTTGGGGTTTGATAGTTTGGTGAAGATATTCTAGAAGAACCTGATTCGTAATTTCTGGATCCTCCCATAATTCCTGTACTGTTTCTAGATCCTCTTATTGTACCTGAATTGGATGATTCTCTTCCGGTTCCGGAATTTCCGATCCCCACTTGATTTCTTGATCCTTCCAATGTACCTACACTATTTCTGGAGCCTCTAATGACGCCTGTGGATCTTGATCCTTCTGAATTAGTTATCGTATTATTTCTTGAGCCTCCAATTACAGCCCCGGAATTGTTTCTTGAATTTTCGGGAGTAACAACTGCGGCATTAGCTCTTGAGCCGCCTATAATTGAACCGTTTCTTCCACTTTCATTGTTTCTTGAAATAGTAGATGTAGAACCTCTATTGATTCTTGAATTACTTATCCCATTGCTTCGGCTTCCCGAAATGATGGTATTTCTACTATTTTGTCTTTGAATATCTTGTATTTGTCTAGAACGAGACGTTCCGTAAGATCTTGAAATATATGAGTTACCTCTTGAACTATTCAAATAGGAAGACCTTGATCCGTAATTGGCATAATATCTTGAACAACACCAACCATTATCCCAATAATGGTGATGAGGTCTCCAATAACCCGGATAATTCCAACCCCAAGATGGACCCCAATATGAAGGATAATCCCATCCCCAGCCGGACCATCCCCAGCCCCAGCCTACTGAAACGCCCCAATTCCATCCATAATAGGGACTCCAATAACTTCTCCATCCCCAATATGGGGCGCCCCAATAATAGGAATAATAAGGACTGTAACCTCCGTAATAATAATTATTAACTACAGTTCCGCCATCATCTCCCCAACCGTCTCTGTTATAATTATTGGAATACGATTGATTGATATCATCACTGTAGCGATTGACAGTATTGGAAGAAGTATCACTTTTGTTATAATCATCATCGTATAATAAATCACTGGCATTAGAAGTTGGATCAATATATTTTTTACCTATTCTTACTTGACTGTCTGAATATGAATTGGATGAGCTTGTACCCTCATCATATACGTAATCATAAGACTTTTGTTTATTATTTTTTCGAGTCTTATTTGAATAATATACACTATCCTCACCGGCATATGAAGATTGGCCGACATAACATGATGTTAAAAAAACCGACACCCATAAGAGAGTACCAACTTTCATGAAAACTCGTCCTAAATTACAACTGATATTCTTCATGATATTTTTTTAGTAGTTTATATATTTATTATAATTTTGTTCTTGAATCATTTTAAATTCGCAAAAGTCGTACCAATTAAGAAATACCTATTTTGCTGCAATAGTAATGTGACAAAGTATCTTAAGAATTATGACAGTTATAATTACAGAAAAGTTTAAAAACAGTAGAAAAGCATTATGGCAACACTTACATCAAGAGAAGAAGATTACAGTAAATGGTATAACGAACTGGTAATAAAAGCCGATATGGCTGAAAATTCCGGGGTTAGAGGATGTATGGTTATAAAACCTTATGGATATGCTATTTGGGAAAAAATGCAACGTCAATTAGATCAAATGTTTAAAGATACCGGACATGAAAATGCCTATTTTCCTTTGTTTATTCCTAAATCTTATCTGTCTAAAGAATCGGATCATGTGGAAGGTTTTGCCAAAGAATGTGCTGTGGTTACTCATTATCGATTAAAAAATTCTCCTGACGGAAAGGGAGTGATTGTTGACCCGGATGCCAAATTGGAGGAAGAATTGATTGTTCGGCCAACTTCTGAAACCATAATTTGGAATACTTATAAAAACTGGATTAAATCTCATAGGGATTTACCTATTTTAATTAATCAATGGGCTAATGTAGTTCGTTGGGAAATGAGAACCCGATTGTTTTTAAGAACTGCTGAATTTTTATGGCAAGAAGGACACACCGCCCATGTATCCAAAGAAGAGGCTATTGAAGAAGCTGAAAGAATGTTAAATGTTTATACCGATTTTGTTGAAAACTTTATGGGTATTCCTGTAATTCAAGGGGTAAAATCTCCTGCGGAAAGATTTGCAGGTGCTGAAGAAACTTATTGTATTGAAGCTATGATGCAAGACGGCAAAGCGTTACAAGCCGGAACTTCTCATTTTTTAGGTCAGAATTTTGCCAAAGCATTTGATGTGAAATATCAATCAAAAGAGGGTAAACAAGAATATGTTTGGGCTACCTCTTGGGGAGTATCTACCCGTCTTATCGGAGCTTTAATCATGTCTCATTCCGATGACCATGGATTAGTACTTCCTCCCAATATAGCTCCAATCCAAGTAGTTATTGTACCTATTCATAGAAATGAAGAACAATTAAATGCAATTTCTGAATTAGCAGATATACTTATCTCTCAACTTAAAAAGTTGGGAATTAGTGTTAAATTTGATGATAGAA
Organism: Apibacter sp. B3919; assembly: GCF_026537405.1. Classification (NCBI taxonomy): domain Bacteria; kingdom Pseudomonadati; phylum Bacteroidota; class Flavobacteriia; order Flavobacteriales; family Weeksellaceae; genus Apibacter; species Apibacter sp. B3919. The sequence continues at coordinate 83,259 of NZ_JAFNMG010000002.1, read as the reverse complement.
CTGAATATAAACCGGGTTGGAAATTTAATGAATATGAGTTAAAAGGCGTACCGGTTCGGGTTACCATTGGCCCTAAGGATCTTGAAAATAAACAAGTTGAAATAGCTCGAAGAGATACTTTAGAAAAGCATCAACATTCTGTAGATGGTTTAGCTGAACATATTCAAGATTTATTGAAAGAAATTCAACAAAATATTTTCAATAAAGCAAAATCTCACAGAGATTCTTTAATTACCGAAGTAAATTCTTACGAAGAATTTAAAAAAGTATTGGACGAAAAAGGCGGATTTATTTCTGCTCATTGGGATGGTTCGTTAGAAGTGGAAGAAAAAATAAAAGCTGAAACGAAAGCAACCATTCGTTGCATCCCTTTAGATGCTAAAGAGGAAGAGGGAGTATGTATATATTCAGGGAATCCTTCTAAAAGAAGAGTCTTATTTGCAAGAGCTTACTAACTAATCTATAGTACTTTTTATCGAACAGATATTTGTACTATTTTCAAATATTAATTTATTTTTCAACTCAAATATGAATAAAAATTGCCTTAATTGAATTAAGGCAATTCTTTTTAAACTAGTGTTTTGAAAAAAGTTAAATTTTTAAATAACAGTAACAGATAAATTTTGAATTCATTTTTATATTCTTTCGGCATTAAACTCATGGGAGCAGGAATGAAGATTGCTTCTTTATTTCATCCTAAAGCAAGACTTTGGGTACAAGGAAGGGCTCATGTCTTCACGGAAATACAAAATAAAATTTCACCAACGGATCAAGTGATTTGGATGCATGCATCATCTCTTGGTGAATATGAACAAGGACTTCCTGTGTTAACTGCTTTAAAGAAAAAATTTTCAAAACATAAATTTGCTCTTAGTTTTTTTTCTCCTTCCGGATATGAAGTGGTTAAAAATAATTGCATAGCCGATCTTATATTTTACATTCCCTTAGATACTCCATCAAATGCCAATCAGTTAATTGAACTCTTACATCCAAACTATGCTATTTTTGTAAAATATGATTTTTGGTATCATATATTGCAAGCACTTGCGGCAAAAAAAATACCTACTTTATTTATCTCAAGTATTTTTCGTCAAGACCAGATATATTTTAAGCCTAACGGAAAATGGTTTGTATCGATTTTAAAGAAAGTAACTCATTTTTTTGTACAGGATGAAAATTCAAAAAAATTATTGAATTCCATCGGCATTCAACAAGTAACGGTTTCAGGGGATACACGTTTTGACAGAGTTAAAATGTTAAGTAAACAGAATAACCACTTAAGCTGGTTGTCTTTGTTTAAAGGAACTAACACCTTAATTGTTGCAGGAAGTACATGGAAAGAAGATGATACGCTGTTAAAAAACTTTATTAATTCTTCTTTCTTTATGAATTGTAAGATACTTATAGCTCCACATAATATGAATCATGAATATTTTCAGAAATTAAAAGCGGAGTTATTACCTAAAACGGTATTATTTTCAGAATTAAGTCACACCCATCCTGCGGACTATCAAGTCCTAATTTTAGATACGGTTGGTATATTGACGAAAGTTTATTCCTATGCCGATATTTCTTATGTGGGAGGTGCATTTGGTAAAGAAGGGGTACACAACGTATTGGAGCCGGCCGTTTTTGCTTCTCCAGTTTTATTCGGACCCATTTATGATAAATTTATCGAAGCCGTAGAATTAATCCAGTGTGGAGGAGCAAAAGTAATTCACAATCAAAATGAATTTAATGAAGAACTCGTTGAATTACTTACAGATACAAATAAAAGATATAGAATGGGTGAAAGAGCTCGCGAATATGTCTTTAGTAAACCTGATTCGGTTCAAATTATTGTTGATTATTTGGTTCACTTACAATAATTGATTTAAAACTTAATTTTATAGGTCATAACATTTTATTTAAAATTATAGTCAATAAAAAATTGATCATATAAATTTTAATGATTCTGTTTATGGTTGGTTGTGAAAAAAATAATAACTGGAAGCAATGAAAATTCCGGCAGTTTCTGTCCTCAAACGATTTGCTCCTAAACTAACCCCTATAGAGCCTAAAGAATAAAGCTCTTCTACTTCTTTTTTAGAAAAATCTCCTTCCGGTCCAACCATCAAGGTTATTTCTTTTTCTCTGTTTAACGTTTCGTTTAAAGTGATCTTCTCATATTCTTTATAACAATGGGTAAGGTATAATTTTGTATTCGAAGATTGTATAAAATCCTTCAAAGGTGTCAATGGATAGAGTTCAGGAAAATTTATTCTCAAAGATTGTTTACAGGCGGTTTCAATTTGTTTCTTGATTTTTTCTGTATTTAAAACCTTCCTCTCTGAATTAGTACATAAAAGTGGGGTAATTTTAGATACTCCTAATTCAACTGCTTTTTCTACAAAAAACTCAAATCTGTCTATATTTTTGGTTGGAGCAATAGCAATATGTAATCCATTTTGTCCTCTATTTGAATGGGGAAAAATTTCAATTATTTGAACCTTAACTTTCTTTCCTGTTATTAGTAATTGTCCTTTTATTAATGCTCCTTTTCCATTGGTCACATAGACCATATCTCCTTCCTTCATTCGCAACACTCTTACTATATGGTGTTCTTCTTCTTCCCTTAGTTGTACTTCATTCGGATATATCTCTCCTATAAATAATCTCATGAAATCAATCTTATATTTAACAAATGTAATTATTTACCGGTGAATTGAGATGATAGTATTTATTGAGTTAAAGTTGTATAAATTTTTTAACCATTTGCTTCAATTTCAACATAATCTCAAATTTCACTTTTCTATTATCACTTAAATTTATTCAATTCCACTACTTTTTTAAATTTAGGAAAAAAGGACAGATTAATACAATTAAATCTGTCCTTTACTATCATTTACTTACTAAAGTTTAGTTACTTAGCTTTTGTCTTATGATGCTATAAAAGTCCTAAATTAAATTTAGCTTCTTCGCTCATCATATCTTTATCCCAAGTTGGTTCGAAAGTAATTTTTACATTTACTTCTTTTACTTCATCTATAGCACCGATTTTTTCTTCTACTTCCATGGGTAATGTTTCTGCCACGGGACAATTAGGGGTTGTCAAGGTCATCAATATTTCCACGTCTCCTTCTGTACTAATCTGAATATCATAAATCAATCCTAGTTCATAAACATCCACGGGAATTTCAGGATCGTAAACCGTTTTTAATTTTTCTACGATTTTTTCGGAAAGGGATTGTATTTGTTCTTCGTTTAAAGACATGTTAGCAAAATTCAGCGTATGCTTGTTTTAAATTTTCAGCAATTATTTCCGGAGAATGACCTTCAATATGATGTCTTTCTAGAAAATGAACCAATTCTCCATCTTTAAAAAGTGCTATGGACGGAGATGAAGGTGGAAAAGGGGCAAGATGTTCTCTAGCGGTTTTAACTGCATCCACATCAAATCCTGCAAATGAAGTAGTTAAATGATCCGGTTTTTTTCCTTCGCCTTCTACAGATAATATTACTCCGGGACGAGCTCCTCCGGCAGCACATCCACAAACGGAATTAATTATTAATAAGGTTGTACCGGGTCTTTTTAAGGCTTCTTCTACTTTTTCTGATGTGTTTAAATCTTCAAAACCTTTATTTGTTAATTGCGCTTTCATTGGCGCAACCATTTCTTCTGGATACATATTTTATATTAGTTTTTATTGTTATACAAAATTAATTAATGTTTATGATTATTACAAATGCCCTATCTTTGACAAAACATTTCTTGAAATTTTATGTAATCAAAAGTCTCAATAATATCATCTTTGGGAATGGTATTGTGATGAAATGCATATTATATGAACCAAAAGTATACGAAAGAAGAACATTTAAAAGGGTATAAGCTTATTAAATATTTGTTTGAAAAAGGGACGTGGAATAAAAAATATCCTTTAGCTATGGTTTATTGTCCTTCTCCTGAATTTTTGGAAACCCATAAGGTTGGAGTGTCCGTTTCTAAAAAAATTTTTAAACATGCAGTGGATAGAAATCGGATAAAAAGACTTTTGCGTGAATGTTTCCGTTTGCATAAAAATGAGCTAAACAACACTTTTACAACATCTCATTTACTAATGATTGTCTATAATGGTAAAGACAAAAAAATACCTGCCTTTAAAGAATTGGAGAGTTGTTATCTGAAATTGCTTGAAAAAATTAAATCTTCAGATTAATTTATTTGGTTTGGGATAATTTTTTTAGTCCTTTTATTATGAATACTATTAAAATGCCTACAATAGCAAATAAAATTGAATAAAAATATTTATCGTTTGGATCGGTAGTTATCCCATAACTATAATTAATTCGCGTTGCATTAAAAATTATTAAGAGGACAAAAGCTAAAAGAGTTAGATTTAAAAAATATTTCATCTTTATATTTTTACAAATATACAAAATGAGATATTATTTTTTAAGGAGATACTTTTTCTAATAAAGAAGTTATGTTTGCAGTAAATAACTTAATGGAAATTGCTAATAAGATAATACCGAAAACTTTTTTCATAATTGAAATTACTCCTTGTCCTAAAATTTGTTCTAATTTACCCGAATATCTTAATACTAAATATACGACTACCATATTAAGAAGTATGGCTATGATAATATTTTCCGTATGATATTCTGCTTTTAAAGCCAACACGGCTGTTAAAGCTCCTGCTCCTGCGATTAAAGGAAATGCCAAAGGAATTATGGAAGCAGAATGCGGTTCATCGATTTTATTAATTTCAATGCCCAAAATCATTTCCAGTGCAATAACAAATAAAACTAAAGCACCTGCTACAGCAAATGAATATACATCAATTCCTATAAGTTTTAGTAATTTATCACCAACGAACAAAAAGGATATCATGATTGCACAAGCAACCAATGTTGTTTTTTTAGCCTGAAGATAACCGACTTTACTTTTTATGCTTACTATTACGGGAACACTGCCAAAAATATCTATAATGGCAAATAAAACCATAAAACAACTTGCTATTTCCTGGATAGAAAAATGTAAAGGCATAGTAAAATTATATTTTTAAAGAATTTTGTTAATTAAATTTCCTAAAAAGTTTTTAGGCGCTCTATTTTTTTATATTTAATTTCTTAATTAAGTCTTTAGCTTTTGTATACACAGATTCCAGGGATTCTTGTTCTGTTACGCTTGAATATCGTTCAATTTGAGATTGAATAACCATATTCTTCCATTCTTCTGAAATTTCATCTCCTAATCTCTGAGCTAATTCATCTTCTAAGTCTGAAGTAGAAACAAAACTATCTTTTTCTAAATTTAAATATTGTTTTGCTGCTTCTATCAAAGTCTTTTCTAAAAGAATGTAAAATTCTTTTTTATCTGTTCCTTCTTGTGCTAAATGATTTAATTGTGATAATTCATTTTTAAAATCATTAGTAATGTTAGAGCTTGTATAAGGTAAATTATGTGATGTAAATTTTTTTTCTTTATTTAATGAATCAAACGATTGTTCTTCTTCTTGTTTTTTTAGCTTATTATTTTTATTTCTTTTAATTACTAGTATACAAATTACCAGAATAACTATAATTGATATAATTCCTGTAAATAATATAATTATCAATATTTTTTCTAAGCTGTTATGGTCTCTTTTCAATACTTCAGTGACCTTATTTTTAATGGCAGATTTGGGATCATATTGGTTGACATCACTCGTGTCCTTTCTGATGTCCGTACCGGTTTTATCATCATTTTTTGCTAAAGTATTAGCTGATACTTTAATGGGAATTGGCTGTACAATTAAACTTTTATATTTTTCATCTATGGGATCAAAATAGCTAACCGATTCTACATTTATATTATAAGTACCTTCTTTTTGAGGAACTAATATGGTAGACGTATTTAATTTTCCTTTTATGCCTTGTAAGGTTGCCTCTGAATCAAATTTACTTTTAGGGGTATATTGTTCTATATCATCAGATATTAGAAGTCCGGGAGATTTAAGAAGCGTAAGATTTCCCTTACCATTTATTTCTACATTTACAGTTACTGCTTCTTCTGCTTGTAAATCTTTTTTGTTTGCTGAAGCTCTCATAGTAAATTGACCAACCAGCCCATGAAAATCTTTTGGAGCATTATCAGGAAGTCTCTTAACTTGTAATGTAACCGGTGCCGATTTAATATTTAAGTCGTGTTCATCAAAAAATCCATCCGGAATTGTTAATGTTAAGGTAAATGGATTTATGACAAGGGTTCCCGATTGAGTAGGAAACATAACATAAGTTCCTATAACTCTTGAAAAATAGGATTCTCCATTAATTATTTCCTGTTCGTAGGTATTGCTTCTTTCTTTTACCGGCTGTACAAATACCCCCTGCCAATCCGGAGAAACCAGATTGGTCATACTATTGAGTAATTCAATCCTTCGAGTATAAAATTTTAAATTCGCAACTACCCCTTCATTTTGATACGGATTCTTTTCTGATATTTTAAATTTAAGAAATACTTCACCCAATTTTGAATTAAAAGCTGTGTCATCTTCACTTCCACTAGGATTTCCTGACACAGTTATTACGGTGGGCTTGGTCTCATATTTCCTATTATTAACAGTTATTTGTGCGGCATCTATACGGATATTCCCCTTTTTAACAGCTCTTAATATAATTTCAATTCCATATTCGAAAACACTATTCCCTTCATCATCAAAGCCCTGGTTCTGAATTACCTGCCTGCCAATTACCTGCGTATTTGAAAAAGAAGGCAATTTTAAACGCCCCATATTTTTAATTTCTTCATTTTTTATGGAAAGTAAAAATTGTAAGCGTACAGGTTCGTTGACTCCTACCTCATTTTTTTGGGGTATGAGTTGAAAAGAAACCTGAGCTTTTGCCCAAATTCCGCTTAAAAAGATAAGTAAAAAGAGTATTACATATTTCTTCATCACCAATCTTTGCTACTTTGTCCTTGATTTGAATTAGCTCTTTTATTAATAATCTTTTGATGCGCTCTTTTTTCTTGTTCTTCCATAGCTCCTAAAATATTTTCATAATGTTGATTAGAGGCATCTGACAGATTAGCATTATTTGTATCTGCTTGTGATTTCTGATTGTTTATTGAATTTTTTTCATTTTTATTGGGCTGTGTTTCTTTATGATTTACAGAATTGTCTTTATCTTTTTTATCGGTTGAATTATCTGTTTTATCTTCTTTAGCATTGGATGAATTCTGCTTATCTTTTCCATTTTGCTGAGAACTATCCTTTTTATCTTCTTTATCTCCTTGATTCTTATCTTGATTTTTTGAATTTTGCTTTTCTTGTTTTTGTTGAGCTTCTTTTACTTTTTGTTTTGACACCGTATAATTATACCTCGCCTTATCATCTTTCGGATTTAATTTCAAAGTATTTTTGAACGCTTCAGCTGCTCTTTCATATTCTCCTTTTTTAAAATAGCTGTTTCCCATATTGAATAAAGCGTTGGCTTTTTCCGACTGATTTGCCGCCAATTGGAGTGATTTTTCATATTGAATCAATGCGTCATCATATTTTTTTAGTTTATACATGGCATTTCCTAAATTGTAATTAGATCTATATGAATCTTCTCCGTCTTGTATCGAATTTAAATAATTAGCTGCTGCATCTTTATAAGATTCAGCCAAATATTTATTATTACCCTCTAATAAATGCTTTCTTGATGCTTTCGTCTGAGCTTGAAAAATATTTATTAGTGAAATAAAAATTATAACTAAATATTTATTTTTTAAATACATTTTAACAAAGATACTAAGATTAAATCATAAAATCTCTCCTATAATTTGTTAAAGAAACAATAAAAATAACTAAAAATGCGGCTCCTATAAAATAATGAAAATACTGTTTTGTGTCGTAATTAATACTTACGGATTGGTTTGTTTTGTCTAAGGTGGACATGGATTTAAATAGCTTATTAACAACATCTTTTGTATTATGACCGCCATAGAAATATTTACCTCCGGTTCCTGCTGCCAATTGTTTTAATGTACTTTCTTGCAATTTCGTTAATACAATATCCCCATTATCATCTTTTTTGTATTCTGAATATTTACCTTCATAAAATAAAGGAATGGGGGCTCCTTGAGTTGTACCTACCCCTACGGAAAATATGGAAATTTTATTTTTCTTTGCCGTATTTATTGCCCGTTTAACGTCTCCTTCGTGGGCTTCTCCGTCAGATATTATAAAAATTACTTTGGATGTATTGGAGGTTTGAGATAAAAGAGTGGAAGCTTTTAAAACGGCATCTGCTATATTTGTTCCCTGGGTTGTAATAAGATTAGTATCTATACCATTTAAGTAGAGCTGAGCAACGCTATAATCACTGGATAAAGGCATAATGGGATAGGAATTTCCTGCAAATGCTACTATTCCTACTCGATCCCCACCTAGTTTAGATAAAAAATCACAAACAATTTTTTTGGCTTTTTCCAATCTTGAAGGAGCTATATCTTCTGCATTCATGGATTTGGAAACATCTATTACGAAAACCAAATCAATTCCTTCACTCTTTACTTCTTTTTTCTCTGTTCCTCCTAAAAAGTTAGCTAATCCTAAAATCATCAGGATATAGGCTATAATTATTCCTATATTACTTAAAATAAATTTTGAATAATTTTCCTTTCCAAAAATCATTTTTTGAAAACTTGGTTCAGCAAATTGATTTATTTTGGACTTTTTCCATTTTATGAGATATAGTAATCTCCATAATAGAAAGGGTATGAATAACAATAAATAAAAATATGATATTTTCTCAAACTGCCAATTCATAATATCTTTTTAATTTATACTTCTAACTACAAAGCCTCTTAAGAATAATTCTAGTAACAAAAGTATTAATGCAGGAAATAGAAATATTCTATATTTCTCTTTATAATTATAATATTTTAAATCATTTATATCTGATTTTTCTAATTTATTTATTCTATTGTAAATATTTTGAAGACTTTCCGAGTCAGTAGCTCTAAAATAGGCTCCGCCTGTTTTTTGGGCTATTTTCTTTAATAAATCTTCATCAATTTCCACTTTTTGTTTTTCAAAATAAATTCTTCCGGTAAAGCGGTCTATTTGAGTAGGAAATAATGCGTAGCCATTAGTACCGATACCTATGGTATAGACTTTAATTCCTTCAGCAGCTGCAATATCTGCTGCAACAATTGGCTCTACATATCCGTCATTATTTACTCCGTCTGTCATTAGAATAACTACTTTACTTTTTGCCTTACTTTTTTTAAGATGATTGACAGCTGTAGCTAAGCCCACCCCTATAGCCGTTCCTCCTTCCAATGTCTGAGTTCTTAGATTTTCAATTTGTTGAATAAGAATTTTTCTGTCTACCGTAAGAGGAACCATAGTAAGTGCTTCCCCGGAATAAGCAATTAACCCGATTCGGTCAACATATCTTTCTAATGCAAATTTCTGCGCGACTTTTTTAAGTGCTGATAATCTATCCGGATTCAAATCCTTTGCTAACATACTTAAAGAAACATCAACAGTCAGCATGATATCTATTCCCTTATCGCTCTGGTAAACTTGCGAGGTGCCTATAACTTTAGGTCTTGCCATGGCAAATATTAATAATGCTAGGATAAGCAAACGTATCCAAAATAATAAAGGCCTTAAATATGTTTTATAATTTTTTTCAGATTTAAAAGCAGAGACATTCGGTATCGATAAGGCCTTGATCTTAGCTTTCGCTCCAAATTTTAAATATATAAAAATGGGTATTACCAGTAAAAGAAGCAACATCCAAGGATAACCAAACAGTATATTATGATTCATCTTGCAGCTTTATTTTAGGTGAATCTGTTTTAGTAAGATTTATGAAATTAATTGCCTTTTCCATATGTAATTTCGTTTCTTCCGGAGTTGATTTATATTTCGCAAACTTTGCCAAGTCTGAAGTTTTGAAAATACCGCTCAGATTTTCAATTTCATTTTCATCTATCCATTTTTCTTTTTTTAAATACTTCAACAAATCATCAGATAAAAGTTTGGTTGCCGGAAAATTCCAACGAGCTTCCATATAATCTTTTATTATGGACGTTAATTCTGAATAATATTTTTTATATAAATCTTTAGCTATATAATTAGATTTCTTGAGCTTTTTCAATCTTTTGATGGCTAATACATCCGGTTCGCTTTTATGGGTTTCCGATTTTTTCTTATTTCTTCTTATGAAATAGATGATTACACATACTAGGATTACAAGTAATACTAGTACATACCCTAGGAAAGGCTGTATATAATCCCATACATTTTTAGGAATCTGTACAATACTTTTAATATCGAATAAAGGAGTTTTTACGCTATCCGTAACAACAGGAGCTACCGTGACTTTATAGGAAGGAGTAAAATATTCTTTTGAATTGACTAAAATTCTTTGAGGCGGAACCGAAAAAGTTCCTTCTTCATAAGCTGAAAAAATTATACTGTCACTTATAAAAATAGAATTGTTTTTTCTTAGCGTATCTTTTTTTTGTCTTAAAACTTCAAATTTTTCACTGAGTGTATCTGTAATCGTTGGAAAAATTATGGTATCCTTTTGACCCGTTTTAACGGTTATTTTTAAAACAATAGGTTCTCCAAATTTTATATAATCTGTTGAAATTTTGGAAACAGGGATTTGTGCATGAATAAGTATTACTGCTATAAAAAAATATACTATGAAAATTTTAAACTTCACAATTAATGATGTCCTCTAAAATAATTAAACAATATTTTTATATAATCACCTTCGGAAGGGATATTTAGAAAACCGGCTCCATTTTTAATAAATGCATTTTCTGTTGTAGCGATTAATCGCTGATAATATGCTGAATATTTATCTCGAACAGTTTTTGAAGAAGTATCTACCCATTGCAATTTTCCTGTCTCTAAATCTTCAAGATAAATTAAGCCCATATCGGGAAATATTTTCTCCCAACGATCGTAAACTCGAATCCCTGTAATATCATGCTTTTTAGTCAATATCCGTAAATTTCTTTCAAAATAGGTGACATCAAAATCAGATATAAGAAAAATGGTAGATTTTCTTTTTATAGTTTTTATAATAAAATCAAAAACTACCGATAAATCTGTTTTAGTATGTTTAGGCTCTGCTTCTAAAATCGTTTTTATGATTCTTACAATGTGAGCATTTCCTTTTTTGGGAGCAATAAAATAATCAATTTTATCCGAAAATAAAACCAACCCTACCTTATCATTATTTTTAATGGCAGAAAGAGCAAGAGTTGCTCCTATTTCAGCAACCAATTCTTTTTTTAATTGTTTTTTGGTTCCAAAATTCATCGAGGCGCTAATATCTATTAAAATCATAGATACCATTTCTCTTTCCTCTTCAAATATTTTTACAAAAGGTTCATTAAAACGGGCTGTTTTATTCCAATCAATTTTTCTGACATCGTCTCCAAATTGGTATTGACGAACTTCTGAAAATGTCATTCCTATGCCCTTAAAAGAACTGTGATATTCTCCTAAGAATATTGAATTAATTCTTCTTTTAGACTTTAGCTCAATAAGCCTTACCTTTTTTAGAAGTTCTTCTGTCGTCAATTTTTTTGTTTTTTATAATACTACGGAGCTTTTACTGAATTGAGAATTTGATCAATAATATCCTCGGAAGTTATATTTTCTGCTTCTGCCTCATAGGTTATTCCTACGCGATGACGAAGGACATCTTTGGCTACGGATTTAACATCTTCCGGTACTACAAATCCTCTTTGGTTTAGAAAAGCATTTGCTTTTGCCGCCAATGCCATACTTATGCTACCTCTAGGTGAAGAGCCGAAAAGTATGTAAGGTTTAAGATTTGGCATATTATATTTTTCAGGATAACGGGTAGCAAATATCACATTTAGGATATAACTTTCAATCTTTTCATCCATGTAAATTTCTTTCACCAACTCCCTCGCCTCAAATATCTTTTCTAAAGTGATAATTTTCTTAACCTCATGTTTTTCTCCTGAAATATTTTGTCTAAGGATTGTTCTTTCTTGTTCAAAATCAGGATAAGAAACAACACATTTTAACATAAATCTATCGATTTGGGCTTCAGGGAGTGGATAAGTACCTTCTTGATCGATAGGGTTTTGTGTTGCCAAAACCAAGAACGGTTCTTTCAATTTAAATGTTTCATCTCCAATGGTCACCTGTTTTTCCTGCATGGCTTCCAACAGAGCTGATTGAACCTTAGCCGGAGAACGATTAATTTCATCTGCCAAAATAAAGTTAGCAAAGATAGGCCCCTTTTTAATAGAAAAATCATTTTCTTTCATATTATAAATTAAGGTTCCTAAAACATCCGCAGGTAATAAATCAGGCGTAAATTGAATTCGAGAAAACTCTCCATCAAGAGCCTCTGCAAGTGTTTTTATTGCCAAAGTCTTTGCTAATCCGGGAACACCTTCCAATAAAACATGACCGTTACTTAATAAACCAATTAACAGGCGGTTAATCATGTATTTTTGACCAACGATCACCTGATTTATTTCTTTACTTAGTAAACTAAAATCTTTGCTTTTTTCCCGTACTTTTTCAATAATAATTTTTATATCTTCGGAAGTCGATGTATACTCCATGCTTTCTAAAAATTAGCTAGCTGCAAAGTTCACTATTTTATTCTAATTGTGCTGCTAATAAATCGTTAAAATTTATATTAAAACTCCTAATTTTATGTATTTATAGCAGTATAATTATATAATTATATTTTTTTTATATTTATAGCTTAAATAATTATCCGTAATAAAGTTACTAACTTTGTACGATATAAATTTGTTTTATGGACTCGTCAACAATAACAAAACCTAAATGGATTCGGGTTAAGCTGCCTTCCGGCAAGAATTATAAAGAACTTAGGGGAATTGTAGATAAATATAAGCTTAATACGATTTGCCAAAGTGGAAGCTGTCCAAACATGGGAGAATGTTGGGGTGAAGGCACGGCGACATTTATGATTTTGGGTAATATCTGTACCAGAAGTTGTGGGTTTTGCGGTGTTAAAACAGGGCGACCTTCCGAAATTGATTGGGAGGAACCCGAAAAAGTTGCGCGTTCAATTAAATTAATGAAAATTAAACATGCGGTATTAACTTCCGTTGACCGTGATGATCTTAAAGATATGGGATCTATTATTTGGGCAGAAACCATAAAAGCGGTACGCAGAATTAGTCCCGGCACAACCATGGAAACTTTAATTCCTGATTTCCAAGGAATTCACAGGCATATAAATAGAATTCTGGAAGCTGCTCCTGAAGTAATATCCCATAATATGGAAACGGTTAGGAGATTAACCCGTGAAGTACGTATACAAGCAAAATATGATCGAAGTTTGGAAGTTCTCCGATATATGAAAGATCAAGGGCAACGAAGAACAAAAACAGGAATTATGCTAGGTCTTGGAGAAAAGCCTTCTGAAGTTTATGAATCTATTAGAGAAATTCATGACGCCCGAGTAGATGTAATCACGATCGGTCAATATTTACAACCTAGTAAAAAGCATCTTCCTGTAAAGGAATTTATTTCGTTGGAACAGTTTAAAGATTATGAAGATTACGCTAAAAGTTTAGGAAATTTCAGACATATTGAAAGCAGCCCGCTAGTTCGCTCATCTTATCATGCTGAAAAACATGTTAATTAAACGATCCCTTAAGATAATATATATAGAGTATGAAATGATGTTTTTTTCTAAAATTATATTTCAGCTATAATCACGATCCACTAGAAAAATTATTTCACTTACTTCGTAAATTCAACTTTGTAAATTTTAGACCATAGTTTTCCAGTAATTAAGAAAGTATCTCCATCAACATAGGCAATCCCATTCAAAACAGCCTCCTCATTGGTTTGGTTCATTTTAACTAAACCTGAAAAATCTGCTTTAGCAACCACAATTCCTGTACTAGGATCTATTTTTAAAATGATCGGTTCATCAAAAACATTGGCATAAATAAATCCGTTAGCGTATTCCAATTCATTAATCCTAGAATAAATATTTTCGTAACCAATCACTGAAATACTCTTTTTTAAATTAAAATCTTTATCATAAAACTTTAATTCTGAAGACCCGTCAGAAACAACCATTTCATCTCCAATGGTTGTTGCTCCCCAACCTTCATATAAAGTCCCCGGATAGTTGAATTCTTTTAAAAGTTTAAAATCTGATGCATTATAAATGAATCCTTTTTTCTCTCTCCAAGTAAGTAAATATAATTTCTCGTTTAGCAAGGCAAACCCTTCTGCGAAAAATTTAGGGTCTATTTTAACGCTTTGAGAGTAAGAAGTTGAACCTAATTTATATTTAACTAATAATGATTTTCCATAGAGTCCTGAACTTTCCGTAATCCATCCGTCTTTATAGGTAAATCCTTGTGTAAATAATTCAGGATTGTGCGGAAATTCTTGAATCAATTTATAATGTAGATCCTTTTCTTTTTCGTTTGGAAACACGGTAAAAGTTGCATCAATTTCTTTTTTATATTTTCCGTTATAGTTGATTATTAGTACTATATAATTTGTACCCAACTTAGCATTGGATTCATCTAAAGTAATATTTTTTTTATCGTATGTTTGATCATTCAATTTAATACTATACGAATCAATAATTCCATCTTGTGTATTAAATTCTAAAGGTAATTTATCTCCTATGTGTAAGGGTTTATCATCTAATTTATCGAAATTGGTACTAATACTTATATTCTTAGGATCTTTACAACCCACTATACTTATAACAATCAGCAAACATAGTATTAGTTTTGTTATTAGATTTTTCATTTTATATTGCTTTTGATGTATAAATCCTATTTTTTGCGGTAACTAGTATGCAAATTCCTGCGATAATAAAGGGTACACTTAACCATTGTCCGGTATTTAATCCCAGCCAATTAATATATTCTTCTCCCTGCGGTTCCTTAAAAAATTCTACGATAAACCTGATACCGAAAAGTACAATTAAAAAATATCCAAATATCCAACCCGAATATTTCTTTTTATCGGTTTTTAAATAGATAAACATAAGGGATATAAACAAAAGTAAATAGCCAAAGGCTTCGTATAATTGAGAGGGATGTCGTGGAACAATACTTCCGTATTCATCGGTATCCTGTTGAATAAAAAGTACTGCCCATGGAAGTGAAGAAGGTTTTCCAATAATTTCCGAATTAAAAAAATTTCCAAAACGTATAAACATTCCTCCTATGGAAACCGGAATAACTATTCTGTCTAATATCCAATAAAAAGTTCGTTTTAAATATTTTCTTGTAAATAGATATAAAGAAATTAGAATTCCTATAGCAGCTCCATGACTGGCTAATCCTGAATAGCCTGTAAATTCAAAATGAGGTTTAGTTCGTATGGGTAAGAAAACTGCTAATGGATCTTGTATAAATAATTGTTTTTGATAAAAAAGTACATGCCCCAATCTAGCTCCAATTATTACGGCCAGAAACATATAGACGAACAAGGGATCTAATAATTTTTTATCTTCCTTATCTTTTTTAAAAATAAATTCCATGAGATAAAAACCTAAGCCAAAAGCAATAACATACATCAAGCTGTAGTATCTTAAAGTAAAGCTGCCTATATGAATACCTAAACTCGGATCCCAGGTAATATATAAAAGTTGATTCATCTAGTTTTAATTATGTTTTTTATGTGGCACCGGATCGTACCCCTCTCCTCCCCAAGGATGACAACGAAAAATACGTTTACTTCCCAACCAAAATCCATAGAACAGCCCATGAATTTTTAATGCTTCCAACATATATGCGGAACAGGTGGGAGTAAACCTGCAATTATTTCCCATCCAAGGAGATATAGCGATCTGATAAAAGCGTATTAATACAACTAGTGGGAATATTGCTATTTTCCTTATCATTATATCAATTTCTTTACAAAGATACGGTTTTCTCTAAGATGATATTATGCGTTAATAAATATTTAACAGGCTAAAATTAACCGTAAAAAATTGAAAGGTTTTAATCATGGTTTACCAACCAAATAAAGGCTTCTTTTTATATAGGTTATATTTATTATTTTTGCGTAAAATTTTAATTCAGTAATGACAGAAAGTGGAAAGATAGAATTGATGTGTCCGGCAGGTAATTTTGAATCATTACAAGCAGCTTTGGATAATGGTGCAGATTCAATTTATTTTGGAGTCGAGCAATTAAATATGCGTGCGCGTTCATCTGTTAATTTTACTTTAGACGATTTGGAAGAAATTTCCAAAAGATGTTCTCAAAAAGGGGTACGAACGTACTTGACCTTGAACACAATTATTTATGATCACGATTTATCCATAATAAAAACTGTCTTGGATCGAGCAAAATCTGCTTCTATAACAGCAGTTATTGCCATGGATCAAGCGGTTATTGCTTATGCAAGACAAATTGGAATGGAGGTTCATATTTCAACTCAAATAAACATTACCAATATTGAAACGGTAAAATTTTATTCTTTATTTGCCGATACTATGGTTTTAAGCAGAGAATTGAGCTTAAGTCAGGTTAAAAAGATCACTTCTCAAATTAATAAAGAACAAATTAAAGGCCCGGGTGGAAAATTAGTTGAAATTGAAATTTTTGGACATGGCGCTTTGTGCATGGCTGTATCGGGAAAATGTTATTTGAGTCTACATTCTCATAATTCTTCTGCTAATCGAGGAGCTTGTAAACAAAATTGCAGAAAAAAATACACCGTTATCGATCAAGAATCCGGTTTTGAGATTGAAATCGATAATGAATATATGATGTCCCCTAAAGATTTATGTACTATTGATTTTCTTGATCAAGTTATTGATTCCGGGGTAAAAGTATTGAAAATAGAAGGTAGAGGAAGGGCGCCGGAATACGTGGCTACTGTAACTAAATGCTATCGTGAAGCCATTGATGCCATTGCTTCCGGATCTTTTACTAAAGAAGCAAGAGCCGAATGGATGAAAAAGTTAGAAACTGTTTATAACCGAGGATTTTGGAGCGGTTATTATCTTGGGCAAAAATTAGGGGAATGGTCTGATAATCCGGGATCTAATGCTACTCAAAAAAAGGTTTATATTGGAAAAGGCAGACATTTTTACCCTAAAACAAAAATCGGCGAATTTGAGATTGAGGCTTATAGTTTAAATGTTGGTGATAAAATATTAATTCAGGGACCTACTACCGGTTCACAAGAAGCTCAAGTTTCTTCGATGATGGTTGATGATATACCCGCTCAGGAAGCTAAAAAGGGAGATATACTTACTTTACCTATTGGTTTTAAAATACGTCCGTCCGATAAATTATATAAAGTTGTTAAAGCGTAGATTTTCGAATTTTTAATTAAAATATGGTAATCATTACATTGCAAAGAGATAAATGCATAGGATGCAATTATTGTTCAGAGTTTGATCCTGAAAATTTCCGCATGTCTAAAAAAGATGGAAAATCTGTTTTACTAAGGTCTACTGAAAAAAAGGGTTTTTTCACTTTAAAAAATCCTGATAACAATTGTTTTGAGGCTGCAGATAAAGCGGCTAAAGCCTGTCCTGTTAAAATTATTTCTGTAAAAAAAATATGATTCATGTTAAAAAAAGAAGTTCGTAAGAATTTTCTAATGTTAAGATCTTTGCTTACGAAAAAGCAGGTATTATCTAAATCTGAGCAAATTTTTTTACAGTGGAAAAAATCCATTTTGTCCGACTACAATTCTTACCATATTTTCTTAACCATTTCTGACAAAAAGGAGGTTGATACTTCTTTCATACTAAATTATTTGTGGGCTAATCAAAAAAAGGTTTATTGCTCCAAAGTACATCATAATTCTTTATTACATTTTGAACTTACTCCAGAAACTAAACTTGAAAAAAATTTGTGGGGAATCCCTGAACCGACAGATCAAGATAATATACAAATTAAGAATATAGATTGCATATTTACTCCTTTATTGGCTTATGATATTTCAGGAAACCGCGTAGGATATGGTAAAGGATATTATGACAACTTCCTTAAAAACCACCTTTCTTCTACTAAAGTTGGACTTTCTTTTTTTGAACCCTTGGATGCAATTAACGATATTTCAAGATCGGATATACCTTTGGATTATATTATAACTCCCAATTATTGTTCGGTTTTTCCAATTGAGGTAAAGTAAAATTTAAATTCCGATTTAAATTTTTCCGGATTCTTTTTTAAAATATAATTTGCTTGGGATCTCTGAGTAGAGAAATATTTTTTCTTATTATTATAATAATGAACCTTATAATGTACTACTCCTATTGAATCATTTAGAATAGTAGTGGTATCTGATTTTTTCTTTTCAAGTTCAATTGTAACATATTTTACCTTTAAAGAATCCAAATTATTCACAATTTTACTCACATACACCGTGTCTTTTTTAGGAAAATATCCTTTTAATTGTGAAACTATAAGAGTATCAATATCTTTGTTTGATTTATTTTCGGTTGCTAAAATAGCTAAATCATAAACTTCTTGTAACTTTTGTTCTGTTATATGTGATATTACTGCCAATGAATCCATTTTTTCAGAAGCATAATAATTTTTATTGTTATATTCTTTTATTTTAATGGGATCTTTTTCTCCTTCGTAATACTTTTCCTTCTTACAAGCTACAAAACCTATTATCAGAAAAACTATAATAATTTGAATTATATGCTTATTTTTCATTTTTTTGTATTTTGAATTTAATTAAATCTATTTTTTTGTTCTTATTAATCTGACTGTTAATCAGAATATAATTTTTGAGTGAGGTAGTAGGAGTAGTCATAAAGTCAATGTATTTTTTCTTATCCAGCACTTCAACACCAAATAATTCATTATCGTATACTTGATAAATAAGTGCATCATCAGCGATTAGTTTATTTAATTCTTCTTTTCTTTGTTTTATTAATTGCGATTTTTTATTTTCATCTGCATCGTTTACACCTGTTGAATAATAATATAACATAATAGCATAATCATCAGGTCTCAATTTGAAATTTCTATTATTCTCTTCTCCCTTATCTCTTATTTCTTTAAGTCCGACTACAAAAGATTCCTTTTTATACATCGGTGAGCTAATAGTCATTTTGAGAGTGTCTGTTGATGATCGATAGGTAAAACAACCGTTAGTAACAGTATAATATTCAGGAGATACTCCATTTTTTTGGATAATTATTTCTAATTTGGATTTTATTAAAGAGCTTCTATCGGCATCATAAAAACAAAACTTGAAGGTATTTCTATATTCGTAATATTTATCTACTGAAAAAACTACAACTAATAATGTGATCAATCCTAACAGTATATATATTAATTTTTTAATGCCAAACGAATGATTTTTATTTTTAGATACGTTTATGCCTAAAGATTCTGTTTGTATAGTTTCATCATCATAACCATTAGTTTTTACCTCTACATTTTCTAAAAAATTTTTTTGATCATCGCCAACGGTTTTGTTTATCAATGGCTCATTCGTCACATGTGAAGTTAGATTGTCTTGAGATATTTTAGATTGATATTTTTCCTGAAATTCTGTCCATCCTCTCTTATATCCACAATATTGAGTTAATAAATTGAGCATATCAATTCTGGGTAATTTTTCAAATGAAGATTTAAAATATGTATAGAACCATTTTTCGCTAACGTTTCCTCTAACTTTTTGTCTTAAATGTTCTTGAAAATATATAATGTCTAATCCTTTCCATTTTGAGATGTCAGGATTTAAGGTAGGAAAATCTTCTAAAAAGGTTTGGGTAACCTCCTTTTTTAATTGCTCAAAAAGTATTTTTTCCTGACCCTTCATTTGTAAAATAATTTTAACACACTGATAATCAGTATATATTTTTTGTAAAATTCAAAAAACAGTTTTTACAAAAATATTACAAGCATTTGAATCTTGCAACAAAGTTTAACTCTCCTATATTTGTTTCTCTAATTTAAATTATATATAATTAAAAAAACTAAAAAATGAAAAAATTAATTTTAAACATTGCAGCTGTAACTGTTATTGCAACAACTTCTTTCATCGCATGTGATAAAAAACAAGCTAGTAGTGATGCTGCTGCTACAACTGATTCTACAGCAACTGCTGCTCCAGCTATTGATTCTACTTCGGTTGAAGAAACTCCTCAAACTCAAGCTCCTGCAACAGATACAGTTAAAGCTGAAGCTCCTAAAGCTGAAGAAGCTGCTGCTCCTAAAGCTGAGGAAGCTGAAAAAGCAAAATAATTTGTTTAAATTAAACAAAATTCACAAAAGGTTACAACTTTTTTGTAGCCTTTTTTCTGAAAGTAAATTTTACTTTTTTAAAACTTAACAAAAACCTTAAGTGATGAATAAAAATTTTTTGAAATTTACTGCCATCACGTTACTTAGTATAACTAGCTCCTTCATTGCATGTGAAAATAATCATAAAAATAAAACCAATGAAACAAATTCCGTGCAAGGTCTAAATGCTCAGCCTCAGCAAGAAATTGCGCCGGCTCCTCCTATAGACAGTTCTGCTAACTTTAAGAACAAAAACAATCCTGCTATCCCGGGCATGAATGCTCAACCACAGCAAGAAATTGCTCCCAGCTCAGCATTAGATGAGAGCAACTAAAAAATAAATTAAATTTCAAAAAAAATCATTTAAAAATTTATCGTTATGAAAAAAACAATTTTAAACATCTTAACTATTGCTACTATTACTTCTATTTCTTTTATTGCTTGTGAGAAAAAACAAGTTAATCATGTAGATGCGTCTAGTTCTACTGCTGATTCTCTTGCAAAAGATACAGCAACTTTAGGTGAAAAAATTGGAAATTTTACCGATTCTGCTACCACTCATATAAAAGAAACAGCTCATGAAGCTAAAGAAAGCTTAGACAAGGCTGTAGATAAAGTTAAGGACGAAGCAAACGATCAAAACCATAATATCAAAGAAACAGCTAATAACGCTAAAGAAGGCGTAAAAAATGCTGCTGAGGATTCTAAAAATGATATTAAGGAGGCCACTAAAAAATAATTTTTGGATAAATATTTAATATATTTTCATAAAAAAGAGGCATTGGAAATCAATGCCTCTTTTTTTATATTCTTTAATTAATTTTATTACAAGGATCGTTTATCATTTAATTGATCGCTAACTTTTTGTGAAGCTACAAAAGAAGTAATTGTATTAGTTAACATATCACTTGCTGCACTCGGATTATTAGGCAGCAATATTAAATTAGATCGAGAACTGGCTCCTATAGAGCTTAATGTATCATAATGTTGAGTAACAACAATTAAAGAAGAGGCCTCTTGTGAGTTTATATTTACTCCGTTTAATACTTTAACAGATTCCTCTAAACCTCGTGCGATTTCTCTCCTTTGATCGGCAATACCTTTTCCTTGTAATTGTTTACTTTCTGCTTCCGCTTTGGCTTTAGCTACAATTTTAATACGCTCTGCTTCTGCTTCATATTCTGCGGCAACCTTTTCTCTTTCTGCTGAATTTATACGATTCATTGCTTGTTTAACCTGCTCATCGGGATCAATATCTGTAACTAAGGCTTTCACAATGCTGTGTCCATAGCTCTGCATCGCTTCTTGCAATTCACTTTTAACAGCAATTGCTATGTCATCTTTTCTTTCAAATACATCATCTAACCGTAATTTAGGAACTTCAGCCCGAACTACATCAAAAACATATGAAGTGATTTGTTCGGATGGATTTTGTAATTTGTAAAATGCATCAAACACAGCCGTTTGAACTACTTGATATTGAACTGAAACTTTAAGGTGAACAAATACATTATCTTTTGTTTTAGTTTCAATCATTACATCCAATTGCTGGATTTTTAAATTCACTCTTCCTGCGATCATATCTATGAAGGGTACTTTAAAATTAATCCCTGCATTACGTGAAGAATTAAATTTTCCGAATCTTTCAATAATTACTGATGTTTGTTGCTTTACAACAAATATAGGCGCGCTTAAAAAGAATAATATAATTAGAACTAATAGCATTATAATACCCATAATTTATCAAATATTTTTAGTTTTATTGTAAACAAATATAAATAATTTTATTTTATCGTATCTTATTGTGGTCTCTGTCCCATCAACATTAAATATGACTTTAAAAAATCATCTATATTACCATTCATAACTGAGTCAACATCTGAAGTTTCAGTACCTGTTCGAACATCTTTAATCAATCGATAGGGCTGCATTACATAATTTCTTATCTGACTTCCCCATTCTATCTTCATTTTACCCGCCTCTATTTCGTCGCGTTTCGCATTTCTTTTTTCAAGTTCAATTTCAAATAAGCGTGATTTTAATAATTGCAATGCTTTTTCCTTATTTTGTAGTTGGGATCTACTTTCAGTATTTTCAATGATGATTTCTTTTTCTTCTGCTGTGTCTTCATCTTTATATTTATAGCGTAGTCTAACTCCTGTTTCCACTTTATTAACATTTTGTCCTCCGGCTCCACTGGAACGAAACGTATCCCATGAAAGCGAAGCTTGATTAATCTGAATCTCAATGGATTCATCTACTAAAGGATATACATATACAGAAGCAAAAGACGTATGTCTTTTTGCATTAGAATCAAACGGTGAAATTCTAACCAATCGATGCACTCCGTTTTCTCCCTTTAAATAACCAAAGGCATAGTCTCCTTCAATCTCTAATGTTACTGTTTTAACACCTGCTACATCTCCGGCCTGATAATTAAGCTCTTTTACTTTAAAATTATGTTTTTCAGCCCACATAATATACATACGCATGAGCATACTCGCCCAATCACAGCTTTCGGTTCCACCTGCTCCTGCCGTTATTTGTATCACAGCGTTTAAATCATCTCCTTCAGATGATAACATATTTTTAAATTCTATATTTTCAAGCAAAGTAACAACTGCTTGATAATGAGAATTTATTTCATCTTCGGAAACATCGCCTGATTTAAAAAAATCGTATAAAACCACTAAATCTTCATATTGTGCGTTGATTTCTTGGTACTCTTCAACCCATTTTTTTTTGGCCCTTAATTGTTTTAATATTCTTTCTGCTTCTTTTGGATCTTCCCAAAATGAGGGATCTGCAGATTTTTCTTCTTCATTTTGTATTTCTACTTGCTTTTTTTCTATTTCCAAGTACTCATACAAATCGTTTATCCTTGTCTGTAATTCTTTTAGATTTTCTTGAGTAATCATAAGTAATACAAAAATACAATGTAAAATTTTATAATTAAAATATCATATTCAATATATAATTCAACTTTACCGGGAATTAAATTTTAATAATCTGATAAATTAGTTCTAAATTAAATAAAAATTGATAAATTTTGTTTGTAAATTTGTCTTCGTTTTAACAGAGTTCATAATAATTATATACCATAATGCCGAAGATAACATTAATAAAAAAATGTGTTGTAAATAAGACATTTCATCCATGTATATATTAGGAGAATATATCTTTTCTTTTTTTTAATGAGCCTTAAAACTTATGTGTATAAATGAAGTAAGCTAAACACTTTTTTTCTAAATAAGTAATAGAGATCTTTCTATTTTGTGAAAAAATGCCATTCCAATTGAACAAAACTAATTTACTAAGAAGATTTACGAACAAATTAAATGATATAATATAAAATGGAATTATTAAGTAAATTTTTTAAAGATTATCACCTTCAATTAATAGCAACTATAATTGTTATTATAGCGATATATTTTTTAAAACTTATTATTAATAAAATAATTTTAAAATATGGTAATCATACCCATATTAAAGAATTACGAACACGAGTAGTGATTAAATATTCAAGTATATTAATTAATATTTTGGGCTTTGTTCTTCTTATAACCATATGGGGAGTTACACCGGAATGGATATTTGCTACATTTGCCTCTTTTTTTGCAATTGTAGGTGTCGCTTTTTTTGCACAATGGTCATTATTAAGCAATGTTACTGCGGGGTTTATCATCTATTTCACAGTTCCATTTCGAATAGGAGACATTATAAAGATTATTGACAAAGAAAATCCAATCACCGCAACTGTTGAAGATATTAAGGCTTTCTATGTTGTGTTACGTACTGATGATGGATTACCGGTAACTTTTCCGAATAATTTAATTTTACAAAAAGCCATATTAACTTTAAACGCATCCTAATGAAATTTATAAAAACCTTTAAATATGAGAAATTTTTTAAATCAATTATTAATTGTATTTACCCTTTTTATTACCGGGGTAACGTCTGCTCAAAATTTTAATTATTCCGGATTCCAAAATTTGAAAATCGGTGATATTCAAGGAGTATTACTTACCGATGGCTATTTTTACAATCCTTCTGTACAACCCGAAATGGCGCCTGTAGCAAAAGCCGAAGAGGTTAATAAAATACTTTTAGACAATTATTTACCAACCGATAAATTAGAATTGGCCTTAAATGTATTATTATTAAAAAAGGATAACCATTTAATTTTATTTGATACCGGAACGGGAGAGATTAATGGTAATGGCGGAAAATTGCTTAATGCCCTATCTGTGGTCGGTATTAAACCGGATCAAATTACAGATATTGTGATTACTCATGCTCATTTAGATCATATTGGAGGATTGGTTGCCAATAATAAACCGGTTTTTCCGAATGCCACTATTTATTTAACTAAAAAAGAATATGATTTCTGGACAGGCAAAAAACAAGATTTTTCAAAGTCTAAACGTTCAGGAAATGAAGCTGAATTAAAAGAAAGTATTAAAGTAATCAGTACTAAATTAAAATCGATAAAATCGAAAATTAAATTTATTAAGGATAAGGAAACCATTTTGAATTGCATTACTTTTTCATTAGCTCCGGGACACACTCCGGGACATATTATTTCAACTATTCGCTCCAACAATGAATCATTGGTGCATATTGCTGATTTAGTTCATTATGGAGCATTATTATTCCCACATCCTGAATGGGGAACATCTTTTGACTGGAATTTTGATTTGGCAGTTAAAACACGTATTTCCGTTCTTGATACTTTAAGCAGGGATAAAACCCTTGTTTTTGGTTATCATCTTCCTTATCCGGGTATTGGTTATGTCAAAAAAACAAATTCCAATAGCTTTCAATGGTTAACTTATCCCTTTTTGACTCCTTTACAATAATTATAAAGAAAGGCTATCCATTGATAGCCTTTTTTATTATTTATTTTTTAAGATTATGCTAAAGCTTTAGTAACCTCATTTGCCGCATCTTCTAAGGTAATAGCAGATATAACTTTTAATCCACTTTCATCAATCATTTTTTTAGCTATTTCTGCATTAGTTCCCTGTAATCGTACTATGATTGGCACTTTTATAAAATCACTCATATTTTTATAGGCATCTAAAATGCCTTGTGCTACTCGATCGCAACGAACAATACCTCCAAATATATTTACGAGTATCGCTTGTACTCTATCATCTGCTAAAATTATTCTAAATGCTTTTTCTACTCTTTCAGCGTCAGCAGTGCCCCCAACATCTAAAAAATTTGCCGGGTCTCCTCCTGAAAGTTTAATAATATCCATCGTTGCCATAGCTAATCCTGCACCGTTTACCATACAACCTACATTGCCTTCTAATTTTACAAAATTTAATCCTGCCTCTCCTGCTAGTACTTCGGTCGGATCTTCTTCTCTTATATCTCTTAATTTTACATATTCGGGATGCCTGAAAAGAGCGTTGTTATCAATGGTAACTTTTGCGTCTACTGCCGCAATTTGATTATCTGATGTTTTTAAAACGGGATTTATCTCGAATAAGGTAGCATCGCTTTTTATATAAGCTTTATATAATGCAGTCACAAATGTTACCATATTTTTAAATGCCTCTCCGGATAATCCGAGATTAAAAGCAATTTTTCTTGCTTGAAAATTTTGTAAACCAACCGATGGGTCAATTTCTTCATTAAATATAAGTGACGGAGTTTTTTCTGCTACCGTTTCAATGTCCATTCCTCCTTCTGTAGAATATATAATTACATTTTTTCCTTTTACTCTGTCTAATAAAACAGACATATAAAATTCTTCAATTTTACCCTCTCCGGGATAATACATATCTTCCGCAATAAATACCTGATGAACTTTCTTACCATTTTTAGGTGTTTGAGGAGTGATTAGATTCATTCCTATGATTTCAGAGGAGATTTCTTTAACTTCATCCAAAGATTTTGCCAATTTAACTCCTCCTCCTTTTCCTCTTCCTCCTGCATGAATCTGAGCTTTTACCACCCACCATTTAGTACCTGTTTGATCATTAATGTCTTTAGCTGCTTCAACGGCTTTCTCCGGTGTAGTAGCAACTATTCCCCTTTGAACTCTTACTCCAAATGATGAAAGTATTTCTTTCCCTTGATATTCATGTAAATTCATGGCTTATTACTTTAGATTTATATTAATCTACTTCAATTTTTAAATGCTATAGGGACAAATATACAGATTTTTTAAATGAGATATTTATTAATTAGTAATGCAGTGATATAAATAAAATTTCAAACATTTTCATTACAAATCTATATAGTTTTTTATAGCAAAAAGCGTTTCCTTTAGGTTATTGGGAAACGCTTATTATATATTAAATTTTATGAATTATTTTTTAATAAACTTATATTTCATTATTTCTTTTGATGTTTGAATTTTTACAATGTAAGATCCTGAACTTAATGAACTTACATTTACCCCATTAGAAGAATCTATATTGCTACGCAATACTTCTTTACCTGATAAATCAAAAATTGAAATGGATTTAATTTGTTGTTCTGAATCAGATTTAATATATAAAATATTTTTAACCGGATTAGGATAGATTACAAATTCATTTTTTTCATTCTTTAAATCTTCTATTCCCAGTTTGCCATTTACAATAGTAAGGGGAAGATAATTAACGGCTGCTCCTTCCAAGTATTGCCATTCTTGCCCATCATTTTCACGTGCAAAAATCCTGATTCGATACGCTCCATTAGCTATATCATCCGGTATGTAACCTGAAATTATATATGATCCATAGAAATAACCCTCTCTTAAATTATTTATTAAATCTTTTCCAAGTATATAGATCAATTTATCCTCCTCATTAGTCAAAGCTAAAGCTATCGTTCCATTAAAAGGTTTACATCGATTATTTCCAAATGAAAATTCTGCTTGCAGGTAATCTTTAGGTTTAGCTTGCCTTATGTTAGCCGTAAGAACTTTATTATTTAATAAATTAAGATTATGCGATTTAACACCATCCAGTAATTCAATTATACTTGTATCATCTACATTTTGAGCCGTTTTAACAGGTATATACGTTTCTCCTTTCTTTTCCACTACTTTTAAACGATACTTCCCCGCTTTAATAGTACTGTTTAGCGTATAATAATTATTGTTAAAATTAGAAGGATGATTACTTTCATTAAGTAGAGCTACCATTGTATTGTTAAGATCATATAAAGCCATGTATTGATCTTTATATATAATCGTATCTTCTATACTTATGTTGTATAAATCATGTTTTTCTACAAAACATTCATCTTTATATATTTTATTTTTAGAAATCGTAAGCTTATTTACAAAATATCTATTGACTTTTTCGCCTCCTTCATTGGGTTTTATATTAATACCTATACTTTGACCATATTTATATTGTAATGGGGCGTTTGAATTGTAATACCCGTCTTGATATCCTCCCCATCCAAAATTAAAATGTAAGAGTCCGTTGGAATCGTATCCATCACAAACAAATGCATGCCCTGATCTATTTTCCGTACTTCCTGAATAATAAATAGGTCTACCTTCATTTAATTCTTTTATTATGATAGTATTCCATTCTTCATCACTGATAGGTATTTCATTAAAATCACCTAAATAATATTGGCCTCGAATTATATAATCTACACTTTTGTCATAATCATAATAAGTATACAACGCTTTTAGTGCTTTCCGGCTAGAAGTCCCGCTTGCTTTTACTCCATATTTCATTTGAGCACTTGCTCCTATATGATACATTAAGAGCCCTACAGCCTTTGCTTGTTCATTAGTATAATTGGGAGTAGGTGAATTATAATATTCATTTGACATATTTGCCCAATCATACTCGTATTGATTTAAATCTATCTGGGGAATATTATAGATTGCATTGTTACTTGGATCTTTGGTCTGATAGGCCGGAATGAAACCAGTTCCTTTGTTGGGATGTTGATGAAATTTCATAATCTGTGCTGTAGCCGTTGCTACACAACCGGTATAAACTTTATAAGGTATTTGACTATTATAAGGCTCATCTTGATTCCATTTTGTTTTAAGTAAAGGCTGGAGCGGGGTAATCCTGGTATTTATGCCCTTATTTGAATTTCTATACAATTCCCATTCCTTTTCAATTTCTTTGGTAGGTTTGATTGAATTATCAAAAGCTTGTTGCATACCCAATTCTACGGTTTTCATCCAAGATTGGAAATTTTCCGGAAGATTGGCTGCATCGTAATATCCGGAATTGGAATATCCTATGATCGGATAATTTATATCGTCTGCTGAAATGATTATAAAGCCTTGCTTTACTCCAATGTTGTAAACATAGTAATATTTTTGAGAATGATTTTTCTTTAAGTTATTTATTTCATTCTCTGCCGTATAAACTAATTGTAATTGGAATCTTTGACTTTTTTTTAGGTTAGAAAATTGGTTATTAACAAAATTTTCTGCAATATGTTTTGCTTCCTCTTGATCTATTTGCTTAGACCATAAATATAAATTACTAAATATAAATAATAGTAAGATAGATAATAAAAGTTTTCTCATAATAAAATTTTTCAGTTATCCTCAAATTTAATAAAATAAATAATTATTTATTTTATTATTTTTAAAAAATATATATATTATATTAACATACTAAGTAATTAGACAACAATATGTCATATTTTTAATCAATTTTATTTTATAAAATATAATTTTTTTAAACCATAAAAAAAAGGGTGAAGAAAATTCTTCACCCTTTTTTAAATTTTATATGTTTTACTGATAATTTAAGTAAAATTTATATTTTAATAAATTTATATTTCTTTATTTCTTTAGACGTTTTAATTTTTATTATGTAAGCCCCTGAACTTAATGAACTCACATCTACCCCGTTAGAAGGATCTATATTGCTTTGCAATACTTCTTTACCTGAAAAATCATAAATTGAAATGGATTTAATTTGTTGTTCCGAGTCAGATTTGATATATAAGATATTTTTAACCGGATTAGGATAGATCACAAATTCATTTGTTTCATTTTTCAGTTCTTCTATTCCCAGCTTTCCATTTACAACGGTTAGAGGAAGATAATTAACGGCTGCCCCATCCAACAATTGCCATTCTTGACCATCATTTTCACGTGCAAAAATCCTGATTCGATATGCTCCATTAGCAATATCATCCGGTATGTAACCTGAAATTGATATATTATATTTATAATTGCCTATATCTAATTTAGTAGACATTTTTCCAATTATATATTGCAATTTGTCTAAATCATCAGTCAAAGCTAAAGCGACCATTCCATTAAAAGGTTTATATAGACTAATGATTGAAAATTTAACTTGCAGAGGATCTTTAGGACTGACTATGTTGGCATTTGCAGACAAAGGAGTCTTATCGTATAAATTTATATTATGTGAATTTGTAAATTCTTTAACTTCAATTATATTATTATCCCCAATACTATTATCTGATTTTATAACAACATATTCATCTCCTCTTTTTTGTACTAATGTCAATCGGTATTTTCCGGCAGAAATATCTGTTCCAATTGAAAAATATTTTGCACCATAATTTCCTATAATTGATTTCATTTTATTTTCATTAAAATCAAATAAAGCTATATATATATCATCAAAATTTGATTTATGTAATCCAATGTTGGCTATTTTATACTTCACTTCAAAGAACTCATTCTTTGATACTTTATTTTTAGGAATTGATAATTCTTTTACAAAATATCTAGCTATTCCTTGACCTCCTTCATTTGGTTTTATATTTATACCTATCCCTTGATCATATTTATATTCTAATGGGGCATTTGAATTGTAATACCCGTCTTGATACCCTCCCCATCCAAAATTAAAATGTAAGAGTCCGTTGGAATCGTACCCATCACAAACAAATGCATGTCCTGAATTTTTGTCCGTACTTCCTGAATAATAAACGGGTCTTCCTTCATTTAATTCTTTTTTTATTATCTCCTCCCATTCTTCATCACTTATAATTATATTTAGATTAGCATAATAATTTCCTCTTGCGACTAAATCTAGGCTTTTATCATAATCAAAGTACGTAAACAATGATTCAAGCGCATCTTTGCTAATAGCCCCACTTTCATTTACTCCATACTTCATTTTTACACTTGCTCCAATATGATACATTAAGAGCCCTACAGCCTTTGCTTGTTCATTGGTATAATTAGGAGTAGGTGAATTATTATATTCATCTAACATATTCGACCAATCATATACGTATTGTTGTAAATTTATCTGGGGAATATTATAGATTGCATTGTTACTTGGATCTTTGGTCTGATAGGCCGGAATGACATCAATTCCTTTTTTAGGGTATTGATGATATTTCATAATCTGTGCTGTAGCCGTTGCTACACAACCGGTAAGAACTTCATAAGGAATTTGACTATTATAAGGCTTATCTTGATTCCATTTTGTTTTAATAAGCGGTTCTAGTGCGGTAAGTCTGGCTTGGATACTTTTTTTTGAATTTCTATACAATTCCCATTCCTTTTGAATATCTTTGGTAGGTTTGGTTGAATTATCAAAAGCTTGTTGCATACCCAATTCTACGGTTTTCATCCAAGATTGGAAATTTTCCGGAAGATTAGCTGCATCGTAATATCCGGAATTGGAATATCCTATGATCGGATAATTTACATCGTCAGCTGAAATGATTATAAAGCCTTGATTTGCTCCAATATTATAAACATAATAATACTTTTCGGAATGATTTTTCTTAAATTTATTGACTTCATTCTCTGCCGTATAAACTAATTGTAATTGGAATGCTTGACTTCTCTTTAGGTTGGTAAATTGATTATTAATAAAATTTTCAGCAATTTGTTTTGCTTCCTCCTGATCTATTTGTTTAGACCATGCCGGCAGACAATTAAATATAAATAATAATAAAAATAAAAAAATTCTCATAGTGATTTGTTTAAAAATTATATTCAAATGTAATAAATAAATGCATTTATTATGTTATGTCAATTAATTTATTTGACACATTTAAATTTATATATCTTAAAAAATACTCGTAACAATCACATTTTTAATGGAATAAAATTTTACCATAAATTGATAATAATTTTGATTTTTTTTATTTTTTAAACCATGCTTGATAAAAAGTTCTTTTATTCTTATAAAAAAAGGTTGAAAAAAATCTTCCAACCTTTTTTAGAACATTATTTATATATTTTAATTTTGTAATAGGTATAATAAAATATTATTATATTGAATGGATTATTAAAAACTAAAGTGTCTCGTTTAACCATTTAAAAAATTCTTTTTGCCAGATTATACCATTTTGGGGTTGTTGAACCCAATGGCTTTCTTCCGGAAAATACAAAAGTCGGCTCTTTATGCCCTTCAACTGCGCTGCTTGAAAAGCTTCAAGACCTTGAGTATAAGGAACTCGATAATCTCTTCCCCCATGAATAATTAATATAGGAGTATCCCAATTTGAAACTAATTTAATAGGATTAAATTCTTTGTAAGCTTTGGGTTGAGGATTTTCCCAATAAGATCCTCCTATATCATAATTGGGAAAGAATATTTCTTCGGTTGATCCATACATGGATTCTAAGTCAAATACCCCACAATGTGAAATAAAAGTTTTAAATCTTTTCTTATGAATACCTGCTAAATAATAAACCGAATAACCGCCATAACTGGCACCTACAGCACCTAAACGATTTTTGTCCACATAGGGTTCTTTAGAAACTTCATCAATAGCAGATAAATAGTCTCTCATAGGTTGTCCACCCCAGTCACCTGATATCTCTTCGTTCCATTTCACGCCGAAAGAAGGCAATCCTCTTCGATTGGGGGCTACAACAATATAACCGTTGGATGCCATAATCTGAAAGTTCCAACGGAAACTGTAAAATTGAGATACCGTACTTTGAGGCCCTCCCTGACAGTATAATAAAGTAGGGTATTTTTTATTTTTATCAAAATCAGGAGGAAATATTACCCAAACCAACATTTTTTTTTCGTCGGTGGTATTAATCCACCTTTCTTCAACTATACAACTTTTTATCTTTTGATAGAGTTCATCATTTACTGAAGTTAACTTAGTTTCTACTCCGGTTTTAATATTTACTTTATAAATTTCAGACGCATGATTCATGTCTTGACGCTCTCCAACCAAATAATCTCCGGTGATACGTATACTAATATAATCATGCTGACCGTTAGTAATTTGTCTAATTTTTTTTGTTTTGATATCTAACTCAAAAAATTGTTTAGTAGCATTGATACCGGCCAAAAAATAAATTTTCTTTCCATTTTTAGCCCAAACATAGTCTATTACCGTATTATCCCAAGTTGAAGTTAAATTTATTGTTTTCTGAGTAGCCAAATCATAAATTTTTAGATCATTTTTATCTGCCTCATATCCGTCTGTCTTCATTGACAACCACGCCAACATTCCACCTTGTGGACTAAACTTAGGGTTAGTATCATATCCTTTATTTTCAACAGTTAAATTTTGCGTTTGTTGTGAAAATATATCATAAAGGTATATATTCGTATTGGTTGAAATTGCATCTTGAGTTCCGAAAAGTTTTTTGGATTGGTAAACTAAATATTTACTATCCGGAGAAAATGAATAACCTTCGGAATTATATTTTTCATCCTTATTGATATCCACCAAACTTCCGTTTGTACTACCAATGAATATATGTTTAAATTTTCCGTCTTTCCAGGTATCCCAATGTCTATACATTAAATGATCATACACTTTCACATCTGATTTTTCCATTGTTGGATATATATCTGTGCCTAAAACTTCTTCTAATTTCACCGATTTTGATATGGCAAAATGGTTGGAATTATTCGCATAAAGTAACCCGGAAAGAATTTCGTTTTCTTTATTTATTTTTTCTGTTTTCTTAGTTTTTAGATTATAAGAATAAATATCATCTCCCACCGAATATATAAATTCATTTTGTGAATGAAAAGACAACGCTTTTTCCTTGTCTTTACTTTCAGTAAGTCTGATAATTTGCCCATCTAGATTTAGATGATATAAATCTCTGGTACTGCTGTTTTCATCAACATTATAATATTGAACTCCATAAATAATGTCTCCGGTATCATTTACAGCGTCTATAGATACCCTACCTAAACTCCAAAGTAATTCAGGAGTCAAATTTTGTTTTTGTGCCATAGTAAAAATCCCAATTAGAATTGATACAAGTAAACTACTTTTTCTCATTACTAACTCTTTCCGTTTTTTGAAATAATTTCAAAATTAACATTTTCTTAAACACTTATTTCATTACTTCTTAACTTTAATCAGATTTATGGGTAAATTAATAGTCATTATTTTTATATTGGCACAATTATTTCAAGATAATATAGCTAATATAAATATTTTGTAATCATGGCAATTTTAGTATTACTGAGACACGGTCAGAGTGTTTGGAATCTGGAAAATAAATTTACCGGTTGGGTTGATGTAGAATTATCCGACAAAGGAAAAGAAGAGGCTAAAAAAGCCGGCGATCAGCTTAAAGGTTTACATTTTGATTATGCGTATTCATCTGCTTTGAAAAGAGCTCAAGAAACTTTACAAATCGCGTTGAATGAAGCCGGAATAAAAAATGTATCCACGAAATTTGATAAGGCATTAAATGAAAGAATGTATGGAGATCTACAAGGTTTAAATAAGGCTGAAACAGCTAAGAAATTCGGAGATGAACAAGTTCATATTTGGAGAAGAAGTTACGATGTTGCTCCACCTAATGGAGAAAGCCTTAAAGATACTGCAGAAAGAGTAATTCCTTATTTTGAAAGTGAGATAGTTCCAAAAATTAAGGCTGGAAAAAATATAATCATAGCTGCACATGGAAATAGTTTACGTGCTTTAGTTATGTATTTAGAAAAAATGACTCCCGACGAAATTATAAAATTTGAATTAGCTACAGGAGTACCCAGACTCTATGAATTAGATTCCAATTTACACGTTTTAAAGGTTAAAAATCTCTAATATGTGTTAACTTCTTATGAAATTAACAAAATTATATTTTTTAAGCTAGCTTAAAATAAAAATATTAAAAAAAGTTCTTTTCATAGTAAGTTATTCTCTTCGAATAGCTTTTCTCAAATATTTAACTAAACATATGGTCCTGATTTCAATTGAAATCAGGACTTTTATTTTATTCTATTCCTTATGAGTTTTAATTTTTAATGAAAATTTCATCAACAAACTATTCAAATTAAAAGCTTTTATATACATATTTTTAATAAAAAATGGTAAGTTTTTGCATATTAAAAAAACTATATTATATACCAATGTTTATGTTGTTATGCATTGTATTAATATACTTGTATTTTTATTCAATATATATTTGCAATTTACTATATCTTTTTATACATTTACAAAATATAAAAACTTTATCATACTACATTAGATCACATACTTTTGAATAACCTAATATTGTCTAATTAGGTGTCTCCAACAATTACTTAGTAAAAAACGAAAGTCCTATCTTATAACCATTTAATTCACCTCCTTATCATAGTTGAAATTTATAAGTACTGCATTGATCTGTGTACTTTCTTAGTGATTGATATGAATTGACTATGGTATTGATTGGATTTGACACGTGAATAACTAGTTACGAATTTCAAATGACATTCTGTGTCTTTGAATAAAAATAATCATATTATTAATGATGTAGTTAAAATAAGAGGTATCATAAATTTAATAAACATGGTTGATCATAAATTACAATTATTTTTAGAGAAAGTTTTATTATCCCAATGGGAGAATAGAATACAATTTAAACCTGAAATGAAATTATATGAAGATTTTGGATTAATTGGACATGATGCAAATGATTTTCTTACATATTTTACGAAAGAATTTAATGTAACGATTAGCAATGAATTTAAATTTAACGAAAGGTTTTATCCTGAGACTTATTCTGCTTTAGATATATTAAAAAGTATATTTAATAAAACCGTAAATATATTTCTTTATCAACGATTAATTTATGAAAAAGAATTAAAGGATCTTAGTATAAAAGAATTAGAATTAGCTATTGAAAGTGGGGTGCTATTATAATACAATTGATTTTACCAATAACTATATAATATTAAAAAATGATATTTTGCTTCATTTATTGTTATTCTAAACTTTTTAAATAACAAAAGGTCTCTATATTAAATAGATTTGAGCATTGGAGAATTATAAGAAGTCATTAAATCAAATAGCAAATAAACATTATAAAATTTTACAATTAATTTATTCATAATTTTTTCTTACTTTCTGAAATGACAATTAATTTACATAAAAAAGGCTTAAGTTACTTTTAGTAATTTAAGCCTTAGATTAGTAGCCCGTAGGGGAGTCGAACCCCTCTTGCCAGAATGAAAATCTGAAGTCCTAACCGATAGACGAACGGGCCTACTATTATTTTTATTTACGCTAATGCGTTAACGTGCTTGTTTAATTTAGATTTCAAGTTAGACGCTTTATTCTTATGAATAATGTTTCTTTTTGCTAACTTATCAATCTGAGAAAAAACAGCCGGTAATTTACCTACCGCTACAGTTTTATCTGTTTCAGCTCTTAATTCTTTAATAGCTGTACGAGCTGATTTATGATAATACTTATTACGTAATCTTCTTACGTGATTCTGTCTTATTCTTTTTATTGCTGACTTATGATTTGCCATTTTAATTCTTTCTTTTCATTATCTATTTGCGGTGCAAATGTAATTATTTTTTACAATCCTACAAATATACTTTTTCATTTAATTTGTTGTAGACCCACAGGGATT
Organism: Apibacter sp. B3919; assembly: GCF_026537405.1. Lineage (NCBI taxonomy): Bacteria > Pseudomonadati > Bacteroidota > Flavobacteriia > Flavobacteriales > Weeksellaceae > Apibacter > Apibacter sp. B3919. The sequence goes on along the minus strand of NZ_JAFNMG010000002.1, from coordinate 47,257 downwards.
CGAACCCCGACAAACGGTACCAAAAACCGGTGTGCTACCGTTACACCATGGGTCTGTACCAACAAAAAAACCTTAACTGAAAAAAATCAAGGCTTTTCTTGTTGTGGGCGATGCAGGATTCGAACCTGCGACCCCCTGCTTGTAAGGCAGGTGCTCTGAACCAGCTGAGCTAATCGCCCCTTTAAAACAAAGATATTTAAGAGCTTTTCTTTATTACTTTGTTCCGTAATTGGATTGCAAATATACGCTCATTTTTTATACTTGCAAATATTTTTTTAAAAAATTTCTGCTACTACAAAATTACTTCCTCCTATAAAAATCAAATCTTCTTTGTCAGACTGGGTTTTAGCGGCATCAAATCCTTTTGCAACACTATCGAATTTTTGATAATTTTTGAAGTATAAATCTATTTTTTCGGAATATTCATTGGGATGTAGTCCTCTTTGAATAGCCGGTTTTACAAAATAATAGATGGCATCAACAGGCAATAGTGGAAATATTTTATCTAAATCTTTACCTTTTACAAAGCCGATTACAATTCTCAGTTTTTTATAGGTTACCCGTTTAAATTGTTCGGCCAATTGTTTAAAGCCATCCTCATTATGGGCTGTATCGCAGATAATCATTGGATTCTCACTTTGCAATATTTCCCATCTTCCTCTAAAGTTCATTGAATCTTTTACATGCAAAAGGCCCTTTTTAACCTGATCAACAGATATTGTAAATCCTTTATCATTTAAAACATCGATGATACTTACTACCGTTTTTTTATTTTTTTCTTGATATATACCTTTTAAATCTGATAGATAGTTTACCTTATTTTTTGTCGCATCTATATATTCGGCATTACGCTCTTGAGCAATATGTATTAGTAATTTTTTAACTTCTTCCTTATCTTCTCCAATAACTACAGGAATTCCGGGTTTAATAATCCCCGCTTTTTCTGTGGCTATTTTTTCAAGGGTATCTCCCAATAAATCCACATGATCCATCGATATACTGGTTATTGCACATACTTCGGGAGTAATGATATTTGTTGAATCCAACCTTCCGCCTATTCCAACCTCTATTACAGCTATATCAACTTTTTCTTTAGCAAAATAGCTAAAAGCCATAGCGGTCGTTAATTCAAAGAAGGAAGGATTAAAATCCTTAGTAAAATGATCTCTAATAGTAATTAAAAAATTATATACAAACTCTGCGGGGCATTCTTTTCCGTCAACCCTTATCCGTTCAGTGAAATTTTTAAGATGAGGAGAAGTAAATAATCCCACTTTATACCCGGCTTCTTTTAAAATGGAGGCGGTCATATTAGAAACACTCCCTTTTCCATTAGTTCCCGCAATATGTATGGATTTAAATTTTCTGTGAGGATTTCCTAAAATTTCACTCAGTTTTATTATATTTTCAAATCCGGGCTTATATGCAGAATTCCCGACATTTTGATAATTTGAAACTTGGGTATACAACCACTCTAAAATTTCTTCATATGTCTGCATGACTAAAAATAATACGATTTATATTATTAAAAATTAAAATACACTTGAAGCAATCCGTAAAATTTTAAATAACCATTTTTTAATAAAGAAATTATTTTTCTATACTTTTTTTACAATTCCCACATACTTTCCTTCAAATTCAACAATTATGGTTTGTAAATGATTTTGATTTACCCAATCCATAAAAGCAGAATTATCTCCAATATCATCACTGATAAAAAAGCCGTTTTTTTCTATTCTTTCCCATAGTAAAGGATAGGCCCACATTCTACCTTTATAACTTTTATCACTGTCATAATGGGCTACCTCAAAAGTCTGTTGTTCTTTGAATATTTTAGGCAGGGATTCTTTATCTGCTTGTCTAAATAATTTCCAATAGTTTCTAAGATTATCAGGAACTACACATCCAACAAATTTATCATTATTCCTGTCCAAATAAGGCATATCTGAACTATACAAATTTCCACCTCTTTTTTGTAAAGACAATAAAGCCGCCAGAGAACTCCATCCGTAAGCTACTCCGGTTTCTATAACATTTTTAGCCTGAGTATATTCACATAATGCGTAGATAAGATCTAGTGCTCCGGCTCCGCCCATTTTAACCGGACAAGCCGCCTCAATTTTTTTGGACTCCTCCATTGGTCCTGCAAAATCTTTATATAAAGAGTATTCATTTTTTGTAATCTGGTAAATTGCATCATGCTGACTGATTGCTCTTTCAGCACACCATATTTCGGATTCTTTTTTTCCTTGAACCGCGCTCCCTCTGTCGAAAATATTTTTATAAATTTTTCTTACTAATTCCGGATATAATTGTGGCCTGGCTAAATAACCGAATAATGTTCTTAAAACTGATTGCATTTATATTTTACTTTTTATTATACTGATATGATGCAAATGTAGTTAAAATACTTATACCATTAGATTGCGACATATATTGGACATATAGAGCGTTAATTCGCATGAAAAGGTTCGTTTTATCTTTTTCTCAATTTTTATAATTAAATAATTAATAGTATACCGTTTGATTTATAAGTGAACATAAATTTAAAAATTATATTTTAGCTATATATATATTATCCTCGATAATTCAAATCTTAATAATTCAATACAGTAATTAACAATAAATGAGTATAATGCGAAAAACGATTAAAGATTTTATGAATAATGAGAAGTCCGTCGGGATACTTCTTATCTTATGTACAATCTTTTCCATAATATTGTCAAATTCAACGTTTCACAATTTCTATCATAATTTTTGGGAAACATCGGTATCCTTCAAATTAGGAAATGAATATCTTTTTAGCACCCAGGGGAATGCATTAACTGTATCTGAACTAATAAATGATGGGTTAATGAGTATATTTTTTTTAATGGTGGGATTGGAACTTATCCGTGAAATACATATTGGAAAACTTTCCAATCGTTCGCAAGCCCTTTTACCTGTTTTGGGAGCTATAGGCGGAATGATTATTCCTGCGGGAATATATGCATATTTAAATTTCGGAAAAGACACCATTTCAGGCGCCGGAATTCCTATGGCAACCGATATAGCATTTGCGTTGGGGGTATTGAGTTTATTAGGAAAAAAAATTCCCTTGTCTCTCCGTGTATTTCTCACTGCCTTAGCTGTAATTGACGATTTAGGGGCTATTTTAGTTATAGCCTTTTTTTACACTAAAAAACTTTCTTGGATCTTTTTATTTTTTGCCTTGTTCATATGGACGATACTATTACTTTTTAAAAAACTAAAGATCAATCATTTATATTTATATATAATCGGCGGTATAGGAATTTGGTATTGCTTACTTAATTCCGGTGTACATGCAACTCTTGCGGGTATACTACTGGCATTTGCCATACCCTTTGAAGGTGGTAACCCCCATGGCCAAGCCATGAAATTACTATCTATACTCCAATTACCTGTCAATTTTATAATACTTCCTCTTTTTGCACTTGCCAATACAGCCTTATCTATTCATTTAAACATTCAAGAGCTTTTCTCTCAATCGTACACTCTTGGAATATTTTTTGGCTTAATCGTTGGAAAACCTTTAGGAATTATTTTATTTACTTATCTGGCTTGTGCTTTGAAATTTTGTAGGCTTCCTTCGGAAACAGATTGGAAGCAAATGATAGGAATCGGTTTTTTAGGTGGAATTGGATTTACTATGTCTATTTTTATTACCTTACTGGCTTTTAATCCGGCTATACATGCCGACTATATAACTCATGCTAAAATTATGATTCTATTTTCCTCCCTATGTTCTGCTTTAATTGGATATATATACTTATATTTTATATTCCGAAAAAATAAAATCTAACAAAAATCTTTTGTATTTTCACACCTTTAAACCTAATAATAATATGAAAAAAATATTTTTATTACTTGTATTAACATTTTTTATAATGACCACGAACGCACAAATCTATAAAACTAAAACAGTAACAGATTCAAAGGGGTATACTTATGAAACGGTAACGAACGATCCCTCCAATTCAAGAATTTATACGCTGAAAAATGGTTTAAAAGTATATTTATCCCGAAATAATGATGAACCAAGAATTCAAACATACATTCCGGTACGTACCGGATCTGCTAATGATCCGTCCGAGAATACCGGCCTTGCTCATTATTTAGAGCATATGATGTTTAAGGGAACCAGTAAACTCGGAACTTCTGATTGGGACAAAGAATCTATATTATTAAACCGTATTTCAGATTTATACGAACAACATAAAGCTGAAAAAAATCCAAAAAAGAAAAAGGAAATTTATAAAAAAATAGATGAAGTATCCCAAGAAGCATCTAAATACGCCATTGCTAACGAGTACGACAAATTAATTTCAGAATTGGGCGCAACCGGAACCAATGCGCATACTTGGCTAGATGAAACAGTTTATAAAAACAATATTCCATCCAACGAATTAGAAAGATGGTTATTTGTTGAAAAAGAACGATTTTCCGAATTAGTTTTACGTCTCTTTCACACAGAATTGGAAGCTGTTTATGAAGAATTTAATCGTGCTCAAGACAACGATATGCGTTTAGTTAATTATGAATTGATGGATGCTCTATTTCCTACCCATCCTTATGGACAACAAACCACTATAGGAACATCCGAGCATTTGAAAAATCCATCCATGAAAGCAATTCATGAATATTATGAGACTTATTATGTTCCTAATAATATGGCAATTGTATTGGTGGGCGACTTAAATTTTGATGAAACCATACAATTAGTCGATACCTATTTCGGCAGTTTCAAATATAAAGAATTGCCCGTTTTGAAAAAACCCATTGAACAGCCGTTGACCTCTGTTGTTAAAAGAGTAGTAAAAAGTCCATCTTCAGAAAGAATCCAATTAGCTTTTAGGTGTAGTGGAGCCGGAAGCAAGGAGGCTCTTTACGTTAAAATGGTTAATATGATTTTGAATAATTCCGGTGCGGGGTTAATCGATATAAATATCAATCAAAAACAATTAGCTCAAGGGGCTGGATCTTACATATCTATTTTTAAAGACTATGGTCTTCATTCCTTATATGGAGCTCCAAGAGAAGGACAATCTTTAGAACAAGTACAAAAACTTTTACTAGATCAGTTAGAAATCATAAAAAAAGGAAATTTTGATGATTGGTTGATTAAAGCTATTGTCAATGATTTAAAAACGCAACGCATCAGCAGCTGGGACACAGCTAACGGAGTAGCAACTCAAATGTATAATGCTTTTATCCAAAATTTATCTTGGCAACAAATTTTAGATGAATTTAATGAGTTGGATAAAATGAATAAAGAGAGTATTGTAAAATTTGCCAATGAATTTTATAAGGATAACTATGTTGTGGTTTATAAAGAAAAAGGAACCAATGATAAACTGGTTCGAGTTGAAAATCCGGGAATAACTCCAATAACTTTAAATCGTACGGAACAATCAGATTTTTATAAAAAATTCTCGCAACTTACCGAAAAAGAAATTCAACCTCAATTTATAGACTATAAAAAATTAATAACTTTTGATCATGTAAAAAATATTCCTCTTTCTTATATTAAAAATTCAAATAACGAATTAGGAAATTTATATTATATATTTGACTTTGGATCAGATAACAATGAAGAATTGGATCTGGCCTTAAATTATCTTTCACTTCTGGGCACTGATAAGTATACAAAATCTAATCTTGAAAAAGAGTTCTATAAAATAGGAATCAGTTATTCTATTCAAGTCCAAAATGAACAAATTTTCCTAAACCTGCAAGGTTTAGAAAAAAATATCCCAAAAGGTATAGAATTATTTGAACATTTTTTGCAAAATGCTAATCCTGATTCAGAAACATATCAAAAATATGTACAAACTATACTTAAAGCCAGAAAAAATTCTAAATTAAATAAACAGGCAATACTGAATGCTTTAGCTTTGTATGCCCGTTATGGAGAAAATAATAGATTAAGAAATTCTATTTCTGAAGCGGATTTATTAAACAAAAAACCTGCGGACTTAGTTAAGATATGTAAAAGTTTATTTGATTACAAACATGAAATATTTTACTATGGACCGAATGAATCTGTTATTAAAAAAGCGGTTCAAAAATATCATAATTTCGGAAGCGGAAAAGAGTATAATTCCCCTATAACTTATAAGGAACTTGCTTCTGACGGCAGCTTGTTTTTTGCTCCGTACGACATGGTACAAGCCGAAATACTTTTCCAATCAAGAGGAAATAAATTTGATGTAGCTAAAATGCCTTATGCAAAAGTATTTGGTGAGTATTTCGGCAGAGGTCTGTCTTCCATTGTTTTTCAAGAAATTCGTGAAAGTAAATCATTAGCTTATTCTGCTTACGCCAGTTATACCATCGCCTCTGATAAGGATAAATACGATTATGTTTCTTCCTATATTGGAACTCAAGCCAATAAATTACCACAAGCTGTTGACGCAATGAAAGATTTAATGAACAATATGCCTGAAATTACTAAACAATTTGAAAATGCTAAAAAAAGTGCTTTGAAACAAATTGCTTCAGACCGTATCACTAAATCAGCAATTTATTGGTCCTATCTTTCCGCCAAAAAAAGAGGAATTGATTATGATTTAAGAAAAGATATGTATTCTCAAATACAATCATTGCAACTTAAAGATCTTAAAGATTTTTTTAATCGTGAAATCAAGGGAAAAACCTATAATGTATCTTTAATTGGAAAAAAGGAAAATCTAAATTGGAATTCGGTTAAAAAATTAGGAACAGTTCATGAATTATCTATTGATGAATTATTTAATTATTAATACATCTTATTCTACATGAATTGTTTAAATTAATATCCTATTAAAAAAGAAAATTTTCAAATTTTATAAGAAAAGAACCGAATAATTATATTCGGTTCTTTTTTACTTTTTATATAAACTGACTTTTTCGATCAGAAATAGTAAATGTAAATGGAAATTAAATATACAGATCTAAATCACCTTTTCCCCGGCGGAGTATTTCCGGACTCCCGGAAGTTAAATCTACAACCGTGGAAGGAGTATAACCTCCCGCACCGCTATCAATAACTATATCTACTAATTTATCATATTTCTCGGCTATTAATTCGGGATCTGTAATATATTCTAAAATCTCGTCATCATCATGTGTTGAAGTGGATGCTATGGGATTGCCTAAATTTTCAACGATCATTCTAGGAATACTATGATCGGGAATTCTAATTCCTACTGTTTTTTTATTCTTATAATAAGAGGGCAGCGTATTGGAAGCCGCAAGAATATAAGTAAAAGGCCCCGGCAAAGTTCTTTTCAGAAGTTTAAATAGATTCGTTTCTATGGGCTTAGTGTACTGAGATAAATTTCGTAAATCATTACAAACAAAGGAAAAGTTTGTTTTTTCCAGTTTAACATTTTTAATTCTGGAAAGCTTTTCCATGGCTTTGTGATTAAAAATATCACAACCCAATCCATAAACCGTATCGGTAGGATAAACAATAATTCCTCCCTTTTTTAATACCTCAACTATTTCATTAATTGCTTTTTCTGAAGGATTTTCCGGATAAATTCTTAGGATTTTGGCCATAATGTTAATTCTTACAATTGGTAAATAATGTATTATTCTTTTACAAAATCCAGTGAAGCAGAATTAACACAATATCTCAATCCGGTTTTTGTAGGGCCATCATTGAACACATGTCCTAAATGACTCCCGCAATTAGCGCAAAGGATTTCCATTCGGGTCATACCATGAGAAGTATCTAATTTTTCGATAATTCGGCCTTTGGCTATTTCATGATCAAAGCTGGGCCATCCGCAATGCGAATCAAATTTAGAATCACTATCAAACAGAACCGCACCACAAGCTTTGCAAGTATACACTCCTTTTTCAAAATGCATATTGAATTTTCCACTGTAAGGAGCCTCTGTTCCTTTTTCTCTCAAAATGTAATATTCTTCGGGAGAAAGCTGCTTTTTCCACTCTTCTTCTGATTTTGTTACCTTCATTTTTGTTTCTTTTTTTGTTACTTCTAATCTGTCTTTAGAAATGCAAGATAGTATGAGTAATCCCAAACCTATACTAACTGCCGACTGAAACAGTTTATTGAATTTATTCATGGTAAAAAACAAAATTCATTCCAATAGTAGAACTACATTTTCTTAAGGATTATCGCTAAATTCGTTATTGTAAACATCTAAAAGCAGGAAAAAGCCGGATAATAATATAGGGCCGAAAATTAATCCGATAAATCCAAAAATATTCATTCCTAATATTACCCCAAAGATGGTAATTAACGGATGAACATCGTCCAGTTTTTTAAGTAATGTAAACCTCACGATATTGTCCGATGTTCCAATAATTATAATGCCGTACAATAAAATAAATACAGATTGCCAGGTTTCTCCGGAGGTGAACAATAAAATGGCAACCGGAACATAGGCCAATGCAGAACCTACAATAGGCAACATGGATGTAAATGTTGTAACCGCAAACCAAAACCATAAATTATCCAATCCTACAATGGCATAGCCGACAGCTCCTACCATTCCTTGAACAACAGCAACTAATGGGATGCCGATGGCATTGGATTGGATCATTTTTTTCAACCTTTGCCCTAGCCTTTCGGTATTTTGTTTTTTTAAGGGAGACCACTTTAAAAAGGTGCTTTCAATTTTCCTGATATTCATAATCATAAAATAGAATAAAACAAAAGAAAAGAAAAAAACAACTACAGAATTTACCGTTGAATTTAATATTTTAGGCACGACCCTGCCTACCCAGGTGGTCGCTTGAATGATATTGTCTTTGCTAAGTATATTTAGTCCGTATTTTGTTTGTAAATCATTTACAATACTGACCAGTGAATTATTTATTTTATCAAAATAAGTTATAGCCGTATGTACCTGAGAATAGGTCAATTCAATAATAAAATAAACCGGAATCGAAATGATCAATAAGGCAAGAAGAAAAACTATACTAATTGATATCCATTTTTTCAATCCCTTTTTTTCTGTCAGATATAAGAAAAAATCTTTGGATAAGGCATATAATGTAATTGCTCCTAAAAAGCTGGGAAGAAATATAGCCAACTGACTTATAATAAGGATAAAAAGAGATATTATTATAATCAAAAACAATATCTGATGTATTACTTTTCCACTTATTTTTTCATTCATTTATACTATCAATTACTTATTATTTATACTCGCTAGTTAAGGTTGTTTCATTTTTATTAAATATTCAATAGCTTCTTCATAACCGGGTAATCCTTTGCCTTTAATCTGATGTACACAAGCATCTTTAATGACTGAAATTTTTCTAAATTCTTCTCTTTTTTCAATATCGGAAATATGAACTTCAATAGCCGGTGCGGTTACTGATTTTATAGCATCGTGTATTGCATAGGAATAATGGGTATATGCTCCCGGATTAATTACAATACCTTCACATTTAAAACCTTTTTCATGAATCTTATCAATAATCGAGCCCTCATGGTTGGTTTGATAGTATTCTAATTCCACATCAATAAATTTTTTTTGCAAATGTTTAAAATAATCTTCAAAAGAATAATGACCGTAAATATCTGTTTCTCTTTGTCCAAGCAGGTTTAAATTAGGACCATTTATAATTAATATTTTCATAATCTTTTTTTACGAATATAAGGAAGAATGAATGAAATAAAAACATAAATTTTGGCGAAAAAGAATATTTAAGTATATTTGCACACCTGAAAAAATGCCCAGGTGGCGGAATTGGTAGACGCGCTGGACTCAAAATCCAGTGGTAGCAATATCGTGCGGGTTCGATTCCCGCCCTGGGTACATGTAAATCGCAACATGTTTATTTATAAACAGTTGCGATTTTTTTATATTTTACCTATAGATTTAGATTTCTTTAACTTTTACCTTAACCATTTTAGCAAACCCGAGCTTTTACGCCTGGTTTTTACTATCTTTTCGATCTCTCTGATTTTTATCGAATTTTTGTAAAAATTAGCTAAATTTATTTTTTATTGCACCCGTTGCAAAAGCAATATCTTTGGTTAATTTTGCTAAGGGTCTTTTAGTAAATTCTTTTTCATCATAAAAGTTGCCGTAAGCTAATTGATAGGCCTCTTCTAAGGTCAGATGAATATCGGGAAATGCTTGCTGTAAGGTTTCTATATATTTATCATTAAATAAAAATCTTTTCTTTATAATCTCTTGTACAATATCTCTGTGTTCATTTGCTATTTTATTATATTCAAAAACTTTGATATTTCCCTTTACTTTTTCTTGTAAACGTTGATCTTCATTTTCCTCATTTATTTTAGTGAAAACCTTTATTTCATCAGTTTTGCCAATAGCACCCAAATAGGTTTCCGGTTTGTAATCATATTTTATTAATTGGTGCTTAGGATTGGATTCATAGGGTGACAAATATTTTTCATAAGAAAAATCTACAGTTCCTTTGCAGTCTCTATTGCAAACACTGCATGAAGGAATCAAATTAAAAAAATTTAGTGCTAATAAAGGATGTTTACTTTTGGGCAAGAAATGATCAAGTTCGGGCCTGGTTATTTTTTTTACTCCTTTAGATAAAGTAAACGTATATTGGCGATTGCAATAGCAACATACTTGTATTCCTAGTTTTTTTGTCAATTGATAAGGTCCCCATTCTTTTTCCGGTGTAATTTTCTGAAACCAGTTTTCATAATCAAAAATCTTATTTAGCAAAATTTTATAATTCCTATAATTTTCTTCATATTTTTTATATAGAACGATGTCTTCTTCATTTGAACTTAAATCCAAACCTAAAATACGACGACAATTAGTATGTAAATCATTAAGTATATTTAAAACCTTCTTGAAATCTTTAAGTTCTTCACGGAATAAAGATTTATTTTTTAATTTTTTATATTTTTTATCAACACTTTTATTGTCTTTAAAGATTACTTTAATAAAAGAATTATATTGTGAATGATGAAGCTTATCTTTTTTTATATTATTTTCAATATCATCGTCTTCTATTTTTCCTTGATGGATTAATTGTATCGTTTCAAATAAATTTATATAAAAATCAACTCTTTTTTTAACTTCCTTGGAAATAAATGCAATGTGTTGTTCTCTGGCAGTTAACAGATCAGATTCTGAAACGCATTCTCGTATACTAATCATGAGTTTTGTTTTTTAGATTTTTAAGATAATTTAGTCTTTCTTCCAATTCTTGTATTTCATTGTCTATGGATGGCCCAAAAACCTCATTATACATTTTAATGAGCTTACTTTGGATTATATGTTCGTCAACCATACGGATTAAATTTCTAATCCTTTGTTGTTCTTCGTCTGAAATGTCAATGTGTTGATTATTGTTTTTATTTTCAATCATCTTATTCAAAACATGGATCACTTCTTCAATTTTCTTTTTAGCAAAATCTCCCACTAATCCATCTTCTAAAAAAAAGGAATCTGCCAATAAATTTGAAATATTAGCGCCAAAAGTTTTTCTTTTGTTTGTTAATACTTTTGTATAATTTTTACCTTTTCCCAAAAAAAGGATATTTTGATGAGGTATATCTGAAAGAGTTAGAGGGTCATGGGTGGTAAAAATGATTTGAAGCTTTTTATTAACAAAAATTAAAGGTAGAACTTCTAAAAGCATGTTAATGTATTTCTTCTTCCACAAAGGGTGAAAGCATACATCTGCTTCATCCAGTAGAATTAAATATTCATCTGTATTATTCAATTTGTCTCTCTTTTTTTCAATACGATAAATTTGTTCATTGAAAATTGAAAATTGTTCATACATCAATTTTTCTCCACTGCTTAACTCTCTATCTGTAGAAAAATTAAATAAAGGCTTATGAGTAACTTTTTTAAAATGTTTTTTAAATTCCTTATTAAAATCCTGATAAGCATCTATAATTTCTAATGTATCTAAATTATTAGCAATGAAATCGTAATTGTGATAATCGCGATTATCGCGATTATCGCTAAGAAAATCAAATTTATTTGATTTTTCAATTGTTGATAACAAAACTTCAATTAATTTTTTTATTTCTTGTACAGGTAATTCAAATTCTTGATTATCAACTTTGATATAGGCATTATCTAAAAACCAATAAAAAGCTTCTTTAAGTCCATATATATTTTTAGTTTTTAAATATTCCACTGTTTTTTCCCCTCTTATAAAACCTTCTCGTATATATATGTTACCCGTTTTTCCAAAAAATAAACGTACTCTCTCTATTACAGCCTCTATAATTTTTACTTTTAAATTTTCTTTATCTTCATTATTTGAATAATCTTTTCTCTCTAATATTTTTTCTCGTTCTTTTTGTTTTCTGTCTTTATCATTTTTAAAATATTTAAAAAAAGGTTTAAATTTATCCGGCATATTTTTATTAGAAATAAAGTAACTATTTACTTTTATTTCAATATTATTTATCGTAGGCAGTCCCAGTTCTAATAATTTAGTATATACTTTTTTGTTTTTAATTAACCTAAAAATTCTTTCTAACATTGCATTATTATGAATTTTCAAGAACCTTGAAAATTCCGGGTCAGCATACTCTCTATCTTTTTTTAATATCGAAAACTTTGAAACTGTTAGAACATTTTTGGTTTTTGATCTGCTATTCGGAGTATCATCATATCCAAGAATTGAATTATAATAGAATATTAATTTAGAATTATGGGGTATTTCTTCCCCATCAGTTCCTATAAATTGGCAGTTACCATCTCTTATGGCTTTTAGCAAAGTAGATTTACCAGCACCATTATTTCCTACAATAGCGGATACCGATTGAATATTTTCTCCCCAAAAATTTGAAATGTACTTAGACTCTCTTTTTGAACCGGATGAATTTTTATTTTCAATATAATTTAAATCTATATCCATCGCCTCGTTAACCAAATTTAGTGTTAACGCCTCATGATCTGAGCCGAAAATATAAGGCAAGGTCCCTTTAAGGATATGTATTTTAGAAATCATAATATATTAGTTTTTTCAGATAATAAAGATAAAAATTTGTCTTGATTGAAATAAATTTTTTTAATCTTTATTTTTTTATTTGTCTACCATATATTTTACATTCTAAATACCTTAAAACATTTTTAGATCTATAAACAGTTTTACTTAAAGTTCCGATTAATTTTTTTATGGTTTATATATTTCGTAAATCGTATATCCGTTAAGTTCCTATACATTCAATACTTAGTAACAGCAAGGGTATACCTCGTAAACAATAGTTATAACTTATCCATAAAGCATTGAATCTTACCCCTAATTAGTTTCCGATGGCTATTTCATTACTTTTTAACTACTTAACTGTAATTTTTAAATTTTCATACTCATCCAAAAAAATAAGAGAACTTTAATAATAAAGCCTCTTATTGTTTTTAATGATTAAAAATTTTGTGTAAACTAAGTTTTTCTCTAAACTATTTTAATTAAAAAATCTTTTTTAGGGTGTCTAACTTTTGGATAATTAACTAACCAATCATTCTCTTCATCTCGGTAACCCAAAGGAAGCATGACAACACTTCTTAAACCCAGTTCGCGTAATTGTAAAAGTTCATCTATAGCCTGATTATCGAATCCCTCCATCGGAGTAGTATCAACTTTTAATTCTGCAGCAGCAGCAATCGATAAACCAAAAGCTATGTACGCTTGTCGTGCTGCATGTTCAAAATTATTTTCAGCAGCTGAATTCAGATATACTCCTTTAATACGATCCGTATAGCTTTGATAAGCATCAGAAGGCTGATTGCGTTCTCTTGTTATATGTCCGTAAATAGTATCGATTCTTTCTTCTGTATAATTATCCCAAGCAGCAAAAACTAAAATATGTGAACAATCTTCCACTTGTTTTTGGTCCTTAGACAGGGAAACCATCTTTTGCTTTAATTTCTGATTAGTAATTTCAATAACCTTAAACGGTTGTAATCCGGAAGAAGTGGGAGCTAGCCAAGCTGCTTCAATGATTTGATCTACCAACGATTGTTCAACTTTTTTTGAGGCATCGAATTTTTTTGTTGCATACCTCCACTTAAGTGAGTCTATTAATTCCATATAATTAATTTTAAATAATATTATTTTGATTCTGATTTATTCTTGCATTTATTCTTACATTTTGTCGTAACAATAGATAATAACTTATAAAATTCTTTCTGAAGTTCTGATAATTCATTTTCCTCCATTTCCAATTCTGCCTTAAGGATATGAGGAATTATCCATGCTTCATCTTTCATTTTCCTTCCTTGATCTGAAAGATGAATCAACATATGCCTTTCATCTCTAGTAGACCGACATCTCTTTATAAGTCCGTTTTCCTCCATTCTTTTAAGCAGTGGAGTTAAGGTTCCGCTATCTAACCACAACATTTCTCCTATATCTCTCACGCACATTTCTTCATTTTCCCATAAAACTAACATCACTAAATACTGAGGATAAGTTACCCCTAATTTTTCTAAATGTGGCCTATAAAGCGTTGTAATCAGTCGGGACAACGCATAGATGGGAAAACATAATTGATCTTTTAATTGTAAACTTTCCATATTGTTTTTAGATTGAGTAAAATTAAATTGCACACAATTAATATGCAAGTTTTTTAGTTTATTTTATTAATAAATTTATTTTCAAGAGTTCTTACTTGGTTTAATTATATACTATTTCATTTTATAGAATTTACACCTCCCAAAAAACTAATTTATTATAAACTTATAATGGTTCGGATGATTTAAAATGTTCTCCTAGCAGTAAATGTTGTAATTTAATATGAGTTTCTATATACTATTTGTACCTTTGCACAAATCCTAATCGTATAAAGACTTAAAAAATTTAATCAATTAAATGATTGAGTTAAAAAATATTACTAAAACATTCGAACATAAAGGCAAAAAAAACATAGCCCTTTCCAATATTTCTCTGTCGGTTTCCGAAGGAAAAATAGTTGGTGTAATTGGTGAATCCGGTGCAGGAAAAAGCACACTGATAAGATGTGTTAATTTACTGGAAAGGCCTAATTCAGGAGAGGTTTGGATTGATGGTCAAAATTTGATGGAATTATCTCCTTCCAAATTAACCTCTGCCCGTAGGAATATAGGAATGATTTTTCAGCATTTCAATCTGCTTTCCTCCCGAACTGTATTTGATAACATTGCTTTTCCTTTAGAATTAAATCATACTCCCAAGACTAAAATAAAAAATAGAGTTTATGAATTGGTTGAAATGGTAGGACTTACGGATAAATTAGACAGTTATCCGGCGAACCTTTCCGGAGGACAAAAACAGAGAGTTGCTATTGCCAGAACGTTGGCCAACAACCCTAAAGTTTTATTATCCGACGAAGCAACCAGTGCCTTAGACCCCTCCACTACTCGCTCCATTTTATCTCTACTCAAAGATTTAAATAAAGAGTTGGGAATCACTATTTTATTGATTACTCATGAAATGGATGTGGTAAAACAAATTTGTGATGATATAGCTGTCATGAACGGTGGAAAATTAATTGAGCAAGGAAGTGTTTCTGAAATTTTTTCAAATCCTAAAACGGAATTAGCTCAGCGTTTTATATCTTCATCCTTACATTTAGAGATACCGGTAGATTATCAAAAACGCATTACCCATATGCCGGAAGAAGGAAAACATCCCTTACTAAAACTACAGATTTCTGGTAATACGGTAGATGAACCGGTATTATCCGAAATTTCCAGATTATTTGATATTAACAACAATATTATAAGTGCTCAAATGGATTATGCGGGGGGAGTTAAATTCGGGGTCATGCTAACGGAAATTATCGGTACGATTTCTAAAGAAATGGCTGCCATAGAGTATTTAAAAAGTAAAAACATTAAAGTAACTTTATTAGGATATGTCTAATTCAATTATTGATCTCTTAGCAAAAGGAACTTGGGAAACCATAGTCATGACTTTTGTCTCCGGCTTTTTCGGTTATTTGATAGGATTGCCTGTCGGAATCCTTCTATTTATTACCCGCAAAGGCCAATTTAAAGAAAGTCTTGTTTTCAATCAAACGGTTTCTACCTTAGTAAATATATTCCGCGCCATACCTTTTATTATTTTAATTGTTTGGATGATTCCTTTTACGCGGATGATTGTTGGAACTTCCATAGGAGTACCTGCAGCCTTAGTTCCTCTAAGTTTGGGAATTGCCCCGTTCATTGCCAGAATGGTTGAAAACAGCCTGTTGGAAGTACCTAACGGTTTAGTTGAAGCTTCCAAAGCTATGGGAGCAACTCCTTTTCAAATTATTAAAAAAGTATTGTTACCGGAAGCTTTGCCTTCATTAATTAATTGCGCTACCATTTCATTAATTACTTTAGTCGGTTATTCGGCTATGGGAGGAACTGTTGGAGCCGGAGGATTGGGGAAAATTGGATATCAAGAAGGATACGTAAACAAGAATATGGAAATTATGAATTTTGTTTTATTATTATTAGTTTTACTTGTTTTTGCGATCCAATTCGTCGGAGATTATCTTTCAAAAAAAGTGGATCATCGTTAAAAATTTAAAAAAAGTCTAAAATAATATGATAATGAGAAAACTAATAGTATTTACCTTACTTGCTTCTGTTTTTTTTCTAAGTTCTTGCAAGAAAGATCGGGCAAATAATCCTAATTTTATTAAGGTTGGAGTTGAATCGGGGCCGGAGTTTGTGGTTGCTCAAACCGCTCAAAAAGTTGCTAAAGAAAAATACGGGCTAGATGTTGAATTGGTAGAATTCAATGATTATATTTTACCGAATACAGCACTTAATGATGGGGATATTGATATTAATATTATTCAACATAAACCATTTTTGGATAATATTATCAAACAAAGAGGATATAAACTTGCTATAGTAGGAAATA
Source organism: Apibacter sp. B3919 (assembly GCF_026537405.1). Lineage (NCBI taxonomy): Bacteria > Pseudomonadati > Bacteroidota > Flavobacteriia > Flavobacteriales > Weeksellaceae > Apibacter > Apibacter sp. B3919. The sequence continues at coordinate 30,421 of NZ_JAFNMG010000002.1, read as the reverse complement.
CTTTTATTTACCCATTGGCCGGATATTCTAAAAAAATAAAATCGCTTGATCAATTACAACCCGGAAGTACTATTGGAATTCCAAATGATGCCACCAACAGAGGAAGAGCATTACTGCTTCTTCAAAAAGAAGGATTAATCAAATTAAAAGATCCTAAAAGCCTTATTTCAAGCGCTTCTGATATAATTGAAAATCCTAAAAATTTAAAGATAGTCGATATGGATCCTGCTATTTTAACTGAAATTCTAAATGATGATAAAGTAGCTGTTGCCATTATCAATAATACATTTGCAGCCAAAGACGGTTTTACATTAAAAGATGGTCTTTTCGTTGAAGACAAAGATTCCCCTTATATGAATGTAATCGTTTCAAGAGAAGATAATAAAGATGCTGAAAATGTAAAAACATTTGTTAAAGCTTATCAATCGGATGAAGTTGCAGAAACTACCGATCGAGAATTTAAGGGAGGAGCTGTTAAAGGCTGGTAATTCATCCGTTTTTAATCAATCAAATTTTAATGAAGATTTTTAGATGGATTAAATGGATTTTTATTGGTTTATGGGTACTTTCTATTGTAATGGTTTTTGTATACAAATGGTTGCCTGTTCCATACACAGAACTTATGTTAAAAAGATTTTTTGTGAATGGCTCAACCATTGAAAAAAAATGGATTCCGATAGAACGTATGAATAATTCCATAAAACTTGCGGTAATTTCCAGTGAAGATCAAAATTATTTTAAACACGGCGGATTTGATTTTAAAGAGATTCAAAAAATAATTGAAAAACAAGGATCTCCCAAAAGAGGAGGAAGCACCATTTCACAACAAACCGCAAAAAATGTTTTTTTATGGGAGGGTAGAAATTATGTTAGAAAGGGCCTGGAAGTATATTTCACTTGCCTCATTGAGTGGATTTGGGGTAAAAAAAGAATATTGGAAGTCTATTTAAATGTAATAGAATTCGGTAATGGAATTTATGGGATAGAAGCCGCTTCTCAACATTATTTTCACAAATCGGCTTCTCAGCTCACAAAAAGCGAGGCTGCAACTTTAGCTGCTCTTTTACCCAATCCCCGAGAATATGGAAAAAAAATTAATGGAAAGTTCATTCAAAAAAGAAAACTATGGATCATGCGGCAAATGTCTAATTTACAAGGCTCTGTAAAATTTCTGTAGTATACATAACTTAAAAAAAACTAAAAATGCTTAAAAAGATTCTCTTCTTCTGCTTACTTTCTCAGCTCTGTTTTTCTCAGCAGGCTATAGAAAAAGTATATAGCTCATCCGTCAATGGTATACAATTATTCAATCCCGATACGAATGATGAAACTCCTTTTATCTCCATGAACAAAGGTATGTTTGTGCTTACTTTTGATCTGTTAGATAGAGGCTACGAAAAAATTTACTATACCATTAAGCATTACGACAGAAATTGGAATGAAGACCATCTTTTTGAATCAGAATATATCGACGGATATACCTTACCTCAAATATACGATTATCAACCTTCCTTTAATACGAGACAAAATTATACTCATTATACCTTAGAATTCCCAAATAAAGACATGCAACCTAAGGTATCCGGAAATTATCTCCTAACTGTTTTTACTGATAACCACAAACCTTTATTCAGTAAGAGAATTGCGTTTTACGACGATTTTGCTCATATTAATGTCGGATATGAGAGGTATTCTACATCTAAAAACCCGAACATAACACAGCGAGTAAAAGCACAAGCTGTCGTCTCGGGAATTAATTCAATCTCCACCCGGCAACTTTCTTTATGTTTACTTCAAAATAACAATTGGCTAACTGCGATCTATAATATAGAACCACAGTTTGTAAACGGTAATTCTTTCACGTTCGGACAACTGACCAATTCTTTTGAAGGCGGTAATGAATTTTATACATTCGATACCAAAAATATTTCCATCCCGGGTTACGGAGTTTTTAAATCGGAAGAAAATAATCCGCTTTATCTTACCTATTTATATTCCATTGCTCCGTTTCCGCTTGACTATGCATATAATCCTGATGTCAACGGTGCTTATTATTTCAGGAGATTTGATCTTAACCAGGAAAGGGATGCCCGAACAGAAGGCGATTATACTCCGGTAACTTTTTCTTTGGAACTTAAACAGCCTTTAGAAAATAAAGATTTGTATATTGTAGGATTATTCAATAATTATGAACTTTCCGATTCTAATCGGATGATTTACGATGAAAATCAAGGTTTATACGTAAAAACAATGCTATTAAAACAAGGGTATTATAATTACACTATTGCAACCGTTGACAAAAAAAACAACCATTTTAGCATTTCAGAAATTCCCGGTTCATTTTGGCAAACAGAAAACCTATATCAAGGTTTGTTATATTATACTCCTTTTGGTGGCACTTATGACGCACTTATAGGCTACGGAGAAATTAGAGCCAACAGATTATAATTCTTATCTAGTTATGCGGTATTTAAAATTTCAATAAAAATGATTAAAATACCCTTATATTTCTATAGGTTTACTATTTTTGTTACATATTAAAATGAAATAGAATCAAATTTATGTATATCCTTTTTAAAAACATACACCATTATGTAGGTATGATTACCCTCGTTTTTGTTTTATTACTTACTGTTGTATCGTTTATTTATTATTTACAGGAAAGACCTGTCAGTGGTCAGGTGAAAAGAATCTCTCTTATAACTTTGATATTCACACATACACAGATACTCCTTGGAATACTATTATTTTTCAGCTCTCCTATCTTTCAAAATGCCAGTATGAAAGATATTATGGGAATTGCTGCAATACGAAGAAATTATATAGAACATCCTTTCTCTATGGTTTTGGTTGGAGTTTTAATTACAATTGTAAATGCAAAAATTAAAAAAGCACCTAAAATTTCAGTTTGGACACTTCTTATGTCTGTCGTCTCACTTGCTTTAGTACTCGGAATGATTCCTAGAGCATTTTGGAACAGTTTATTACCCTAAAAGATAAATAATTAAAAATCATTAAAGTATATATTTATGAAAATTGCAATTGTTGGAGTAAGCGGAGCTGTTGGGCAAGAGCTTCTCAAAGTTTTAGACCAAAGAAATTTTCCTTTAACTGAATTAGTACTTTTCGGATCCAAGAGAAGTGCAGGACAAGTTTATAAATTCAAGGACAAGGAATATACAGTCAAGGAACTTCAACATAATGACGATTTTAAAGGGGTAGATATTGCTTTAGTTTCTGCGGGAGGAGGTACTTCGTTGAATTTTGCGGAAACCATCACTAAATATGGTGCGATCATGATTGATAATTCATCTGCGTTTAGAATGGATGATGATGTACCCTTAGTAGTACCGGAAGTAAATGCGGAAGATGCATTGAATACTCCAAAAAATATTATTGCAAATCCCAATTGTACAACTATTCAAATGGTGGTATCTTTAAAACCAATTGAACAATTATCACATATAAAAAGGGTGCATGTTTCTTCTTATCAATCAGCATCCGGAGCAGGTGCTTCTGCAATGAAAGAATTGATTGAACAAGCAAAACAATCAACTGCCGGTGAGGAGGTCTTAGTTGAAAAATTTGCTCATCAATTGGCTTTTAATTTAATCCCTCATATTGATGTGTTTACAGAAAATGGATATACTAAAGAAGAAATGAAAATGTATAATGAAACTCGTAAAATTATGCATTCCGATATACAGGTATCTGCAACCTGCGTTCGTGTTCCTGTTATGCGCGCACATTCTGAAAGCATATGGGTGGAAACTGAGGACGAATTAACTGTTGAACAAGTTAGAAACGCTTTTGAAAATTTTAATGGGATAATTGTTGAGGATAATCCTTCAGAAAAAAAATATCCTATGCCTTTATTCTTATCAGGAAGAGATGAAGTTTTTGTAGGAAGAATCAGAAAAGACCTTACCAATCCTAAAGGTATTGCTTTCTGGAGTGTAAGTGATCAAATACGTAAAGGTGCTGCTTTAAATGCTGTTCAAATTGCAGAATATTTGATTAAACATAAAAAAAGATAAATCGTAATCTATACCATAGATGACAAAGTGTATCCGATTGAATCCAATCAGATACACTTTTTTAGTTTATACGAAATAAAAACTACAAGTTTTGTAACTTTGCTTTTATGAGTGCCTTAAAAACTTTAAATCCATATTTTTTAAAACACAAAAAACTCCTTCTGTATGGAGTTGTATTTATAATACTTTCCAATTTTTTAACTATTTATCCTGTAAAATTTATTGGAAAGGCCATTAACATTATTGCTCAATCTCTTACCCATTCAGATTCGCTAGATAAAAAGCAATTAATGAAGCAGCTTCTTCTTTATGGAGGAATTATTGTGCTGGCTCCAATCACTTCCGGAATCATGAAGTTTTATATGAGGCAAACCATAATCGTTGCTTCCAGAAGAATCGAGTTTGAACTTAAAAATAATATATATAAACATTATCAAACACTTTCTTTCAGTTTTTATAAAAAATCTAAAATAGGAGACCTCATGAATCGCATCAGCGAAGATGTGGTAAATGTTCGCCAATATTTAGGCCCCGGAATTATGTATAGTGCCAACTTATTTATAATGCTTATACTGATTCTCGGGTATATGCTGGCTTCTGATCCGGTGATGACCTTTTATGCAATCCTTCCCTTACCCTTCCTTTCTTATTTTATATACAACCAAAGTACTATTATTAATAAGAAAACTAAAATTGTACAAGGCAAACAATCGGAACTTTCTTCATTTGTTCAAGACTCTTTTTCCGGGATAAGAGTTATCAAATCGTTCACTAAAGAAGACTATATCATATCAAAATATATAAACCAATCCAATCAATATAGAAATGAATCTCTTTCGCTTTCAACCACAGAGGCCATTTTTTCTCCTTTAATGGTTTTAATCATCGGATTAAGCAACTTATTTATACTCTATATTGGGGGCCAAAGATATATAGACGGTAAAATAAACGTCGGGACTATTACAGATTTTTTTCTTTACCTTAATGTTTTAATTTGGCCATTTACAGCTTTAGGGTGGGTTATATCTATGGTACGAAGAGCTGAAGCCTCCATGGAAAGAATTAATGATTTCTTGAACGTTAAAGAGGAGGTTAAAAATACCAACTTTAATGTTTATCCTATAAAAGGTAAAATCAGATTTGAGAATGTTTCTTACACCTATCCGAATACAGGAATACAAGCTCTTAACCGTGTATCTTTTGAAATACAACCGGGAGAAACGATTGTGTTTATGGGAAAGACCGGATCGGGAAAAACAACTATTGCTCTGTTATTGGAACGTCTTATTGAGCCGGATTCAGGAGCAATTTATATTGATGATGAACCTTTGTCCCAACATAATTTAAATGTAATTCGAGATAAAATCGGATACGTACCTCAGGAAAGTTTTCTTTTTTCGGATACCATTTTCAATAACATTTCTTACGGGGTTGAAAATGCGACATTGGAACAAGTTGAAAAATATGCTAAAAAAGCAGAAATTCATTCCAATATTATCGAATTTAAAGATAAATATCAAACGGAAGTAGGTGAACGAGGGGTAACCCTATCGGGAGGTCAAAAACAGCGTATATCGATTTCAAGAGCATTGATTAAAGATCCTACCATATTTTTATTTGATGACAGTTTATCCGCTGTCGATACTGAAACAGAAGAAAAAATATTATCTAATATTGAAAATGACATTGATATTAAAACAACAGTAATTATTACTCACCGTGTTTCATCCGCTAAACATTCAGATAAAATTATTGTGCTGGATCAAGGGCAAATAAATGAGATAGGAACTCATGCAGATCTTATTTTAAATCAAGGTTTTTATTCTGAATTATATAAAAAACAAATTACGCAAAAACTATCATAAAAACAATTGTAATATTAAGAGTATTTTTTATATTTTTGCTCTGTTTAAACAAAAAAAATTAAATTTTATTATCCCTTAAAAGATATTATTTAAGGCAATAAAAAACAAAACACATATATGATGAATGATTTTGAAAATGTAGAGAAGAAAGAAAATGAAATTTTCTCTAAAGTATTAAGAGCAGGAAAAAGAACTTATTTTTTCGATGTAAGAGAAACTAAAGCAGGTGATTATTATCTAACAATTACTGAGAGCAAAAAGAATATTTCCGAAGAAGGCGCTTTAGGTTTCAAGAAATTTAAAATCTATTTATATAAAGAAGATTTTAAAAATTTCAAAGACATCTTTGAAGAAACTACCGCTTTCATTATTAAAGAAACCGGAGAAAAAGTTATTTCCGAAAGACATAGAGACGATTTTCATCTTCAATCCGAAGAAAATAAAGACAATGCAAATTCAGCAAATATTTCAAATTATACTAACGTTGAATTCGATGACATTTAGTTAATATTTTTTAAAAATATAAATTTATACCATATAAAAAAGCAGATATTTATCTTGAAAATATCTGTTTTTTATTGCACCTATTTCATTAACTTTTATTTAACATATTCTAAACATTGTGTTAAATATATATAAAAAAAGTTAAATTGATCGTATAAATATCTATATGATTCTTATTTTTGATCAACATAAATTAGTTGTATCATCTTTGAATATATGAAGTCTTTAATAAAAATACTCTCTGTAATTATAGTAATTTCAACTTCTGCTACCTCGTGTGTATCTAATTACGTAGCAAGTAATAACGATACCTATAAATATCCTACCACTAACGAAATGCTGGTTTATCATCCTAAAACTGTTAAACTTTACAGTACGGTATCGGTTAGTGATGAAAATTATTCTACAACATTAAGAAAAGATGCTGCTTTACTTGAAAACAGCAATATCTATGCCGAAAGCAGATTTTCAACTAGAGCTTATAATTTGCTTAGTGAAGCCAGAACTTATTTAGGAACTCCTTATAAATACGGAGGAACAACAAGAAGGGGTATAGATTGCTCTTCTTTTGTTCAGCATGTGTTTGCTGCATTAAACATTTCTTTGCCTCGTACATCAATTGAACAATCCCATAGAGGAACTTTCGTTTCTAAACATAATCTTAAAAAAGGAGACCTTATTTTCTTTGCTCATACTCCTAAAAGCAGAATTTCTCATGTAGGTATTGTTGAAAGCGTAAGTCCAACCGGGGAAATATTTTTTATTCACGCGTCTTCATCCAAAGGGGTTACTATTTCTTCTCTGGATACTGCTTATTGGAGTGCGAAATTTAGAACAGGTAAAAGAATTTTAGATTCTGATATAGATATTCAAAAAATACATGAAGAAGCTCAAAATGATACTAGCCTAGCTAAAGCTTCTGTATAAAAATTAATTTTAACACTACGAAGGGGTGCTGTATATAACGGCTGAGATTATACCCTAAGAACCTGGACAAGTAATGTTGTCAAGGGAAATCTTAGATAAAGATTTCAAATTTTTGAAATCTTATTTTTTTTTAGTCCTGTAACATATCCCTGAAATTTATTTATTATGAAAAAAAGGGATTGGTTTTATTTATTAGTTATCGCTCTTTTTAGTTTAAGCCTACAAGGACAGATTAAGAAAGATTCTTTAATTGAATTGAAAGAAATTATTGTTTCAGGCAATGCTCCCATTACTAAAGAACGTATTACCTCAAAACAACTTGAAGGCAAAAATTTAGGTCAAGATATCCCCTACTTGTTAAAAAATAATCTTTCGGTAGTTTCTACTTCAGATGCCGGAGCGGGAGTGGGTTATACCGGTTTAAGAATAAGAGGCAGTGACCAGACACGGATAAATGTTACTTTAAATGGAGTCCCTATCAACAATGCAGAATCTCAAGGTCCTTTTTGGGTAAATATGCCCGATATTGCCTCTTCATTATCTAACCTTACCATACAACGGGGAGTAGGTACGTCAACGGAAGGAACGGGATCTTTCGGTGCTAGTATTAATGCAAAAACTCAAACACCGTCTAAAACTCCTTATTTCCAATCAGATCAATCTGTGGGTTCGTTTAAAACCCATAAGCACACCTTTGGATTGGGGACGGGTAAATTTTTTAATGACGCACTTACTTTAGATGCCAAAGTATCTTTTATAAAATCGGATGGATATATAGACCGTGCTTTTTCTGATCTTTTCTCTTATTATGTCCATGGTCTGTACGAAAAAAATAAGACATCTATCGGGTTAATGACATTTGGCGGACAAGAAAAAACCTATCAAGCTTGGAATGGTGTTAATGAAGAAATGATGAAGAAAAGAAGAACATTTAATTCATGCGGAGCCATTTATGATCAAGATGGAAATATTATCCGATATTATACTAATGAAACCGATAATTATAATCAAGATCATTATCATTTATATTTTAAACAAAGGTTTACTAATTCTTGGGTATTAAATTCCACGCTTTTTTATACTCGTGGTAAAGGATATTATGAAGAGTATAAACAAGATTCCAAATTATCCAATTATAAATTAAAGGATCTTATAATAGGCAATGAAACCATTTCGCGTTCAGATTTGATTCGAAGACAATGGCTGGATAATAATTTTTACGGAATATTAAATCGTGTAACCGGAACGATTAATAATTGGAATCTTGAAATTGGAATGGGTGCAAATACATATAAAGGATATCATTACGGAAATGTTATTTGGGCTCAATATTTTTCAAATGGTCTGAAAGATCATGAATATTACAGAAATAAAGCCAATAAAGACGAGTTTTCAGGCTTTTTTAAAGCAATAGTAACTCTTACACCCAACTTGGACTTATTTGGAGATATTCAATATCGATCCATACAATATAAAGGTCATGACCTCCCGGGTGGAGAAAGTGTTTATAAGAATGGTGGACCTATAAAATTTGATAAAAACTATAATTTTATTAATCCCAAAATAGGAACATCGTATAAAATTGATAAAGGTTCTATCTATGTAACCTATGGATTAGCTCAACGAGAACCCAGCCGAAACGACATATTGGAAAACAAAAATGTAAAAGCAGAACTTCTTCATAATGTGGAGCTAGGAATCCAACAAAATTTCCGTGAATTTTCATATTCTGCAAACTGGTACGGAATGTATTATATTAACCAATTAGTATTAAGCGGTAAAATAAATGATGTAGGAAGTTTTATACGAGAAAACAGCGGTAAAAGTTATCGAACCGGAATTGAACTTTCGGCAGCCTATCAATTTTCTGCCCAATTTTCACTTTCTGCTAATTCAACCTTAAGCATCAATAAAAATATAAATTTTAAAAAGGAAACTGATTCTGAAATAAAAAAACTAGGAAATACAACTATCGCTTTCTCTCCCGCGTATATTGGAAATGTTATAGCAGAATGGAAGCCTATAAAAAATTTAAATTGCAAATGGATGAACCAATACGTTAGCAGTCAATATCTGACCAATGAAGAGCCTAAAAATGGAAAATTGGACAGTTATTTTATTTCTGACATGATATTTGAATTTTCTCCATCACTTTTTTCAATGAAATCTTTTAATTTGAAACTTGCCTTAAATAATATTTTCAATACTAAATATGAAAATAACGGATATTATTATGATAATACTCCTTTTTATTATCCTCAAGCCGGATTTAATTTTTTAACAGGCATCAGCTTTAAATTCTAACTATATGCTTTTGTGAAAACCTCGGATAAAAATTTTATTTTAGTTGACTGATTCTATTTAAATATATATTTTTGTATTAAAGATTTAATATGAAAAATCTGTTTATTTTATTTTTTGCCTTATCGATTATAAACTTATCTGCTCAAGATAAAAAATTAATCCAGTGGAAAAATTTATCAGAAGGTGACAGTCTTCAAGTGCATGGAGATAATAGGTTATTATTTGTTGATATTTTTACTGACTGGTGCGGTCCTTGTAAATTTTTAGATAAGTATACATTCCAAAATCAAGAAGTAGCCTCTTATATTAATGAGAATTTTATCCCGGTTAAATTTAATGCAGAATCTAAAGAATCCATAACTTTTAAAGGAAATACGTTCGATTACATTACAAACGGACAAGCCGGAATACAATCTTGGGCTTATTATGCATTAGGGGGTAATTTAAGATATCCTTCCATGGCATTAATAAATGAAAGAGGAGAAACAGTTTCAGTAATTTCAGGATTTATGCAGCCCGAAGAGTTTTTGAATACTATAAAAAATGTAAAATCTCAATTAGACCAAAATTTAGTCAAAGACAACTAATAAAAGCTCCTTGCCTTGACGTATACCAACATTTTGAAGAATTATTGTTGAAACGCCTATGCTTATTATTGTTTCCTGTAATTATAATTGTACCGTCTGAAACTATTTCACATTCAATTAATGGATTATTTACAATCAGATAATCAACGGAATCCTTACAATTTTTTGAAGATTTATTTAATATTTGAATTTTTTTACCTTCCCATTTATAAATTTTATCTCCCTTATAAGGTCTTATTTGTATCTCATTGATTCTTTCTCCTATGCTGTAAGGATCTATAATATATCGTTTTACTAGTTCCCAATTTTCAGTTGAATCTCCTACGACTAGCAATTTCTTGCCATCCCTGAATCCCAGTAAAGAATTTTTATGATTGAATACTATAAAATTTTTCTTTCCGGATAAATGATAATCATTATATAAAATACTCAACTGAAAGAGAACTATGCACAATAAAGGCGGAATTAGATGGTTCAATTTTAATCCTGAAAGATAATTTTTTAAAAAAATCAGAGAAAATGAGATCAAAAATAATTCCCATAAACTCAATGGAATATTTTTTAGCATTAGTGGTTCAACCGAAGATATATAGTAGGTAGAATCTACCAAAAGCTTAACTAAAAAATCATAAATAAATGAAAAATATTCTTGATACTCCCACGGTAAGAAAACCAAAAATAACTCTACTATTGATGAATAAGTAATTATAAACGTATAAGGTATTATCAAAATATTGATAGGAATCGATAACAATGAAAATTGATGAAAATAAAATAATACAAAAGGAAGCGTTCCTACCTGTGCAGCTAAAGTAACCGCTAATGGATTTACGATCCATTTATTAATTTTTTTATTCTTACTTTTCATATGATAAATCAAGATAGGGGACAACCAGACAATAAAAAATACGGCTATATAACTTAATTGAAAACCCACGGAATATATTTCATTCGGATCGCATAAAAGAATAATAAAAGCAGATAAGGCCATACTGTGATAGATAGAACCGGTACGTTTCAACAATTCAAAACAATAATAAATCGTTATCATTAAACATGATCGGAAAACAGAAGAGGTAAGTCCAACCAAACAGCCAAAAAACCATACAAATAGTAATGAAATGATAATGATGGTTTTTCTGTTTCCACTTTTCATCATTAGGGTTAATAGGTTGAAAATAATACCAAATAACAGAGCAATATGCATTCCTGATATGGCTATTAAATGCATAATTCCGGATTTAGAATAAACATTAATAGATTCTTTTTTCATTTCCGACCGATCACCCAATAAATATGCTTTTAAAAATTCTTTTGAATCTTCTCCTAATGTTGAACTTTCAATTTTTTTAACTAAATACTGATTAAAATTTTTAATCGAATAAATTAGTGATGCATGTGGCGATTCTGAAATAATCTCATCTACTCTGCCCGTCTGCAAAATATAATTTCTTTTTAGATAATTCGAATAATCAAATTGATGAGGATTCAAAGCCCCTGTCGGATCAGTAATTGTAAGCTTCAAAATATATTCATTGCCTAGAGTTAAAACCGAATTATATTTTTGTTTATCAACAAAGAGCATAATTGATCCTTTAGTTTGAAACTGTTTGTTTTTATATATAATACTTGTAACCTCTGCAGTATATTTTCGGAAATTTTTAGTTGAATTGTTTTGCTCTTTTAATATAACTGTTAGTACTTGAGATTTTCCATTTTCCTTATAATTTATATAATGATCATCTAATAAACTGTTATTTAATTCAACCACAACCATTCCAAGTAAACTCCAGCTTACTAAAGTTAAAATTGAAAATATGCCTTTGTAATCAGCTTTATTTATAATAAATCCTAAGAGCACTATAAGTAACCCCAATAAAATTAATATATAAGGAATCGGAATGAAAATGAGATCACATAAAAAAATCCCTATTATCAAAGCCAAAAAATAATATACATAAGGATTTTTTGAAAAATTCATAGAAGTTTATTTAGCTAAAAATAAAAAATTTAAAGTTGAAAGTATATAAAATTCTACATTTTGTTGCATTTTTTTTCAATATAGATTTTAGTATTTTATTTAATACTATTATATTTACTACTGTAAAAGAATACAAAAACAAACTAATTAAATTAATATTTATGAATCTAAAGTATAAAGCATTAGATCTATTTTGCTTTTTAAGCATTATGGCTCCTACGGCTATTGGTTTTGCACAAAACATATCTCCGGATTCAACTCAAATTTCAGAAAAAGAAATTGACGATGTTGTAGTCATTGGAAAAGGAGTTATTGATGTTGTAAAAGAAAGAGAAACCCCTATTGCTGTCTCTATTATTAAAAAACAAGAAATCAGGGACAAAGGAGGAAATCAGGAATTTCCTGCACTTATGAAAAATGCACCTTCCATTTATGTTAATGATGCCACCGGATATGGGGACTCAAAAATGATTACAAGAGGATTTAATCAATCCAATACCGCTGTTTTAATAAATGGCCAGCCTGTTAATGGAATGGAAAGCGGAAGTGTGTATTGGACCAATTGGACCGGATTAATAGACATTGCCAACACCATCCAAGTACAAAGAGGTCTTGGATCTTCTAAACTTGCTATATCTTCCGTTGGCGGCACCATAAATATTGTAACTAAAGCCACCGAAAAAAAAGCCGGTTCAACGGCTCGATTTTTAACGGGCAATGACGGTTTTTGGAGAACTACCTATGAATACAACAGCGGTTTACAGGGAAAATGGGGAGTATCTTTTTCAACCTCAACGTGGAGAGGCGACGGGTACAATAGAGGAACTAAAGGTTATGGTCAAAATTACTTTTTATCAATTGGCTTTCAACCCAATGAAAAACATAATTTCAATTTTATAATTTTTGGAGCACCTCAAAATCATGATCAAAATTATTATACAAAAATATCTGATTTTAAAAGATATGGTTACCGATATAATGTAAATCAAGGATGGTTACACGGAAAAGAACTTTTATTACGAACCAATTACTACCATAAATCAGTAGCCAATTTAAATTGGGACTGGAAAATCAATGAAAAAAGTACTTTGTCTACCGTGTTCTACGGCTCTTTAGGAAGAGGTGGAGGAACCGGAGGATATGGCTCTAAATACATTGAAACTCAAAACATTTCGACTCCTCAAAGTCCCAACACTATACCCGGAAGCAGAAATCAGGAAAATGGAACCATCAGTTGGGATGCAATTTTCGATTATAATTCTACACATAATAGCGATGGAATAGGAACAGGGAGTGATAATTTCATCATACGATCTTCGGTAAACAATCATCAATGGTACGGGCTGGTATCCAACTTTAATCATAAATTTAAAAAACATTTTGAGTTTAATGTCGGAATTGATGGGAGAGCTTATACGGGTACTCATTTTCAACAAGCCAATAACTTTTTAGGATTATCCGGAATTACTGACAATATTTCAACCAATGTAAACGGTACCCATACTGCAACTAAAAACTATAATATTAATCCTTGGAGTTCCTTATTTAGAAATGTAAGTAGGGGGCAAAGACTGAGTTTTGATTACGATGAAACCATTCAATATATTGGAGCATTCGGACAATTTGAATATGTTAATCCATTTATGAGCGCCTTTATACAAGGAGTAATTTCCGAACAATATAATTCCAGAAAAGATCGATTTAATTACACTCCCAACCATCAAAAATCTAAAACACTAAATAATACCGGTTACAATATCAAAGGAGGAGTAAATTTTAAAATTAATGAAAATCACAATATTTTCGGTAATGCCGGATATTATTCCAGACAGCCTTTTCAGAATAATTTATTTTTAAATTGGAAAAATGATGTTAATCCGCTGGCTGATAATGAGGAAATTATTGGTTTTGAAATCGGATATGAACTTCACTATAACTTTTTGGATTTAAGTATAAATTTATACAGAACCAGTTGGAATAACAGAGTTGAAACTATTTCAAACGAAAGCATCAATCAAATAGAAAATCGATCAGGTATCGATGAACTCCATCAGGGAATTGAAATTGAATTTCTTGCCAAGCCTATCAGAAAATTACATTTTAAAGGGCATTTATCTTTAGGCAATTGGAAATATAATGGTAATGCGCATTCTACAACGTACGATTCCAATAATTTGTCCAATATCTTAAGTGAAAAGGATATTTTATTGGATGATGTAAAAACTTCAAACGCTCCCCAATTCAGTTATGGAGTTGGTTTAGTGTATAAAGCGTTTAAAAATTTCACTTTTGATGCTGATTTAAACAGATATGAAAAATTATATTCAGATTTTGATGTAACCCGGGCGGCTCCAAATACAAAAATCGATTTAATTGAGCTACCCGATTATTTTACGTTAGATATGGGAGCTTCATATACTTTATATTTCGACAAAGCCTCATTACGTTTTAGAGCCAATGTCAACAATGCGTTAAATGATGTATTTATGACCTATTCTAAAACCAATATAAAATCCGGCGATAAAGGAGCAGAAAATGTGAAATTTAAAGGAATTGATACCGCTAATCAGGTCTATTTCGGAAACGGAAGAACTTGGAATTTTGGTGTTACCTACAATTTTTAGTTGATAAGTTAACGATAAATAATCCTACATACTCATAAGATCTTATATTAGATTTTTAGGATCAAATTCATACATGATTAAATTCTAAAATACTTTTGTAATTACTTGATAATTACAATAAATAGTAGAGTAAAATAATAATTATTTTACTCTATTTTTATTATATTTGTTTGAATAGCATTAACATTATGGATGTAATTAAAGATCAAATTATTAATAAATCAATTGAGCTGTTTACTCAAATAGGAGTTAAAGTGGTCACTATGGACATGATCAGTAAAGATTTATGTATGTCCAAAAAAACTATCTATGAACATTTTTCCAGCAAAGAAGATTTAATAAAAAATACATTCAGTAAATGCATCACCGCTGCTATTCAAGAACTTGAAAATAAAATTAAAAATTGCCCGAATATCATTCAACAAAAATTTATTATTCTTGAAGACAGCAGCCATTTTATTTTTTTTAAAGAAAACCAAACCTTATTTCAACTAAAAAATTTCTATCCGGATATATATACCGAAATGATTTCTTTACAAAACGATTCCTTAAAAACATTAATTAAAACAAATATTATTTTAGGTATTGAGGATGGATTATACAGACCTAAAATCAATAAAAAATTAACGGTTGAATATTTTTACCTGATTGAAAAGATTATAGCTATTGATGATAAACTTTCAGAAGTTAACGTAAATGATAACGTTGTGAAAAAATATTTTATAGAGTTATTAATACGTTCAATTGCTACCAAAAAAGGTTGTAAAGAACTTGAAAAATATATTTCTAAAAATTAAGAAGGAATTACCGAAACAGTTTTAAGTCCGAAAAAAGATGAAATGGAAATGATATGCTCAAAGACCTCTGCTTGAACTTCTTCATATTCATTCAAATCCGAAGTATTGGTAAAACAATAAACCTCTAAAGGAATTCCATAAATTGTTGGATCTAACAGCCGTATCAAAATTGTATCTTTTTGAGATATGCTCGAGTTTTTTTTAAGATAAACTTGTACATACTTTCTAAATATTCCCATATTCGTATGACTTACGCCTTCATCCATTGTAATAGTGGTAAAATATTCTTTGAGAAGGCTACTATTTTTCAGCTCTTCAAACTCTTTTTTTCCTAAAAACTCAATGGATTGGCTATTGAAAACAATTGACCTTTTTATTCTTCGAGTATGTGAAGTTTTCATGGGGTCATAGTTTCTAACTTCTGTGGATATTAAATCATAAGTGGGTATGGTAGACACGGTTTTGTCTTTATTTAAAATTTTAGTGGTAATTAAATTAATGTCCACTATGCTTCCTTCTAAATTATATTTGGAGATAGAAATGTAGTCGCCCGATTTTAATTGTTTGGAGTTTGAAATATTAATTCCTGCCACAAAACCTAATATAGGATCTTTGAATACCAGAATTATAACAGCCATGGTAGCCCCTATAAAGGTAAAAATATTAGAGCTTGTTAAATCAAATACAATTGAGATAATTATAAAGCTGGATAATACTATTATTAACATTTTAAGAAGTTCTAAAAACGTATTTAATCCAACGGTAACGTAGCTTCTGTCTCTATTTTTTACTTGAGCATAAGAATTGATAACACTAATTAGAAATTTAGCAATAAACGTTATTAAAAATATACTGAATGCTAAATCTAAAATATGGAAACTCTGAGGATGAGGGTAAAAAATAACGGGCACTAATAAATAGCATATCCCCAAAGGCAAGAGACGAAAGAAACTGGTAAATACATTTTTTTCAATAAAGGTATTCATCCATATATTTTTTGTATTCGGAACAATTTTCAATACAATTTTTAATAATACTTTACGCTGTAAAAAATCTAAAATCAAAAAAATAACTAGTATTATTAAAACTTTACTTGCAATTTGAGTGATTAAAACCACTTCATCGGGAAAATGATTCGAAATATAGCGATCCAACTGATCGATTATCGTATTTTGGTTTTTTTGCCTTAATGTAGTTGTCTCATTCATTAATCCGCTAAGTTTATATCAATTTATTAGAGATAAAGAGAAAAGTTTATAAATTATTAAGTATCTTTATAGTTACTTTTAATGTATCATATTTTATGCCTGATTTAATTTGGATAATTTTAATATTTATTCTCATACTTATTGGAATTATAGGCTCCGTTTTACCTGCATTACCGGGAACACCTATAGCATTTATAGGTTTATTAGTTTATAAGTTATGCCCTCTTGGTGAAAATCTAAGTTGGTGGTGGATTTCTTTTTGTGCGATTTTAACCATACTAGGAATGGTCATTAACTATTTTATGCCTATTCTTACTGTTAAAAAATTCGGTGGTTCCAAATACGGCGCTATCGGAGCTACTATTGGAACATTGATAGGTTTTATCGTACCCTATGGTTTTCTGTACGGACCTTTTTTAGGAGCCTTTGTTGGAGAATTGATTTATGATTTTATGAATAAAAGAGGGGCCTTAAAAGCCTCTTTGGGTGCTTTATTGAGTTATTTTCTTTGTATGGGCGTAAATATAATTATATGTGGAATCATGATGACCATTTTTATTATCCATCTTACCTTTACTTATTTTAGCGTTAATTGATAAATAAACTTTATATTTAAAGTATCAAATACAATACTTTATGAAATTATATCCGATTGAAACCGGAAATTTTAAACTCGATGGAGGCGCTATGTTCGGCATTGTACCTAAATCTATCTGGCAAAAAACACATCCTGCAGATTCTAATAATTTGGTCGATTTAGCTATGAGATGTCTTCTTATTGAAGATGGCAAAAGACTAATATTAATTGATACGGGTATTGGAAACAAACAAAATAAAAAATTTTTTGGATATTATTATTTATGGGGCGATTTTTCTTTAGAAAAATCCTTAGCTCGATATGGCTTTACCTGTGATGATATTACTGATGTTTTTCTTACACATTTACATTTAGATCATTGCGGGGGAGCTATTAAATGGAATAAAAGCAAATCAGGTTATAAACCAACATTCAAAAATGCTATTTATTGGAGTAATGAAGATCATTGGAATTGGGCCGTCCAACCTAATTTAAGAGAAAAAGCTTCTTTTTTAAAAGAAAACATTCTTCCCATTAAAGAAAGTGATCAATTACAATTTATATCCATTCCTAAAGATAATTTCCTGAAAAATTCACCTTTAGGCTTTGATATATATTTTGTTAATGGACATACAGATAAGCAAATGTTACCCGTAATAATTTATGAGGGAAAAACAATAATTTACGCTGCTGATTTGTTACCTACTACCGGACATATTCCAATTTCTTATATTGCGGGATATGATACCCGCCCCCTACTCACTATACCCGAAAAGGAACAAATTTTAAATCTTGCCGAATCTCAAAATTATTTTTTCTTTTTTGAACATGATGCCGTTCATGAACTGTGTACAGTTAAAAAAACAGAAAAAGGAATCAGGCTCGATCAAACGTTTAGCTTTTTGGATATTTTTGGAAAATAAAAAACTCTATCAATCGTAATCAATGATAGAGTTTTATTACTTCTTTAAATACTATTTTTTTAATTGTCGTTGGCTGCTTGGATAGCTGTAATTACAACCGTATTGTAAATATCTTCTATTTTTGCGCCTCTACTTAAGTCATTGATAGGTTTTCTCAATCCTTGAAGTACAGGACCTAGCGCTAGTCCTCCGGATTCCCTTTGCACCGCTTTATATGTATTATTACCGGTATTTAAATCCGGGAAAATCAATACATTTGCCTTTCCTGCAACTAAAGACCCCGGCATTTTACTGCTACCTACACTTGGAACCACCGCCGCATCATATTGAATCGGTCCTTCAATTAATAAGTCAGGACGCAAAGATTTTACCAGCTCTGTTGCTTTTCTAACTTTATCCACATCTACTCCCGCTCCTGAATATCCGGATGAATAAGAAAGCATGGCTATTTTCGGCTCAATTCCAAATTCTTTTGCAGTTCCTGCAGCAGAAATTGCTATATCTGCCAACTGTTCGTAAGTAGGATTAGGAACAATAGCACAATCACCGTAAACTAGTACCCTATCTTGCAAGAGCATGAAAAATACGGAAGAAACGGTTTTAATTCCCGGTTTAGTTTTAACAAATTGTAATGCAGGGCGTATCGTGTGAGCCGTAGTATTTTGAGCTCCCGAAACCATTCCATCTGCATCTCCTTTATACACCATCATTGTCCCAAAATAGGAGGCATCCAACATTAAATCTTTAGCCTGAGCATGTTCCATACCCTTATCTTTTCTAAGTTCATATAAGGTATCAACATAATCATTTAACTTATCGTTTTCTGTATTATCTAAAACAGAAATCAGATCCGTATTCCAACTTAGTCCCAGTTGGTTAACTTTTTGTATAATTTCATCCGGTTTACCTAAAATTGTGATCTTTACAATTTCATCATCCGCTAACATTGAAGCGGCGCGTAAAATTCTCTCATCTCCACCTTCCGGTAAAACTATATGTTTGTGGGCTGCTTTAGCTTCTTTCAACAAATTATACTGGAACATTCTAGGGGTAATTCCTTCAATTTTAAATGAAGAAATTCTCTTATCAAGCTCCGGCACATCCACATATTGTTCAAACAGGTCAATATTACGTTTAATTTTTGCCGTGTTTTCAGGATAAATTGTTGATTTTATATTGTCAATAGCTGTTGCTGCTTCAAATGTTCCCATATCAACAAGCATAATAGGCATGTTTACACTCGATCCGTCAATCATTTTCATGATTGAAGCATCAGGACCTATTCCGGCAGTTAGTATTATTCCTGAAATTCTTTTAAAATTAGATAAGTTGGAAAGTAAAGTTCCAACGATTAAATCGGATCGATCACCGGGAAGTATTACAACGCAATCTTCTTCAACATAGTTAATGAATTGAGATAGTAACATTCCTCCAATCATAAACTTAGTGATGGATCGATTTAAATTTTCACTTCCATGAAGTACTTTAGCTCCTAAAACATCAGCCACTTCTTTTAGTGTAGGAAAGCTTAAAGGTTTATCGTTAGGAATTATAGATAATAAAACGGAATCACCAATGCGTTTCTTACTTTTAGTAATAACTTCTTCTATATCTTTATCACATTTATTAACAATTACCGCAATAACTTTATTATCCTTCTTTAAAAAATTGTTTAATTCCAGACTTATATTTTTAGCTAAATCGTGCGAATTTTTAAATGAATCTTTTACAACAAGAACGACCGGAATATTTAATGATTTAGCAATGATAACATTCAAATCATATTCTAACGAAGTACTACCTGCTGATATATCAGTACCATCGATTAGTACAAAGTCAAATCTATCTTCTAATGCTTTATACTTTTGAATAATACTATCGTATGCCTCATTTAATCTGCCACTATTTTGAAGATCAATAATTTCACTTTTAGTAAAAGCGTATGCATCTTCATAACTCTGATTAAGATTAAAATAAGAAATCATAGTTTCAATATGGTTGTCTTTTATCCCATCATCTAAATCATCAATAATAGGACGAAAATAACCAATATTCGGTGTTCTTCTCATTACCATTTGCAATATCCCCAAGCTAATCAAAGATTTTCCGCTATAAGGACATGTAGCCGCTACATATACTGATCTATTGTTCATTTAATATTATAATTGTAAGTATTGCAAAAGTACAAAATTGAGGAATATACATTTAATTAAATTTATAAATTAAAATATATCTAAATAATGCTTTTTATTTATTATAAAATATGATTTTTAGTAAAAAAATATGCATTCTTATTAAAATTCAACTTTCAATCCGTCATAAGCTAAAAAAACATGATTAGGCAATGTTTTTTCTACCTCTTCATGAAACCCTAGTTGATAGCTGATGTGTGTTAAATAAGCCTTTTTAGGTTTAACTTTCTCAATGATTTCCAATGCCTCAAACAAAGTAAAATGGGAAGCATGAACTTCCTTTCTTAAAGCATTGATAACTAATACTTCTGAAAATTTAATTTTTTCTATTTCTTCTTCAGAAATAGAGGAAGCATCAGTGATATATGATAATCCCCCTATTTTATATCCTAAAATGGGCAACTTACCGTGTAAAATATGTATGGGTTGAATAGAAACATCTTGAAAAGAGATATCACCATTCACTGAATGTAATTCAAAACCGGGAGCACCCGGATATTTTACTTCTGCAAAAGCATAAGAAAATCTTCTTTTTATATCTTCTAATACCCTTTCCTTTCCAAAAATAGGAATATCTTGTCCTTTCAAAAAATTGATGGGACGCAAATCATCTAATCCTCCAATATGGTCTGTGTGTTCATGCGTTATTAATACGGCATCTACATTGGATTTATTTTCTCGCAACATTTGCTGTCTGAAATCAGGACCGCAGTCAATTAATAAATCCAAACCTTTATATTGAACCAATGCAGAAGTTCGTAATCTTTTATCTTTTTCATCTTGAGACTTACATACCGGATCATTTGAACCTATAACCGGAATTCCTTGAGAAGTTCCTGTCCCTAAGAATGTTATATTACTTTTTTGTAGTACCATAATTTTTGTAAATTTACGAACAAAAGTTGAAAATATGCTCTCTCATAAACAAGTACTAACCCCTAGGCAAAAAGCTCTTCAGATTAATTTAAATAAAGATATTTATGGGACTTTTTCTGAAATAGGAGCAGGTCAGGAAACCGTACGCTATTTTTTTAGAGCGGGCGCAGCTTCTAAAACTATTGCCAAAGCAATTTCTGCCTATGATAAAGAAGTAAGTGATTCTATTTATGGAAAAGAACCGGATAATAGATATGTTTCTCAAGCACGATTGCATAAAATGCTTGACCATGAAATTGAATTAATTGAGAAACGAATCGATAGAAGCAATTGTTCAGGCAGAAAATTTTTTTCCTATGCCAACACAGTTACTACCATCAATTTTAATAAAACTTTTAAAGGACATGGTTGGGTTGGAATCCGATTTCAATTACATGAATTAGAACCGTATAATGAAATTATTTTACATGTTCGTTTCCATGAAAACGACACTAAATTACAACAGGAAACCTTAGGTATTTTAGGAGTAAATTTAATTTATGGTTCTTTTTTTTACAGCGATAATCCAAAAAAAATAATTTCATCTCTTTATGATGAACTCAGCACCGTTCAGATTGAAATTGATATGATTAATTTCAGCGGACCGGATTATGCTGCTGTGGACAATCGTTTAATGAGCTTACAGTTAGTTAAAAACGGAATGGCAGATGCAGCTGTTTTTGAGCCTAACGGAAAAAATGTTCTTCCCGCGGATGAATTATATAATAAAAATATTTTCGCATTAAGAGGAAGTTTCCGTCCGGTTACCCATGTAAACATTGATATGTGTAATCAAGGTTTGAAAATGTTTATGAATGAAAAAAAGGTTACTAAAGAAAATACTAAGGTACTATTTGAGATTACTTTATCCAACCTGCTTGCTTCCGGAGAGATCAATGAACAAGATTTTCTAGATCGGGCGGATGTTTTAGGAAAATTAGGATATACT
The DNA here is from genome assembly GCF_026537405.1 of Apibacter sp. B3919. Classification (NCBI taxonomy): domain Bacteria; kingdom Pseudomonadati; phylum Bacteroidota; class Flavobacteriia; order Flavobacteriales; family Weeksellaceae; genus Apibacter; species Apibacter sp. B3919. Next base: position 8,031 of record NZ_JAFNMG010000002.1, on the reverse strand, counting down.
GTTTTAATTTCTAATTTTTCCGAATATTATCGTTTAGTAGATTATTTCAGCAGATTTACTACGGAACGAATCGGTATTTCAATGGGTGTTAATAATTTATTGGACATTTTTAAAGAAGGATATTATAACCACTTAAGCGGTGGTATTATGGAAGCTTTTGGAAAGCTGTTTAAGCAGCATATGCGAATTTATCTTTATCCATATGTTGATCAAGAAACAGGAGAGTTTCTCAATTCTGAAAATTTAAAAGTTAATGAAAGCCTTAAAGATTTATACAAGTATTTCAAAAAAAATAAGAGGATTGTAGATATTAAAGATTATAATGAATCCTATCTCAGAATTTATGGAAAGCAAATTCTTACTCAGATTGCTTCCGGTAAAAACGGTTGGGAAATTAATATGCCCAATGAAGTTGCCGATATGATTAAAGAAAAGGGTATGTTCGGGTACTCAGTGGATTATGCTATTAATTAATATTTTAATGAAATGATTATATATTCAGAAAGTTTTCACGTTGAATATCCTTTAGAAAAGGAATGGATCGATTGGGTTAAAAATACTTTAATCCCTGAAATGTATGAAATTCAAATATTTACTAAGGTTATATTTTCAAAAGTTATTTCTCATCCGGATGAATCAGGATGTACCTATTCCCTCCAATATTATGCCGCTAACAAAAAAGTTTTAGAAGACTTTTATAAAAACCATTCCGATCGATTTGCTCAATTATTATTTCATAAGTTTGGAACTCGAGTCTTGCCTTTTAAAACTGAATTAGAGCTAATTGAAAGTTTCGAATTTTAATTTGCCATTTCTTCTATATAAAAAGAAAATATACTATACTAAGTAATTTATTATTTTCCAATCAAAGTGAGGATATAAATTTTTTTGTATAATCTAATGTTTTTTCAATTTCAATATCTTTTATACAATCAGAAATAAACCATGTTTCATAACCTGAAGGCGGCAAATATATTCCGTGGTTTAGTAGATAATGAAAATATTTGTTAAACATTTCATGATCAGCTTTTGTTGCATCATCAAAGTTTGAAACTTCTGATATACCAAAAAATACGGTCATCATCGATGAACATTGGTTAATATATACGGGTATACCGGCGTTTTTAAAAATAGTTCTTAATTCATCGGATAGGATTTCTGTAGTTTGTGTAATTCTATGGAAAATATCTAAATCATTTTTCAGTATGGATAAGGTTGTATATCCGGCCCTCATAGCAATTGGATTTCCGGATAAAGTACCCGCTTGGTAAACCTTACCAACCGGAGATAAACAATCCATTATTTCCTTTCGAGCGGCAAATGCTCCGACGGGCATTCCACCTCCAATAATTTTACCATAAGTTACTATATCTGCCTGAATGTTAAAAAACTCTTGAGCTCCCCCCATCTTTGCTCGAAAACCTGTCATGACTTCGTCAAAAATCAGTAATGACTGATTTTCTTCACATAGTTGCTTTAACTTAACAAGAAAATCTCCTTTAGGAGGTATACATCCCATATTACCTGCTATAGGTTCAAGTATAACTGCTGCAATCTCGCCCTTATTCTTTTCGAAAACAGATTTTACAGATTCGATATCGTTATATTTAGCCAACAAAGTATCCTTTGCAGTTCCTTCCGTTACCCCCGGACTATTAGGATTTCCAAAGGTAACAGCACCACTTCCGGCTTTTATAAGAAAGGAGTCGGAATGTCCATGATAGCACCCTTCAAACTTAATAAATTTATTTTTTGATGTAAAACCTCTTGCTAATCGGATCGCAGACATACAGGCTTCCGTACCTGAATTAACCATTCTTATTTTATCAATAGAAGGCACAGAAGAGGTAATCAATTTAGCAATTTCTGTTTCTAATTCCGTAGGAGTTCCAAATGAAAACCCATTTTTCATTTGCTCTATTACTGCTTCTACTACTTGGGGATGATTATGACCTAGAATCATGGGACCCCATGAGTTTATATAATCTATATATGTGTTTCCGTCTTCATCTGTAAGATATGCACCTTTTGCCGATTTCATAAAAACCGGAACTCCTCCGACAGATTTAAATGCTCTAACGGGCGAATTTACCCCTCCGGGTATATATTGTTGTGCCTCTTGAAATAAAGCCTTACTTCTTATAAATAACATCTAACAACTCTATTTTAACTTTTTCTCCCTTTTAGTAAAATTCTATCTCCTTGTTTAGGCTCATCTCCCGGAAACATCAAATTTCGTTTGTATAATTCAATTAAGGAAATACCATTTTCTTGGGCTATATCGTACATCTTCTCACCTTCCTTTACAATATGTTCTTTGTTGATTCCTTTTTTCTTTTTTGGATCTAAAAAGATTTTTTGGTTAATTACTAAACTATCCTGAAAGAGTAAATCATTATAAGATTTTAATTGATTTAATGAGATGTGATAGGCTTTTGAAATATCTTCCAACGTATCTCCTTTCCTTAATATAATATATCTTACTTTCCCATTGGGATGAATTCTAATTCTAGAGCTAGGGAATTCAAAATTATTGGTCTTAACGGCTGCTATTTTCTTTACATTTTCTACTTTTTTAGCCGTTACTTTAACAGGAGTTGTTTTTTTGGGAACATCAATTTTTACTGTTTTTGTATTAGCATCTGCCAACAAAATTGATGATTCATCTACCTTTTCAATACTATTATTGGATTTATATGTATCCGGATATAACTCTGCTAACTTTTTATCTACATTATCAGAGGTTAAAGAATCAAACTGGTATAATTTATATCTTTCAATTAAATTGATTAACATATATGCGTACTTAGGATTAGTAGCATACCCTGCTTTTCTTAAACCATGTGCCCATGCTTTATAATCTTTTCTATCTAATTGAAACAGTTTTTTATAATAGGGTCTTTCTGCTAAAAATAAAGAATGGTCTCTGTAAGATTCTTTTGCAGAGGTATATTTTCTAAAACATTCTCCTCTGGCATCATCATCATGATACATTCTCCCTCCGGTCCAATCATTTTTACATTTAATGCCAAAATGATTATTTCCTACCTGTGCTAAAATACTCTGCCCGTTACCTGTTTCTAAAATTCCTTGTGCTAAGGTAATACTTGCAGGAATTTGATACATTTCCATTTCCTCTACTGCAACTTTAGCATAGGTTTGAATGTATAATTCATCTTTTTTTACAGATTCTTGAGCCAGAATGAAATTTCCTAAAACTATCGCTATTAGAAATATTCCAAATTTTTTCATGTTACAATTATAGGTTTATTTTTCTTCTTTAAGTACTTATTCATTTCTTTAATCCCTTGTAAACCTCCTGTGTGTATTGCTAAAATTTTTTTGTCCTTATGGATTTGCCCCTTTTTTATCATGTCTCTTAATCCGAACATCATTTTTCCTGTATATATGGGATCAAGGGGAATATGATTGAGATAATAAAATTCGTTAATAAAATCGATTAATTCATTCGTAATTTTAGCGTATCCTCCAAAGTGGTACTCCAAATTTACTATAAAATTTTCTTTGCTAGTATGTTTTAATAATTCTTTAACTAAAAAATGAGCGTTTTTTAATACCGGAAATCCGATTACTTGTTGGTGAGGAAATGCTCCTACAGATAATCCCGAAACAGTTCCTCCGGTACCCATTGCAGAAGTAATTATGTCATAAGAAGAGGTTTTTTCTGATAGTATTTCTGCTGCTCCTTTTACAGCCAATGAATTTGTTCCGCCCTCAGGTACTAAATAATGATTAGGAATGGTATTAAGTATATTTTGTATATAACTCGACTGTTCTTTTAATCTATATTCATGCCTGGGTACAAAAATAAATTCCATGCCATAAGTGGAAGCTTCTGTTAGAGTTAAATTATCTTTCCATTTATCAACAATTTCTTCTCCTCGAATTATACCTATAGATTGGAAACCATTTTCATTAGCTGCTGCCGCACAGGCTACAATATGGTTAGACATTGCTCCGCCGAAAGTTACCAATATTTTCTTTCCTAATTCTTTAGCTTTTTGAATATTATATTTTAATTTCCAAAATTTATTTCCTGAAATGACGGGATGAATCAGATCTTCTCTCTTTATATGAAGAACTTGATCTGTTTGTAAGCCCGGAAATTGAAAAGTTTGTATAGGTACATTCATTTTATTTTCATGAATTTATTTTTATATGAATTATATCTAATGATTTAATAAACATTCCATAAACAACTAAAGCATATTCATTTATACTAATTTAAATAAAGAATATGCTTTAGTGATATAACTTTTTAATTATTTTTAATCTTATCTTACTCCATGCATCATTTTTACTAGTACTTTATTTAATGCGATCATTAATACTCCACAAATGATTACAAATAATGAAATATATAAAAATATTTTACCTGCTCCTAAAGTTTCGACTGTAGAAGCTAAAAAGCCTCCTACTATATTTGCAATAAAGGATGCCATTAGCCATACTCCCATTAATAGAGATGCTAATTTAGGAGGTGCTAATTTTGTTACTACGGAAAGTCCAACAGGCGACAAACATAATTCCCCTATGGTATGAACAAGATACGTTAAAATTAACCACCATATACTCGCTTTAATGGTAACATCGGCTATATCGCCCCCTCGTTCCGCAACTGCTCCTAACATAAAGAAAAATCCAACCCCTAAAATTATCATTCCTAATCCCATTTTTAACGGAGTCGTTAGTTTTTGTCCTAATTTACTATTCCAAAAATACGCAAAGATCGGAGCTAAAACTACTATAAAAAATGGATTTACCGATTGAAATAAAGAAGTGGGTATATTATATTCTCCAATAAAAGGCAAATTTACATTTCTGTCGATAAATTTATCTGTATACAATGATAAAGATGAACCGGCTTGCTCAAATCCTGCAAAAAAGAAAATAGCAAAAAAGAAATAAATAAATATAACAGCAACTCTTTGTTTTTCATTTTTAGTTAGTGGAACGTTTGGATTTACATCACTATTTGTATCGTTTTTGGTGACTTTTCCTTGAGGTTTTAACCCTAGATCTCCTAAATATTTTTTCGCCAACGTATTATAGGTAATTTGTCCAAAAAACATTCCGACTGCAGCTGCAAGGAAACCATATTTATACCCATATGATATTATTTTTCCTGCGGCATCTCTTGTAGAGAAAATATCATCGGTTAATATTCCTACAATAATGGGAGCAATCAATGCTCCTAAATTTATGCCCATATAAAAAATAGAGAATGCTGAGTCTCTTTTAGGATCGCCATCTGCATATAAACCACCTACCAAAGTTGATATATTGGGTTTAAAAAATCCATTTCCTATAATTAGAAGGAATAACCCTACATACAGTCCACTTTGGGTATTTAATGAAAATAATGCCAGTTGCCCACACATCATTATAATTCCCCCTATTGTAATGGAATGTCTTTGTCCTAAATATTTATCTGCCAACCAACCTCCAATTAATGGAGTAAAATAAACAAACCCCGTAAAGAAACCATATATTAAGCTGGCTGTTTGAGCATCTATACCTAAACCTCCTTCTAAATAAGATTTTGTAAGATATAGTATTAAAATTCCTCTCATCCCATAATACGAAAATCGTTCCCACATTTCTGTTAAAAACAGTAGGTATAACCCTTTAGGATGCCCTTTTTTAACTTGAGTTTCTGTCATAATATAATTTATACTTAGTTTTACTTATTATTATTATTTAACTTCTTGCATTAATTTCCTTATCAAAGGAGAAAATAGAATTAAAGCAATACCGGTAATTAATGCATAATTGGCCAATTGTCCGAATCCTGTAGTATATGAATATAATTTAGTTACTAAAGATGCATTTTCATCCGGAGAAGACATTTCTGCCCCTAAAAGACCTGCTACATATTGCGCATAAGAACTGGCTAAGAACCACATTCCCATCATCATTCCTGACAAATTTTTGGGAGATAATTTGGTAACTATAGATAAGCCTACCGGAGATAAACAAAGTTCTGCGAACGTCATAACCAAATAGGCTATTGTAAAGATATTTAAAGATGTCATTCCGTTCGAGTCAGCAAAATATCTTGTACTATATAAAATATAAAAAGAGCCGGAAAGAAATAAGAATCCCAATCCAAATTTTATTACCGTATTGGGTTCTAATTTTATTTTTGCCAACCATAGCCATAATAATCCAAATAAAGGACTTAAGATTATTACAAATAAAGCATTGGAGCTATTATTTACAATATTGGGGTCAATATTAAAAAACAGTAATTTATGACTTAGGTTTCCTTCGGCAAAAATAGCCAAAGCTCCTCCACTTTGTTCAAAAAATGCAAAAAATAGTATTGAAAAAATAATTAAAATCATCGCAGCAACAAGTTTTTTTCTTATTTGTGCGCTTTTTATTTTAATAAGTTCTATAATAAACAAAGCTATTGCCAACGGACCAATGGTATACATAAAATAATCCGTGTATCGAGTATTATGTATCATGGCATAAATAACAGGTATGCATAATAAAACTCCTAAGTACACAAACGTCTCTCGGGTTCTCCTGGTTGAAGGTTTCATATCTATCAATGGTGAGTCACCAATAGGTCCTAAATATTTTTTGGTTGCTAAGAAGATTAAAATACCTATTAGCATTACTATAGCTGCGGCTAAAAAACATAAATTCCAGGAATGATATTTTCCCAAATAAACACATAAAACACCACCAAATAAGGCTCCTAAATTTATACCTGAATAAAACAATCCAAATCCTGCATCTCTTCGTGGATCTTTTTCACTGTATAAATCTCCAACCATAGTGGAAATGTTAGGCTTAAAAAATCCTGTTCCAATTATTGATAATGTTATTCCAAAATAAAAAAAATCATGTGGAGAATAAGCGATAATTAAATTACCTAAAACCATGGTTAAACCTCCAATGAAAAGAGATTTTTTAAATCCTAATATTTTATCTGCCAAAATGCCCCCAATAAAAGTAAAAGCGTAAATAAATGCTTGTATCGCTCCATATTTAAGGTTAGAATCTTTATCAGTAACTCCTAATTGACCCACCATAAAAATTGTAAGAACTCCTCTCATACCATAGAAGCAGAAACGTTCCCACATTTCAATCAAAAATAGATATATTAGCTGTTTTGGATATTTTCCGCGAAAATTATGAATTTCTTCTAGAGTAAGTTCTTTATTTTTTTGGATATTGTCATTCATATTATTATCACTGTTAGTAGTATTAATCGTTTTAAATTCATAAATGCTTAAAAATCAATTATTTAATTTTTTTAATTGATTTTTTACTATCAAAAATACTAAAAATTCCTAAAATCAAATAGAAGTATAAGCAATAATCTCAAAAATAATATAATTTATGAATAAAAAATAAAGCATATTTATTTTATTATCTAAATTTTTTTTTACTTAATAATGAAATAATTTTAAGCTATTATTACTAACAATAAATATAAAGGCATATATTTTTATGGATTTTTTAAACTAATTGGTATAAATATTTACTACAAACTATCATGTAAAATAATTTTCTAATTAGTTTAATTTATTATTAATTTTTTAATTCATCATATAATTACTTTTTAGTAGTTATTATATTATGAAATTTGAATTCTCTTAGCTAAAAAACCTATCAAAAAAGAGTTACTAAAGAAATAAAAATCAATAAAACCTATTTCTTCAAATTATATGATTTCAAAAACTATTTAGATTTACTAATTTTAAATAAGAAAGTCCTTATCGGGATTGAGATTGCTTTTAATAACCTCAAAGAATATGTATAGTAAATATCATCATAGATATTAAAAGGTCTGATATAAAATTATGAGAGTTAGCTTATGAGTTTAGCTAAATTAAAAGTCTATAACTTTAAAATTCCACCAACCAAAAAAACCACTCCAAAACAAAACAAAAAAAGCCTTGTATAATCCTATACAAAGCTTTCTTTTTTAAAAAACCGGCGGCTACCTACTCTCCCGCGTTTGCAGTACCATCAGCGCAAGTAGGCTTAACT